>JAZSFC010000011.1:0-88437 GCA_045531955.1 Lachnospiraceae bacterium | reverse complement strand
GGCCAGGTTATTTCTGAATACACCATTCAGAACGTTATGAAATAAGGAGGAAAACAAATGTATCGTTCTCATGTGTTAGTCTGCGGCGGAACCGGATGTACTTCCTCCGGATGCCAGGAGATTATGAAAACATTACAGGCTGAGCTTGAAAAGAACGGCCTGACCGAAGAAGTTGCCATTGTACAGACCGGTTGTCATGGTCTTTGTGCTCTCGGCCCAATTATGATTATTTATCCGGAAGCAACCTTCTATTCTATGGTGAAGCCGGAATATGTTCCTGAAATCGTTTCCGAGCACCTGTTAAAGGGTCGTGTGGTTACCAAGTACGTTTACGACGAAACCGTAACCGACGAAGGCATCAAGCCTCTCCTCGAAACCGATTTCTACAAGAAGCAGCATCGTATTGCTCTTCGTAACTGTGGTGTTATCAATCCTGAAAACATCGACGAATACATCGGTACCGGCGGTTATGAAGCTCTTGGTAAGGTATTAACCACCATGACTCCTGACGATGTTATCAATGTTTTATTAGAAAGTGGTCTCCGCGGCCGTGGCGGCGGTGGTTTCCCAACCGGCAGAAAGTGGCAGCTGGCTAAGGACCTTGTTAAGGGCGGCCAGAAGTACGTTGCTTGTAACGCCGACGAAGGTGACCCGGGTGCATTCATGGACCGTTCCATCCTGGAAGGTGACCCACACGTAGTATTAGAGGCTATGGCAATCGCAGGTTACACCATCGGTGCTAACCAGGGTTACATCTACATCCGTGCAGAGTATCCAATCGCTGTAGGCCGTCTGGAAACAGCTATTAAGCAGGCAAGAGAATATGGCTTACTCGGTAAGGATATTTTCGGTACCGGCTTCGACTTCGATATCGACTTACGTCTCGGCGCAGGTGCGTTCGTATGTGGTGAAGAAACAGCCCTCATGACTTCCATCGAAGGAAATCGTGGTGAGCCTCGTCCACGTCCTCCGTTCCCTGCTGAAAAGGGCTTATTCGAAAAACCAACCGTATTAAACAACGTAGAAACATGGGCTAATATCCCACAGATTATCTTAAACGGTGCAGACTGGTTTGCTTCCATGGGTACCGAAAAGAGTAAGGGTACCAAGGTATTCGCTCTCGGTGGTAAGATTACCAACACCGGTCTCGTAGAAATCCCTATGGGTACTACCCTCCGCGAAGTTGTTGAAGACATTGGCGGCGGCATTCCAAATGGTAAGAAGTTCAAGGCAGCCCAGACCGGTGGTCCATCCGGCGGATGTATCCCTGCTGCTCACTTCGACGTTCCGATCGACTACGATAACTTAATCGCTCTCGGTTCCATGATGGGGTCCGGCGGTCTTATCGTAATGGACGAAGTCAACTGTATGGTTGATATCGCTAAGTTCTTCCTTGAGTTCACCGTAGACGAGTCCTGTGGTAAGTGTACCGCATGCCGTATCGGTACCAAGCGCTTATACGAAATGATCGACAAGATTACAAAGGGTCAGGGTACTTTAGAAGACCTCGACAAGATCGAAGATCTTTGCTACTACATCAAGAACAACTCCTTATGTGCTCTTGGTCAGTCCGCTCCAAACCCTGTTCTTTCCACACTTCGTTACTTCAGAGATGAATACGAAGCGCACGTTGTAGACAAGAAGTGTCCTGCAGGCGTATGTAAGTCCCTGCTCTCCTACACCATCGATCCTGATAAGTGTAAGGGATGTACCCTGTGCTCCAGAGTATGTCCAAACGGTGCTATCAGCGGTGCAGTTAAGACACCTCATGCAATCGACCAGACAAAGTGCGTAAAGTGCGGCGCTTGTATGGAAAAATGTAAATTTGGTGCAATTTCCAAGAAATAATAGGAGGATAAAATGGATACAGTTACATTAAAAATTAATGGCATGACCGTCACAGCCCCTAAGGGTTCGACGATTTTAGAAGCAGCCAGACTTGCAGGTATCGACATTCCTACCCTCTGCTTCTTAAAGGAAATTAACGAAATCGGCGCATGCCGTGTTTGTGTAGTTGAAGTTAAGGGTGCAAGAAGCTTAGTTGCTTCCTGTGTATACCCTGTAAACGAGGGAATGGAAGTATTCACAAATACTCCAAAGGTATTAGATTCCCGCAGAAAGACATTACAGCTCATCCTTTCCAACCACGAGAGAAAGTGTCTCTCCTGTGTACGTAGCGGAAACTGTGAGCTTCAGGCTCTTTGTAACGACCTGGGCATCGAAGTGGAAGACGCTTACGATGGTGAAAAGACCCAGTACGCTCTCGACACATCCGCAACCCACATGGTACGTGATAACAACAAGTGTATCCTTTGCCGTCGTTGCGTTGCTGTTTGTGAAAAGGTTCAGGGCGTTGGCGTTATCGGCGCAAATGAGCGTGGTTTCAAGACAGAAATCTCTTCTGCTTTCGGCCTTGGACTTGGTGAAACCGCTTGTGTTTCCTGTGGTCAGTGTATCGCAGTATGTCCAACCGGCGCATTATACGAAAAGGATTCCATCGATGCTGTATTAGAAGCAATCGCAGATCCTGAAAAGCACGTTGTTGTTCAGACTGCTCCTGCAGTTCGTGCAGCTCTCGGTGAAGAATTCGGTTACCCAATGGGTACTCCGGTAGAAGGCAAGATGGTTGCAGCTCTCCGCCGCATCGGTTTTGATAAGGTATTTGATACTAACTTCTCCGCAGACCTTACCATTATGGAAGAGTCCCACGAATTCCTTGACAGAGTACAGAACGGTGGCGTATTACCGCTCATCACTTCCTGTTCTCCTGGCTGGATTAAGTACTGTGAGCACTACTTCCCTGATATGACAGAAAACCTTTCTTCCTGTAAGTCTCCACAGCAGATGTTTGGTGCTATCACCAAGACTTACTACGCAGAGAAGATGGGCATCGATCCAAAGAACATCGTTTGTGTCAGCATCATGCCATGTACTGCAAAGAAGTTCGAACTTACCCGTGACGACCAGAATGCAGCAGGCGTTCCTGACGTAGATATTTCCCTTACAACAAGAGAGCTTGCAAGAATGATCCGCAGAGTAGGTCTTAACTTCCAGAGACTTCCTGAAGAAGAATTCGATTCTCCTCTCGGCTCCGGTACCGGTGCTGCTGTTATCTTCGGTGCTACCGGCGGTGTTATGGAAGCAGCTCTTCGTACTGCAGTTTGGAAGCTTACCGGCGAAAAAGACGGCACACCAATCGAATTCAAGGAAGTTCGTGGTGTAGACGGCATCAAGGAAGCAACCTACAACGTAGCAGGCATGGACGTTAACGTATGTGTAGCATCCGGCTTAAAGAATGCGAAGGAAGTTCTTAACCGCGTTAAGAACGGCGAAGCTAACTACCACTTCATCGAAATCATGGGCTGCCCAGGCGGCTGTGTAAACGGTGGTGGCCAGCCTCAGGTTCCTGCATCTGTTCGTAACTTCACCGACATCCGTGCAGAGCGTGCTAAGGCACTCTACACACTGGATGAAAAGAACACCATCCGCTTCTCCCACGAGAATCCGGATGTTAAGGAGCTTTACGCTTCCTACCTTGGTGAACCGGGCAGCCATAAGGCACACGAGTTACTCCATACAACTTATGTAAAGAGAAAGATTCACGAAATCTAAGGTAAAAAAATTAAGAGGCTGTCGCTAACGCGGCAGCCTTTTGTTTTACTCTGTTTCTACATTCGATACAAAATAGTATCCGTTCTCATGAGCTTCCAGTGTTACAATATATTCTTTTCCATCTTCTGTGCGTAAGTATTGCAGTTTTACAATACCGGATTCATCTTTCACACCACTTATCACCTCAACACGGGAATAATTGGTGTCTCCATGACATCCAAAGTACGCATCAAATTCTTCCAGAAACAAGTAATACTCTAAACCAGCTTTATCAACTTTCTCAAAGGAAACATTCATAAATTCACGTAAAATACCATCCATATAGGTAACCGACAACTTCTGAAAATCCGTATCCAAATCAATCTCTGACCCCTGCAATTTTTCTTTTTCCTCTTTTGAGATTTTTTCGGAGAAATTGTAAAATATCTCAGCTATATCAATACTCTTCGCGTCCGGATAAGCACAATTCAGAAAGTTATTTTTTCCGATTTCTTCCTCTACATTAAAAAACTCTTCATTAAACCATCTGATTTCTTCGTCCGTAAGGGTTAACCACCCATCCTCCGGCTGGCTGGTTATCTGTGAATCCGGTTCTGGTTTCGTAATGTCTAAACCTCTGTCTCCTACCTGAACACTTCCGTCCTTCAAAGAAATGTATGGTGAAAATTCCACGGTTTCTCCATTATATGTCAGTTCCACTGTAACATCCGGGAAAATATCACTAACGTTACACTGTACTATAAAAGGCTTACCGGCTTCACATTCCTGTTCTAAAGTTTTTCCCATGGTTGCTAAATCATTTCGGTACAAACGTACTTCCATGTCCTCGTATCGTGGGATAATCAGGTAATACTCATCCCCGGAGAAATAGTAATTCGGAATTTCTTCCTCGTCCAAGAAATTTTCCAGATAGTAGTCCATATCCTCTATAGTGATGTAGCCAAGGTAGGCAACTGCATACAGTTGATTATTCTCAAATGGGATATTATTACGCTTACTATGTACTTCTGTTGGTGTCGGCGTATTCATTGGCGACGGTATTGGCACTTGTGTTGGTTTCACTGTCCGTTCCGGAATAGCCGTTGGCGCTTCTGTTGGAACCGGTGTACTTGTAGAAGTCAGTTCCGTTATTGGTGCCTGTGTCGGTGCCAGCGATGGCGTCGGCGTTATCTCCAATGGCTTCTCATCCACATTACAGGCACAAAACATCATAATGCCTGCCAACAGCACTGTCCATAAAATCTTCTTCATATTTTATGTCCTCCTTTCAGCTCACTTAACCTCGACAATTACCAGCTCCGGCCGGTTAAAAATTCTCGGAACCGGTGTACTCTCTCTGGCAAGGCCGCGGCTTACTATCATGGTTCCGTCTGCATAAGCATATCTGCCTCCGGCATATTTAGGAAACAAGCCCTGGTTTGGTACATACAAACCGTTTAGAATGCCGGGAATTCTCCACTGCCCACCATGGGCATGACCGGAAAACACTAAATCAAAATCATAGTTCTGATAGGTTTCAAATAATTCCGGACGGTGACTTAGCAGTATAGTAAATACTTCTTTTCCTGCTGTCTGTTCCGTTTCCTGTGCGGCTTTTTCTGCACTGGCAAGCTGCTCTACCATCGGCACACCTTCCGCCAGATAAACCGTCACATCCGGGTCATCCACACCACATATATTTATAATCTGTCCATTTATTTCTATAGAATCACACGCTCCGGATAAAACCGTAACACCATAACCTTTGATGATATCTAAAATTTTACCAACCTCACGGCTCCAGTATTCGTGGTTCCCCGTGACATAATAGCATGGATACTGTTCTGCCAGTTGTTTTACCGTAAGCTCCGCATTCTTGCGAGGCACTTTATCATCAAAGATATCTCCTCCAAGTAATACAATGTCCGGATTCTGCTTCTGCACTGCTTCTATCAGATTTTTCTGGTTTTCTCCGTATCGGCAGGAATGCAGGTCCGTTAATAAAGCAATCCGTATTGGTGCAGAAATCTTATCAGAATCTACGGTATAGTACACAGTTTTTAAACGGAAATCACAGCTAATCAGTACTAACAGCACCAATGCAATCAAAACACCGCTTAGCCATAAAATTCGTTTTTTGTTCCATTTTCGTTTCATTTATTTCTCCACATCCATCATGGTTCCGATAAAAAACGGCTGATTTGTCTCACAGTCAATCAGCATATATACAAACGGACGGTCTAAAAAGACATTATATGATTCCGTAATAAACATCGCTGAATCCGTTGTTTCCACTGCTGTAGCAGCACCCGCTTTCGTTCCCTGCTCATCCACGGAAATAAAGGTTTTGTGAAGCACACGGCTGATAAAAATGTTTCCGTCATCACTGACTGCCATCTTAGAGAAATCCGCATCTACAAAAGAAAACGCATCTTCCATACCCATCTGCATCAATACATCATTTAACAGAATGTCGTATTCTGTTTTAAACTTCGGAAGTCTGGCATTTACTACGGTCCTCTTTGCATTTGAAAACATTTGATGTAAACCATCCGCACTAAGCGTAGCTACATAATCCGCCACTTTTACGCCTTCCTTTGGAAGCAGGGCAACAAAGGCATACTTGTTCTCCTTGTAATATTTCATAAAGCCGGTGGCATATTCATCTTCTAAGTAGACATGCTCCTCAGAATACATTAGTGTTGTCTTTTGCTCTGTTCCGTTTTCTTTGGTAAAAATACAGTCTTCATGCACACTACGCTCCTGATATGGTTTCGTCCATTTAGCATCAAAACTCAGGGCATTGATTAAATACAATACCGCATCCTGCGGAATTTCGTTCAGAATATTATTAATCATTCCATCGGTATTTTCTTTCACCCAGTTATTGATTTCTTTACAGGTGATATCGTCAAAGGCCGCCTTGTAAGCTGCTGCATTAAAATAATCGCGGTTGGTTTTTAAGAAGTCTTCCTGCACTTTTAAGGATTCCTTATCCTTAAACCAGATACCGTTAGCAATGTTCAACTTATAGTTCGTGCCCTGCGGAAGCGCTTCACGGTAGGCTTTTAAATATCCGTTTAAATCTTCTCCCAATACCTGCATCATCTGCTCTTTAGTCTGTCCGTCTGCACCGTTGGCTGTCATATACAAGGCAAGTATCACGGAAAGCGGGGAAATCAATACATTTTCGTCCGCCTTAGCCGACGATATGGTCTGCTGCATCAGGCGTACACCAAAGTCAGTCAGTGGATACTGTCCTTCATAATCAGCCAATGTGACCATCGGAGCAGTCTGATTCTCTTCTTCCTTGTCAGAAATCGGTTCTGTCTTACCCTCCGGATTTTTATTTCCTGTTTCTGAATTATCCAATTCCTGCATCAGGTTTTGGCTTTGAATCTGCGGGTCAGTAGTTCCTCCGCAGGAAGCCAGGCTCAGTATCATGGTAGTGCAAAGTATTATTCCTAAAAAACGTTTTTTCATGTTGCTCCTTTCCGAGCAGTTTTCCTGCTCCTAATAAGTATTCTTCTACCTATTAGACGCAAGTTTAAAGATAAAGGTTTCATACCTATAATAAATTCAGAACCTCCGGAAATAATTCCAGACTTCTCTTTAAAATACCGTTTACATGGGCAATTGCCACTCCGTAATTAGTCATCGGGACATCCGCTTCCTTAGCAAGGCTGATACGATGCTTCATCTCTGCTTCGTTTAACATACAGCCGCCACAGTGTACAATCAATTTATATTCCGATACCTCTGCCGGAAATTCTCCGCCGGAGGTAAAATCTATCTGCACCTTTGCATTTGAAAACTTCTGAATCCAGTTTGGCAGCTTTACCGTACCGATATCGCCGCATTGACGGTGATGAGTACAACCTTCCGCAATGAGGATTTTATCTCCATCCTGCAATTTGGATAACCTAGCCGCACCTTTCACCTGGGTTGCCAAATCGCCCTTATAGCGGGCAAACAGGATTGAAAAGGAAGTAAGCGGAATCTCCTGTGGTACCATCTTCGATACCCTGCCAAAGGCCTGGGAATCGGTAATAACCATCTTCGGTGGTTTTGCTAAAGCTGCCAATGTCTGCGGTAACTCCGTATCCTGACATACAAAAGCCATACAGCCCGCATCGATAATATCTCTTATGGTCTGCTGCTGCGGCAGGATTAAACGTCCTTTTGGGGCAGACTCATCAATCGGAGTAACAAGAATTACCACGTCACCCGGTGTAAGTAAATCTGCCACAATTTTTTTATTGTTTTCTTTGGTTTTTGCCAAAGAACCAATCAAGTCCTTTAATTCTTTAATATTAATGTTTTTGGTGGCGCTGACATAAATCACAGGATAAGCGCTCTGTATAGCATCCCCATTCACTTTAGCAGATGCCTCACCGTTCACTAAATCCACCTTATTCTTCACCACGACAAAAGGCAGTTTTTTCTCTTGCAATAACGCAAGAAATTCCTGCTCCTGTGTCCCCATCTCTTCCGTAGCATCTAACACTAACACTGCCACATCGGTTTTGGCTAAAATTTCTCTTGTTTTTTGCACACGAAGCTCACCAAGGGTACCTTCATCATCAAAACCCGGAGTATCAATAATCACCACCGGTCCGATAGGAAGTAACTCCATGGACTTTTTTACCGGATCGGTGGTAGTACCTTTTACATCGGACACCACCGCCAGATTCTGCCCGGTAACTGCATTCACCAGGCTTGATTTACCCGCGTTTCTTCTGCCGAAAAAGCTGATATGCACCCGCTCGGCAGATACTGTTTCATTTAAACCCATATCTCAATTTAGAAGCTAAGTGCTTCTCTCCTTTCAGCAAAATTTAGAATCTGAAATCTCTTCTATTGGAGTTCTTAATTTCCTCGATGTGCTCCGCCGCAATCTGGCGGTTCTTTTCTCTCGGAATGTTTGCAAGTTCTTCCTGCACCATCTTGTGGCCGATTTCCTTGGTCTCTTCACTTGCGTAATCCACCAGATACTCGGTAAGGGTCATAAGGGCATTCGGATGACAGCAGTTACCTATCTGGCCGCTCTTACAAAGACTCATGAAACGGTCACCGGTACGTCCCAGACGGTAACATGCGGTACAGAAGGACGGAATATGACCGTTCTCCATGAGCCAGCGTACTACTTCATCCAAGGAGCGCTGGTCGGAAACGTCAAACTGCTCGGTGTCGTGCGGGCGTTCTTCTGCAGAGTAACCTGCATAACCGCCAACGGAGGTTCTGGAGCCGCCGCTCACCTGGGAAACGCCAAGCTTTAACAGCTTGCCGCGCACTTCTTCGGTTTCACGGGTAGAAATGATGATTCCGGTATATGGCACTGCCAGACGGATGCAGGCAGTAATCTTTGCAAAGGTTTCATCATCAATACCGTTGTCGAAATCGTCCGGATTGATGTCGTCTGCTTTCTTTAAACGAGGCACGCTGATGGTGTGCGGACCCACGCCAAATACAGCCTCTAAGTGCTCCGCATGCATCATAAGGCCTGCAAATTCATACTTATAAAGTTCCAAGCCGAACAGTACACCAAGACCAACATCATCGATACCGCCCTCCATAGCACGGTCGTGGGCTTCGGTATGGTACGCATAGTTGCTCTTTGGTCCGGTCGGATGCAGTTTTTCATAGCTCTCTTTATGATAGGTTTCCTGGAACAAGATATATGTACCGATGCCCGCATCCTTTAACTTGCGGTAATTCTCCACGGTAGTAGCCGCAATGTTTACGTTAACACGGCGGATGTCGCCATTCTTGTGATGTACGCTGTAAATGGTATCGATACACTCTAAAATGTACTCAATCGGGTTATTTACCGGATCCTCGCCTGCTTCAATGGCAAGACGCTTGTGGCCCATATCCTGCAGGGCAATCACCTCGTTGCGCACTTCTTCCTGAGTCAGCTTCTTACGTGGAATCGTCTTATTCTTCATGTGGTATGGGCAGTAAACACAACCGTTCACACAATAGTTGGAAAGATACAGCGGTGCGAAAATTACAATACGGTTGCCGTAAAATGCCTTCTTGATTTCTGCGGCAATTTCATAAATCTTCTCGATTTTGTCCGGAAGGTCACAAGCTAAAAGCACAGAAGCTTCTCTGTGGGAAAGTCCGGCACAGTTCCAGCCGTCCTCGGTCTTTCTAGGACGTGCCTTCTCTAAAATTTCGTCAATCAGCGCTACATTTCTTTTGTTTGCCTCCGCATACTCTAAGGTTGCTCTGATTTCGGCGTCGTTAATAAATTCCTCCGCCTTCATGGATTTTGGATTATATGGTATCATGTTCTTTTCTCCTTTCTATTTTGCTGCGTCGCCCCGGTCCACCACTACGGTGCAACCGATGGACTCCATACGTTTTTCTAATTCATTTTTTGCCTGTGCCGACTCTGCTCCGTCGGAAAGCTTGTTGTCGTACAGCATATACTTTTTCCGCACCGATGCCGGTGACAAATTCGGCATCACTACGTTTGCCCCGGCAAGAATGCCCCGTTCCCTGCCGTTCTCTGCCATGGTGCCAAGGGCTGTGGTTGCAGGAAGTAGCGCCTTTGGATGAATCAAACGAATCATGCTAAGAAGCAGCAATGTCTGCTCCACAGAGCCCGCCGGTTCCTCTTTAAAGCAGGTATCCTTATGCGGGATAAACGGTCCGATGCCGCACATTTCCGGCTTAAATTCTTCGATGAATTTTAGTTCCTCCGCTAACATTTCCACGGTCTGGTAAGGCGAACCCACCATAAAGCCGGCGCCCACCTGATAACCGCACTCACGGAGCCACTGTAAGCATTCCATACGATGTTTCCAGGAAAGATCTGCCGGATGTAGTTTCGTATAATGCCCCTCGTTGGCTGTTTCATGTCGAAGCAGGTATCGGTCCGCCCCTGCCTCTTTCAGAGCCTTATAGCTCAATTTACTGCGTTCTCCGAGGGATAATGTCACCGCACAATCCGGATGATTTGCCTTGATATTATGTAATAATGCCACCAAACGCTCATCCGTGAAGTAACCGTCCTCTCCACCCTGCAGTACAAAGGTACGGAACCCAAGCTCATAACCTTCCTTACAGCATTCCAAAATGTCTTCCTCTGTCAGACGATACCGCTCACAGTTTTGGTTACTCCGTCTGATACCACAGTAATAACAATCATTTTTACAAATGTTGCTGATTTCAATCAGTCCCCGGATAAATACGTTGTTACCGTAGTGCTTCTCCTTTTCTGCCCGGGCTTTTTCTGCCAAATAGGCGGCTTCTTCAGCACCGCAACCGGTAAGTAATGTAATATATTCTTCTTTTGACAGTGTATGCTCTGCTGCCAGTTTATCGATTAGTGTTACCAATTCCATTTTCATAGCTTATACATCCTCATGGCTGATTACACTGGAAAATGCCGTTTTCACACTGATGCCCGGCAACTTGCCGATTCTTCCCGCCAAAGTCGAAATCTTATCCTGCGGCGCATCAATGGCAATGCTGATGATGCTGATGTTTTTCTGGCGGTACGGAATGCCCATCCGCCCGATGATGTACATGCTGTACTCGTGAAGAATGCTGTTCAGTGTTTCCACCGAATTTGCCTGCTCCACAATGATACTCATAACTGCTACCCGTGTTTCCATACTACTCCTTTCCGAGAACATCTTTTGTTCGAGGAATCGCGCAACAGAAAGTCGCGTAGGCGATTTCTGTTGTCGCATCATGGCTAATTTGTGATGTCTCATCACAAATAGCCGTGTGAAAAATCAGCATATCGATGTGATTTTTCACACTGTCTCCTCTTCTTTGGGGATTTCCTGACAAAAAAACGTCGTACCCATTTTCTTGCGAAAAAGGTACGACGAAGAAGACATACTTATGGTATGTAACTAATATTTTTCTTATTTGTCGTCACCTTTCACGCAGAATAAATCATCTGATGTTCCATCAGATAATTGTCTTTGTGTCAGGAGTTCTGATAGTATTATACACTATTTTATGAATTAATTCAATAAAGGACACATAGTTTTTAGCTGATATACGACAAATCTCCCATCCGCTTCACAAACCGTTTTCCCTCATTATTTTCAAACATAAAGGAAACACCGCCTGCCATGCCAAACAGTTCAAACTCATTCAGGGATTCTACCGGGAGCCCCAAAAACATGGCATTAAATACGCTGAGCAAATCCCCATGGGAAACGATGATAATATTCTCATCCTCGCTTGCCATAATCTCGTTAAACAGCAGTTTTAAACGATTCCATTCATCCCTGCGGCTTTCTGCGTCGGAAAACAGGCGGTCATCTATAGTTTTCTCCTGCATTTCCAAATTTTCACGAAGCCACTGCACGGACTTGCCGCAACATCTGCCAAGATTACGTTCTCTAAGTTCCGTGCGGATAATTGGCGTAATACCAAGGTACCCTGCCACAATTTCACCCGTATGCTTTGCCCGAAGTAAGTCGGAAGCATACATCACATACTGCTTGCCTTCCAACTGTTTCGCCAGTTTTTCACCGATTCTGTTTGCCTGCTCAATGCCTAGCTCCGATAAATCCCAATCCGTCCAGGAACCCACCATGCCGTTGGTGTGATGAATGGACTGGGTGTGTTGTATGGTAATGATGTTTTTCATAGATTATAACCCCTCTCTTTTTACCTATGCGTTCTTTTCCAACCACTCCATAATAAAATCAAACCGTTCCTGCGTCAATGCATGTCCCCCCGGATACCGCTTATGATGCAGGTTTTGCGTTGCTTCCTGCTCTGCATATGCTTTTTCCGCCTTTTCCACAATGACAGGCGCATCCATGGAATACTTATCCTCTTCTGCAGACACTAGCAATAACTTTCTTGGTGCCGTTAAAGAAACTAAATCGTCAATATCATACGGTCCATGAAAGCCCGGAATGACACTAGCCATTTCGATGCCTACACCATTTGCCATACGATGTTCATAGGTACAAGCGCTGCCACTGGCACAGGCAAAAGAAACGCGCTCATCCAGTGCCGCAAGAAACAACACCGTGTTTCCGCCCATGGAATGCCCAAGGGTGCCAATATGTCTTTTATCTACATATGGTAATCCTGCCAGCAAAGAAATTCCATTGATAGCATCCATAAGTACCTGCTTCATAAGATAATCACCTTTGACAATACGATAGCTTGCCTCATGAAAATGCTGCCAGAAATCAAAACCTTCCACAGTCTGGTCTTCCCGCCGTTCCTCAAAGCAAAGTGCATCCGGAGCCAGCACCACAAAGCCCTTCTTTGCCAGAGCCGGACCAAAAGCCTGCAATGGGTTACCTGCCAGACCACAAACTTCGCTCTTTCCAAGGTGGTGCTCCCTGTTGTGCTGATGATTAATCAAAACTGCAGGATTATTTCCCTGTTTATCCGGGATTAAAAGGTAAGCTGGGACTGTTTCAGAACCAGACACATAGTTTATGTACAGGCATGTGTAACCGTCCTCTTGGGTAGAGGAAAGGACAGTATACTCCACAGAGGTATTACGCGCCTGTGTCATTTCAGATAAGTCTATTCCTATCAATTTTGCTATGTCTTTTCGCATTTCTGACATTCTCTCTACCTCCTACCGCATCTACAGATTGATTTTTGAAACATGATTTCAAAATATTAAATTGAAATCCACCAGCATACACCGAATTTATCAATCAATGTAGCGCAACAACTGCTCCATGGCAGCTGACCAATTGGTTCAAGCACCACTCCTCCTTCGCTTAGTACCTGAAACGCCTGATGAACCGCAGCTTCCGTTCCCATCTCAAATACATTAAAGGTCATGGTTTCCCATTTATACTTATGTACTACTTCAATATCACAAGGATTCTTCGCTTCTGCCAAGGCTAAAAATCCTTCTCCGTTTACGGACAATTCACAGTGTTCATATGCGGTATCTTCTGCATTCTTAAACTCGCGGGTTATCTCAGCACCGAACGCTTTACAGTAAACTTCCGCTGCCTCGTAACTGTTTTTTACATAAACCTGGGTATAATTTTTCATGTTGCCTCCACTCAAAAATTCCATTATTCTTTCACTATTTTTACACTATTTTTCTTCCAATGTAAACCGCATGTCCGCACATTTCAACAATAGCCGGATCTTCTGCAGTTTTATCGATTGCTTTCATAATCTCCGCAAAGACTGCCTCGTCTTTGACTTGATAAATCATATCTTCTTTTTCATACCCAAACCCACGGATAGAACGGACACCGGTTGTTTCAAACTGATTTTCTTCAAACAACGCTTTCATTTCTGCAGCGGTCGCATAATATCCTTCCTGAAAACCGTTGAAAGCCAGATTATGAAATATGCCTGTGTTGAACACATGCGCAAGATTCGATGCATCCACATGGCTCGGAGCAAAGAAATACCGGTCCACAATAGCAATGCTTCCGGATAAATACGGGATAAATCCTGCAATCACAACTCCACCTGCTTTTAAAACTCTTCTGATTTCAGATACACATTTTTGACGTTCACTTTCCTCGGTCAAATGATAAAATGGTCCCAGGGCAAGCACTATATCAAACATATTGTCCGGATACTGGCTTAAATCAATTGCATTTACCACATCAGCTGCCACATTCTCTATTGATTCGGCACGCACTTTCTCCTTGGCCTGTTTAATCAACCGTTCCGATAAGTCAGCAAGAGTAACCCTATACCCTTTCTTTGCAAGCGGGAATGTATACACACCGGCGCCACCACCAAGGTCCAAAACAGTTCCTTGCTTTGGTAAATACTTATCCAAAATATACATTGTCATGTCAAATTCCATTTTCCCGCTATTATCACGTGTTAATCTGTTCTGTTCGTCAAATATACTGTAATATCCTTTTATTCTTTCGAAATCGGTCATGAACTTATACCCCTTATCCCATTTTACTTCGTACCCTTAAAATACTCTGTATCAAATACTTCCAACAAATTGTTGACAGCAACAACATTCTCCGGAACTTCTCTATTGCTTCTGTTTACCCATATTGCTTTGATTCCGACAGAATCTGCACCACTAATATCGCTGCTTAAAGAGTCCCCGATATGTACTACTTCATCTGCAGATAAGCCAGTGCACTTTAGTGCATATTCAAATAATTCTTTTCTTGGCTTATACGACTTTGCATCCTCGCTCGTAAATACTCCCGCAGGCTTCAAACCATGGTAGTCTATTGCCTGTAATACATCTGCCCTGTCAATGTTGGATACAACATAAATAGGAACCGGACAAAGCTCAAAAAATTGCTTGGATTCCTCAAAAATAGGTGGCTTTACCCAATATGCAAACATCAAATTACTTAAAGCTTCTGCATCGGCAGCGGAACTGAAATGCTGTATTGTTTTTTCTAAGGAACCGTGCTCTAATTTCCTTTGCGTTTCGAAGCTATCATCATGTGCATTATGAAATGCTGTTTGAAATTCCTTCCACCAATAAGAGCCTATTTCTGACTGATTCTCCACTTTTCCGGTATCAAAGATTTCTTGTTCTACTTTTTTTATCACTTCTCCGTCTTCGAATACCACTGTACCGTAAAAGTCTACAAATACCGCTTTTAGCATTCTGCATCCTCCATCATAAACTGCCTAATCTTCATAAATTGCTCATTCAGCATGTCCTCATCCACTGCACCCGTGCTATCAAAGGCCGTTGCTTCCACGGTAAAATCGCCCTGATATCCGGTCTTCTTGATAAATGCAAAAAACTTATCAAAATCCATGTGACCCTTGCTAATCGGAAGCGTACGAAGATTCGCCCAGTCCATGTAACCGCCGCCATAATCATTCACATGGTAGTGGAGGATGTGGTCTTCCTTCCAGAGCCAGTCATATTCGTCCTCATACAACAGGTCCATTTGCTCATGAAAGGCCGCCATCTTGGTATCAAACACATACTTAATATCCGGATAAATCTCCCGAAGTTCACACAGATGCTTCATCGGATTTTCTACATTGCAAACAATGTTTTCCACCATCAGGGTAAGACCGTGGCTTTTTGCCACTTTGTTCAAGTGCTGATACGCCCGGATGTTGCTTTGAAAGTTGGAATCCGAGGTACGTCCGCCCCATAAGTGAAGCACTAGCTTCGTAGCACCCACATACGTTGCCACACCGCAATCCGTTTCAAACATTTGATATGCTGCTGCCAGTTCTTCTTCGCCACCCTTGCTTAACAGTTCTCCGATATCCTTGGCACAGTGTACCACCGGAATATAAAGATTCAGATTCTTGATGTAACGTTTTACTTCCTCAATTTCCGGATACCACTCATCATCCACCATCAGCTCGAAACCATCGCAGGTCAGTGTCTTGGATAATGGTTCCAGCAACCGGTAATTATAGCCGTTGGAACGGCCGGTAAAAGCTCCTGTGGAGCATAAAATCTTATTCATAATTCTCTCCCATTTCTCCCATGAATTTACTTGCTAAGCAGTAATTTTTCTCAAATACATTTACTTCTTACTACAGATGTACACCAAATGCCCGGAACATCCCAGCATCTCCCGCTTTTCGCAAAGTGCCAGCCAGAGCTTTGCAAATGCCTCCATCTCCTCATCGGACATGGCAAAATCGCTGCGACCTTCGGCCAGTTCCAATATACCGTTTACTGCAACAGTGTTCAGATGCTGTACCGGCTTGTCCGCAAACAATTCTTCGAATTCCGCAACATCATAGCCGGTAAACAACTGCTCCTCAAAGTGTCTGATTTTATAGTCTTCTGTAAAGTTTTCCTCAATTCCTGCCAGCAAATTGCCTTGGAAATAGTTATCAAACAAAATGGCATAGACAGAAAGAAATGCTGCCAGAATCACACCGCCCGGCTTTGTCACTCGGATTGCCTCGTCAATGGATTTCTGTACGTCTTCCTTCTCGTACAGGTGATATAAAGGACCAAACAACAGCGTCACATCAAAGGAATTATCAGCAAATCTGCTTAAATCCAGCGCATCCCCTTGATAAGACTGAATGTTTGCAATTCCTTCGCTGTTTTTCTTTAATACCTGCAGATTATTCTCCACCAGTTCCACAGCAGTTACATCATAGCCTGCTTTTGCCAGCGCAATGGAATACCGTCCGGTTCCTGCACCGATTTCTAAAATCTTGTCACCTTTCTTTGCATATTTTTTGATGTAATGCATGGTAGTAATATATTCCATCTGACCGTGCCTGTTTCTGCCAAGGCGCGCATCTTCATCAATTTCATTATAAAACGAACTTACTATTTCTAAGCGTTTACTCATAGTTATTCTCCTCCCAAATATCTCCGTGCTATTTCTTACTTTCCGCTAATAGCAGTTCCATAATCCGTGTTTCCCGCTCAATCCAGACGCCGCCGTTTTCCTCGCCGTGGTCGTTGGTACGGTTCCTTCTGACAGCCTCTTCCGGGGTAAGAAACACTAAGGAATACTGCTCTTCTATTTCATGTACGTCAAATTCCGGTGCATCCATTTTATCCTGTACCTCGCACAGATAGTAATAGTTTTCCTGCTCAAATATGGTATTCTCAAAATGGCTACTTTTGCTTAAGCGCAGGGCAGAACCATATTCTTTGATGCTTTCCGGAATTACCACCAGTCCGGATTCTTCCTTTACCTCACGAATCAGGGCTTCCTTATGACTTTCTCCCTCTTCAATTCCGCCACCCGGAAACATATAGTAATCGAACTTACCGTTATGTATCAGAGCCAGCTTTCCATCCCGAAAAATAATTCCCCGTACAGAAGGGCGGGTGGAATGTGGCCATTCCGGGTTGTAATCTTGTAAATCAATGGTAAATAAGCGCTTCATAATCATTTTTCTTCATCTCCAATTCAATGTCCATCCATGTTTCTCCAAGCAATGGAATGTTGAAAGTTTCTCCTGTTTCCCTAAAGCCAGCCGCCCTGTAACAATGGTACGCCGACGGATTATTATCAAACACGCCCAGGGTTACCTTCTGTGCTCCCAGAAATTCAAAAGCGTATTTGGTAGCAAGCTGCACCATTTTCTTTCCGTAGCCCTTGCCACGTTTTGTATCATCCACGATGATAAAACCGAGGCGGACAATAGTTCTTTCTGCATTGTTGTAACGTAAAATAATACTTCCCACAATGCCGTTTTCATCAAAAGCAGTCATTGGGTAGAAATTATCAAGGTCCGGACAATCGCCATTGTTGTCGATATATTTTTCATTCATATCCTCTGCGGTAATCGGAAATTTATCGTAGCGGTCAGAGGTCCAGCGGCGAAAGCTTGCCTCGTCCTTGCACCAAGAAACGATGATTTCTGCGTCGCAGGATTTATATGGTCTTAAATATAACATAATTCTTCTCCTATGGTTCCAATTCAAAGCTTCTAAGTTGCGCTGTTATCTCATAATATTCTTTAATTTCCTCAAAACTAATATTCATCTTTTCCAGATAAACCTCCGCCAACTGCTTTGCACCCGCTTCTTCCATGAGGAAATAGGTTCTTGCGATATCATATTCTTTTGGTGCCTTGCAGACATTGGCAAAATCAATTACGATAGGCTTATTTTCTGTTGTCACAAGAATATTATATGGGTGAAAATCACCGTGGCAGAGAGTGTTACCCTCCGGTAATTGGTTGATTTTCTCTAACAATTCAGCATTACCTTCTTTATCAGCCATCATAGCTTTCATCCAGTCTTTATAAGAAATGACTTCTGATGAAGCCTCTTTGTTCCACTCTTTGTGAAGGAAAACAAACTGCTCCATAGCTTTTGTAAAGGTATGCTCATTCAGCAATAGTTCCGCCAGATTTGTACCTTTTATCTGCTCCATGATATATCCAAAGCGCCCATTTTCCTCTACTATTTCATAGAGTTTTGGCACACTATCCAGCAGCCCGCTTACCACTTGATGATTGTGATATTCATGTAGCATAGCATCTTTGGAATAGCACGGTTTGAACAATTTCAATATTCTGTTGTTATCTAATTGAAAGATTTCAGCAGTATTGCCTTCAGCAAGTTTTTGCAAATATTCATACATATTTTTGTACTCTCCATTGGTCTTTTCTTAAAATATAATCTTCATCAACAGACACTTGTCTCCCTCTTCACCCACGATTTCCTCCACCGGTTGAAATCCCGCCTTCTGATAGCACTTAATTGCCCGGATATTATCCACCTCAGGGTCAATGAACAATTCCTTTACCTGCGGATGCTTTTCGTGAATCAGCTCCACCATCTGCCGAAGGGCCTCACTGCCATAGCCATGGTTCCTCTCCTGCACGGTGCCAATCCACATATCCAGTCCAATGGTTTCCTCGTCCTGAATATAGTACTGAATAAAACCGATAGACTCTCCATCCCGCAAAATAAAGTAAGGAAATACATCTGTCAGGCTCTTCACCCTGGAACCATACTTTTCAATGATTCGTTCCAGCGGCACGTCTGTTTCATCCTTTTCATCACACCAAACCCACTGCTTCAACTCCGGCTCCAAAAACCAGCTCCGCATAGCAGTATAATCTTCCATGGTGTCTTCCATCAGTCTGATTGTAATCATATCTCTACCTCAAATTTTCCTCTGCTCCACAGCCACATCGGTGTATGCACGTCTATTGGTACCAACTCTGTACCATGCAAAAGTTCCGCCCAACGATTTGCCAAAAGTTCCTGTACATGGGAGCTTTCCGCTTCTTCCTCAGAAATCACTCCAAGCCTTGTACTTGCCTGTACCACATGGGTATCCGGTGCCACCGTGATGTTTTCCCGGTCCACAAATCTAATATCTGTATACTGCTCCAGCACATACAACCAGTAGTTACAGATTTTGTTGCCGCCAAGATACGGGAACTCCTTTTTGTGAGACTGTATGTATTCCTTCACTTTCTTTACAGAAAAATCATTGTAAAGAAACAAGTTGCGGATATCGCCATCCAGCGTATTTTCAATGGTTTGGCACAAGGTTTTCCAAATAACGGGCTGCTTGTTCGGCTGCAGGGCAACTTTGTACTTTACCAAGATATCCCGCAAAACTTCTTCTGACATGGCGCAGACTGCTTTACTGTCAAACACACTTCTTGCCGCTTCATCCGCATACATGCGGTTTGCACATTCCCACAATACATAGGAATTTCTCTGATAGTTCAGCGCCATAGGAAAAGTAAAATACATATAGTTTTCCTTGGAGCCCTTATCCAAATGGGGATTTTCATCCTCCGGCATTTTTTCCCCGCCGAGGAGACCGTCTTTATGAGCCTTGCGTAAATTATAAACTTTTCGCAAAATTTGTTCTTGATTTTTTGAGTTGAAAATCATACTTTTCTCCACTTATTGTAATAACGTGTTCTATGCATAAATTTCAAACAAGTTATACTGTTTAATCCCAACACACTTCCGGCCATCAAAGGTAAACTCCACTACCCAAGGCATCAGCGCACGAATCTTTTCAAACTCCGCATATCCAAAGCTGTTATCATAGTAATTTACAATGGTACTCAATGCAGTTCCATGACTTCCTACAACGATAGTTTTTCCTGCATATTCTTTAAGCACCTGATTCAATGCAGAAATATTTCTTTCCTGCACCTCAGCCAAACACTCACCATCAGACAATTTGTAAGAAAAATCCTCCCATTGTTTTTTACAAAAACCGGTGAAATCCTCAATCCAAACGCTGTCAATACGACGTTCACGAAAATCATCAATAATAGCGATTTCTAAACCTTTGGAATCCGCAAAATGACGGACCGTATCAATAGAACGATGGAAAGGACTGGATAAAACCACATCTACATTTTTATCTTCAAGAAACTTTGTTACCAGTTTTCTGTCCTCCAAGCCTTTGGCGGTCAGTTCCCGCAGTTTATCATCATGATTTTCATAATTTGGCTGCGCATGGCGCACAAAATATACGGTTGTCATAGTTTCCTCCTATAAAATCACTTCATTCTGATTTTTTCATAGATTTCTTCTACATCACATTTTGCACCGCCAAACGCAGGCCAGGCCTCCACATTATCATTCATCCGTCTCGGAATAATGTGCAAATGAAAATGCGGAACACACTGGTCAGCAGCTCTGCCGTTTGTACCAATCAAATTAATACCTTCATAGCCGCAATCATCCACACAATGATTTGCAACTTTCTTTACGGTACCCATCAGTTGATTCAACGTTTCCGCATCACAATCCAGAATGTTTTCCACATGCTTTTTCGGCAGTGCAACCATATGTCCGTCCGCATCCTTCATTGTATCCATAAAAACGAGGGTGTTGTCATCTTCATAAACCTTTAGGCAAGGCTTCTCCCCTTTAACCATTTTGCAAAATATGCAGTCCATGTTTGATTTCCTCCTATCAAATTTCTACTCTCGCTAGAATTTCTTTTCCTCCATTTCAAATACCCGGTTATTGTAACTTTCTTATTTTTCCGTTATGATAAATCCAGAATCGATTCACAACGTAAATCAACACAAAAGGAGAACACGATTATGGAATTAAATTTATCAACTATCGGTTATCAGATACAGTCCCTGCGCAAATCCAAAGGCTACACCCAGAACCAGCTCGGCGATATGGTCGGTGTTTCCTTTCAAGCCGTTTCCAAATGGGAACGGGGCGAAACTTTGCCGGACATTTCCACCTTTGTTACCCTTGCGGAAGTCCTTGACACCACCATCGACAACCTGTTGCACGGCGGTAAAAAGGTCACAGATTATAAGGGCCGCAAGACCATGGACGACATCAAAAAAGGCATCAACTGTCTTATCGACATGGGAAACTTTTTAGGTCGCGAAAACCTATTATACCGCTGTGCCATTGATGGCATCGACGAAAAAATGAACATGGAGATTGAGGACTACCTAAGCCAGCCTTATACCTATGAGGCCATGGTGGCCGAAGCAGCCATGCAATGCATTCTATCCGGCTATTACATCGATGTCAAAGACATTGAAAAAGGCTTTATTTCCGAGCACTGGAAGAAGGTCGTATCGGATTTTGCAAGCAAAAACCAAAAATAAGTTACATGTACTGTAACAGTTTTGCCGGGGTTGATACAATAGTTTCAGCCCCAGCTTTTTTTAATACCGAAGCATCCCGAAAGCCCCAGTCCACCGCAATGCAATCCAGTTCCGCATTCCGGGCAGTCTGCACATCCACCTCGGAATCCCCGATGTATACTGCCTGAGACTTTTCCAGCTGTAAATTCTTTAATACCTCATTTACCGTATCCGGTGCGGGCTTTCTGGCGATTCCGAAACGTTCGCCCACCGCTTCATCAAAATAGTCCGGAAAATACTGCTCACAAAGGGACTTTACCGCATAATCCGCCTTGTTGGACACCACTGCCAACTTGACGCTCTGTTTCTTCAAGGTACCCAACAGTTCCATAATTCCATCATATGGCTTTGTTTTATCCGCGCAATGCACTCCGTAATGCTCCTTAAACTGCTCAAACATCCGATCAATTTCTTCTGAGGATGTACCGCTTGGTGCACTGCGCTCCAAAAGCTTCCGGATGCCGTTACCTACAAAACTTCTAACCTCCGATAACGTCCGCTCCGGATATCCAAATTGCCGCATAATATAATTGGTACTGTCCGTCAAATCCTCCAAGGTGTCCAGTAATGTTCCGTCTAAATCAAAAATTGCCAGTTGGTATTTCATGTCTTTTCTCCATTTTTTATCTTAATCCGTTGCTCCACACCCAGGAATAGAATTGTTCCTTCGGCGGCCTCTCGTACTCATAGTCCTGCTTCGTCTCTGCAGTATCAATTAACGCAACTGCTTCGTTCAGCACTTCCGCCGATGACTTCCCTGCCACATCAATTTGAAACTCATTTATCAAGAGCGGACGGGACCTTATTTTCTTTGTCATTTTCTCTAACAGTTCAAAATCAGTCAGCCCTTCTACGCGATGCTTCATTTGATTGTAATTCTGCTCATAATCACTGCAAACCAGTTTTAGCGTAATATAGTTATAACCTTTAAACACCACCGGAATCTCTCTGGTGCGCAGGTCATCAAAATCTCCGCTGATAACATTTTTAATGCCCAGCTCATGGAACTTTTTCAGCTGTGCCACACAACATTCCCAGCAGACATTTTCTTCAAAAATTCCGGCATCGACCCCCTCCGGGACACCGAATTCCGGCACCATGCTCATTTCCGCAAAAGCACCTTTGTAATGCTCAAACAGTCCCTTTGACAAGGTAGTTTTACCAACGCCGCTGGGTCCGATAATAAATATAAAATCTCTCATTTGTTTTCCTCAATTTCTCTTTACAGAGTGATCCAATACTTATAATACTGCTCTCCATCCAATACAAACGGTTCTTCCTGTTCCTTCTTTCCGCCGCACTTTTCTGTGGTTTTGCAGGATGCAACATTGTCGGTATCACAGGTCAGCAGGACTTTGTCAATGCCTGTTTTCTTAGCCACTGCAAGCATCTGTTTCAGCATTTCTGTGGCATACCCTTTTCTGCGCTCTTCCGGTATCACGCTAAAACCAATATGCCCGCCGATTACCGTCAAAGACTCATTTAACGTGTGGCGCAGTTCAATGCAGCCAACCACTGTACCATCACTTTTTCTTGTTGCAAAGTATGTACTGGCCCGCACACCAAGGGCTGTATTATCAGGTTTTGAACATTCGTTAACCAGCCAAAGCCAGTCCTCGTATTTATCATAGTGGTGTAAGCCTCTGCTGCCGGGGATGGAGCACTCTTCGGCGGATAAAAATGCCTGCCGGAACTCCATGATGCCGGAAGGAAGAAGGTCTGTTGCTTTTATCAAATTTAGTTCTGTCATATTTTGTAAGTACTCCTTTCTGTTAGGAAAATTGGAATTTATCAACTACTACAAATTGAATTTAATCAGTCATTTGTGCATTATACATGACAGAAATCATCCATGGTATATAACCCATTTGTCTGGTTAAGTATCCACTTTGATACTTCAATTGCTCCGTCGGCAAAAGGTTCCCTTGATGATACTTGATGTTTAAATGTTACAATCTCGTCTTTACAATTTGCAAAAATCACTTCATGTTCTCCAAAGATATTACCACCTCTAATACTGCAAATAGTAACTTTATTTCTGTCAATTGCTTTGTTTGCATCTAAAAGTGCCTCTTTTATCATCAATGCAGTTCCACTAGGAGCGTCTTTCTTTTGGTTATGATGATACTCCACTATTTGAATATCTGTATCTAAGCTAATCTTACTTGCATAAAACTTAATTGTTTCAATAAAATCATGTAATGCTACACTGAAATTTCCAGACATAAAAACAGGAATATTCGCTGCCAATAGATTGATTTTTTCTATATCTTCTCTCGAAAACGCAGTTGTTGCTATAATAAGCGGTTTCTGCATTTTCTCATATTTTGAATAGCTATTATTCATAAAAGTTTCTGCATTAGTACAATCGATATAAATATCGCAATCATCTGCTAATTCAATATCATCTATAATCATCAATTCACTATTGCCACCAATAAGCTCAGATACACTTTTACCAACATACTGGTTGCCATTTCTCGCAATGGCATATCTAATCTGAACATCCGTGCTTTTTAAAGTGTTTTTCATAATAGCACTACCCAATTTACCAGTACATCCTACTATCGCTATTTTTATCATATATCCATTAACATCCTTTCTGAATTGCCTTATCTGTTTAAATCCTTATTCATCTGTTCGACCTATTCAAGTTTGTCGAACTGTTTTACACATTGATACTTACTTATATCGTGGATATTCCGGCATTAAATCAATCAATTTTGTCGTCCGCCCTTCTTTATCCAATAGAATTTCAATATTTTCCACATCTCCCCCTAAATGCATCATAAACTCTCTGCAAATACCACAAGATGGAATTACACTTCCATCTTTATATACGGAAACCACTTTTGTAATCTCACTTTCACCATATGTAAGCATTGTTGATAAAGCATTTCTTTCCGCACACATCCCTATAGAGCCATCCGTGTCAATGCATATCCCCTTATAAATATTACCTTTTTTCGTGAGTACGGCAGAGGCCACACTCCCTACCCACATTTTATTTGAAACATCATGAGGATTCAAAACGCTCATTGCTTCTTCATATAACCTTTTCCATTCTTCATTCACTGTTTTGTTCTCCTTATGCTCTTCAACATTGTTACAGAATGTTATTTGCTTTTTCATTAGCTTTTTTCATACATAGTTCGAGATTCTCTGTAATCAACTCCTGATTAAAATGCTTCATTCCAGCCTCAGTCGTTCCACCTTCTGTAGTAATCCGACGGACAATATCAGCAAAAGAACAATTTTCTTTCTTGACCATATTAATAGCATTTTCAAAAACACGAATCGTTATTTCTTTGCAAATTTCATCGTCATTAAATAGTGTATTACCTGCTTTCTGATAGGAGTTCATCACACAAGCCGCAAAAGCCAACCCACTTGCCACTGTTACCGTAATATAATTTAACTCCTCTTCATTAAGTCTCAATACATACCCTAATTTCTTCAACACATTCAGTACATCCTGAATTATTTCATAGTCCTGTTCTTCGTATGTAACACCTATTACACCGGTTCCGTCCTGAATTGCAATATTAGGCATAGCTCTGACCACTTTAACCGTATTATGATTTTCACCTAACATACTTCTTATTTCCGCAATTGTAATTCCGGCCATAAAGCTTACGATTATTTTTCCGTCGATTTTATAGTCCTTGATTTCATTCAATACCTCTTTCGCATTTTTAGGCTCAGTTATTACTATAATCACATCTGTCCGGTTCACTAACTCCTCTTTGTTGTCAGGGACATAAATTTCTTTAAACTCCTCTCGAACAGAATCTCTTGTCTTTTGCGTTCTAGCGTTAATATCAATATCCTTTTGGCTAAAACCGGTTACTATCAAGCCTCTGACTAACGCCTTACCTAAATTTCCGTATCCTATAATACCGATTCTCATTTTCTTCTCCCCAATTTTTCTAGCCGTTTGATATATTGGATTCGTTCACTACTTCACCCTCTTTGATAAATGAAGTTCCTTATCGTCTATATATCCAAGTTTACCGTATACCGATTGTGCAACAAAATTCTCTTTTCCTGTCAGAAGCTCATACTTATGAACTGCATAATTCTTACTACAATATGCTTCTGCAAAAGTAATCATTTCGCTGGCAATACCTCTTTTTCTATATGTTGGCTTAACATACACTTCCGTAATTTCAGGCATATAGTCATCATAGCAGAATGATTTCTTTAGTTGAACACAAACAAATCCAACCAACATATCACCCGCATCAGCAACGACAACAACTTCCTGCTTATTATTCCTAAGGGAATTTCTAATATTATCTATACTTGCTTCGCCCTCACCATTAAATTCGATATTTAAGATATTTAATTGCTCTGCATCATTTACAGTTGCTATTCTTATCATTACAAATTCCACCTATTTATCTGATTCCTATCCCGTCCAAACGGACTTCGTTCCATCCAAACCTACACATGTAATGCAATCTCTAATGCAATATACAATTTTCCCAAATTGTGATTTGCCCCGTGAAGTCCTTCTACTTCATATCCGCTTGCTTCCAAAACATCTCCTGCTTCCAGGAAATCGTATAATTCCAATCCATAGAAATCACACACCGCCTGCACTCCTGCCACTTCCATTTCTACCGCAATACAGCCTTCCGCTTTCCGCTTTGCGACCAGGCCCTTAGTTTCCCTAATCATGGAGTCTGTGGTCCACACCTTCCCAAGCACATACGGCGCACCCAATTTGTCAAATATGGCAGCAAGCTTATCACTGTTTCTTATCTTGATGTAGTCTGCCGGCTCTGCAAAATAATAGGAGCATCCTTCCCCACGGTAACTTTCTGTGGGAAGAATAAATTTGCCTTCTGTTTTGTCTCTGTCCAAACTTCCGCAAGAACCAAACATAATAAATTTAGTTGCTCCCACCAGCCAATTTGTTTCATAGCACATACAGGCAGCCAGTGAGGAACCGATTCCGGTTAAATAAAAGGCAATATCTTTTCCTTTGTAATTCATCTTATAAATTGGTATGTCACCATTACAACAGGTGAGTGCAGAAATTTGCTCACATTCATACGTTTCCATCAGGTGTTTATGTATTTCATCTGAGAAAATAATCAGACAGGTATCCACAATATGTTTTTGTTCACCATAAAAATCTTTCAGGCTGATAATCGGTTCTGTTTCTATATCAAAACAATCTATAATCATTATTACTCCTCCATCCGCTTTGCCAACTCATCAAACACTTCACTAGCAGGAATTTCCTTTAAATCTCTACCTGCAAAGAATCCTTCCTTCACCAGTGCACAGGCTGCATCCACGCCACGCTTGTTATATACAGAGAAGTCTGCAAGAATACGTCCCAGCTTGATATCATCTGCATTATATAAAAGTTCCCTGATAATCTGGAATGCCCGTTGCATATCGCCAAGCTCATTATCCAGAAATGTAATTTCAAAGTTCTTACGTTTCATATAAGGACTACACTCCACCAGACTCATGGAGCCACCATAAGCATCTCTTGTGGCAATCACCACCTTGCGAAGACCACTCATAGCAAGAGTTCCCACACACATCGGGCATGGTTCCAAACCTGCGTATAGTGTGTACTCCTTGAGGTTTGGATATTTTTTGATATCCAGGTTGCGCAGTGCCTCCACCTCGGCGTGAAGTAATCGCGGATTCGGAATATTAAACTCGCTGATTTGGTTTCTTGCTTCGGAGATGATTTCTCCATCCTCAGACAAAATCACCGCCGCAATGGCTTTACTTCCGGCACAAACAGACTGCCAGGACAATTCGAATATTCTGTTCCATGGGTGTTGTAATTCACTGTATTTCATATCGGTCCACCTTCCTGCTTTCATACCACTCTATTGCGTTATCTTTATCTGATAAAGTTTGTCCATGCGTGTCTTTCTTTTTCAGGAAGTCCAAACTGCTCCTTACCAAGAGCAATACTCTTCATTAAGAAGCCCATATTTCTGGCTAATGTCCGCATAGTCTGCATACCTTCTGCATCCAGAGCTGCTTCACCCGGTCCACCACCATGCACGCTGTTCCAGTACTGGCTGGAAGACACCGGCATACCGCTGATGGTAAAATACTTATTCAGTTCATCAAAGGTTGCGGAACAGCCGCCGCGTCTTGCAATAGTAATCGCTGCACCGACCTTCATCGTCTTGTCAAAGTGGGAACTGTAAAATAAACGATCTAAAAATGCAATCAAAGTTGCATTGGCCGAAGCATAATAAACAGGACTTCCTACCACCATACCGTCGCACTCTGCAAGCTTTGCCGCACCTTCATTTACTATGTCGTCAAACACACATTTTCCGAGTTTTCCGCATTGTCCGCAGGCAATACAGCCACGGATATCTTTATTTCCAACATGAAGTACTTCTGTTTCGATTCCTTCTGCTTCAAAAACCTTTACCATTTCTTCTAATGCTAACGCTGTGTTTCCCTTATGTCTCGGGCTGCCGTTTACTAATAATACTTTCATACCTTTTCTCCTTTTTTCATAATTAATAACACTTTATAAACACTACACATTAATCCAGATATAGTATCTTTCTTCAGTTTCACGCTCTATTCTGCCGCCGTTGGCCAGTGCCACCTGCCGGGACGGTACATTCGTTTTCCGGATGGTAAGCAGCATTTTCTCTACGCCGAGTTTCTTACACTCTTCTTTTAGCAGACCTACAAATTGTTTTCCGAATCCCTTGTTTCTGGCACTCGGACGAATTCCATACCCAACATTGCCACCCTCTTCCAGAAGTTTTTCCGTAAGAAAATGGCGTACCTTACCAAATCCTACCGGTTTACCATCTTCTAAAAGCCAAAAGATGGTCTGCGGCACTTTCCAACCATCCACGATTTCCTTCTTCTCGGAACTTGCTGCGGAAGCCTTTAACCATGCTTGGTATTCATCATAAGATTTTCCTGCTACAGAATTAACAAAGCCATTTTCATCCGCAGGCATTTCCTGCAACATATCGTAAAATTCTTTGCCGTCATCCGGGCTTAATTTTCTGATTTCCAGACTCATGTTATCACTCACCTTCCGATATATCTATCCCGTATAAAAATCCCGGCCTATTCCGGCTCACATACGGCAGTGGTCTAAAACCTTCCGCTTCCTTTAGGGCACACTGAATCAGTGTCTTAGTAAGCCCCGGTACATCCTCCCGTTCCAGTGCTTCCGAAATATCCATCCAGACAACGGCATCATTTTCATCACCGTCGGAAGATGCTTCTCCTGATACATATTCTGCCGAAAACGCCACATACCAGTCTTTATCATTAAATCGGATGCCGATGATATTCTTTGGCTCCGCCACAATCTTTGTTTCCTCAAAGATCTCCCGTTTTACTGCATCCTGTGGCATTTCGCCAAACTCCACATAGCCGCCCGGCACGATATAGAGTCCCTTGCCGGAACCATAGGTATGTCTTGCCAGTAAAACCTTGTTATCCTTAATTACTACACCGGTGACCGACTGGCACCAGTTGGTGTTGTTATGCTCCATGATTTTCCCTATCCTTTCCCTGCACTGTACAAAGGCTTCCCACCTGCTCAAATCCAATCTTTTTGTAGCAGGAATTGGATGCGCCGTAATCCGCATCCGTGTATAGAATCGGTACCAGACCATCCTTTAAGATATCTTCGGATACTGCATGTACCAGATTGATAGCATAACCTTTTCGGCGCTGATTCGGCAACGTATAAACCGCACTGATTTTCCCGTACAATCCAATGTCGTCCCGGTCTGTCAAAGCCACGATTTCTCCGACATTATTTCTCCAGCAATGCAAAGTCTGTTTCTCAATAAGGGTTTCAATTTTCTTACGACAAAACTCTTCACTGTGTTCATGTCCCAACATTTCAAGACTCAAGTCATGCCACAGCTTGATTGCAAGTTCTTTATCCTGTTCGCCAATCATGCTACGTTTTCCTTCACATGGATACGCAATTTCCCGGATAGTATCCAAACGATAAGATAACATATTCGTTCTTACCTCGGATTTTTCAAAGTAAGAATCTGCTTCCTTAATCGCATCTAACAACTCATACCCAATATTGTAGTTGTAACCTGCTTCCAGCGGAAACTCATTTTTCAGGCATTCGGCAACATTCTGCACGTCTTCCCGGTTGCTTACATCCTTACACCAAATCCACACCGGATAAGGAGGCATGGAGTAACAAATAATTATGCTTTCGTGGTTTGTGTATATATGTGTACATGTTCCCTGCAAAATTGTCACCAACACCGAAAACGTGATGGCATCATCATTTTGTAAGAGGCTGCTGTCCTGCGCCACACTTCGATTTTCATAATGCTTTAACTGATATTTCATCTTTTTTCCTCCCGCAGACTTCCTCTATCCGTTTAGTCCATTCCTTCGGATTTCATCCAGCTGATTTGCACTTAACGCACCTGCCTGATAAAGTAACAGATATTCATTTTCAATAGAACTGTCAAACAGCAGCAAGTCATCCGTATTTATCGTTACTTTAATGCCATTCTCGTACAACGTCTTAATCGGATGGTCTTTGTAATCCGCAGCATATCCAAGCATCACGTTACTGCTTGGACAAACATTCAACTGAATCCGGTTATCCGCCAGAAATCTCATGACTTCATCCGAGGTAACGGCATTTATTCCATGGTGAACTTCCTCAAGCCCCAATACTTCAACTGCCCGCCGTACATCTTCTGCAGAGCCGATTTCCCCTACATGCATCTTCTTAGTCAGATGGTAACATTCCGCTTTACGATACAAGGGCAGAAAAGCCTCAAAGGGCTGCACATTCTCTCCACCGCATACATCAATAGACTTGAAAAATCCGGAAGAAATATACCGGTCTAATTTTTCTGCTTCCTGCAAAACATTACAAGCCGAAATATAAGTGATTTCCGGCTCAAATACTGCATTGGGGCAATATTTCTGATAAAAACCGTCGATAATACTTTTGAATGTATCCATTCCGCCAACAAAATCAACTTCCGCGGCTCCAAAGTTCATCGCCAGTCTCGTGATATTATTCCTTTTTGCTTCTGCAAATGCGCCTTCCCATCTTAAGATAATTCCTTCAATATCTTTACAGTATGGTTTAATTGATGCAGTAAACCATTCCTGCATTCCTGTAAGCCCACCAAATCTGTCGGGTGGTTCCGGGAAATTGCGATTTAGACGTTCTTCCAGCCATACTCTCCTGCATCCTTTTGTGGAATGATTATGGATATCACTCTTGGGAACTTTCAGCAACTTATCTACATCATTGTTTTTCAAACCTTCAATGAACATATTTTGCATATCGTCGCGCCTCCAATCTCCCAATATCGTTCTCACACTGTTTCTACCGTTCCAACCGTACCAAATACTCCGTGGTATCCTCTTCCAACTTTTTCTCTTCTGTTACATGAAAACCATGCCTCTCATAAAACCGAATGGCCTTCACATTCTTCTCCAATGCCCACAAATGGTTGGCTTGCTTTTCTGCCACAGCATATTCCAGCAGTTTCGCACCAATTCCATTGCCCTGTAGTACCGGCTCCACAAAAAGCTTGGCAACCTTTGTTCCGTCAAGCTGGATAAAGCCTTTTACTACTCCATCATCATAAACATAGGTATTTTGAAGCAAGCCTTCTTCTGTTTCATACCGCTTCATTTCCTTTGGAACCTGCTTTTCATCAAAGTAAAACCAATCGTTCTGAAAAATCGGATAGAAATTTAAGCGGTAATTAAATATTTCAATTTCTGCAACACGGGCAACATCTGCCGGGATTGCCTGTCTGATATTATTCATCCTTTCCTCTCCATCTTTCCTATTACAGTTCTTTCACATACATCACTTCCACGGCATTCAGGCTCACCTTGGATTTCTCACCTTTTACAAAACCTTTGGCTTCATAAAATCTCCTTGCTCTGGTATTTTCCTCAAACACCCAGAGCATCACCTTTTTGTATCCTGCTTCAGCAATATCCGTAAGTACCCTATCCATCATTTTGCTACCGTAACCCTTACTCCAATTATCCTGCAGACTGTGGATACAAATGAGTTCTGCATAGTCCGGCATATCTACCTCACGGGATGCATCCCACCAGGCGATACAGTGACCTTTGCCATTCACTTCCATAAGATATCCGTTGCCTTTTTTCGCTTCTAATAAACCGGCATACATATTAGTAGCCCGTTCGATGTTCGTACAACGAATCAGCTCTTCTTCCTCTAAAATATCTTTAAACGCTGCCTTCCAGCTCTCGGTCTGAATATAAGCAAGAACCGTCTCATCACCGGGCATCACCTTACGAATCAAATAATTATCACTCATTTTTCTTAATCTCTCCCAGCATATAATTTGCAAATTCCTTTGCTACTGCCACATTAAATACCATCGCTTTATTGCTCTGATATTCCTGTAAAGCTGCCATAATCAGAGTTTGAAACTTCGGTTTATCAACATTCTTTAAGCCCCATTCTCCGCCTTCCTGTTTAGATACAATAAGCCCGTTCCTTTTATAAGCCAGCACCCGGCAGAGATTTAAGGTCAGATACATCGGATTTTCTGCAATTTCCTCCACCGCATTTTCGATATCACACCAAATGCTATCCAAATAGTCTGCCATTGGCACCGGTGCAAACACCTCCGGAATACCTTGTCCGTACAGCACCTGTCCCCTATGATAGGTAATAGTAAAATGCGCTGCCAAATCCTTGTCAGTGCCATTCATCTTCTCCACATAATCCTGTGGATTACTCTGATACCAATTTAGGTGAGCATTGGAAAAATGCAGTTCAAAGGGTGTCGGATATACAAAAGGCTTGCACACCTCTTCCTTTACCACACTGAGTTCCAGCCCTTTTGCTGGAGCCTGTTTATTCAGCTCCATCACGAGATTCATAAACTGTAGTTTGATTTCATCAGGAATGCTCTCCCGCACTACAACCAATAAATCCAAATCGCTCTTCTCCGGGTTAAAGCAGTTCATGACCACAGACCCATGGAGATAAATTCCTGTTAAATTTGCTCCAAAAATTTCTTTGCTGTAAGATATGAATTTCTCCAGCAAATCCCTATATTCTTCTATCATGTTCTACTAAAGTCCAATCATTTTGATTTTGCAATTTTGTAAATCAAATCCGGAATAATCACGTTCCGTCCTACTTTATACTTTTTCATCTGCTCTTCGTTTCTTCCAATCAATGGAAGCCCGGTTGCGGAGTTATCGGAAACAACCAACAATGCCACCGCCGGAACCTCAAACAGCTTTGCCACTTCATAAAAAGTACCGGTTTCCATCTCGATTAAATCCGTATCAAAGGCTCTGATTTCTTCTAAATGGGAGTACTCCAGTGCAATGGAATCGGTGCAGAACACCGAAGCCTTCTTCAATTCATAACCAGTATTCTTTGCCAGTGCAATTACCTCGTCTATGTAACTTTCGTCAGGATACACCTTGCCAAATGGTCTGTAATCTGACAATTTCTCGCACAAATAGGCGTTGGCGAAGACACCTGCAACACTATAGGATGGGGTACATAAATCTCCTAAATCAATCCCTTCCTTTAAAGCGCCTACGGCACCGATAAATATCAGTTTCTTAAACTTTAATTCTCCACAAATGAGCAAATGGTCAAGCAGATTTCCACCACCGGAAGCAGTCTGAACCCAGGCAATTTTCAGACCATCCTTTTCTACCAGATAACTTGAAATGTAAGAATGTTCTGTTAACACAATAGTTGTAAATGAGGGGTCTTCTATAATCTTTGTTGGCTTCCAGGCCGGTGCCACAACCAAAGCATCGTATTCCACATTTGTATCTAATCCAAAAGTAAGTTCTGCCAAATTCGATGCGTTGTAGCGCTTCATGTTGCTTAAAATATTGATAAGTTTTTGCTTCATAGAATCCTCCCAACTTTCTTCCTAAAAAAATATAATTGGCTTATTCTACCACTTCCGCCTCGCCATTGCAAGAACTTTTTAATATTTTTATTCAAATTGTCAAACAATTCTTTTTGCACTATCTTTTACAACCATCTTTTCACCTTTGAAAGACTTTACTGTTCCCAAGGAAATGGCTTACCCTTTAACACTTCTTTCTTCAAGTACCGGAAGGTTTCCTTCTCACCTTTGTCCCGGAGCATAGTTAAAATATATTCCAGTTCCCTTCTCGTCTGCTCGTTCATGAGCGGCCGGTCCTTGCTGGTGAGCTGATACTCCAGCGGATGTGCCGGTGTATATGCTTCCTTCTGATAATTCATACTGGCAGCCCGGCGGTCCATCACCATCTCCACCAGGTATTTTCGCGGCATCGGACGGGATTCGTACTGCCTGGTTTCCAGATTCATATCCGTCCAGTACTCATAATGATGCTTGTTACGTCCTTTATGGTGCATCCACGCCTCGGAATAGCCCTTGTCCTCACGTTCCGCTGAAATCGGGCTACGGTATCCCTGGAAATAACGGACGCCGTTAAAAAATTCCGTCGGGGAATATTTGGACATGTCATGAGTAAGACCTTGCCAATACAGACCTACCTTAAAGCAACCATCCAGTACCAGTAGTTTATGCTTTGTAATTGTTTTGAAATGTTTCCAAAGATTCATTGTGCTTCCTCCAGCAGTTTCTCTCGCCATTCACTACAGAATTGTAAAAATTCTTTCCCTTTCTCCTGTAACAACCGGTACAGCTTCTTTCCCTCTTTTACCGTCTGCTGATACTGTTCCTCACTGATTTCCCTTTGCTCCAACGCCTCATCCAGTTCATCCCGGTCAAGAACTAAAATCCGACCTCCATCCAGCAACACCAAATCTAAATACATATCCCTAAACGTAGGATTTTCCATATCTTCAAAAAAGTTTCCGCCGGTGATATCAAAATACCCCTGCATGAACCTGCCCTTGTCATCATACATTACCGTTGCCCAAAAGAACTGCTCCTTAAATGCTACCTGCAGCCAGGAATAGCCCGCATCTGCAATCAGCACTTTTTCTCCGTTCTCACCGGGTACCAGAAGCGGTTCTGTTACTTTCCTGATTTGTAACAACGATACAACGCCTTCCATGTTTTGAAAAGAGCATGGACTTACTGTATATTCACGTTCTAAAATGCGGTGCCAGTCACTGCGCCGCATATCCCGAATGTCCTCCATGATGTCTAACCTCTCTGATTTCTAGCCTAAAATAAATTTCTTTATATTCTTTTCCTGGGCCTCCGGATTCAGTTCCAAAATCCGGTCACGGATGACCTGATAGGCTTCCTCAGCATCCATCTCTGCCGTCAAATCCTCACCCCAGAAGTCTTCCACCGTGCAAAATACCGTGCTGTTCCAGCCGTAAGGTTCACCATACTTATTGAGCTTTGGCATTCGTCCGCACATGGTAATAAACAGGTTCTTCTGCAGATTCACCAACGTCCGCTCAAACTGGCTGTTGGTCTCCTTGGTGATGCCACACTCATTCTTAATGTCATGAAAAGCAATTCTTTTATTAGCCGCAATCACATCATAAATCTGTTTTTCAAAGTAACTGATTTTGCCGATTTCGTACCAGTCTTCCAAAGTCATACCCTGACGGCGCACCGCCAGAAAATACGGATACCAGCCCTTTGCAATATATCCGCTGGCATTAAAAAACACCTTAGCATAGGCAATCTCTTTCTTTTCTTCCAGCACCCGCATACGCCACTCCCATGGGTCCGTTTCCGGGTCGCCGGTGTGCCATACAATGTTGCATCCGGGCGGCGTACTCTTCCAATCGTAAGGAATCACGGCATAAATGCCCTTGGCATTACCTCCACCCATGGAAAAACCACACTTATGTATTTCATTACAAAATTCTTTAAAGGAATTTACCATAATTTCACCCTCTATTACTCAATATTATTTAATCCCTCGTAGAGCTCATTAAAAGATTTCTCTTTCCGACACCTTCCGTAAGATAATTCTTTGTTATCTCCAAATTCAAACAAAAAGCATTTTGTCAGTTCTTCTACGGTCTGCTCCAGTGTCGAGAAAAACTGTGTATAGGCCAAATTATATCCCGGAGTCCCTTCTTCGAAATTACTGGTAATTAAACTTTCCGTCACCTGGTCCAATGGGTACATTTTGATATGCATCAATTCATGTATAATTACTTCCTCCAGATTTTCCTGCTTTGGATTCGCAATGTTTAAAAGCAAGATTGCTTTCTGGTCGGTACAGTCAATTTTGAAGTCACCGGTTTTCCTCCAATTAGGGTCTTCCACAAACTCCAACCGGATATCCCACGGTGGAGTTATTCTAAGCTTTTTGCAATACTTTTCAAATATGAAAATCAGTTCTTCTTTACTATACTTCATCTTGTCCTCCTTGCCACAAAAGTCACAACACTGGTACTAAGTTTACTAATGCAACCCTCTCTCGGAATATCATACTGTTGCTCCCGGACTGTGGATTTCAAAACCTCCCAGCCCTCGAAAATTCTTTGCAGAATCACTTGCAAATCCTCAGTCAGCAGATTAACTTCAAACTGAGGAAACAGTTCTTCTTCCGTTTCTTTGTTTTTCTCCCGTACCTCGGAATTCACCACAAGACACGCAACGCCATGCAGCTTGATACCTTCTCTCATTTCTTCAAGTTTCTTTACAAAGGATTCTTTAGAATCAATATGTTCTAAGGCAGAAACCGCTAAAATAAGGTCGTATGTATCTGGAACAATTTCAAATTCTTCAATAGGAGAAACTATACCGTGAATGCATTCTTCCACCCCAAACCACTTGGCGTTTTCCATAAGCTTTTCTATAGCAAGCTCCAGAATATCCACACAGTCTACTCGGCAAGGAATCCCCTGAAATTGCTTTGCAATGGCAATGCTGTTTCTTCCAACTCCGCTGCCCAAATCCAAAGCACTGAATTTCTCGCATTCTTCAAACAGTGGGAATAAATCAGTAACTGTCTGAATAGGTTTCTGCAGCCAGCTTCCCTCTTTGTACAACTCCTTGCCGGAATATAATTCCACATGGGAATGGCGCTCGCTTTCCCGAATGCTTTGCAGTTTTATCAGACTCACAAATGTATCAATCGCCATGTCAATTTCTTTACCGTCCAGTTGTTCTGAAAGTTTCACAGTCTCGTTTGTCCGTAACATCCCCAGAAACTGTTTTTGCAAAGCACTCAACCATTCCTCTAACTCTTTTTTATTTAACAGCTTTGCCATACTAATACCGTCCAGCAACAGTGGACGAAACAACCGGTTCATGGCTTCTTTCATTGCTTGCGGGGTCTGCACTTCAGAAATAAAACCTTGCAATTCTCCCCGCAGCTTTTCCCAGTTTGCCAATGCTTCTTCTAAGTATGGTTTGATATTTACCGCTTCTGCCTCGCAGGATTCCAAATGCCCAACTACCACCTGTTCCGGAAGTCGTTCCAAACATTCCACTTCAGAAATCAGCAAATAATCCGGTTCCTCGGAATCCTCCCGCTTATTATTCAGAAATTTATATGCACCGTTTTCCTTCCCCAGAAAGATCACAGCATGCTTAGACTTTGGTGTTACCTGCAATCCAAGCATACTGCCGGAACATAACTGTTCCACTGCCTCTTGCTTTCCCATAAAACGCTCTACATACCGGAACCCTCTTGGTTTTAAGTATAAGTCAAACCATTCTGCCGACTGTAACATAGGGCCATTAAGATATGCACCCGTTTCTTCATCATATCGCAGGAAATACGGAAGCCCCATATCCAACGCAATATGATAATCCTCCGTATCTACATCCTGCATTGCAAGTAAATTGGCTAGCCCCGCATAAGAGCAGGACGAATTAAAATGCATGTATTTCATAAACTTGTTCCTTTTCTACTCCCCAAAAAATCAAGTACTCTCGGCACAAAATCCTTGGCTTCTTCATAAAGCCCATGACCATAATTTTCGTACATATAAAGCTGACTACCCGGAATTTTTTCTGCCAGTTCGACAGAAGCTTCACCGGATACAATCTTGTCCTGTCTACCGCCAAGCACCAAGGTCGGGCAGGTAATCTTTTCTAACTCCTCATAGACGTCGTGGGTTCTTCCTGCTTCCGCCATAATCAGGAAACGTTCAAAACTTTTTGGCTTACCCACGTTGCCAAGCAAGCCATACATCCAACGGCTCTTTTTCAAATACTCTTCCGTGTAAGAATTTTCCGCTGTATCAATCATTATCTCCTTGTACTTACCCTCTTTGGCATAATCCATCCATTTACTAATCATTTGCTGCACTGTATCATTCTGACGGGCAATGGTGACAGTAAGAATCAGTTTTTCCACTGCTTCCGGATGATGAATGGCAAGTTGTTCCACAATCATGCCACCAAGGGATACGCCCAGCACCATCGCCTTTTCAATACCGAGTTCCCGCATGCAGAAATACAAATCCTCCGCCATATCCTTAGTGGTAAAGCCCTGTGGAAGAATATTTCTTCGGCTGAAGCAATAAACCTTATATTCCTTTGCCACTTTGCGGTACATAAAAGCAAACGGAATTGCCGTTCCTTTTACTGTTTTCAAGCCCTCACCAAGGCCGGGAATCATAATCAGAGGCTTTGTTCCGTTACCAAATACTATGTAATCCATTTCTGTATTTTCAATTTTGATACTTCCGTTTTTTGCACCGTAAAACATACTGCACCGCCTTTCTTTCGTTCCTAATGACATTTATCCATAAACTCACTGTATAACTCCATTACCACAGGCAAATCGTAGGTAATCAAATCATCAAAGGAATGCTCCTTTACCAAGTACTGAATAAATCGTGCACCCAGATAATAACCAACGTCACCATTTCCATGATATCGGCACCAGTCCCCGAAATATCTCTGGTTCTGCCTGGTCATCGTGTCTAAATCATTGTGAAAATCGGTTTTGATTTGAAGAAAATGTTCGTCACACCAGGCTTTCCAATCATTTACATCCTGATGATAAAAATTCAAATCTCCCACCAACACCTGCTCAAAGTACATAGCAATGCCTTCTGTAAACAACTGCCATAGAAACTCACTTTTATTATCAGAGAAGGTCCTCTCCAATGTGCCATATTGCTTTTGATACACATGCCCTAATTCATGATAAATCAGACCATACATTGCATTTATGTCACACCAGTCCAGTTCAATAATTTTTTCCACACCTAATAAAACCGTATCAACGCCATTTATGTTTGTCACCCAGCCGGCTCCATTACACAAGCCCATGTACAATACAATATCCACATTCAATTCTTTGCCAAATGTATCAAGCACTTTTTGATTCAGTTGATTCACAACCTCACAAAAAGAACCATACAGAATATCTAACTTAGTATTATCACACACCTCGTTGATGATTGGTAAAATATCATTCTCATAGGTATACTTCTCGTTACCTAAACACTCCTTCATGTCAGAAAGAAACAGTTCTGCGGAGTTACTATATATCTGATTTATGTATGTTTTCCACGTTTCCATGTTGAAATTACCATTATCAAACAAGCAAGAAATATCTGCGTATGTATCAATTATCCGAATCATTTCTACCCTCCCATTGGTTTCTTTCCTTCCTCCATTCTACCACATTCCCACTCCCAATAACAGTAGTTTCCCCATAAATCCACAGAAAAAGTCCCCCGGTTACCCGGAGGACTCACAGTTAAAATTATTCTGTTGCTTCTTTCTCTTTTGGCATTACCAGATTTAAAATAATCGCTGCCACAAATACTACGGCAACGCAGTTTTCAGCAAAAATGGTACGAATCAGTTCAGGGAAAATAGCGAACATCTCCGGCACCTGGGTGAAACCGATACCAATGCTTAAGGACAGCGCGGCAATGGTAATGTTTCTTTGGGAATAGCCGCAGTTTCCAATCATCTGCAAACCGCTGACTACGATGGTACCAAACATCATTATGGTACATCCGCCAAGCACTGCTTCCGGCAGGGTTGCAAGCACGGCACCCACCGCCGGGAATAAACCGGCAACAATCATGATGATGGCGCCTGTGGCAATGGTAAATCGGTTGATTACCTTTGTCATGGCAATTAAACCGACGTTCTGGCTGAAGGAAGTAATCGGCATACATCCAAACAGGGCAGAAATACTGCTTACAAAGCCATCGCAGGCCAGGGAACCGGAAATTTCTTCATCAGTTGCCTCTCTGCCAAGGGCCGTGGAAGTAAGCGCCGAAGTATCGCCAATCGTTTCTGTGGCGGAAACCAGGAAAATCATAACCACAGAAATAATGGCACTTAAATTAAAGGTTGGTTTATACGGTAAAATCTTTGGAAGGGCAACAACACTGACGTCCTGCAAGGCAGAGAAATCCACCATGCCCATGCAAAGGGCCAAAAGATATCCGCAAACCAAACCGAATAGTACGGATAACTGCTTCCAATGATTCTTTGCCAGTAAATTAAAGGCAATACATGCCACCAGAGTAAAGGTACCTAACACCCAGTTCTGCCAGGAACCGAAATCTGCACTGCCGTTTCCGCCGGCGAAGGAATTTGCACCTACGGAAAGCAGGGAAAAACCAATGGCAGTAACTACGCACGCCGTCACAATCGGGGCAATGATTTTACGCCAGTATTTTGCAAAAAATCCAAGCAGTCCTTCTACCAGACCGCCGACAATTACTGCACCAATCACTGCGGAGTAACCATATTGCGGTCCTACATAACAGAAAATAGAAACAAAGGTAAAACTGATACCCATAACAATCGGCAGTCTGGCACCTATTTTCCAGATACCGAAAATTTGTACCAGGGAACCGACACCTGCAATCATCATAGCCGTCTGAATCAGATTTGCCGTATCCTGCGGACTGAGTCCGCACACACCTGCCACAATCATAATCGGGGCAATATTGGCCACAAACATCGCCAACACGTGCTGTAAACCAAACGGAACAGCCTTTCCTACCGGCACCTTTCCGTTTAAGGAATAAATATTATCCATTGAAGTCTCTTTTGTTTTCTTTTCCATGGCTCTACTCCTGTTCCCTAAACTGCACGGTTCCGTTAACATCGTCCATGGATTCTACAATGGCAAGGGATTCCAAGTGATAGCCCAGATTACGGATAACACGTCCGCCTACCTGGAAGCCTTTTTCAATGGCAATACCAATGCCTTCCACCGTTGCACCGGAGGATTCCGTAATGGAAATAAGTCCCTGCAGTGCACATCCGTTTGCAAGAAAATCGTCAATAATGAGTACGTGATCATCCGCGCTCAGGAACTTTTTAGAAACAACCACCTGATTTACGTTCTTATGTGTAAAAGATTCTACGGTTGCCACATACATTTCACCGTCCAGATTGATGCTCTAGGACTTCTTTGCAAATACCACCGGCACATCAAAATAGCGGGCTGCCGCCATGGCAATGGCAATACCTGATGCCTCGATGGTAAGAATCTTTGTAATGTTCTTGTCCGCAAAACGGCGCTTGAACTCTTTTCCCATTTCATCCATCAAATGAATGTCCATCTGATGATTTAAAAAACTGTCTACCTTTAGTACATTTCCCGGCTTCACTACGCCGTCTTTTACAATACGTTCTTCAAGAAAATTCATATTAGCCCCCGAATAGAAAATTTTGCTATTACTATATCATATATTTGTCGATTTGTCAGTTGCTTTGTTGAAAATAATAACCGTTCCTCTAACCTATTTTTCAAAAAGAGTTTCATCCACATCATACTTATCCGTAATCAGCTTATATTCACAACAAAACTCTTTGCAACCTTCCAAACACTCCCGGTTGATTTCAAGAATCCATTCCTTGGTACAATCCTCGTCCTCACCACGGTTCTCTATCACATGGGCGAACTTTCGGATATCTTCAAAATGGTTTTCAATATATTCCGGCGACATTACAAGATAAATCCCGCGGATATCCTCTAAGTACTCATCTTCAAAATCTTCTTTCCAGTCGTACGGAAGATAGCAACCTTCAATGATCATATTCTGCTCATTTTCAATAGCAGTTTTTATCATTTCCCGAATAACCGGCCAGAGAACCTCCTGCATTTTTTCATCCTGCTCCACATAATTTGGTACCAGTCCGGCACGTACGATTCCCATTTTTACATGGTCCATGGAAATATACGGAATCTGATATTTTATCATCAACTTCTGTGCCAGATTTGTTTTCCCCGTATGGGACGGACCACTGATTATATATATCATCTCTACCTCCTGTAACTCAATGCATCCGTTCCAATGCAAAACTGAACTTCCGGTAACCTCCACGAAGGAATCTTACCCCAAAGCATAAGCTTCTGAATCCCCAGTCAATAAACATGGCCATCCATACGCCCACTACGCCAAAGTTCATGCCCTTAGCAAGAATATAACTGAACAGGATGCGGAAGGTCCACATAGAAACCATAGATGCTATCATGGTAAACTTTACATCGTTTGCTGCACGCAGGGCATTTGGCAGCACAAAAGACAACGGCCAAACCAAAATAGTACAGATAGTATGCAGTGTAATCAGCTGTCTTGCAATTTCGCCGGTGGCAGGCTCCAGATTGTAAATCCAAATGAGACCGTCTAATCCAAGCATTACTACCACATTAAGGGCAAATAACGCAGCATAGGCAATCAGCAATAATTTCTTTGTGTAGTAGCGCATCTGCCGCTCATCATCCGCACCCACACACTGACCTACAATGGTAATCATGGCCATGCCGAGGGCACTGCCCGGAATAACCGCTACGCTGGCAATGGTATTTGCCATAGCGTTAGCTGCAATGGCCGTGGTACCAAAGCTTGCCGTAATTCCCTGTACCATCAGCTTGCCAATCTGGAACACACTGTTTTCCAAACCGTTTGGTACACCGATGGCAAGAATTCTCTTAATGATTTTCCAGTCAAAGCCCAAGCGGAAATGCGGGTCGATGTGGATTAAATTGATTGGTCTGCGGATTAACAACATAATTATAATTGCCGCCACAATACGGGAAATCAGGGTCGCCAAGGCGACGCCTTCCACGCTCATGTTCATGACAAACAAGAAAAAGGCATTTCCCGCCACATTGATACCATTCATCACCAGGGAAACCTTCATGGAAATCTTAGAATTTCCCATAGCTCGGAACAGGGCCGCTCCGGCATTATAAAGTGCCAGAAACGGAAAAGATGCTGCCGATATGTAAAAATAGGTACGGGCATATCCCATAACATCCGCTTCCACCGTACCGTAAATCAGCTGAAGAATCTGCTTGTTAAAAATCAAGGCAATCGCCATAATAAACAGTGCCATACTTCCCATGGCTACCACCAGCTGATTCGCTGCACGACAGGCCTTTTTTACATCCTTATGTCCAATAAACTGGGATGCCACCACGGCACCGCCGGTAGCCAGCGCACTGAACAAACCAATCATCAGCACCGCAATAGAGTCTACAATAGAGACACCGGACATGGCCGCCTCACCTCTGGTTGCAATCATCATGGTATCTGCCATCCCGACTGTCATGGCAAGGGTTTGCTCTATAATCAATGGTACAATTAACTTTTTTAAATCTTTTCCGGAAAATAAGGTTCCGACCTGTTCTTTTGTTTTCATAGCTAACGCCTTTCTCGTCTGTTTACTTCTGTCTTTTTATAATTATTCTGCTATGCCGCTTCCCGCAAGGTATCCTTTATCATCAGCACCGTGCTGACTGCCATAATCAATAAGCCCACATAAAACTGCACACCCGGACGCTCACCCAAAAGTAACATACTGAATGCTACGCCAAGGAATGGTGCCACGGAATAAAAAGCACTGGTTTTTGCCGCACCAAGACTGCTTTGGGCGCGGATATATAAATTAATACTTAGACCATATGCTACAAATCCCAACAGTAATACCGGAAGCATCCATTTTACTGCCGGAAGTTTTTCGCCTATGATAAATGCAACAATCAGACTGCCCAAACCGGAAAAGCACCCCTTAATTACCACAATTTCCACAGCACTTTTATGACTGATTTTATTGGTACAGTTGTTTTCCATTCCCCAACATATGCTGGCAGCAAGTACAAATAATGAGCCTTCATTGAACACAAAAGCCCCTGCACCTTCAAAGCTTAAAATAACACTGGCCGCTACCACCAAAGCTATGGCGCCCCATAACAATCTGGAAATTTTTTCTTTAAAAATGAACAACGCAATCAGGGAAGTGGCCACAATTTCAAAATTGTTTAGCAATGAAACATTGGCAGAATTCGTTCTCGCAATACCCATCATCAGAAAAATCGGTGCCAAAATATCAAGCACAACCATGCCTATTGTATATGGTAATTCCTTCTTTGTCAGGCGTTCCTGTTTTTGTGCTTTACCGGAAGCCTTCTGGAAAAGACCGACTCCAAGCAAGCCAAGCCCTGCTCCCAAATACAAAAAGGATGCCATCATCGTGGTTCCAACATGTTCCAATAAAAGCTTTGATAACGGTACATTTATGGCATATAACGCTGCCGCCAGAATGGCAAAAAAAGTTGCCGGTTGCTTTTTCTTCTGCGTCATTTTTCTTAAATCCTCTCAGATAAACTTTAACGTACAACTCTTAAGTATACCACTTCCTCCCTGTCTGTGAAAGCCCTAAATTTAAAAATAATAGTCCTGAAAAGAAAAACTACGCAACGGTGCCAGCCACTGCGTAGTTTTATATGATATCCAAATTGGAGGGTACTTACTTAATTGTTACTTCCTTGCCGTTTACAATCAGCTTGATATTACTGAAGGTTACATCCGCATTTCTTGCAGCAAACATACCTACGTAAACGTAATCTGCATCAAAGTTGGTAAGCTTAAAGTCGAAGCCGCCGGAAACGGTTTCCTCATTTCCAATCTTGGTGGAATAGCCATCCGCTGTGCCGGACAGAACTAAGGTTACGGTTTCTCCCGCTGTATATTCCCTGGACAGCTTACCGCCGCTGGTAAGAACACCGTCCTTACGGGCGTAACCGTTCCAACCGCCGTCTGCCACCTTAAAGAATGCTGCATTAACACTATCGCCATTGGAGTCCTTGGAATTTGTGTCAATATACATCGCATCTCTTACCATCAGACCGAATGCCACTTGATTATTCATATCAAATGCATTGATAGTCATATCTGCAGTTAAGGTGAAGCTTGCGTCTGCAGGGAGCTTATAATAGTACATTGCAATGCCATCCGTGGAAGAAGAAATCTTACCCTTGTTGTTCATTACAGCAATGTGCATATTACCGTTTGCGTCAGTTTCCAGAATCTGATTCTTGGTGCTTGGTGTACCACCCACATCACCGAATACCGTTCCCTTAAAGATACCGTAGTCCGGCCAGATTTCACTCTGTGCGAGAGCACTGCTGTCATAGGTAGGCTCTACATAATCCGGATTGGATACCAGATGGTCTGCCTTTGCAGGGGCTGCATCCACATTCTTTACATACTCAGAGATACCGCTAAGGTTCAATGCTTTTACTGCCTTTGCCAGAAGGTAAGCATTGTACTTAGCGCCCCAGATGTTGGTGTGGGTGTTGTCTACACTGCCAGGCTTAGAAGAAAGCCATGCATGTAAGTTTAAGGTTTCATCCGCACCGAGGGAATCATAAACTTCTTTGGTAAGAGCAGTCATATTTACTACTGCTGTATTGGTGTCCTGGCCAAGTTTAATGATTGCCGCGGCATAGTCGCCACCTTCGAACTGACCACTGGTTGTTGTAATGTGCAGTTCGGAATTCTTCCATTCGCCGGTTGCGGAACGTCTTACGATTGGTGTACAAAGAATAACGGTTACGCCCTTATCCTTTGCAATCTTTACATAGTTTTCATACAGGTTGTTTGCAAAGCTTCCTGCTGTCTTGTAATCACCGTTTGGATTGGTGTATCTTGCTTCTTCTGCCTTTTCGTCGTTATGACCGAAACCGATGATGAGCACATCACCCTTCTGCATACCATCAATTAAGGTCTTATAATTTGCCTCAGCAAGGAAGCTTAAGGAGCTTCTGCCGGACAGAGCCAGGTTCTGAACTTCGAACTTAGCCTCATCGAAATATTCCAGTAACTGTGTGCCGTAACCATAACGAGGATAGAAATAACCATCGTTAAAGCCACATACGGTGGAGTCACCGATTACCCACATAGTGGACTTGGTATACGCACCACTCATCTTTGCTGCCTCCAGTGCAATTTCATCAATTACAGTCTGACCAACACCTGTCCAGTATGCACTGTCTTCTGTGAACAGACCTTCTGCGTTTGCAGAATAAGCATTAAACTTGCTGCTGCCGTTTACGGAGAATTCATTGGTTCCGTTTGGATTTTCACCGATTACCTGACTTGGGGCCTGTACTGCATATGCCAGATTGCAATCAAGCGCCTGAAGTGCCTTCGCAATGTAAGCTGCACTTACAAAACCGCCTAGCTTACTGCTGTGTGTGTTGTCACCGGTGCAAAGAGCCTGCTTAGCAAGAGGAGAAGCATTGCCGTTAGCATTTGCATCTGCCTTGTAAGCTGCTTCATACATGTCTTTTGTTAATGCTGTCGCGTCAATAAGAAGAACGCCTTCTTCTGCTGCCAGCTGCTGCATTGCAACCACATACGCATTACCGCTGGTTACCTGAGTACCGGTAGTAGCGTCGGTGGAGTCATGCTTATCCTGAATGAAACCGTCGCTGTCAAAGGACAGTCTGGATACAGGAGTAACAAGTACAGGAATTGCGCCTGCATTTCTTGCTACGTTAATATACTGCAATAAATACCATTTGAAGGTACCGCCACAATCATAGGAATAGAATGTGTCGCCGTACTTAGACTGTAAGGAATCCGGTGTTGTCACTTCCACACCTGCAGTTACCGGATATACGCCGTTAGCGTCCGGAGTTCCAAGCGGAACATATCTGTCTTCCAGGTAACCGGAACCGTTGGAGCAGTCATTGTGACCAAACTGGATGAACAGATAGTCACCTTCCTTAATGGTTTCCGCAATCTTGTCTAAAGAGCCTTCGTTGATGAAGTTTCTTGTACTTCTGCCGCCGTTTGCGTAATTCACAACGGTTACTAAATCCTTGTTAAAGAATGTCTGGAAGTATTCGCCCCAGGAACCTTCCGTAGAATTATTGGACTGGTTCATGCCTTTACCGGAGTAATCCTTTACGGTGGAGTCCCCGGCTAAGTATACGTTAATGCCGTTGCCAAGAACTGCTTCCGCTTTGGAAGCATCCGGATTGTCATAACCTTCCCGAACCTTTTCTTCTACTGTGTAGTTAGCTGCTTCACCTTCTACATTGTTAATGTTCATAGGAATAACAACAACACGGATCTTTGCGCCGATATCTTCAGCAGTAATCTGATAAGTATCATCCACCACTGCAGAGGAAAGCTTTACTAAGGTTTCTTCACTGCCTGCTACCCTGTACCACTTGATGATGGAACAGTCGTTAGCATCGTTTGCTTCTCCTAAAGAGTAAGCTACGGTTAACGTATGACCCGGCTTTGGTGCATTAATATCGCCGTTGTCCACAATGTAAGGAGCCGTTGTAAACTTCACCTTGTTATCTGCCGCTACCGCATAGTTTGGAGTAAAGCCTAACCATGCAGCATAATCGAAGGAAAGTGGTCCTTCTGCCACAGTACCTGCCACTCTGCCGCTAAGGTCAGAGGACATACCGGATAATTCCATCGTATCGTATTCTGCAAAGTTTGCATTTTCCGGAGCATTGCCGCTCATCTGGGTCCAGCCTTCTTTACTGATTAAATCAAGGCTTGCCAGCTTAGTATTTTCAAAGCGTACCTTTGCATCTGCACCCCAAGGTCTGCCGAAATGGTAACCCGGTGTTGCAGGAAGATTATCTGCTGTCACTACACAGTTACGGAATAAGTAACCGTTTTCTGTTCCGCTGGTGGAAGAATCGGTTCTTGCTGCAGTAATATAACCTGCCACTCCGCCGGTGCTGTAGCCGTACAGACTGATTTCACAAGCGTCAAATACCACATCGCCGGAACCGAAGATAAAGTCGGTGTTACCTTCGATGTAGCAATTCTTAAAGTAAGCATCACATGCAGTATACAACGTATCCTGGCTGCTTAAGAAGGAACAGTTTTTAAATTCTGCCTGATCTGCTGCCACATAAAGAGCCACACCACGTTCGGTGGCTGCCTTGGAAGTTACATCTGCACCGTACTTACGGTCAAAGTTGATAGTATCTGCCTCTACGCCATCTTCGATTTCTTCATCGGTGATGTAACGGTTGAGGGAGTTTTCAAATACAATATTTTCTGCGCGGAATGCGGTAGCTGTCTTGTTTACCTTAACTGCATAGCCCCAGTTTGCTGGACCGTTCTTTGCATACTTGTCATATGCGCACTCTGCATCATAATAACCGTTCTTATCAGCACTGTAGTATTTATAACCGATACCGTAGTACCAGGTAAGAAGTACTTCTCCATCACCCTCATTCACTAAAGTGATGTATGGGGTATCAATGGTAACCTGCTCTCTGTAAGTGCCAGGAGCAATGGAAATAACAATTCTTTCAGCCTCGCTGGTTGGATTCATAGCCGCTGCCGCTGCTACTGCCTCACCAACGGTTACATAGTTGTTATCCTTGTCGGCATAGCCAACATAAAGCTTATCCACTCTTGTTAATGCAGCTACCGTTTTATCCACAGGAACTGCCATAACATCCTTAGCCACTGCCTTTCCTTCTACTACAACGTGGGTAGAAGTGGTATAAACGCCGGAAGTAATAACTACGCTGTATGCACCGTCTCTTAAAGATACAGAATAACCGTCTGCAGATAATGTACCTGCGTATTCATACGCATCTTCTTCATTTACAAACTTAATGGCAGTTACATCCTTTGCCTCGCAGCCGAGGAAACCACCGGTTACATCATATACTGCCTTTGTTGCCACCTGAATATCCTCATTCTTTGCCTGATTGTCCTGAATGGTTACAGAACTTACGATTTCATAATCGTTTACGCCGGAAAGTACCAGGGTATATTCTACGTCAGGCTCTAAGGATGCGGTAAAGGTAAGGTCCGCATTGATGGTAAGGTCTACATCATTATAGGTAGAATCCGCAGGAGCCATCAGCTTAACCGCCAGCTTGCTTGTATCATAATCGGCCGCAAAACCGGTAATCTTACCGGTGTAAGCATAAATAGACTTCGCTTCTACTACAAGAGTTGTGCTAATCTGACCGTTTGCCACATCTGCATCTGCTACGGTAACGAATTTGCTGTCGTTAGTAAAACCAACACCATTAATACCGGATAATACCGCGGTATATTCAAAGCCCGGAGCAAGAATTGCTGCGAAGCTTCCGTTTGCTGCATCTACTTCGGTTACAGCATTTGTTGTGTTGTTCACAAACTTAAGTGTTGTACCTGCTATATCAAATCCTGCGTTATCAATGTATCCGGTTACTGTGACACCCGGAATTCTTACGACACGGTTATAACCAGGCTTTGCACCGGTACCGGTCCATATTTTATAAGTACCACTGTACTGTGCCACAAACACATGCTGGGAGAAAATCTTCTGTCCGTATGCATGTTCTTCTAACTGTGTGCCACCTTCACCCATGTACTGGAAGTAAAGCACGTCATCTGCCGCATTGTGGGCACCCATGTAAACTAAAATTTTGTCACCGGCCTTTACATTAGCCAGAGTCATGTATCTTCTGTTGTCACCGCCGGTACCGTTACAATAGTACATACCGTCTGCGGTATAACCGTCCTCATGGGCGGTCTGTGCAAGACCATTAGAACCATAGTTCTTTACGGAAGTGCCGGAGAATAAACGGTCCTTTGCCTTGTAATTTAAGGTTAAATCACCAAAGGATACCGTGCCGTCATTGGAAAAGGTACCGCCTTCTGCTAAATCAGCATAAGCATCCCAATCCGCTGCTGTAATGTTGTTCTTATACAGAGCGTCGGTTTCCTGCACGCCACCAAAGTCCCAAACATCAATGTTGCGCTTTTCCACAGTGATTGGCGCCGGGGTCGGGAACGGAGTTGCCGTTGCTTTTGGTTCCTCTGTTGGTACAGGAGTTTCTGTCGGAGCTGTTGTTGCGGTTGGATCCGCCGGCTGCTCTAAGCCTTGAGTCGGAGTTGGCGTAGCTTCTGCATCTGTTTTTCCGTTGCAGCCTGCCATAAGGCCTGCTACCATGGTCACAGCCAGAAGCATTGCCAACTTCTTGGTTAATTTCTTCATCATTTGCCCTCCTTATAATCGAAGCCCTTATTTTAGCATTATACATCATAACCAAATTCCCCTTTGATTTTTGTGCAAAATGCATAAAAAATTGACCTCTAGCTGTTTCAAAGTATACACTATGACACAGTGTCAAGGTCAATAAGTTCCAAGAAACTTTCTTAAATTTTCGTAGTGTTTATTCTGCAGATGCTTCCTTTGAGAATGGTATGCTGATTAATACATACTGTGCCTCCGTTTCTTCCTCCAGAGACATAGAAATCTTAATACCGATTACATCTCCGTCCATAACATATCCGTTTTCCTTTATATATTGCAGCACATCATTGAAAATTTCGTGGAATAAACGGTCCTTTTCTTCCTGCCCGCTTTCCGAAAAATTCAGAGGAAGCTTTACAATCTTCATAATACTTGGCTTTTTTTCGTATACTCCCGTATATTCGTTCAACTTTAAGCCAAACCGTTCCATATGGACGTCTTTAACCGCAATACCTTCATTGCAGTTAAAAATACCCTGTTCGATTTCGCCCTTCTTAAAAATATAGATGTAACGCAGCTCCGTGGCATTATAGAAGTATTCCTGGATAGTATCCAGGCGCTCATCCTCCTTTAACAGCTCTCCGTTTTCACTGTACAGAACATAATTCATCGGTACGCAGTCTCTTTGATAAAACCCGTCCTGTACCGCTTCAATTTTTTTCATCAAAGCAAGGTCATCCTTTAGCATATGCCGGAGTCCGGAAAGCAACTCCAATTCTTTATCCATGGCCGCCAGACGTTCCTCGTACAGCTCTATTTTTTCATGATAGCTGCCTTTAAAAATCTTAGCAATTTCCGCATGGCTAAAGCCCAGTTTCCGGTAATTATTAATAATAATCATTTTGGTCACATCTCCGGCCCCGTACACCCGGTACCCGTTGGCATCCATACGGTCCGGGGATAAATATCCCATGCCCTCATAACGGCGGACGGTGTTAGAGGATATATCTAAAATTTTGGACAAATCGCTGACTTTATAGTTCATGCAGTTTCTCCTTCTCTGTCTTGTAGTTCATTTAGTAGCTTACTCTTTTATTGTAAATGATTTTATCGGAAAGGGCAAGGAAATTCCGTATATAGACAAGTTTAGAAAAACGTGGTAGAATGTACAAAAATCATTTCAGAAAGGTTGAAGCAAATTATGGCAAATCCTATTGTTACCATTCAGATGGAAAATAATGATGTGATTAAGGTGGAGCTTTATCCTGAAATCGCACCAAATACCGTAAACAACTTTATTTTTTTAGTAAAGAAAGGCTTCTATGACGGACTCATCTTCCACAGAGTTATTGAAGGCTTTATGATTCAGGGTGGCTGTCCGGAAGGAAGCGGCATGGGCAATCCGGGTTACTCCATTCCTGGCGAATTCACCTGGAACGGCTTTAAAAATGACTTAATGCACACCCCTGGCGTAATCTCCATGGCAAGAGCACAGCATCCTGACTCCGCAGGCTCCCAGTTCTTTATCATGCATCAGACATCCCCTCACCTTGACGGGCAGTACGCTGCATTCGGTAAGGTTACCGAGGGTATGGACGTAGTAAACAAGATTGCTACCGTAAACGTAGACTGGTCCGACCGTCCGTTAGAAACCCAGCGTATGGCTAAGGTTACCGTTGACACTTTCGGCGAAGAGTATCCGGAACCAAAGACACTGGACAGATAATTTTATATGATTTGTTCCGACACGCTCTGTTGTATAACAGGGCGTGTTTTTGGTATACTCTGCCTCCACTGTCACAGTCTGGCGTCACTACCAACAGGTTCCATTGATTTTTGCATGTTTTGTGTGATATCCTCTCCTTGTCACAAAAGATGTGATAAAACAAAAGAAAGGAGAGATACAGATGAACAATATTTGCAATTACATTTTACAGTTCCTTGGCGGATGCAACTTATCTTCTCTGTTCAGCGGATTCTGCGGCACAGGTAACAGCTGCGGTTTCGGCAACATTTTCGGCGGCAACTGCCAGTAAGTCAGAGAAAATAACTTAATATACAAAAGATTTTAACCTCTAAAGAAAAGTCCGAGAGTTACCTCCATGCACGTGGTAAACCACTGTGCTATTCCGGTAATTCTCGGACTTTTTCTTTTTATACGTAAGAAACATTTTGTATCTTAATTATATTTCAAGAATAATCGTAAACGGCCCGTCGTTCTCCAACGCCACCTTCATATCCGCGCCAAATTCTCCGGTTTCCACTACATCCACCTGCTTTTTGCATTCCGCAATAATGTACTCATACAGTTCATTGGCCAGCTCCGGTTTTCCTGCGTTAATAAAAGACGGGCGGTTGCCGTGGCTGCAGTCCGCATACAGGGTGAACTGGGAAACAAGTAAGAGCTCGCCGTTTACATCCTTTAAGGACAGATTGGTCTTACCGTTTTCATCCTGGAAAATCCGTAATCCCAGAAGCTTTTTGATATATTTATCCGCAATTTCCCTGGTATCCTCATTGGACACGCCGATGAACACCAGAAATCCTTTTTTGATTGTGCCAATGACGTTGCCGTCCACAGTAACGCTGGCATGATTTACTCTTTGCACTACAAATTTCATCGTCTTGATTCTCCTTATTTCTTCATCAATTATTTCGTATCACCGGTCAGAAATTACCGGTTTCTTGTCTATCAGTATATCAGTTTTCCCATTTCTAATCAATTTCTAATTTGCCTTTTATGATTCTTATTTTTCTTTATGCTATACTTGAGACATGGAAAGAAATTACATATTCAGAAAGGGATAAAATTATGGGAGAGTATCGTTGTGAAGGAATCGGCAATATCAATGGAGGAACCTATGACAGATTACATGTAGAGGGTGTTTTTAGTGCCAAAGGTCCGGTCAAGGCAAACCAGATTAGCGGTGAAGGAGTCATGAAGTTTACAACTCTTTCCGCAGAAACACTTACCCTGGAAGGAGTTACTAAGGTAGACGGTCTGTTAGAAGCAGGCACCTGTAATTCCGAAGGTGTATTAAAGGCCGGTGCCATTATGGTGTCCGGAAGCCTGTATTCCGACGGTGTTGTAAATACATCTATGTTACAAGCAGACAATGCCACCCTGCTTCACAACAGTAAAAAGGAATCTCCGCGTCCCTTTGCCCGGGTACGTTCTATCTTTTCCGGCAGGGACATCCGGGATGAAAAGAATGCAAGAATCCGTGAAATTGAAGCAAACAAGCTGGTCATCGAGGATTATTCCGTGCAGAAAATTACCGGCAAGGATGTTGTCATCGGCAGAGGCTGTTTTGTAGATAAGGTAATTGCCACTACAAAGCTGCGAATTCACAAAACCGCACAGGTAAAGGATTTCATCGGCTCTGTTATGCCAGAGTATTTTGAATAAATTTGCTTCCTTTTTTGTTTTTCTCAATAAAGGGTGTAGCTGCTTTAGTTACACAAAACACCCGCCGGTCGGTTCGTCCCCTCCGGCGGGTAGTTTGCTTCAAAAACTTTGGTGTTTTACTTTAATAATTCATACTTAAACAACTGTGGAATAAGAATATCTTGATAATACAGTTTAAGAGCACTATTGATTTTATTTATCTCCGTATTTAATGAAGAATATTTGTAGACCATTACTGGTTTCCCATTTTTGTCTAATCGCTCACTGTCTATCTTTATATTTATTTCCTCCATTATTTGAAATAGTCCATATCGCATTTTTTCACATTGCATAATTGCGTTTTTATATTCTGCTGTTTTACTCACTTCAAATATTACATCATCCCAATATTTCAGCAGCGTTTTTTCTTCATCTGAAAGAGACATCCCCTTATCCATATATTGTTGAAATACATTCCAAGCTATAGTATCCTGTTTATCAAAACATAAACTGTTCTGATATATTCTACCGTCTGAACCCACAAAAGATCTACATTTATTTTTTGATGTCAACGCAGTATACAACAGACACTGCATTAAAAACTTATCATCTGATAAATAACTTCCTTTGCCATCATACGTCTTAGAATATATATCCGTCTTATACCATTTATCATAAGGGAAAGTCGCTGCAACAAATAATGGTAACTTCTCAACAAAATTGTCTTCTCTAACATAGAATCCATGCCCTTTATATAAACCCATTCTAGTTAAAGATACATTTTTCCTGTCAATAAGAAACGAATGTACCATCATATAAGCAATTATATTTGTATTATAGATAGGAAATATTGATATTTTTCTTCCATCATTGGTAAATTCCGTTCCGTTTGTATCACACATTATGCCTGCTTCATCATCGGAAAACTTACGGTTATCATAAGCCTCCGTAAAATTATGATGAGCCTTTTTCATCACAATATCATTACATGCTTTCTGTGCTTTTTCTAAAATAATATCATACGCTGGTAACAATATTGATTCTGTTTTTCTGTCATCAATATTTTTCCACCATATACATCCCACAGCTGAAACCTGCGTTGCATGAAACCATTTACGGTTACATAAAAAGCCTTGCTCAAATTTCTTATTAACCAGTTCCTGATTGCGCCAATATTTTGTGGGTGAAAATAAAATATAGCTGTCTGTTTCCTTGGTAAGATAGTACTTAAATGCACTCCAAATAAACAAATTAGATAACTCGTTTAGTGCGACACCGGATACCTCTTTCTTCATTTCATTTAAAACATAACTTTTTTTCCAAAGATTTTCTTTTTTACCTGTGTTTTGAGCACCTCCACTACCAGCTTCACTATATGGTGGATTTTCCATTAGAATAACAACACAGTTTTTATCAGTAACTTTTTCTCTAATAAATTCATTACATATTCCTTGCTGGTTCTTTTCTGCTGGAATAATATCAAATGCTAATGCATCTGTATTTGGTATAACAACAAGACACTTATCGCCATATTTATAACTTAGTATTGCATATTCATTAAATTCTATTGTAGACAAAACACAGTGTTTTAACACCTCGTCAGGTAATCCTTCTTGAAGATTCCCCGTTCCTGCACATCTATCAATAATAATATAATCCATACCCTCAGGAACTTCTTCTATTGCCTTATATAACATTTTATGCATTTCTGCAACATAAGCAGGAGGTGTATAATATGCCCCTTGCTCTCTTTGAAGAAGACCGGGGTTAAGACAATCCATTATATCTTCAAATTCTATGTTATCTTCCTTTTCATATGGATATATCCTGTCAGCTAATATATTTGGCTTCCTTATTTCAGCATTTTCTCCTTTAATAAATTTATCTTTATCTTGAACTATTTTATAAAATTGTTGAGAAAGGCCTAAAATATTATTACAATCTACATGATATCTCACATACTCTTCACTATTCACAACTACTAATAATTCCTGTAAACCTTTACTACTTGAATAATCAATCATTTGATATTTCACATCTGTATTGTATTCCTCATTATTTTTGCTTGCAGCACCAAAATATACTTTTTCAATATCCGCGAGCAGTTTTTCAGATTTAAATATATATACTATTTCTTTATTTAAATCATTTAAAATAATATTTGCCGGCAGTTTTTCTCCTCTTATTCTAATTCTTGATGCATATTTTATTGCTTGAAGCAACACTTTATATATATTTGAAATATCAAGTTTGTTTTCGTATAAATTTCCCTTATCAACCCCATCTGTACTATGAGATAAATCGGGTTCAATTCCAACCCTAGAATAAAATTCTCTCTGACCCTCTATTTCCGATGCATACGATCTCATACTTATCCTCCTTAGTGCAGTTACATCCTCCAAAACAATTTCCCATAATAACACTTATTATCATAATATCACTTTCACATTGCATTTGCAATATAACTGTTTGCATTTGCATCTTTTTACATTGTTTATTAAGGAGATAATTCGGGATAAACTACATTTGAGGTGATAAACATGAACGAAAAACATCAACATGAATATAAATTAATAGGACTAAATATCGCGTATTATCGAAAACTAAAAGGATTTACCCAATTACAATTAGCAGAAAAAATCAATATAAGTCGCACACATATGAGCAATATTGAAGCTCCTAACATGCCAACTTCTATCTCTTTAGACACATTACTTGATATCGCAGATACATTAGAAATTCCCGTTGCTAATTTGTTATGTTTTATAAATAAATAACCCATTGCCTGTTTTGAGAGGTAATGGGTTAAAACAATTCTCTTATAGTTCTTCTCGCGGAACACCTATTTGTTCCAAAATCTTTGATGGTAAATTTAGTTTCAAAAACTCTAACCCTTTTGCTACATATCGCACCTTTTGATAAGCTCCCTTATCACTTAATTTCTTCTGAAAAATCGCTAATACCTGTGATGATTTCCTCGTAATGTTTCTAATATCCTCTAACAACCCAGAGCGAGGAAAATAACTTCCATCCTTGTCCTCCGATACGGCGAGGCAAAAATTTATTCCACCCACTATCACATCTGCTTCCATCCATTTCTTTGAGTTATCATAGTCCCCAACAATTTTTGTAATATTAGTCAAATCCATAAGACTTGGAAGCGCATCTAATTTCAGTGGCGTAGTTCCATCTTCCTTAAATTGTATTTCTGATGCCTTCAAATTGTTACCGGTACATTTATGATAAAACTCCACAGAGCAATTCTTTTTCTGCTTTCCTTGCGTATCAAAAAGCGTCAAGCCAGTCAAATGCTGGTAATTAGAAGGGCGGAACACTATTTCTATTGATTCAATCTCATTATTTTCCCTGTTACGATATATAACTAATATCTTTGTATTAGCCAATTTTTTCTTGTACTCTCTTCCGCACTTAATTGCTACACTTACTGCCTGCTTTAGGGTATACTCCATCCTTTGTACCTCATTTCATAAGTTTGTTTTGTTGGGGGATTTTTTCGAAATTTTAGATTACTTGAATTTAAAAAGGGAGAGACGCTACCGTAGTAACGCTCACTCCCTTTTAATGACTAATTTTTGGGTTGTCTGCTCAACCTTCGGCGCTTACGTCCGTTACGAAACAGGTTTTTGGGTTGCCTGTCAACCACTGGCGCTTACGTCCATTCAAAATTCAGATTAAGGTGTTAGTCCACCGGAAAGAGCACGCTCTTCTAATAATAGTATAAGCGATTTAGAATAAAATATCAATAGTTTTTATACAAACTTCAATCAACTTCCAGCAAATTATATAGTTCATACAACACATAACTATGTGGTATAATACTGTGCCTGGGCATTCCACAGCTCATAGTACTTACCCTTTTCATTCTGTAACAGTTCTTCGTGGGTTCCAACCTGTACAATTTCGCCCTTGTCAAATACCGCAATCTTATCACAGAAACGGCAGGAAGATAAGCGGTGGCTGATATAAATGGCGGTTTTATCTCCTACAATTTCATCAAACTTTGCATAAATTTCTGCTTCCGCAATCGGATCCAGGGCCGCTGTCGGCTCATCCAGAATGATAAACGGAGCATCTTTGTAAAGCGCTCTTGCCAAAGCAATCTTCTGTGCTTCCCCACCGGAAATATTCACGCCGTCTTCATCAAAGTTTTTGTAAAGCGGGGTTTCCAGTTTTTTTGGCATTTCGGCATACCGAGCTCCGAATCCTACTTCTTCCAATAATCGTTCTGCTTTTTCAGCATCCCAGTTTTCTGCAGATGCCACATTGTTACCAAGCGGCATGGCAAGCAAATGATAATCCTGAAATACAACTGAAAAGATATCCAGATACTGGCGGTAATCGTACTTGCGGATGTTGAAATCATTCATTTTAATCTCGCCTTCGGTCGGGTCATACAAACGGCATAACAGCTTGATAAACGTTGTTTTTCCGCTGCCGTTCATTCCGACTACCGCAAGGCGTTCCCCTACCTTCAGCTTCAGATTGATATTTTTCAGGGCAAACTGCTCGGTTCCCGGATACTGAAAGCTTACGTTCTTAAATTCCACATCATACTGCTTATCACTCCGTTTTTCTACAGCAAGGCTTCCCTGATACATATCATTTTTGATATCAAAATAATCCAGGTATACCTGAAGGAATTTTTCATTTGCACCAATTTCATGGAAACAGTAGAACAAATTTCCCACACTTGCTGTAACCTTCGAAAGATACCCCACATACTTAATGACACCGCCAATCGGAAATGTCCCAAGCACACAGTAAAAGCAGATAATCAGATATGACACCAGTTCTGACATACGTTGAAAGAAAATTACCGGCAACGAATACTTAAAACTAAGGGAATGAACCTTTGTAAATACCTCCCGATGGCGTTTTTCCATCTTTTTGTTCAGCTTATCCATCAGCAACTGTTGACGGTAAATGCGGTTATCCATGCCGCTTCTGCTGTAACCCCGACCCAAGCGGTTTTCCTCTAACATCAGTTTTCCGACTTCATTCCAGGCAACTGATGTTTTCCCTGAATGTACCGACTGAAAATAGATATTCAATGCCACCATGGCAACCAGCAACACCAGTAAAACCACACCCAACCATTGAAATCCGGCAGCACCAATCAGTGTCACCATTTCCGCAAAAAGTACCAATGCGAACACCAGATTGATGGCACAGTCAAACAGCCACCCCACATTCAAACGCATGCTCACAACACCATAGTTATTGATATACGCATTTTCCTTAATGTTACGTCTGTGCTGACGGATGTCCGGATTTTCCAGTTTGTCATAATCCAGAGACAGCGTTTTGCGGTTAAATGCAGCCGCTTCGTTATTATTTAAAATCTCCAACTGAGTATTTACACTTTTGGTCAGTGCTGCACCAATGACATGGATAAACAGGTTTCCAAAGATTGTAACAAGTACCATCCTGTAAATTGCCGGCCGGTCACTTGCTTCATACAATAGTGTTACAATTTCTGCCGACATCCAAAGATTGAAATATGGAGACAAATTCTTGAATATCGTCTGCAATAAAAGCAACGGAAAATAGTTCGGATTATATGCTGCGTAAACACGCAGTGCTTTTCTTGTCGTACTGAATTTACGCATTTACCTCGCCCTCCTTGTAATATTTGCTCTGCACACCAAACATGTACGCATACTGACCATTTTGCTCCATCAGTTCGTCGTGGCTTCCGCTCTCCTGCACCACGCCGTCACCCAGCAGTACAATGCGGTCACAAAAACGTGTAGAAGCAAAACGATGGGAAATGTAAACGGAAGTTTTTCCTTTCGTTAATTCCCGGTACCTAAGATACAGATTATTCTCTGCAATCGGGTCCAGGGCCGCCGTTGGTTCATCCAGTATAAGAATAGAACCGTCCTTATAGATGGCCCGTGCCAGTACCAACTTCTGCAGCTCGCCACCGGACAAATCCACGCCGTCTTCATACACTCCCTTTTGTAAGTGGGTGTCCATGCCGTTTGGAAGAGACTCGATTTTCTCCCAGATACCGGCAGCCTTCATTGCCGCCACAGCTTCTTCCCTTGCCGTTTTACGTTCCATATCCACACTCGCCACAAACTCAAATATGGTAAATGCCACTGCCCTGATTTCCTGGAATACTGCAGAAATCATCAAATAATATTCTTCGATATTGTAGTCCGAAATCGGTCTTCCGTTTACCAGAATTTCTCCCTTGGTCGGCACATACATACCGCAAATCAATTTTACCAGTGTGGTTTTACCGGCACCATTGATACCAACCAGTGCCAGACTTTCGCCCGCATCGATGGTAAGATTTACACCCTTTAGTGTGTAGTCCTCTGCACCTTCGTACTTGTACCACACATCCTTCAATTCAATTTTTATCGCTTCCTTTGGAAGTGCACTGCCCTCACCATGATTAAAGTGATTCTCATATCCGAAGAAATCCCGGTAATACGCAATTTTATCTGCACGCACGCCAAGCTTTGCAATATCAGTAATAATTCCCTGCAAATATCCGGCAATGCTGCCTGCCAGACCAAAGAAAAATACAAAATCACCAACACTGATTTTTCCGTCTAACAGCATGCCGATTAACACAAAATATACAACGCCATTCTGCACAAAGGTCATAACACCTGCCAATGCGGATGCCCAAAATCCCCGGAGACTGCATCGCTTATTCCACATCAGAAGATACGTCTGATAATCACGCATCATCTTGTTAATCCAGCCCTCCATGCCGTAAAGCTTAATGTCCTTAGCGTTGGAAAAATCATCAGAAAGCCCTTGAAGATAACTTTTCTTCCGTTCTTCTTTTTCCCACTCTTTTTTATGCTTTTCAAAGTACTTTGGCTGCCAGCTTGTGGTCAGATAAGTCAATGCAGAAGTCACTGCCGTTACAAGAAAAATAACCGGATTCAAAGCCACAAGAAACGCCGCAAATGTCACAATACCAAGCAGATTTTTGAGTGCTCCGGATACATCCTCCCACAAATATTCCATCGCACAGTTTCCCTGACTGGCATCGCTCCAGGCATACCCGCTGATTTCTTTAAACGTCTGCTTTTCCGAACCTTCAAAATCCATCTCATATGACTCAAACCGGTCCATCTCATCCTGGTACACCGTGGTCGGATAATATCTTCTGCCCTGACATCTGGTTTCAATAAACTGCTGTAACACGGTCAGCAAAAAAAAGTCCTCCAACAAACACCATAACCGTAACCGCCAGTTCTTCAAAGGATTTTCCTGCTCCGATTTCATCAATCACTGTTTTGGAAAACAGCGAAGCAAAAAGTGGTATAGCTACGGCAACCGGAACAACCGCAAAAATAAAAAACACAAAGCTTGCATCCAGCCGCGCCAGTTTTTTCATTGCCCATATGAGGCTGCCAAGCTTAGAATACTTTTTCTTTTTCTCCTTTTTCATACCCTGTTTCTCCTCCCTATTGTATCTGCGTTGTTCATGATGTCATTATAGCAAAGAAAAAAAAGAAAAGTGCATTTTGATATCAAATGTTGAAAATTTGATGCGAAATGCACTTTTTATTCCAATTCTTATTGTGGAAGCAAGACTTCCGTGGAAAACGCTTCATCTTCCGAGGCTCTGGTAATGTATCCGCCGTATTTCGCTACCACCGCATCCATGCGGGCGATGCCAAATCCGTGGCCCTCTCCTTTGGTACTGCGGAAACTTTTCTTTTTCTTGCCACCGGACGTATTGGTCAACGCAAAGTAAAGAAAGTTTCCCTTCATCTCCATGTAGATACGAATCAACCGTTTTTCCGGCGGAAGCTCCATGCAGGCATCAATGGCATTGTCCATCAGGTTACCTATAATAATGCATAAGTCCAGTTCGGACACAGTAAGGGACACCGGTATCTTTGCCTCAGCTTTTACCTCAATATGGTTTGCAGCAGCAAGGGATAATTTGCTGTTTAAGATGGCATCTGCCATACGGTTTCCGGTCTTAATTACCGTTTCCACATTGGTCAGGTCATCGTCCAGCATTTCCAGATATTTCTCGATTTCGTCATATTCTTTATTTGCTGCATGTACTTTCATGGCCTGGATATGATGACGGTAATCGTGCCGCCATCCTCTCATTTTTTGGTACATGTTTTCTACTTCTTCATAATGCTTTTGTAATATTTCATTTTCAAATTGTGCCACACGTTTGGCTACCAGTTTATCAAATATCATATGTCACCTCAGTAATTACAAGTGTCGTATCAATGCCGCATGTACCTCATCATAGGAACCGCGGCGTATCGGAACCACATCTCCGTTCAGCATTGTCACTTCACTACGTGATACCTTTTTCACATATTTAAGACCTACTACAAAGGAGCGGTGTACCTGATAAAAGGTGTCATCCAGTTGTGATATAAATTTTGATAGCGGAATTCTGCTACGATAGATTCCGCTTACCGTATGTACCACCACATATACATTTTCAGATTCCACATACAAAATATCTGCCAGAGGCACCCGGATATCAGCCTCTGCCGTTGACAACAGTACAGAACGCTCACGATAGCTTAAATTGCTTACTGCACGGTCAAGCACCGGATACAGTTTTCTTTCATCCACCGGCTTTATCAGATAATGCAGTGCCGATACATCAAATCCGTCACTGAAATACTCATAATATCCGGTGATAAACACAATCTGCACCGCCTTGTTATCTTTGCGTACTTCTTTTGCTAAATCAATTCCGGAAAGTTTTTCCATTTCCACGTCCAGCAAAAGAATGTCAAAATCTTTTTCGGTTTCATAATGGAATAAAAAGGACTCTGCGTTCGGAAATTCCTTTACTTCCAATAAATGACGTCCCAGCTTTGCCCATGCTCCCAATAGCTCCAGCACATATTTTCTTTGTTTTTCTTCATCATCACAGATGGCTACTTTCAGTTTCATATAGACTCCCGGTTAAAAACAAGGGGGAAAGATTTCTCCTGCCCCCCTCAATCAACTATAAGCACTTCATCAATTTTTCAATCATCTCATCAATCTGAGCCTTCTGCATTACCAATGGAGGCAAGAAACGAATGGTATTCGCTCCCGCAGAAATCAGAATCAGACCATTCTCTAATGCTTTGGATGCAATGTCCTTTACCGGCATGGTAAATTCCAGACCCTGCATAAAGCCAAAGCCCCTGTGCTCTTTGACACAAGCATTTTCCTTGGCAAACTCTTCTAACTTTTCGTAGAGATACTCGCCGTTTTCTTTTACATTATCCAGCACCTTCTGCTCTTCAAACAGGTCGAATACCTTTGCTACTGCCGCGCATACAAACGGATTACCTCCATAAGTGGTGCCGTGGTCACCCGGTTCAAAAGCTGCTGCCACTTTCTCGGTTGCAGCAAATGCACCGACAGGTACACCGCAGCCAAGTGCTTTTGCACAGGTAACAATGTCAGGCTGCACGCCATACTTTTGATAGCAGAACATGTTGCCGGAACGGCCCATACCGCACTGGATTTCATCTAAAATAAGAACGATATCCTTTTCCTTACAGATTGCCGCAACACCCTCAATAAACTCCTTGGTTGCCGGGTGGATACCGCCCTCACCCTGCAGAGTTTCCATAATAATGGCTGCTGTTTTATCGTTAATCTTTGATTTTACATCTTCTAAGTTATTGAACTCCGCAAATACCGCACCTCCAATTAAAGGTTCAAACGGCTCGCGGTACTTCTTTGTACCGGTGACCGAAAGGGCACCCATACTTCTTCCGTGGAAGGAATGGTCCATGGCAATAATTTCGCTATCTGCCACGCCGGTCTTTTTGTAGTAATACTTTCTTGCCAGCTTAATAGCGCCTTCCACTGCCTCAGTACCACTATTGGTAAAGAATACACGATCCATGCCGGAAGCCTTGGCAAGGCCCTCTGCTGCCAGCAGGGCAGGCTCGTTGTAATAATAGTTGGAAGTATGTAATAATTTATCAATCTGCGCCTTTAACGCATCGTTATATGCTGTATTGTTATAACCAAGGGCAAACACGCCGATACCTGCGGAAAAATCCAAATACTGCTTGCCATCGGTGTCATAAAGATAAACACCATCGCCGTGGTCAAGCACTACCGGATAACGTCCGTAGGTGTGCATCAGTACGTTTTCTGCTCTATTTCTACACTCTATCGAATTCATATCATTTCCCTCCTTATTTCTTAGGAACAAACCAGCTTTCGCCTGTTTAGGCAGAAGCTTTTCGTTTTATATAAGCATTTTATAATTCTTATTTTGAAATTACAGTATCCGAATGTCCGACATCTCAGCCGACTGTTGTCCGAACAGAACGGACAAAGCATTTTGTTCCGGACTGGGCGGACATCAGTTGGATGAGTCAGGCGGACAGGGATACTGTAACTCAAAATAATATATTAAAATTCCCTACTTATTTTCGTCGTAAATAGCAGTTCCGATACCCTTATCGGTAAAGAATTCGAGTAACAGACTGTGCTCCATTCTGCCGTCTAAAATATGTACACCGCCAACGCCTTCCTTAACGGCGTCGATACAGTTCTTAATCTTCGGAAGCATGCCGCCGCCGATAAAACCGTCCTGAATCAGTTCATCAGCCTTAGAAAGAGTCAGCTCGGAAATCAAGGTGCTCTTATCCTTCGGATCCATGCATACGCCCTCAATGTCAGTTAAGAAAGCAAGCTTTTCCGCACCTACTGCAGTTGCAATGGCACAAGCCGCATCATCTGCATTGATGTTGTAGGACTGATAAGCATCGTCAATACCGATTGGCGCAATTACCGGTACAAAGCCCTGTTCAATTAAGGTATCAATCAAAGAAGTATCCACCTTATCGATATTTCCGACAAAACCGATGTCCTGACCGTTTGCCAGTTTCTTGGTAACATGCAGTGTAGAACCGTCCTTACCGCAAACACCTACTGCCTTTACACCAATCTGCTCCATCATCTGTACCAGATTCTTGTTTACTTTGTTCAGCACCATTTCTGCAACTTCCATGGTTTCAGCATCAGTGACACGAAGCCCTTCCACAAATACAGGCTCCTTGCCAAGCAGTCCAACCCATTTGCTGATTTCCTTACCTCCGCCGTGTACAATGATTGGCTTCATGCCAACCAGCTTAAGTAAAGCTACATCGCGGATAACATTTAACTGAAGATTTGGGTCTAACATGGCACTTCCGCCGTACTTTACCACAACCTTCTTATTATTGAACTTCTGGATATATGGCAGTGCCTCAATTAACACTTGGGTTTTTAACATATCCGGTACATTATTTTCCATCACTTATACTCTCCTATTCTTTTTTAACTCCCTATTATGAATGCGTGTTATCCTTCCAAATTAAGAACGGTAATCCGCATTAATCTTTACATAATCATAAGTCAGGTCACAGCCCCATGCGGTTGCGGTTGCTTCGCCGTCTTTCATATTTGCAACTGCGGTAACTTCCTTGCCGGAAAGAATCTTGGTTGCAAATTCTTCGGAATAATCAGTTGCCATGCCGTTTTCCACCAGCATTAAGGTGTCGGTTCCGTCGGTAATGGTAATATCTACCTTGTATGGGTCGAACTGCTCACCGGAGTAACCAAGAGCACAAAGAATTCTGCCCCAGTTGGCATCATTACCATAAACCGCTGCCTTGGTAAGGCTGGAAGTAATCACGGACTTTGCAAGAACCTTAGCTGCCGCTTTTGTCTTTGCATTGATAACCTTTGCAGTAAATAACTTGGTTGCACCTTCGCCGTCCTCTGCAATTCGCATGGAAAGATACTCATTTACAAAATGAAGCGCTGCCGCAAAAGTTTTATAATCTTCACTATCGGCAGATGTAATCTTTTCGTTACCTGCCAAACCATTTGCCATAAGAAGAACGGTATCATTGGTGGAAGTGTCACCATCTACGGAAACCATGTTATAGGTATCCTGAACGTCTTCCTTTAACGCCTTATCCAGTAGTTCCTTAGAGATATTGGCATCGGTCGTGATAAAGCCAAGCATGGTGCACATATTCGGATGTATCATACCGGAGCCTTTACACATACCGCCAAGGGTAACTTCCTTTCCGCCCAACGTCATGGAAACCGCAATTTCCTTCTTCTTGGTATCGGTAGTCATAATTGCCTTTGCTGCATCGGTACCTGCCTCGATGGAACCGTCAAGCTTACCTGCCAGCACCTTAGTACCTGCCATAATCTTTTCGATTGGAAGCTGCTTTCCGATAACGCCGGTGGAAGCCACAAATACATTATCATAAGGAATATTTAATGCTTCTTCTGCAGCCTTTGCGGTTTGTTCGCAGTAGCTGTAACCGATTTCACCGGTACAGGCATTGGCAATACCCGCATTGATTACTACTACCTGGGCCGTTTTCTTTTCATCGGCAATCATTTTATCCCATAAAACCGGTGCTGCCTTAACCACGTTGGTGGTAAAAGTGCCTGCCACGGTACATGGCACTTCGGAATATACCATTGCCATGTCGGTTCTGTCTTTATATTTAATACCTGCTGCTGTAGATGCAGCCATAAAACCCTTTGCTGCGGTTACACCGCCTTCTATCTGCTTAAACATGAGAAATTTCCTCCTTATATTATTGACTTTACTATGTAATATTTTCCTGACTACTTATTAAATGTAGTAATATTGTCATCATTTAAAGATAAATCATAATAATTTAAATCGGTACGCTCTGTCCACTTAAGGCTTCGCCAAAACTTGTTACCTTTTTCATTGGTAACAAACGCCTGCAACCCCACCTTATTGATGCCTTCTTTCTTTAATGCCTCCTGGGCAAAAGCGGCCATCTTTTTACCGATTCCCTGCTGCCGGTAGCTTTCGGCTACACATACATGATAGAAGCAGGCTCTTCGTCCGTCATGACCGCATAAAATGCTGCCGATGATTTTTTCGCCGTCCAATGCTACCACGCTGGTAGTCGGGTTGCGCTTTAAAAACTTTTCCACACCCTCCCTGGAATCGTCAATGCTTCGGATGCCGAAGCCCTGAATGGTCATCCACAGGGCATAGACCCCATCATAGTCTTCCATTGTCATCACTCTGTAGGTAATCATGCGAATCCTCCTTAGTTTCTATCCGATAAAAACTCTCTTCCATTTTATTTTTTCATAATTATACATTCTTATGCAATTTTATGCAATACTTATTTTTAATTTTTTTAGAATTATTTCTAATAATAATTATAAGTCGATTCCCTCCGCTTTTAAACGCTGGTAAATCCCTGCAATCGGGAAACCTACAATATTATAGTAATCGCCTTCAATTCCTTTAATATAAGGAGCAAATAAACCCTGAATTGCGTACGCGCCTGCTTTGTCCATAGGCTCATTTGTAGCCACGTATTGCTCAATTTCCTCCTCTGTCATAGGATATACCGTAACTTTGGTACCTTCCGCAAAGGAAATCTTTTTAACCGAACCGTCTGCTTCTTTCCTTATCATACACACGCCGGTATAGACGAAGTGGTCATCTCCCGCAAAAGAACGAATCATATTTACCGCATCCGCCTTATCCTTTGGCTTACCGAGAATCCGTCCGCCATGGGCAACCACTGTATCCGCACCAAGAATAATAGCCGGGCCTTCCACTCCTGCTGCCACATCCTCTGCCTTCATCGCGGAAAGCTCTTTTACTACTTCCTCCGGATTAGTACTTGTAATTACTTCTTCCTTATTACTGGTAATAATTTTAAACTCCACACCGATTAACTCTAAGAGTTCCTTTCTTCTTGGAGAACCGGATGCAAGAATCACCTGATATTTCATGCTGTAACCTCTCTTTTCTGTCTGAAAATAAACCCTTAAATTTTATTGTAGCTCAAATAGAATTATCATGCAAGTAAAACCCCAAAAACGGCCGCAAAATTTTTTTACATATTTTTTCACTTCTATCTTGCATAATTTTTCATCGTGGTGTATATTGAATGTATAATTATAAATTTTTAATCAAAAACCCATACGGGAAATTAGGGAGGCATAACAATTATGAAAGAAAAAGTTATTCTTGCGTACTCCGGTGGTCTTGATACTACCGCCATTATTCCATGGTTAAAAGAAAATTACGATTATGATGTAGTTTGCTGCTGTATCGACGTTGGTCAGGGCAACGAGCTTGATGGTCTTGAAGAACGTGCTAAGTACTCCGGTGCAGAAAAGCTTTACATCCTTGATGTTGTAGATGAATTCGTTGATGAATATGCAGTTCCTTGCGTAAAGGCCGGTGCCGTTTACGAGAACAAGTACTTACTCGGTACTTCCATGGCCCGTCCGCTCATTGCAAAGAAGTTAGTTGAAATTGCCCGTAAGGAAGGCGCAGTTGCCATCTGCCACGGTGCTACCGGTAAGGGTAACGACCAGGTACGTTTCGAACTTGGTATTAAAGCTCTCGCTCCTGACTTAAAGATTATCGCTCCATGGCGTTGCAATGACACCTGGAAGATGCAGTCCCGTGAAGACGAAATCGAATACTGCAAGCAGCACGGTATCGACCTTCCATTCGACGCAAGCCACAGTTACAGCCGCGACCGTAACTTATGGCACATCAGCCATGAAGGTCTTGAACTGGAAGATCCTGCAAACGCACCAAACTACGACCACTTACTGGTTCTCGGTGTTTCCCCTGAAAAGGCTCCGGATGAAGGCGAAATCATCACTCTTACCTTTGAAAAGGGTGCCCCTGTTGCATTAAACGGCAAGGCTATGAAAGCTTCCGATATTTTAAAGGAATTAAACGCTCTCGGCGGCAAGCACGGTGTTGGTATTGTTGACATTGTAGAAAACCGTGTTGTTGGTATGAAGTCCCGCGGTGTTTATGAAACTCCTGGCGGAAGCATCTTAATGGCAGCTCACGAGCAGTTAGAAGAGCTTATTTTAGACCGTGACACTCTTGCTTACAAGAAGGGTATCGGTGACAAGTACGCAGATATCGTTTATGAAGGCAAGTGGTTTACACCACTCCGCGAAGCTCTCCAGGCTTTCGTAGAATCCACGCAGCAGTATGTAACCGGCGACGTTAAGCTTAAATTATATAAGGGCAACATCATCAATCAGGGAACTACTTCCAAGTACTCCTTATACAATGAAAGCATTGCTTCCTTCACAACCGGTGATCTTTACGACCACCACGACGCAGAAGGCTTCATCAATCTGTTTGGCCTTTCCTTAAAGGTTCGCGCAATGATGATGGCTGAAAACGAAAAATAAACCAAAGAGGTAAACGATGGAACTGGAAACCAAATTACGAGTAGTCTGCATAGGTGACAGTATTACGGAGGGTTTTGGCTTAGGCGACGACCCATCCGTCTATTATCCATCCCTTTTGCAGGAATTTCTCGGTGAAGATTACGCCGTATTCAACGAAGGTGTTACCTGTAGCTGCGTCACCATGATGGAGGACGATACCGGACGCACCTTTGGCTTGCCATACGTTTTGCAGCCGGAATACGACGAAGCGCTTTCTCTCGCCGGCGATATCTACATCATCATGTTGGGCACAAACGATGCCCAGGACGGTATGCACGACACAGAAGACTGGCAAGACACTTACAACAATCTGATTTCCTTTGAACCAATGTTTGAAACCTTTTATCAGTACATAATAGACGCTGTAAAATCAGCCAATCCAAATGCTCTGATTTACCTCGTTACTCCGGTTCCGGTGCGTAACTGCATCTGGCGGAAGCACCAGGAAAAGTACCTGTTGCAATTGATTCCGCATATTAAACATCTGGCGGAGGTTAACGGCACCCAGCTGGTAGATTTACATGAAGAGTTTTTAAAGCTCGGTGAAGAAAAGCTTTCTGCTATTTATCAGGAAGACGGGCTTCATCCAAACGCAGAGGGGGCTTTCCTGATTGCCAGTATGTTGGCTTATGTAATCGGAAACCGCGGATATTAAAAAAGCAAGGCAGTTGCCCAAAAGCAGCTGCCTTTTCTTTTATAAACTCATAGGTTGTCCAAGTTTTTTCTTTCTCTTAATAATTGCTTTACTGATATTTTCCGCATCACTGTGGGTAATGTAGAAAATTAACTCATCAATGACCGTCTGGCTGAAAATATCCGGCTCTGCCTGAAGTAAAATTCCGTACCGTTCTTCAATTCTTCGGTCATCCAGGAATTTATTATACTCTGCCTGCATCCGTTCATAAGAATCTATATTGTCCTGCAAGACAGCCCGCATATGATCCAGTTCCGGTTTAAACTTCTCCTGCACCTCCTGGCCGATTGCAACATGTAACCGTTCGTCGGAATCAAAATTCATGACCGCTAGATCTTTCTGCTTTGTCAGTTCTTCAATAACCGCCTGTAAGCGGTTCACTTCTTCATCAAACTCTCCTAAGTCTAACGCAGAATCAGGAAGATTTTCTAACTCTTTCTCCCGCTTCTTTTTGTTTGCATCCAGTTTGTCCAAATCTTCCATTATTTTTAATAATTTATTGATTCCTATCAAGTACTTGTCTTTGACCAAATTGTTGATAAGCAGATACAATGTATAGAAAATGACAATAAATACAAGATAAATCGTAGTAAGCATAGATCTGTTATTACCACCGTAAACACCAAAGTATACTGACAACGGAAGAACTAAAAACAAAACAAGTAAACCAATCACCAAAATCAAGGCATCTTTGCCGTTCCGCGGGCAAAAAAACGCAAGAAACAGTCTGGTGGTACATATACCCGGAACACCATCGGTCTGTCCTACCAGTTTTCTCTGATTTTCCAGGTTTTCCTTTCGCTTTTCATACATTTCATTTTCTTCCTGCATAATCTGGGCAATCAGTTCGATACGCTTTTTGGAGCGTTCCTCCAAAGCTGCTTTCAATTCTGCCTCACAGGCTGCAATTTCTGTATAAAACGGAGCAGCCACCGCTTCCCTGCGGCGTATAACCTCCAAATTCATCTCTTTTTCAATTTCTGCCTTACGTTTTTCAATATTCAATTTTTGTTCATCCACTGCGGCATCCATAGAATCTAAAACCGCATTATACCGGTTTTTCTCCTGAAGCGTCTTTTTTAATTCTAAAAGTTCCTTTTCACCGCCATGTAAAATAGATTCTTCCACGTAAAGTCCTTCTTTCTGTTACTCTGCTTATTTTTTCGGAACAAAGCCTTCAAAAATAAATAGGTCAAATTTCTTACGGTTTTTATCTAACTCCGCTTGGGAACGGATGGTCCATGCCACCGCTGTTGCCCCATACCTACGGGTTAACCTTCTGCTGATATTATTTGCGGATTTATGGGAATAGGCCACAAAGTCCGGACGTGCCAAAACATTTGTCAAAAGCATATGCACCAGCCACTCCTGAAAGCCTTCCTTCTGACCCTCTTTTTTAAAGTTGGCAGAAAGCTGACCTCGGACCACATCCGGCCGGTTCTTTTTATACCACTGTACCGCAAACGGATGAAATGACTCCATGCAGTAAAGTCCTTTATAGTTTTCCAATTCTTTATTTGCCAGCTCACATACTCTTGTTTTTGTATTTACCATCTTTACTTCCATAATTAAAGGAACTTTCCCGTCAATGATTTCTAACACCTCCGAGAACAATGGTATTGTTTCATCAGAATCCAACAGACGCAATTGCTGCAATTCCTCATAAGTCATGGAATTTACCGGTGCATCCACTCCGCAGACACGTTTCAAGGTTGCATCATGGAAGACTACTACTTTCTCGTCTTTTGTAAGCTGTACGTCCAATTCAATGCCATATCCCTTTTCTACCGCAAGTTTCATAGCCTTTGCAGAATTTTCCGGAGCATCGGATTTATTATCATGGAATCCCCGGTGGGCATACATCCAGCCTTTAAATTCATACATCGGCCTTGGTGTAAACCGCGGCATAATCAAAAAGGTGTACACTACCGCAAGAATTACAATAATACAAATACTAACTGTCATAAGTCAAAACTCCAAATAAAAATTAGTCGTCTACATCAAAATTTTCCAATACATCTTTTTTCTTTTCCGGCCGGTTATCACCATGTTTTACCATAGACATAGTAATGAATGCCAAAACGGAAAAAACTACTGCATACGGGAACAAGGTGCGATAGGACACAAAGTCAAGCAGCATACCGGACAAAATCGGTGTCGCAATCTGTGCTGACATGGAAAAAGTGTAATACAATCCCGTATATTTACCAATATCTCCGCTTTTACTCATTTCTACTACCATTGGCAGAGAATTTACGCCGATAGCCGCCCAGCCAAAGCCTATCATGCAAAATCCCACGTTAATAATCGGATGATATTCCGGCATAAAGGCTGCCATGAGAAAACAGGCACCCATTAAAGCAATACCGATCAGTATGGTCTTTTTTCTGCCGATTTTAGAAGCAATCATACCGATTGGGATATAGCTGATAATTGCTGCCACCGTTGCCGTCATAAGGCAGTTGGCATAACCACCGTTTTCCATTCCCCACACGGTGACCGCATAGCGGGAAAACGCTGTAGTTACTGCATTATATGCAGCAAACCAGAATAATACAGACAATAAAATTAAAATCAGGCTCTTTTTCACCTTAGGATCCAGCTTGCCGTCCGATGTTGTTTTTACTTCTTCCGTCTGCTCCGGATATTCCAAAGCCACCTGCTTAGCAATCTTTTTTTCATTAGTAGTTAAAAGAAGCATGATAACAGAAAGCACCATGATGAATGCCACGCCAAGAAATACCGGAAGATAGCTTGGGGTTTTTCCCTCACCAACTAAAGTACTGATTAAAATAAGTGTATACACACCACCAATGGCTCCCATCAGGTTAATAATTGCATTCGCCTTACTGCGGAGAGGCTTCGGTGTTAAGTCAGGCATTAAAGCTACTGCAGGAGAACGGTACATTGCCATGGCAAGAAGTGTTGCCCCAAGCGCCACAATAAATAAAATCACATTACCCATTTTATCTGCCGTAGGAAGCATCATCATCATTAAAACTGCCGCAGCGGTACCACCGATAATAAATGGTGTACGTTTGCCGAGAGGCGTGTCCACTTTATCAGAAAACGTACCGATAATCGGTAGTAAAAATACCGCCAGAACATTATCCGCCGCCATGATAACACCAATGACAGACTCACTTAAATGAAAGGTGTTCTGTAAAATCAGCGGAATAATATTATCATACATCTGCCAAAAGGAACTGATGGCAAGAAAAGCAAATCCGATAAAAAAGGTACGTTTATAATTCAATTTCATTTGAAATTTCCTCCAATAGTAAAAAGGGAGACCATGTGGTAAAATCCGTACGGTCTCCTTCTTTTGTTCGTATGTAAGTTATTCTTACTTTTTGATGAACTTTTCGTATACCCAGATAACAAGGCATGCACCGATAACAGCACCAACATAGCCAAGCCAGCCAGGAAGCAGAAGACCTGCTACAAAGCCACCAATGATACCCATGATAGCGTTTCTTACGAAACCGCCTTTACTCTTCATAAGAATGCCGGCAATCCAACCAACAAGAGCACCGATTAAGATGTCGATAACAATTCCAAGAAGTGTTCCCATCTTTATATCTCCTTTCAAATTAGATTACATTTATTGTAGCATTATCTGAACAAATTTTCAACTGCAATCGACATTTTTCGCATCCCATAAAAATCTTTTTAAATGAGTATAATTATTTATTGAGAAACCAAACTCTTTGTGGTATACTAAAAGTTGTTTTTTAAATGTATTTCACCACAACATGCCGCAACATGCGGGGAATGAGGGACTTATGCAAATCGGATTTGATAATGAAAAATACCTAAAAACGCAGTCGGAACACATTATGGAACGTATCGGAAAATTCGATAACAAGCTATATCTGGAATTCGGCGGAAAATTATTTGATGATTACCATGCCTCCAGAGTATTGCCGGGATTTGCCGCAGACAGTAAGCTGCAAATGTTAATGACCGTAGCAGACCAGGCAGAAATTGTTATCGTGGTAAGTGCCGACGATATTGAACGCAACAAAATACGTGCTGATCTTGGAATCACTTACGATGAAGATGTAATCCGCCTGATTAACGAGTTCCGCTCCAGAGGATTATATGTCGGCAGCGTTGTGCTTTCCATGTTTCGTGGGCAGACCAGTGCCACCAAATTTCAAACCCGTCTGGCAAAAATGGGCATTCCGGTATATCACCACTATATGATTCCGGGCTATCCGACAAACGTTCCTTTTATCGTTAGTGACGAAGGTTTCGGTAAAAATGATTATATTGAAACTACCCGTCCGTTAGTTGTAGTTACTGCTCCGGGACCGGGCAGCGGAAAAATGTGTACCTGCCTTTCCCAGCTTTATCACGAACATAAACGCGGAGTCCGCGCCGGCTATGCCAAATATGAAACTTTCCCGGTTTGGAATCTTCCGTTAGACCATCCGGTTAACCTGGCATATGAAGCAGCCACTGCCGATTTAAATGATGTCAACATGATTGACCCATACCATTTAAAGGCTTACGGTGAAACCACCGTAAACTATAACCGTGACGTAGAAATCTTCCCGGTATTAAATGCCATGTTCATGAAGATATACGGTACAAGCCCATATGCTTCTCCAACCGATATGGGTGTAAATCAGGTAGGCAACTGTATCTTTGATGATGACGCCTGTCGTGCTGCTTCCCATCAGGAAATTATCCGCCGTTATTATCAGGCACTGTCCGGTGTGGCAGAGGGCACAAGAAGTCAGGAAGAGCTTAATAAAATCAACCTGATTATGAGTAACGAAAATTTATCCCCGGCAGACCGCAAGCCGGTAGGACCAGCCTTAGAACGTGCAGCACGTACCAATGCTCCGGCTGTTGCCATCGAGCTTCCTGACGGTACCATCATTACCGGCAAAACCGGCGACTTACTTGGGGCCAGTGCCGCTGCCTTAATGAATTCCTTAAAGCATCTGGCCGGAATTCCTCATGCGCAAAAGGTCCTGTCTCCGGAGTCCTTATCTCCTATCCAGACTTTAAAAACGCAGTATCTTGGCAGTAAAAACCCGCGTCTCCATACAGACGAAATGCTGATTGCCCTGTCATCCAATGCAGCGGTAAATAAAGAAGCCTACCAGGTATTGCAACAATTATCCAAGCTCTCCGGCAGTCAGGTACATTCCAGCGTAATTTTATCCTCTCAGGATAAAAAGATTTTTAAAAAGCTGAAATGCGATGTCACGAACGAACCGAAAAGTAAGTAAACATTTTTTCAATTATAAAAAAGAATTCCAGTTATTTCACGCACTCTCCGGCCGGTGCAAACACCGCCGAGGTCGTTGCTTTGAAATAACTGGAATTCTTTTTTGTATGAATAAAATTGCTTTACTTACTCTTTTTATTCAATAGCAAGGTCTATATTTCTTTATAAAAATCATCCTTCAGTTCCGATACCGCCAAAATACATTCCCTGTCATAAAACAGACTGGCCGGTAGTCTCCATGGTTTACCATAATAAAAATTGTCCGCCAGCAATTCATTCTCTGCAGTATAAAGCTGCAGCACATCGCCCACGTTCGGAATTTCCACGAAGCCCTCGTCTGTGGTTACGGAAACCTTACTGTACTCTACCTTTCTTGGACCATTAAACTGCAACTGCTCCATATATTTTGGTTCAAACGGTGCTTCGTTCATCGGAACAATCCTGATTTCTGCCTGGTTATAAGATGCTCCGCCGGTTTTCTTTTCAAATTCACTACCGTTCCATACAAAATAAAGATACTCACCAGGTGTAGCAGAAACCACTGCGCCATCTTTATAAATGAGGTCACATTCTGCGCCAAGGTATATTTTGCCTTCCAGCTTACGGAGATATTTTGCCAGTTCCCACTTAATGGTAACAACCTGAATATCTCCAATAGTAAGTACCGTATTACCCCTGCCCTTTTCGGTTAATACTTCCCGTCCTGCAAATTTGTATTCTGCCTTAATGCCCGGAATTTCCGCAAAGAAATAGGTGTTACCGCAGTTACAAATCGGCTGTGCAGTTGCATATTCCAGTTTTTCGTTGCCAAGCATAATATTATATGGTAATACAAAAGCCACGTCCCCCTTCACGTCAAACGCAGGAAACTTCACGCTTCCGGTATCAATCACCACATCTTTTACATCATTTAACTTTGCCAAACGCTGATAATGATTCACAAAGACAAAACCGCCTTTACCATCGGTACGCATGCTGTATCGCAAAGAATCCATATCCTCCACAGAAACCGTAGTTTCGCTGTCTACCGTGGTCATTGGTGCCAGAATCTCACCAAAATCCTGCGCAAACAAGTGTAACAAATTAGTTAAGCGATACTGCTCCCGGAGCTCGCCAAACTCAGAAATCATTGTCTGAAAATCATAAGACAGAATACTGTAATCGTTAGGATAACCACTATCTTTGCTTTCCTGGAACGTAGACAGTTTACCGATTTTATTGGTTCCGCCTACATACATATAATAACCGATTAAATTATTTCCGGAACCAAGCTTGCAAAGGGACATGGCATAAATATCCATCCCTTTGATTAATGGTCTGCGGTGATGGGTCACCTGCATACCGCCACCCAGTTCACAAGTTGCAAATGGGTAACGCTCGTATGGAAGCCGCCAGCCATCCTCATCGGAAGCCTTAATTAAATCCACACCAACGGCAGAGTCATTTCTCATTTGATTAAACGCATAATGCGGAGATAATGGTAATTTTTCTGTGGTATCAGTCCACGGAGCCTCCGGATAAGCCGCAAATACCGGTACCACCTCATCCACCGGAATTTTGGCACCATACTGACTGTTCCAACCGGTAACTGTATAAAGCGGTGCTTCATATCCGATTTCCAGTGCCATGTTCTTTAATGCCAGCAGATGTTCTGCATTATCCACCAGTTCGTTTTCAAACTGAATACCGATGATATTGCCGCCATCCTTATAAAACAGCCCTTTTACCTGCTCAAAAATCTTTTCATAAAAAATTCTTGCCTTTGCCATGTAATCCGGGTTATTGTCACGAAGAGCATAAGGTTTTTCTATAAGCCAATCCGGGAACCCGCCGTTTCTGCACTCTCCGTGGGCCCAAGGGCCAATGCGGATGACTACTTCCAAGCCCACCTTCCGACACTCTAAAATAAATGCACGGATATCCAAATCGCCGGTAAAATCAAACTGTCCCTCCATTTCTTCATGATAAATCCAAAACAGATAGGTTGCCACTACTGTGACTCCACCGGCCTTCATTTTACATAAAACATCATACCAGTTTTCTTTTTTGCATCGTGCAAAATGGAACTCACCCATAATACCAATCCACGGTTTTCCGTTTTTTTCAAAATATAAATTTGTCACATCAATGCGGTTGCCTTTGTCATCGGCTCCTCCTACCTTAATGTGGTTTCTCAATAACTCTTTTTTCTCATAATTTTTAAATTTGTACTCCATACCTTTTCTCCGCTTCTCTCTTTTCTGCCTGTTACACACAGTAAAAGGGAACATTTACAAAACATAAATGTTCCCTTTCATTTTATCCAAGTTTCGCTATCTGGTCAATACCTAATGACAGGAGCACTGCACCCGCTTCGGTTTTTAATCCATGCTTTTTATTAATAGTTTCCATAATGGTATTTCTCTGTGCAGTTGGCACCACCATGGCGATAATTTCTTTTTCTCCCTCCTGCATGCTCTCATACAGACCATCTAATTCTTCTACACCCATAAATCGGGAACGGATAATTGTGCCGCCTCTGGCACCGGCCGCTCTTGCTGTATTCATAACCTCATCGGTATTACCCTGATTCACCATGACAAGAACCAGACTGTTTGCTACATTAGCATCCATGTCATTTCCTCCTTTATTCTCTACATCACCCTGACGTTCCAATACGGTTGCTACCACGTTATTTAAACCGGTTAACGGCATCGTAAACACAATACCTTTTTCTCTGATACTCCGAAGGCTGTCTGTCAGTCTTGTCATCAGACGCTCCGCATTTACTTTGGAAGCCAGACTGAAGATTACGTCTTTTTCCGCAGAACCGATACCAAGGACATCCAATAAGTCGGAAGAGGCAGTACCAACGCCTACACAGCGGTAATTAAAGTTTACGTTATGCTCTGCATAAAATTTTGCCAGGTCATTACCCTGACCACGCTCTACAAAGCTGACCATCAGCTTCATTGCTCCTGTTTTAGCCATAAGCCTCCTCCTTTCTAGTTTTCATCGAAGAATACAATACAATCTTCCAGATACTCCAAAGAAATCTGCTGGTGCTTTGCCAGCTTCTTCTTAATTTTACTGTAAAGACCTAACAACTGAATGGTAAGTAACGGGGTCATGGCAACCATGGCCACAATACCAAACGCATCAGTTAAAATATTACCCCCTGCTGCCTCACAGGCACCCATGGCAAGCGGAAGCAAAAAGGTAGTTGTCATCGGACCACTGGCAACACCACCGGAGTCGAAGGCAATACCGGTAAAAATCTGTGGTACGAAAAATGTCATAATTAAAGAAACTGCATAGCCCGGCACTAAGAAATACATAATATTAAGACCGGTTAAAATACGAAGCATTGCCAACCCAACCGACACTGCAATACCAATGGAAAGCGCCGTTCCTAAGGACTTCTGGGATATGGAGCCGTTCGTAATTTCTTCTACCTGCTTGGTAAGCACACGAACCGCCGGTTCGGCCTTTACAATGTAATAACCAATAAGGGCACCAATCGGAATCAATAAAAACGGCATAGCACCACCGGCCAAAGACTGACCGATAAATTGACCTGCCGGCATAAATCCTACGTTAACACCGGTTAAAAACATAACTAAACCAATATATGTATAAATAAGACCTAATACAATTCGAAGAATCTGATGCTTGTGGAACCGTTTAGAAATTGCCTGGAAAATCACAAACATAATCACAATCGGAATAATTGCAATTGCTACCTCTTCCGCATAATGAGGAAATGCCCGCAAAAACTCCCGTGCCACTTCCTTAGTGGTGTCCAGTTCCACCAGGGATACCGGCGTATAAGAAGCATCTTCCGGCTTATAACAAATACCAAGAATCATAACTGCCAGAATCGGTCCCACACTGCAAAGGGCAGTTAAACCGAAGCTGTCCGTACTGGAATTTTTATCACTTCTGACAGAAGCCATACCAATACCGAGAGCCATAATAAACGGAACAGTGATAGGTCCGGTGGTAACACCGCCGGAATCGAAGGACACCGGAACGAAATTCTTTGGAATAATAAATGCCAGGATGAAAACAATCACATAAAAAAACACCAGTAAATAGGACAGCGGAATCTGCTTCCTGATACGTACTTGTGCCAGCATAAGAAACAGACCAACCCCCACTGCAACGGTCAAAATAAGCACCATATTCGGAATGGATGGCACCTGGTTGGCAAGTACCGTTAAATCAGGCTCCGCAATAGTAATAACTACACCAAGTACAAAACAGATAATCAGCGGAATGGCATATTTTTTGGCCTTACTCATCATTACACCGATACCTTCGCCCATTGGAATCATTGACATGTCAACACCAAGTGTAAATAAGCCCATACCAAAAATAAGCAATAACGCGCCAAAAAAGAATCACGTCCAGGTTCCCGGCGTTAAGGGAGCAATACTGATGCTTAAAGCAAGTACTATCGCCGTAATCGGTAACACGGCAGCAATGGATTCATACACTTTTTCCAACAATAATTTGTTTAATCTCACACGCAACTTCCCTTTCTACAGTAATTTATTATCATGCTATTTCAGTATACATGAATAAAAATTCAAAAGCAATTGTCTTTACCAAATCTTTACCGCAAATTAAGCAATTAATAATAAAACAGGAGCAGTTATACAACCACTCCTGTAATTATTCCAAGCCAATATATAAGCCCCAGCACCCAACTGGAAAATACACCAAATAAAATAACCGGTCCCGCAATGGTAAAAATTTTGCAGCCCTTACCATAGACCTCGCCTTCCACGCCAAATTCAATGGCGGGTGCTGCCACAGAGTTTGCAAACCCGGTAATCGGAACCAAACTTCCTGCACCACCGATTTTTGTAATCTTTGAAAACACATTGAAAGCCGTCAATAATACTGCCAGCAAAATCAGAGAAATGGTAGTATATGCTGCTGCATCCTCTTCTGGCAGGCCTCTAGAAGAATAGAAATTTGTAAACGCCTGTCCGATGGTACAGATTACTCCGCCCACCCAAAATGCATTAAACATATCCTTCAACAAATCCGGCTTTGGCGTTTTATTTTCCACATATTTATTATATTTTTTTGCCTTTTCCTGTTCATTCTTCTCCTGCATAATAGTTTTTGCATTAATTGGCTTTTTACCACTGTCCTGATTCCCCATAGTTACCTCCTGTATTATTACTCTCTTCCATTCTGATTATCTTAGTAATCCAAATAATGAGCCCACCAGCTTGCCTATTGCAAACATGGCCATAATCCCTGCCATTCCTTTTTTTAAACTGACTCTTTCACTTAGTACCGGAAACATATTTACCACCTCCGATAATGCCGCTGCAAGACATCCTGTGAATATGCCGGAGCCTATGCCATACATTGCAAGAAACAAGTTCCCCGGCGGTAAACCGAATCGGTATATAAACAGTAAGTTTCCTCCCACACAGCCAAGCAGTGCCATATCTTCATAAAAGGTCAGATATTTCGCTGTGGCAGTTCCTGCTGCCAATCTGGTAATGACCCCTACCAAAGCCAAAAACGCAAACAGTCCGCCTGCTACCAAAAGTCCGCCGCAAAGTCCCACACCGGCATATATCACATTCTGCCACCACATTATTCCAGCCGCTCCCCTTTCCTTGCAGCATTCTCAATAATGGTAGTATCTTCTTGCATTTCATACTGGCGCATCTGAATCTGCAAAGGTGTCGGATCGTTACTCAATTTTGCAGACGCAAAATGATTGAAAAACAATATAATCCCAAACGGAAGGCCCAAGGAATAAAACACCTCCAGCCAGCCATTTCCTGCCGGATCACCACTCACACTTTCATATATCCTGCCAAAAATCACAGGCAAACTGGCATCCTCATTAAATGTCATTATTGTAAAAGCGGAGCCGAAGAACACCACTATTCCCACAAGTACTGCCTTTACATAGTCCAGCCACTTTTTTTTCGGTCCGGGCGGAAGATACTCTACAAGAAAATCCGGTTCTCCCAAGTTAATTACCGTTACACCATGCACTGCTTCCATAATATGCCGGATCACATACAGGGAAGATACCGAAATTTTATTTTTCTCCTGTGACTTACTTATCTGAAACAGTGGTACCTGTCGCACCTGCTTCGCAACCTTTTCCTCTGCTGCGTACACCTGACATACGTCTGCTACCGTAATATTCTTGTGGGAAACAAGACAGCTTAACTCCGGTTTAATGTAAACCGTACTCATTTATAAAAGCACCTGCCTAACACCATTGACAAAAATACCATCATATTCCCCGGCATTTACTACAGAATAAATTATCAGACCGGCAGCCACAAAAATCACTACCAAAATTGCAAAAATCACAATGAGCCGTTGCTTTGCAGACACTACTTTCACCATTCCTTTCTGTTGTGGAATTTTTGTTAGTATCCGCAAATTACACCTGCTTATTCAACCTTGCACATTTTTTCTCATTTTTAATAAAATTTTCTTTTCCAAACGGCTCACCTGTACCTGACTGATGCCAAGCAATTTTGCTGTTTCTACCTGGGTTTTATCTTCAAAATATCTGGAAGTAATCAAAAGTTTCTCATCCTCCGTAAGACTGTTTAAAAGTTGTTCCACTGTCATACGGTCAATCAAAAGCTCTGCTTCGTTTTTCTCTTCCCTGATACGGTCCACCAAATATATTTCATTGCCGTCCCCTTGATATACTGTTTTATAAATGGATTCTATCTCGCTTCCTGCTTCCAATGCTGTTACCACATCTTCCATGGAAAGTTCGGTAGCTGCCGCCAGTTCTTCCAGCGTTGCATCCCTGCCGAGTTCAAAGTTCAGGCGTTCCTGGGCAGCCTTTATTTTCCAACCGTTTTCTTTGATGGAACGGCTCATTTTAATCAAACTGTTGTTGTCCCTTAAATATCGTTTAATTTCGCCGCTAATCATCGGAACTGCATACGTACTAAACATTACCTCGTAGGATAAATCAAACTTGTCCACTGCCTTCATTAAACCAATCACACCTATTTGAAATAAATCCTCCGCCTCCTGGCCTCTTCCCAAAAAACGTCTGACGATACTCCATACCAGTCCTACGTTTTCGTTTATCACCTGTTCCCTTGCCACTTTATCCCCTTCCTGTGCTTTTCGGATAAGTAACTGGGTATCCATGGTCCACCTCCTACTCGTCAGAGGTTGATGTTACCGCATCTGCTCCGAACCGCTTCGTCATGGTAACCCGGGTTCCTTTTCCCGGTTCTGATTCCACCGACAAAGTATCCATAAAAGCTTCCATAAAGGAAAATCCCATACCGGACCGCTCCAATTCAGGTTTTGAGGTAAATAAAGGTTCCATCGCCTGTTCTACATTGTCTATTCCCACACCCTCATCAGATACAATAAACGTAAAAGTTTCTCCTCTTTGTTCACATCTCATATGTACCATTCCCTCCGCATCCTGATTATAGCCGTGCAGAATTGCATTGGTTACTGCCTCCGAAATGGCAGTTTTAATATCAGATATTTCTTCCAACGTAGGATTTTGCGGCATCACAAATGCCGCTGCTGCCATTCTGGCAAAGGATTCATTCTCTGATATTGCTAAAAAACTAAGTTCACATATATTTTTATTATTCTCTCTCATGTTTATTTCACCTCCAACTGATTCAACTTCTTTACCAGCTTATATAAACCGGAAATCTGAAAAATCCGGTCCACATTTTTACCGATGCCATATACGTACACACTTCCGCCCACATAAGACATCTGTTTATAGCGCCCCATAATAACACCGATTCCGGAACTATCCATAAATTCCACTCCTGTAAAGTCAAAAATGATTGTGTCAATCGGATATTTATCCACATATCCGTCTGCCATTTCCCGGATATATACCGCATTATGATGATCCAAATCCGACTTCAAATGAATCACCATGGTTGTTTTGTTCAACTCGAACTCTTCTGCTCTCACAATAGTCCTCCTTATTTATGCTTTTACAAATTTTTCAAAAAAAAGACGGAATCCAAAGAAAACTCTTCAGACTCACGTCTTTTATCATCAGTAAACTTATTCATTTTATTCCGCCGGATTTTGTGCAGCATCTTCCATTGCTTTATTCACATACTCCAGATAGGTTACCGCTTCCTGGCTTCTGGTAGAATCCTGATGCTCGTCTATCAAAATTTCATACAAAGCCTTTGCCTGTTCTAAATCTCCAAGATTATGGTAAATTCTTGCCAGGTGGTAAAGCACTTCCGGCTCGTTTGGAATACAATTGTATGCCTTTTCAAACCAGATCAACGCTTCTTCCTGGTTTCCTCCTGCATAAAAGAACATGCCTTCGTCCAGATAGAATACACCGGCCTTTTGCTTAAGACCCTTTACCATATCATTATAAAGAGCAACTGCAGATAAATCTGTCATATCAGTCATATTTAATCCTTCTGCGGACAGTAATAACTCTTCCGTCTGCTCCAGGGAAGGTTTTTCCGTTTTTAAAAATTCCTGATAAGAATGAAGGATATCAATCAACGGTTCGTAGTCGATAAGGGTATAGCCTTCTTCTCTTCTGAGAGTACGCTCTAAATCGTCTACTTTATTTTCCAGAATCCGGATATTGCTTTCCAAAGAAGAGATTTCTACATCTTTGGCGCTGACTACCGCACTATAGTCCCGTTCTTTTTTATTATATTCCTCCATAATACTTTGGCGGATATTAGGCACTGCCATATAATAAATAACTGCAACTCCAATCAGAATACCAAGAAAAAATGTAATGAAAGCAATAAAGTTCGGTTTATCTTCACGGTACGTACTGATTGGCACAATTTGGGAAGAAACAGAGGAATCATCAAAATCTTTGCTTACCTCCTGCTGCGTCTGTCCACCCGGCTGGGTATTTAAACGGATTTCTTCCAAATAGCGTAACGCCGTGACATTCGCCACATCAATCTTCTGCACACGCACAAGACATCGTCTTGCTTTCTCGTATTCACAATTTTTCAGATAAATCAATGCCAATAATAGCAAAGCCTGTACAAACTTCGGATTTTGGCTGATTACACGCTTTAACTGCAAAATAGCCAAATCATCATCCTGACGTTTTGCATTCATTAAGGCAATATTATATTTCTTTATTGTCTGATTCATTCCATCGAAAGCCACAGTATCAGACTGAACTTTCTTCAAAAAATCAGTTGCAGCATTATCTTCCGGCTGAAAATTTTGGCTGATTACCCATTCGCTCAATGCAGCCACAACTTCTCCCATTTCAAAATAAACAAGCCCCAGCAGATTTCTTGCATCTGTATTTTCTTTATTAATCTCCAGACTTTTTTTCAGCATTTCTATAGCGCCGCTTAAATTCCTGACTTTAGCACGCTCCAGCCCTTTATTATAAAAAGTGTTGGATATTTTTCTTAAGCGCTCATAAACACTGATGTCCTGTCCGCAGATTTCGCAGCGTTTCCGCCATTTTATTATCTCATGGCCACACTTCGGACAATTCATAGTAATCCTCCTCGTTTTCCGAAGGAAAATGCCCGCCCGCTAATGCGGGCAGAGGATTTTGCCTCGTTCCTTCTATTTGCCGGATTTAACAATCACTTCAATAATGTCGGAAATATCTGTTAAATCGTTATGCAAAATTGCTTCTTCTGCTTCGTCAATTTCAAGACTCGGCTGAAATTTAGCAAGTTCTTCTTCATAATTAATCATTTGCTTTCATCCTTTCCTTAGCAAATCTACGTTACCTTATCATCTTACCTTTCCCTACACAAAAATGCAAGAAAAACTGTACATGAATTTATTATTCCACCGCACAAACTGCGGAAATCCGCCAAAAATTGGCGGATTCCACAGAAAATATACTTTCCTTATTTACTTCTACTTACTTAATGCTGCCAGTCTTTCCTCAACCTGAGCCATCATGCTCTTATAGTTTTCCAGCTTTGCTCTCTCCTCTGCAATCTTTGCCTCCGGAGCCTTTGCCACGAAGTTTGCATTGGAAAGCATTCCCTCACCACGCTTGATTTCTCCGGTGAGACGCGTCTTTTCTTTATTCAGACGCTCAATTTCCTTCTCAATGTCAACCAAATCGGAGAACGGAATGTAAATTACTGCCTGTGGAAGAACCGCAGAAACTGCATCTTCGGCAATACCGGTCTTGTCTTCCTGAATCAGTACTTCACTTGCACCTCCAAGAGTTGCGAAGAATACCTTACTGCCTTCAAAGGTGTTACGAACGGCCTCCTCTGCAGAAACAACATAAACGGTTGCCTTTCTGCTTGGCGGTACATTCATCTGGGTACGAACATTACGGATACCCTTAACTGCTTCCTTAATCATTTCTACCGCAGCTGCCTTTTCTGCAAAATCAAATTCTGCATTGTAGGTCGGCCACTCGGAAATCATAATGGATTCGTTCTCATCAAGTGTACCTTCTGCTTCCTTTAACGTGCAGAAAATTTCTTCTGTAATAAATGGCATATATGGATGTAATAACTTTAATGCACCGGTGAGAACATGGCGCAGTGTCCACATAGCAGTTTCCTTGGAAGTTGCATTATCACCAAAGAAACGAGGCTTAACCATTTCAATGTACCAGTCGCACAAATCATCGTAGATGAAATCATAAATCTTCTGGGCTGCTACACCAAGCTCGAAGCTTTCCATATTATCGGTTACTTCTTTTACTACGGTATTAAATCTGGATAAAATCCAACAATCCGCATCTTCTAAGTTTGTCTTGTCAGCATTCTTTAAATCAAACTTAAGTCCTGCTTCTGCCATCTGATCCATGTACATCATAATGAAACGGGAAGCATTCCAAACCTTATTGGCAAAGTTTCTGCTCGCTTCTACTCTTTCCCAGTAGAAACGCATGTCGTTACCAGGTGCATTACCGGTAATCAGTGTAAATCTAAGCGCATCCGCACCATACTTATCAATTACTTCCAGTGGATCGATACCGTTTCCTAAAGACTTACTCATCTTACGTCCCTGGGAGTCACGTACAAGACCATGGAACAATACGGTCTTGAACGGCTTCTCCTGCATATGCTCGTAACCGGAGAAAATCATACGGATTACCCAGAAGAAGATAATGTCGTAACCGGTAACTAAAACGTCGGTTGGATAGAAGTACTCTAAATCCTTGGTCTTTTCCGGCCAGCCAAGAGTGGAGAATGGCCATAATGCAGAGGAAAACCAGGTATCTAAAGTGTCCGGATCCTGCTCTAAGTGGTTGCATCCGCACTTTGGACATACACTTGGAGCGTCCTTCGTCTTAGCAACAATAACTTCACCGCACTTTTGGCAGTAATACGCAGGAATTCTGTGGCCCCACCATAATTGTCTGGAGATACACCAGTCTCGGATGTTATCGGTCCAGTTGTAGTAAGTCTTTTCCATACGTTCCGGTATTAAAGTAATCTCATTATTCTTAACAGCCTCTACTGCAGGCTTAATAAGTTCGTCCATCTTTACGAACCACTGTGGCTTAATCATTGGCTCAACGGTGGTCTTACAACGGTCATGGGTACCTACATTATGGGTATAATCTTCTACCTTAACGAGCAGACCCATTTCATCCAGTTCAGCTACAATCTGCTTTCTTGCTTCATAACGATCCATGCCTTCGAACTTTCCGCCATTAGCATTGATGGTAGCATCATCATTCATAATATTGATTTCAGGAAGGTTGTGACGCTTACCAACTTCGTAGTCGTTCGGGTCATGGGCAGGTGTAATCTTAACTACACCGGTACCAAAGTCCTTTTCAACGTAAGTATCTGCAATAATCGGAATCTCACGGTCAACAAACGGTACCTTAACCATCTTGCCAACTAAGTGAGTATATCTTTCATCTTCCGGATGAACTGCAATAGCGGTATCACCAAGCATGGTTTCCGGTCTGGTGGTAGCAAACTGTAAGAAATCATCGGTGCCAACTACCGGATACTTAATATGCCAGAAGTGACCTGCCTGCTCTTCGTAAATTACTTCTGCATCGGAGATAGAGGTATGACAAACCGGACACCAGTTAATGATTCTGGAACCCTTGTAGATAAGGCCCTTGTGATGCATCTTGCAAAATACTTCTTCTACCGCTGCATTACAGCCTTCGTCCATGGTGAAACGCTCTCTGTCCCAGTCACAGGAAGAACCAAGCTTCTTTAACTGGCTGATAATTCTGCCGCCGTATTCTTTCTTCCAGTCCCAGGCACGCTCTAAAAAGCCTTCACGGCCAAGATCTTCCTTGGAAATACCCTCTTCCTTCATCTTTTCGATAATCTTTACCTCTGTCGCAATGCTGGCATGGTCGGTACCCGGCTGCCACAGAGCGTTATAACCCTGCATTCTCTTAAAACGGATTAAAATATCCTGCATGGTGTTGTCCAATGCATGGCCCATGTGAAGCTGACCGGTAATGTTTGGCGGTGGAATCACAATGGTAAACGGTTTCTTGGTTTCATCCACTTCGGCATGGAAATATTTCTTATCCAGCCACTTGGAATACAATCTGTCTTCAATGTCTTTTGGATCGTAGTTCTTTGCTAATTCTTTTCTCATAATAGACCTCCTTTATCAACGTAAAAAGACCCGTCATCCTAAAAGGACGACGGGTCATTCGTGGTACCACCTTTTTTCACAGTATTACTACTGCCTCATTGTCTGCTGACACAGACGTCACGAATAACGGTGTGAGCCGGTATCTCCTACTTAAGTTTACACTGTTCAGAAATACTGTTCCGAAGCTACCTTGGGCAAATGCGCCATACAGACCTCACAGCAATTACCGGTCTGCTCTCTGAAAGGGTTCTTTGCTTACTCCTCTTCATCATTACATTTTGCAATATCTGCTTTGTATAGTAAAGAAAATTTTGCCGGTTGTCAAGAGATAAAATGAAATTTTCTTCTTAAAATCTACACTTCTATATCGTTTTTGGCAAGAATCATCAGGGTTTCCGCGTCGTAAGCCACATGACGCTCCCTAAACGTACGCAGAGACTTTCTGGCCATTTCTTCCTGGCCGTTATTATAGTCGATACGCTGGCGCAGTTTCTGACGGCGTACATTTAAGCGATGACGCACTTCTACCATTTCTCTCGGGTCCACCAAAGCTTCCACCTGATACCCCCAGATTGCAGCATCCATAACGCCGTTGCTCTTTAACTCCCGTATCAGTTCCTTGGTGTAAAAGTCGATATTGTCCATCATCTTTTTAAATCTGCGTTCTTCTTCCACAATCCGCATGTATTCCTGCCAGTGATAGTGAAGCTCCTTGGCATTATTTACGTGAAACTTTTCACATAAGTAATCCAACAGATTGGTACAGTTTACATACTTAATTTTTACTTTATTCAACAGCATGATGGCGCGGTTCATTTTAAGCTCCGCCACTTTTAATTCATACTGATTTCTTCTGTTGGAGAAGAAGAAATATGCAATGACTATAATGCCGAAGGCAATGGTGAAAATAAACGGCAGCTGTATATCCTTTTTAGCCACTTCCTGCAGCACAAATAAGAATATAAGGAAGATAATAATAAACACACTGGCTACCTTCAGCATTTTCTTTCCGGCTTCATCCCGGTCTACGATTTCCTCCAGCTCAAAATCCAAGGATGCCTTTTCACTCTCCAGATGGCGGATATCGGAATTAATTACCTGCAGGTAATCCTCCTGCTCCTCCATCTTATGGATTTCTTCCAGGATGGTATCCTCGTAAGGCTCTAAGGCCATTCTCTGCGCCATGGTAATCTTTGGCGGAATCTTCTGCATCTTCTGACGTTCTTCATTCAGATTGACAATTTTTCTGGCCATATCAGTGACAGATTTTCTTGCTGAAACCGGCATCAAATCGATTTTTTGGATATCTGCCAGATAGGAGGTTACCACCTCATATTCTTTTTTAGCCTCAAAACGCTGTTGCTTTGCCTCGTTAATCAGGTCACAGCAATTGCGCAGAAAATTCTCACGGTCTGCGGCATTACTGTATATACCGTCTTTTAAGACCAGCCTGTTTTCCTGCTGTTGTTCTTTTTCTTTCTCTTTTTTCTTTTTACTTTTAAATAAATTCCGAAAAAATCCCATT
>JAZSFC010000024.1:0-100377 GCA_045531955.1 Lachnospiraceae bacterium | reverse complement strand
AAGTCCAGCGGTGTGATGTCAAGTGAGAAATAAAAAAGAAAACGTATAGTTTTCCTATGTTTCAAAAAAACGAAAAAACACCTACCCAAGCCCTGTCGATTCTACTTTTTAAAGAAGCGGGGCTGGTATATCAGCAGAAAGTAGTTCTTACTCTGCCGGACGATATAAACGATTGTCTTTGAGCAGTGCAAAGACTAACCGCACAAATTTACGGGCAGTTAATGCGAGTGCACGTTTGTGTTGGTATCTGTTTACCTCTTTGTATTTGAGGTGGTAGAAGTCTTTATACTCCTTGTCGCATCTTACAAGAGAGAATGCTGCTTCACACAGATAATACTTTAAAAAACGGTTTCCAGATTTGATGAGTCGTGTGTTTTCGGCTTCAAAGTTACCGGACTGATACTGAGTCCAGGCAAGACCTGCATACTTTGCAAGCTTAGCCGGGTTTTCAAAACGATTGATGTCACCAATCTCAGCCATGATACCGGCAGAGTACACCGGTCCAATACCGGGGATGGATATCAATACATTTGGTAAGAGTTCCATTTGAGCTGTGATTGCTTTATCGAACTCTTTGATTTGAGCTTCCAATGCCTTTATCGAGGTTATGGATATAGAAAGCACCTGATTAACGGAGTCATTTACTGTTTTGGGCAGACGGTAGGAACTCCGGGCTGCTTTCTGAATGGCTTTGGCTACTGAATCGGGATCAGGGAAGCGGTTTCTACCCTTTTTCATAATGAAATCAGTGAGCTCTTGTAAGTCCATGTAGGCTAAAGCTTCTGCGGATTCGAATTCATCGTAGACAGCTAAGGCAGTAGTACTGAAGGTATCGGAAAATACCTTCTCCTGCGTCATCGTAGAATACTTCTTGAACAGCACGTTCATAAAGCGTTGTTTCTCTTTGGTGAGGTTACAGACCGCAAAGTATCGTGCCCGTGTGAGGTTCTGGAGGGCTTTGTAGCGATAGTCCCCGATATATACCTCTTTGTTGATTCTACCAAAGCGCAGGCAGTCAGCAATGACAAAGGAGTCCACGTAATCATTCTTGGGCAGGTCATTATAAGCATCTTTAAACTTTTTGATCTGCTTTGGATTGAGGACATGAATTTTTCTGTGAAAGGACGCCAAAGTGGCATCTTCCCTTAAAAAGTACACGAGATTGTCTCCGTAAACAGAGGTTGCTTCGAGACCAATCAGAACCGTGTCAAGGGAATGAGAAGTCAGAGCAGAAAGAATTCGTTTTACCAACTGGGTAGAACCGTCTTGTGAGTTGGCAACGGAGAAGTTACTGTGCTTATCACCGTTAGGAAGCATCAGATAAACGACATTGGATTTGCTACTTACATCAATTCCGACGTAAAGTGGGTTCATGGTATCACCTTCTTTCGTAGTTGGATTAAGTGTTCAATCGGCTTGGTAAAACCCATGACCATGGAGCATCGACACCCTCGCATATAAGAATCCGGCTTAAGATGGACAGATGCGAAACCACACTGCCTGATGGTTGTCCATGTACTTAAGCAAACAGCCAGCGGTTTGAAGCTAACATCCATGTCAGGGGAACAGACTTATTATGAAGCAACCGTTACCGGTTCAACAGGGGGAATAAGAACTATTACCTGATTGACACTGGGACAATTATATCATGGGTTTAACTAAGCCTATTGAACAAAATGTAATTGATAAAATCATATACAAAAAATATTATACGAGGGGGTAGCGGTATGGAAGATATGCGACAGTTGCTCCAAGGTATCTATAAATTTATGTGTGATGTGCAAGTGCCTGTATTTGGGTATTGGTTTCCATTATGGACTATATTCCTATTTGGCGCTATTGGTGCCTTGGTTGTTTGGTTCTTGATTAAATTCTTTAAATAAGGGGTGTGAGTATGGAAGATAATGAAGTTACGAGCGTATCTGTGTACGTGGATAATGTCCATATAGCACAGGAACAATATGAGACATTGGTCGCGGAACTGCAACAGCAGAATGAGAATTTGGTAAAAGTCAATGATTCCGTTGGACATGCTACCACGTTTTTAATTTTGTTGGTTGTGTTCCAGTTTTATGGTCTGCTTTCCCGGGCAAGAAAGAAAGGTGGTGCGTAAATGTTCCAGAGGTGGCTTGATATAGTTTTTGCCGGATGTGATTCAGATTGGGATTACATACTTTGCATATTGCTATTGTTGATGTTTTTTGATGTTATATGCACCCTCATTCAAACATTTGGTAAGGGGGCGCGTAATTAATGCATTTGTTGGTGGGAATAGTTTTAATAGTGTTGTTCTTCTGCTCTCCCGTTTTTCGGTGTGCGCTGTTCCATCCGTTCAAGTCGGTATTTAATACCGTTGGGGATGCTATAGAATGGTTATTCCATGCCGGATGGAGACGGTGTAAGAGTGGGAAACTTGTCTCCTATTGTGGATTATTTGGCAAGGGAAAAACTTTGTCGGCTGTCCATGAGGTTACATATTTGTACAAAAAGTATAATGATAAAAAGGTTTATGACAAGTATCGAAAAAAGTGGGTTATACAAAAAATTGTAGTTTACTCGAATGTTGATTTAGCAATACCGTATATCAAATTTACCGGGTTGCAACAAATGGTTAATGTAGCAGCACAACGTGAACAGATTGATGAAGCTTGTGGAACTCTTACCATATCGTTGTTCCTTGGAGATGAGTTTTCTGTGCAGATGAACAGCCGGAGCTTCAAGAGTAACTTCAACCCGCTGTTGCTCAATACTATACTTACTTGTCGCCATCACTATATCAGTCTTTATATGACTTCCCAAAGATTCGCGCATTGTGATGCTCTGCTTCGTCAGGTAACGAGTTATGTAGTGGATTGCGATAAGGTATGGCGATATGTAAAAAATTATTACTATGATGCGTGGGAAATGGAAAACGCTACGAACGTGATGCTTCTGAAACCTATTCGCCGGAAGTGTTGGTTCGCTACAAATAAAGAATTTGCAAATTATGATACTCTTGCTTGTGTAGAAAATCTTGTGAAAGAATGTGAAGATGGAAAGATGCTTTCTGACAAGGAGATTCTTGAATTGCAAGGATATGAAACTGTTGGTATCGGTGGTATTGTAAAACCATCGCGTAAATTGAAGAAAGCGCGCAAGGCCGGAGCATAAGGGCTCGGGAGTTTATCTCCCGCCCTGCTCTGCCGGGCGCGAACTATTCAAAGGGGGATTTATTATGATGACAAAAGAAGCATGGATTGAAGAGGGCTATAAGCTCGGAATAATTAAAGAAGTGGATATTGATGAACAGGTGTCTTTTGAAACTGCCTATCATGGGTGGTTTAAAACCAAAATCAACCGGATTCGTCCTCAGAGCGTGGATAGAATCGAAGTCACGTATAGGAAATACTATGCGTGTACTGATTTTGTGAAGATGCCTGTTCATCTTTTGGATGAAGTCACAATCTATACTTTTCTCAATACAATCTTAACGGAAAGGGGGAACATTACAAAAAAGGAGTATGGGCGTATTTATCAGATAGTCAATAATGTAATGCAGTACGCTTATGATACCGGTAGAGGTCATTGTTATTGCGTGAATTGGTCACTGGTAAAGAGATACATAGCACTTCAAAACATCGTGCAGAATGAAACGCAAGAGTTCGCTGTTTCTTCCAGAGATAGGGAACGTTTTGCCCGGGCCGTGTTAATTGATAAGGTCTATGTAGAAAAACGGTCTGCTTCCTTGGTTCTTCTCCTTAACTTCTATCTCGGTCTGCGTATCGGAGAACTGGCTTCTCTTCGTTGGTCTGATGTGGATTTTAAGGAGCGGTATATTCACGTACATAGTACCGAGGTAAAAGCCTTTACTCGTGATGTGAATGGAGAACGTATAGGTGTTGTGGCATATCACGCACAGGACAAAACAAAAACGGTTCATTCTGTGCGCCGGGTACCGTTGGTAAATGAAAGTGTATTTATACTTGGAGAATTGAAACGGTGGCATGAGGAACAGGGCTATGAAAGTGAGTTCTTAGCATATGATGGTGGAAATCAGATCCTAACGAGGTCGTTGGAATGGACACTCCGGCGTTTATGCATTATCTGTGACATACCGATGTTCAATAGCCACAGAATCCGCAAGACATTTGCAACGGAACTGCATCAAAACGGAGTGCCGACTAAGGTTATAAGTGATTTGATGGGGCATGCAGAAATACGAACCACGGAGCAGAACTATATAATCACTTCGCCGGATTCGTTCGAGTTGGTGCGGAACGTGATGCAGCAGAAGCCGATAATAGAATTATCATTGTGTTAGGGGGTGTAAAGGATGTTGTCAGAGAAAGATAAAGAAGAATTGAACGAAGTTTTTGAGAATGCCAAAAAAGGAGAACCAACCGCATATATAGCGTGTTTGTTCATGACAGAAGAACAAAAGGAGTATATGAAAGCGTTACTGAATGATTGTAAAGAAACTTTGTAATTTCGGAATACCTAAAAGAAACCCATCCGTGCAAGCAAGAATAAGCGGACGCAACGCTTATTCGGTCGCGCCGGATAACTGTGACGCGCGCAAGCGCAAGAGCCTTGATGGTCTGCCCTCTCCCGGTTCTGAATCTACCCTCGGCGGAGCGTAAGCCAAAGGCTTACCCTTAAATACCCAAAAGAAAGGAGAAAAAATGATACAGGGAATTAAGTTGAAAAGATGTCCCTTTTGCGGAGGGAATGGCGTATATACTGAACGTGATGTAATGATAGGACATAATGAGTATGTACATGAAAGTTATATTCGATGTAGTGAGTGTGGTGCCGAAGGTCGACGGTGCGCAGACGTGGAATATGGTGTATGTGCTGCTATTATGGCTGTAGATTTTTGGAACAAAAGAAAAATTATAAATTTGAAACTAAAAACAAAAACCCAGTAGAAAGGCTCTACTGGGTAAAAAATTGAAAGAAGCACAAGACGGGATTCGAACCCGCGACCCTCGCCTTGGCAAGGCGATACTCCACCACTGAGCCACTTGTGCATTTCTTATGAGGTACCAACGCTCTCTGCTTGGTACTCTCATACTATACACCCTTTCCATTGATTTGTCAACAAAAAATTAAAAGTTTAAATATTTCGAACAATTCTCGATTTTTCTGTCAAAACAAACCGCCTACAAATCCCGTAATCCATTCCGACAGCATAACCATAAGCGGAATACATACAATACTGGCAATAGTAGTAACGGTAAACACATTGGACGCCGTCTTTGTATCGCCTCCAAACCGGTTGGCAAACAGCATCCCATTGGCACCGCTGGGACAAGCGGACAAAATCAAAATGGTTGTCTTTAGCTTCTCATCAAACGGCAAAAACACCAATACAAATATCATTAAAAAAGGTACCGCCAGACATTTTATGGCACTGACGGCATATACTCTTCCTTTTCGAAGCGCACCAAACAGATCTCCCTGCGCAATGTAAATACCGGACACAATCATGGCTAGAGGCGTATTCATGGAAGAAATATATCCCACCGCCGACTTAATCTGTTTCGGTAACGGAATCTGCAAAAAATACACCAATAATCCCAAGGCAATACAAAACATGGTAGGCGTCAGAAACGGCTTCAATTTTTCCTTAAGGCTGGTTTTGGAACTGCTCTTCCCACGCATCAAGGCCAGACCGTAGGTCCATACAAACAGATTAAACATGGTAATATATGTGGTACAGTAGATTACACCGATATCTCCGAATACCGCTTCCGCCAACGGGATTCCCATAAAGCCGCAATTCGTAAAAATAACCGTAAACCGTTCCGTTGAAAAGCTTTCTGCTTTACTTCCCGGCTTTAATACATACGACACCAAAATACCGATTAAAATACTGATAGCAGACAAAGCAAACCCAAGCAACATATTTTTCGTAAGTGTCGCGTCGTACTCTATACTGTATGTGTCCAAAATCAACAAAGGCGCAACAACATACAACACCACTCCCGCCATCTGCCGGTTTCCTTCATCGGTAATCATCTTAATCTTATATAAAAGCATACCGGTCGCCAGTAACAAAAACATTACCACCACCTGATTTACAAGAATTCCTGCCAATTCCATCCCTTTTTATTTCCTTTCTTCAGACTCTCCCGCATTCCTTCGATTTAATCCTGCGTTCCTGCCATCCTACGCTTTACTTTTTCCTCTGTCTGTGCTACAATTTAGCCGCATCATATACGAAAGGAGTCCCTTATGAACTTACCGAAAGACCCAGTGATTCTGTTAAGTTATATCAATACCCAGTTACGCGATAACTATGCAAGTCTTGCGGAATTTTGTAACAGCAACAGCTGCTCTTCCGAAGACATTATCAACATACTGGAACGCATTGACTACCACTACGATTCCGATACCAATCAATTTTGTTAGTTTTATGCCGAAAAAACACCTGCCCCAACGGACAGGCGTTTTCTTTTTACTTCTCTTATAAACGGACGCTGACTCCTCTGCCGCGCAAATATTCTTTCACTTCGGTAATCTCCAGCTCCTTATAATGGAACAAAGAAGCTGCCAATGCCGCATCTGCTTTTCCTTCCGTCAACGCATCATAAAAGTGTGCTTTTGTTCCCGCTCCGCCGGAGGCAATAACCGGTACGGATACCACTTCCGCAATCTGTCTGGTCAATTCCAAATCATAGCCGTCCTTGGTCCCGTCTTTATCCATACTGGTTACAAGAAACTCTCCCGCCCCCAACTTATGCGCCTCTATTGCCCATTCAATGGCATCAATGCCCATGTCCACGCGACCGCCGTTCTTGTAAATATTCCAGCCGGAACCGTCTTCGCGACGTTTTGCATCTATCGCAACCACCACGCACTGACTGCCGAATTTGTCCGCAGCATCCGCAATGAGACGTGGGTTTAAAATCGCCGCGGTATTTACCGCGATCTTATCGGCACCTTCCCGTAAAATCTCCTTAAAATCATCTACGGTACGAATACCGCCACCCACCGTAAACGGAATAAATACACGCTCCGCCACACGGCGTACCATATCAAGCTTAATGGCACGTGCATCGGAAGATGCAGTAATATCCAAAAAGACCAATTCATCGGCACCTGCCGCATCATAGGCTGCGCCTACCTCTACCGGGTCGCCTGCATCTCTTAAATTCACAAAATTAATTCCTTTTACAACTCTGCCGTTATGTACATCCAGACACGGAATAATACGCTTCGTAAACATAATTCTCTCCTTACAGCTCAACAAAATTTTTCAAAATGGCAAGTCCGACTTCACCGCTCTTTTCCGGATGGAACTGACAAGCAAACACATTGTCCTTCTCCACCGACGCATGTACCGTCACACCATACTCGGTGGTTGCCGCCACAATGTCCGGTTCCTCCGCCTGTAAGTAATACGAATGAACAAAATACACATACGGGTCCTCCGGAAGATTACGGAACAACTTTGCATTCTCCGTTACCTTTAAAGAATTCCAGCCCATATGAGGAACTTTTAACCCCGGCGCATCCGGAATCCGCTTAATTCCGCCTTTTAACAAAGAAAGCCCCTTGCAGCCTTCCTTTTCTTCGCTGTACTCAAACAAAAGCTGCAAACCAAGGCAAATACCGAGAAACGGTTTGCCCTGCTCTACTACCTTATAAATCGGCTCGATTAGATCAAAGCTCTTTAACTTCTCCATTGCTTCACCGAATGCTCCCACACCCGGCAAAATCACTTTATCCGCCTGTTCGATTACCTTGGCATCCCTTGTTACTACCGGTTCTGCCCCTACTTTTATCAATGCCTTTTCCACACTTTTTAAATTACCGGCATCATAATCAATAATCGCTATCATAGTTCCTCCTAATAAATAAGAATCTCGCTTGCGAGATTCACCGCCTGCGGCAGGTTACGTTAAGCAACAATTACACATCCGCCGCAGTGCGATCCTCGCAGAGCGTTTTTATCATAAAGAAAACTCTTTCCTTTATGATAAAAAAACTACTGTCGGGGACATGCCCCGACAACAGTATCTTACATTAAAATCATCTAAACTTTCTTACTCTAACGCATCCACGGCATCGTATACCTTTTTACTGTATTCCGCCTGGGAATCGGACTGAATAATCTCCATAGCCTCCTGTTCCGTCATGGAAAAGCTCTCCTCAATTTTCTGAAGAATCGTCTTTCTGACAGAATCCAAATCACTGTCAACATCCAGCTTAACCGCCAAATCAATGTACTTCTCATATCGCTGTAATCCCTTCAACAAAGAATCAAGCGCCTTCGGATTATCATTCATTCCGTAATAGTTCTGATAAGAATTCAACTGCTTCTGCACATACATAACCGTCATAATGCGGTCATACAACAAAATATCCTCTTGTTTGTTTTTGATTTCCAAACCGTAAATCTCATTATACGCCAACGTATATTCGTCCCGTTCGAACTCATACGCCGCATTCCGCATGCTGAGAGAATACGAAAAAATACTGGTCCCCACGATAATCACTACCGCAATCATCGCAAAGAAAATAAATACAATCGAAGCTCCCGCACGGTTAATGCGGGTCTTTTCCAACTCTTCCAGCAAAAGCTTGGCTTCTTCCATCTTTTTCGCCTTTTTTTCTGCCTTTGCTTCTTTTTTGACGCGCTGTTTTTCCAGCTTTACCTGCTTATCCTGTTCCTTTTTCTCCGCAAGTAACGCTTCCTTTTCTTCCTTGGAACGCTCTTTTGCTTCCAGCTTTGCCTTCTTCTGCGCCTCGAGTTCTTCCATCGTCGGCTGAGGCTTTATCTTTGACGGGTCCACCTTTACGTTATCAAACAATTTATGATATAACGCTGCAAGACGTCCCGAACCTTTCTCTTTCTTATGACTCTTACTCTTTTTACCTGCCGGCTCTGTTGCTGCTTCTTTCTGTTCCGAATTCGCAGTGACCTGAGATATCTGCACCTCTTCCGCCTCCGGCTCTTCCGTTGCAGCCTCCATCTCTATCGGTTCCGTACCGAACTCAAACAATCCGCTGTCGTCTCCGTCAAATCCTGCAAACAAATCCGCAAAGTCGTCCATTGCCTGCTCCGATGCTCCCGTGGCAGGTTCGGACTCTTCCCCCATCGGCATCTCTTCTCCGCCAGCAAACAAATCCGCGAAATCGCCGAACTCTGTAACCGGTTCTTCGTTTGCCCCGCTCTCTTCCGCAGCACCGAACAAATCAGCAAAATCTCCGAACTCTGTAAGCGGGACCTCCTCGTCCTGTGCTTCCACAATCCCGCTAAACGTATCCGCAGCGGCATCAAGCTCCTCCGGAGTAATCACATTCGGCTCCGTCAGTTCTATCTCCTCCGGTGCATCGGCGCCCCGCGCGTCTTCTAACATTCCGAATAAATCTTCAATATCGCCTACCTCGGACGGCGAAACGTCTTCTTCCACCGCCTGCCATCCTTTGTCGGCTTCCGATGCAGCATCCGTATCCCAGTCCATTGATTCACCCAAATCCTCTTCCAGCATACGGTCTACCGTACTTTCGTCTACATCTCCGAAAATACTATAGTTTTTCAAATCGGGAAGTTCTGTATTACCCTCAAAAAACATACCAAATACATCCTCCATCGGCGGCTCTTCCTTCAGGAAATCATCCACCGACGATTCTTCCATAAACGATTTTTCCATAAACGATTCTTCCTTCAAACCCTCTTCTGCCGACGGTTCTTCCATGAACAAATCTGCCGTCAAAACCTCTTCTGCCGGCAAATCCTCCATCAAAAAATCAACCGCCGATTCCGTATCTTCAGACACGGAAACAAGAGAGCTTGCTTCCCTTTTCGAATAAACAATCTCCCTTCGTTCCGGTTCCTCTGTCATAACTGCATTCAATAAACTATCCAGATACGACTCCGAATCTTTCGCAGTATTTAATTTGTTTAAACACTCCTCACAGTATTCCACACCATCCGGAATATCTGTGCCACAACCTCTGCATATCGCCATATACTGCACCTTTCAGATACGATTTACTTCCACAAAATCTCATCAATGGCTTCTACCAAATGACCGATTTCCGGTTTGGAAAGCTGTGCATCCGCACCAAGCGCTTCACCCTTTCTTCTCATCTCCTCATTAACAAGGGAAGAGAAAATAACAACCGGGATATGAGAAAACGCGGAGGAATCCTTTACTAACTTCGTCAAACGATGTCCATCCATCTGCGGCATCTCAATATCGGTAATAATCAGCCGTACCTTTTCATCCAAGGTACCTTCTGCCTTATATTCATTTAACCGATCCCAAGCCTCCTGACCGTTCATTGTCATGGTCAGATTGGTATAGCCTGCCTTTATCAAACTCTCGCTAATCAGTTTTCCCAAGAGCGCAGAATCCTCCGCGATTAAAATCGGCGCAGTATTTCTCTGTCTCGGTCCCAACTGATCGATTTCCGAAACCTTAAGTCCCGTCTCCGGGCTGATATCGGAAATAATCTTTTCAAAGTCAAGAATTACAATCAGTTTCCCTTCCAGCTTAATTATGCCGGTAGCAATTCCGTTCCCGTGTCCGTTCAACGTAGCATCCGGTTTAGAAATCTCTGCCCAGGATACACGGGAAATACCGACTACGCTATGTACGTGAAATCCGATATTCAGTTTGTTAAAATTCGTAACGACATACATATCCTTGCTACTGTCCGAGGCCGGCATATTCAAATGCTTTGCCAAGTCTACAATGGTAATAATCTCATCACGCGGCATAAAAATGCCTTCGATACAAGGATGCGCATTCGGAATCGGTGTCGGTTCCTTATAAGGAAGGATTTCGCGAACCTTCGCTACATTAATGCCATAGTAATTGGCTCCGACACGGAATTCCAAGATTTCCAGCTCATTTGTTCCACTTTCTAATAAAATGCCCGTTTCCATATATGCTACCTCCGTTCCTGGCTGCTACTTTATAGCGTATATTATGGTTATATTATACTTCAAATAAAACAAAAAAGCAAACGTTTTCTGAATTTTTTAAAAATATTCTTGCACTTATTTTACTTTAATTAAGACGGAATCTTCCTTCCCCTCCACATCCCGGAGCACGGTAAGGATAACATTGTCCAACGCTACATTTTTGGCGCACTCAAACACAAGGACACACTTCCTGGTTTCCTCCGGCTTATAGCTCACATCATAAGCCGTATAGAAATCTTCTTCTAACAAAGTAAGGCTCGGACGAATCATCTTGTCCCCGATACGAAGTGTATAAATGAACTCTTTCGACGCTCCTTTATTTAAAACCAACTCAGCCTCTGTCCCGGACTGATTGGTCACCTCGAATTCAAGAACAATCAATTGTTTTCCTTCTCCCGCCGCAGCAAACAAATCTCCCGCGCCTTGATACAACATGGTGGACTTATGTCCCACATAACGGAAAAAGAAACCTTTCTGTCCGATTAATTCTGTCAAATCCTTCATTGTCGCTTCAGAATTATCCGGCACTGCAGTCGGAACCGGCTTCTCTGTTACCGATACACTCTGATTGCCACTCTGTGTCCCCTCTCCGGAAGGTTCCTTGTCATTCTTTACCGGAGCAAGTGTCGGACGCGGGGTCGGTGTTGCCATGGCAGCAAACGCCTCCAACTGCTCTTCTCTGTCCAGTAATGTATCCGTCGCTTTTGTACCATGCTCTACTAAAACACCGGCAGCATATTCCGCAACCATATCCAGTTCACTTTCCGTAAGTTCCAAAGGCTCATAACATCCGGCAAACATTGTAAGTGCACATGCACTCAATACTCCGGTGAAGATTTTTTTAAGCTTCATGGTACACACCATCCTTTCTAAAGTAGATTATACCTCTTTTTCCGACAAATGTAAAGCATATAAGAAAGAGTCCGCTTTACGGACTCTCGCGGAGCGTTTATCTCCCTTTTTTTAATATCGGTTCACAAGTCAAATCCACACCGAGTTTTTTAAAAACTCTAAGGTCTACCTCGGAAAGCATAACCGAAGTATGCACCTGACAACCTCGAAGCTCCGGAAGCTTTCCCATGGCAAGACGGGCATTCTCATCATCCACTGCGGAAATAGCCAAAGCAATCAACACTTCATCTGTATGCAAGCGTGGATTCTTACTTCCGAGATATCCCACCTTCAAATCCTGAATCGGCTCAATTGCCTGCGGAGAAATCAAGTGGGTATCATGGTCCACTCCGGCAAGATACTTTAGCGCATTCAGTAAAAGTGCCGCAGAAGCTCCGAGCAAATCCGACGTTTTGGACGTAATAATCGTACCGTCCGCCAGCTCAATCGCTGCCGTCCCCACACCGAGAAGCTCTGCACGTTTCTTCGCTGCCACAGTCACCACACGGTCATCCGTCGTTACCTTTGCCTGCTTCATCAAAAGTTCGATTTTATATACTTCATTCTCCGTATCATCACCCTTTGCCAGTTTATTCATAGCACGATAATACCGGCGAATCACTTCCATTCTTGAGGCCTGGCAACAAACTTCATCATCTATGATGCAGTTTCCTACCATATTTACGCCCATATCCGTCGGAGACTTGTACAAATTCTCTCCGTAAATCTCGTCAAACACCGCGTTAAGCACAGGGAAAATCTCAATATCACGATTATAATTTACCGCGGTTTCCCCATATGCATCCAAGTGGAACGGGTCAATCATATTCACATCGTTCAAATCCGCCGTAGCAGCCTCATACGCCAGATTTACCGGATGCTTTAACGGCAAATTCCAAATCGGGAAGGTCTCAAACTTTGCATAACCGGCCTTAATCCCACGCTTATTTTCATGATACAGCTGGGAAAGACAGGTAGCCATCTTGCCGCTGCCCGGTCCCGGTGCCGTTACCACTACAAGCGGACGGTCGGTTTTGATATAATCGTTCTTTCCGAAGCCCTCGTCGCTGACAATCTGGGATACATTGGTCGGGTATCCCTCAATGACATAGTGACGGTATACCTTGATTCCCTTCTTTTCCAGCTTTTCCTTAAACATATCCGCAGCAGCCTGTCCCGCATATTTTGTCACAACAACACTGCCCACATACAAACCGCAATCACGATAACCTTCTACCAGACGAACCACATCTTCGTCATAGGTAATTCCAAGGTCCTCACGCTTTTTATTCTGTTCAATCGAATCTGCGCCGATAACAATCACAACTTCCGCTTTATCCGCAAGCTTTAATAACATCTTTAACTTACTGTCCGGCTCAAACCCCGGTAATACTCTGGAGGCATGATAGTCATCCAACAGCTTTCCGCCGAATTCCAAGTACAGCTTATCACCGAATTTCTCGATACGCTTCATAATGTATTCCGACTGCATCTGCAAATACTTGTTATTGTCAAATCCGATTTTCATCTCGTTTGCCCTCTCTTTTCACTACTCATTCCGTTCCCACCACACAAACGTCTCATTCCGGGCTTCTATAAAACACCCAAATGCTCCAGCAAAATCTTACATCCCAATAAAATCAAAACAATTCCGCCGCAAAGTTCCGCCTTAGACTTATACTTTACACCGAAATGATTCCCGATTTTTACACCGATTGCGGACAAAGCGAAGGTAATTACTCCGATAAATGTAACCGCCCAACCGATTTGCACTTCCATACAGGCAAACGAAATACCGACCGCCAGCGCATCAATGCTGGTCGCCACCGCCATCGGAAGCATCGCTTTCAGTCCGAATGAAGCATTCAACTCTTCTTCCTTTTCTCTGGATTCCCGTATCATATTGAATCCGATAATTCCGAGAAGAACAAATGCCACCCAGTGGTCATACGCCTTTATGTATTTTGCGAAACTGCTTCCCAGCAAATAACCGAGCAACGGCATTCCCGCCTGAAATCCGCCGAAATACAAGCCAACAATCAATCCGTGTTTTATAGACACTTTTTTCACGGAAAGACCTTTACAAATCGCCACCGCAAAAGCATCCATGGAAAGTCCCAACGCAATCAAAAATAAATCCAACAATCCCATGTAAAAACCTCCATCACATAAATTCTAGTCTACACGATTTTTAAAACAGTGTCAATATTCCACCGCGTTATTTTTCTGTAAAAAAAACGTGCAATCTGTCTCATTTTCTGTTATACTCTCCATAAAGATTTTTTTCGACAAAACTACTGTCGGGATACGGAGGATATTATGAAACTGCTCATCGGCTTAGGAATTCCGGTACTGCTCGTATGTATCTGTCTTCTTCTCATCATCGGTACCGTATGGTATTTTTACCGCAAGGCCAAACGTACTATGAAAAATCTGTTCGGCACAGACAGCCTGAATGAACTGGTAAAAACCAGAGACGCGGAAGTTGCCAATACCCCGAAATCCGTCTCCGGTATGACCGCCGTCTACGCTCCTTCCATCCAGGAGGATTTTCCGGAGTTGAACCTTGTAGAATTAAAAGGCATTGCGGAACAACATTTAAAAGATCATTTAGCCGCTAAAAACAATATTACCGGCATCCATATCCATACCACCGAAATAAAAAACTATATCAAAAAATCCGGCACCTGTGTTATCATATTCCAATCCGGTGTACAATATTTTACCGGCACAAAAAAAATACAGGCCCGTTACAATACCCACATGATGTATGTACAGGATGCGGTTGAATACGGACACGCCAACGGCTTCAGTACCACCTGCCCGCATTGTGGCGGTGCAATCTCGGATTTAGGCCGTAAGTTCTGTGAATACTGTGGCTCCGAAGTTATTCCGATTAATATTCATGTCTGGGAATTACACAAAATTGAAGAGGCATAAAAACAGGCAGTTGCATTCCGGTTTCCCGCATATGCAACTGCCTGCATTTTCTTTCTTATTCCGCTTTTTCTATTCTTTTATCGATGTTCATTTACTTCGTATAACCGAACGCATAAATGGTAAACGTCTTGCTTTCCTGACCGTCTGCCATACGAATTTCCACCGTATGCTCTGCAACTTCCTTCTCATCCACGATAAGCACTACATTGGAACCGTTCCAACCGCCGGCACCGTTTAACGTCGTAACAAGATTACCGTCCACATAGACATTAGCCGAGCCAAACTCGTTTCCGCCGGTCTTGTAGTTTAACAACAGATTCTTACAGGTCAACGTCATCTTAAAACTCTCGTTTCCTGCCGCACTGTCATGCATCCAGTTGTTCGGGAACGAAGAACCGCCCTTTACAACAAATTGCTGTACCGCACTGTCTACCTTGGTAAAGGAGCCTTTTTCTACAGAAATCCCCTCGGTGGCGGAATCGATTAACTTTGTTCCCAAGAAATCTCTTCCCTTAACCGGTGCTTCCGGAACCGTATTCATTTCTTCCGCATCCTCTGCATCGATGGCAGCAAGAAGCTGCATGATACAATCACTCATTACGGTATGCCCATAGTTGTTCGGGTGATAAGAATCCGCATAAAACTTCGTCTTTGCCATATAATTCTTGTTAATCGCCGGAGAAATCGCATCCTTAATACATACCACCGGAATCTCATAATGGGTTGCAATCGGGGTATGCTCGTTCTGTACGTTCCACATATCGTCTCTTACGGCAAAAATCATAATAACCGCTGCATCATTATCCTGTGTCAGCACGTCATATACCATACTTTCATAAGCACGGCCCTTCGTTGCCTCCGCCCAGTCGTTTACCTCAAACTCGATGAGGAACAGATCCGGCTCGGTTCCGAGCGCCTCCAGAACATCTCTCTCATAACGAAGTACACCGAGAGAAGACGGGGTGCCACTCAGACCCGCATTTACATAATTTATATTCTCGCCACCGTTTACACCGTAAGTCTTTCCGAATGCTTCCGCAAACAAATAGGCATACCCTTTGCTCATCGGATTTGCATTACCGCCCTCGGTAATGGAACCGCCAAGGGTAACAATATTTACAGTCTCACCGCTTCTTGCCTTATCAAGCACCTTCTTTACGCGGGCATTGTTGCCGGTAGACATTACGGAATTCTCTAACATCTCCTGATACCAGTCCACATCCGGGGTCGGCGTTGCCGTCGGCTTCGGTGTTGCCGTTGGCTTCGGCGTTGCGGTCGGTTCCGGGGTTGCGGTCGGTTCCGGCGTCGCGGTTGCTTCTACTGCTGCGGTCGGTGTTACCGTTGTTTCAGGCTCAACGGATGTTTCTTTGTTACATGCAACGAGTGCCAGCGCTGACACACATGCAAGAAGTACCAACACTTTCTTTTTCATACTTTTAAATCCTTTCTACATTCCTTCTCTTCTATAAGCAGTTACGCTTCCGGTGCTTCATAACCGAAGCCCAAAATCGTAAACTTCTTATCCTTTGTTTCCGGATTCTTCCGGATTTCTACCGTATGTACGGTATTTTCTTTGCCACGATACGCAATCTGCGCCGTACTGTGGGTCCAGCCTACGGCATGTGGGTCCGCCGTCAACACATATTCCCCATCCACATAAATATCCGCCTTACCGAACTCCATACTTCCGGTATCCTTCGTTATTACCAACAAATACGGACTCTTAATCTTAATTACAAACGGCTCATCACCGGTTTCTGCAGTTGTCGTCCAGTTATTCGGGAACATCGGTGTCCGGAAGTTATCCAGATTCATTTCCACATAATGCAAATCCATATCCGATTCCGTAAAGGAACCGCAGGAAATCTCCGCGCCCTCATATCCGTCCTTACGATCCAACAGACGAACATTTACAAACTCCGGCACAAAAACAGTCTCAAGCGCAGCATAGTCCGGCTCTGTTCCTGTCGGAGACTCGTCCGCCTTACCAAACAAATAATCGAGACTATCTGCCATAATACGATGCCCGTCACTGGTCGGATGATAAATATCATAAAAGAACCGATTCTTGGAAATAATCCGTCCTCCGTCTGCCGGAAGATAGAACTGTTCCACCACCGCATCCTTTATGCTTACCATCGGCAAATCGTAACGGACACCGACCGGAGACAAGCGTTCCTGTAAATTCCAGTCATTTTCAAACACAGAAAACAGCAATATCACCGCCGGGGCATTCTCTTGTGCCAGAATTTTACGTACCAGCGTCTCGTAGCAATCACCCTTTGTCTCATCGCCTTCATCATTTACCGCAAACTCCACAATAACCACATCCGGCTTATCTCCTCTGCCGAGAATATCCCGCTCATAACGAATCATGCCAAGCTCAGAGGACGTACCGCCTACACCAGCCTTGGTATAATGCACGTTATCTCCCTTAGCAAAACGGGCACAGAAACGGTCGTATGCCACCTTGGAATAACAGGTTTTCTGACTCGGTGTTGCACCGGCACCTTCTGTAATGGAACCGCCGATAAATGCCACTGTCACATCCTCACCTGCTTTTGCCTTTTCAATCGCACGCTTTAAGCGCACATTGTTACCGAGAGAAACAAAGGACTTAGCAATCATTTCTTTATATGCCGCACTCTCAAAATCTACCGGTGCCTCCGGAACAAACTCCGGCGCATCATACCCGTCATTCAAATATAAACGAACATTAATGGTTGCCACTTCCCAGTTACTTTCAAACTGAAATGCGAACTGTCCCACGCAAAAATCATCCTCGGACCAATTGATTTCCGATAACGGAATTTCTACCTCGGAGCCGTTCGTCGTAACCTTCGTCACATACCTTGTCCCGCTCTGATACATGTCGGTTTTGCCGTACATATGTAAAATAAACTCTGCTTCCTGTTCTTTGTTTTCGCAAGCCACAGATACACCTACAGAGTATACCAACTTTTTAAATCCTTCGGAAGAATTCAACAAAGACAGTAACTCCTCGTCCTCTACTTTGCCGATGGTTTTTGCATAATTCGCCAATCTGCCGTTATCCAAAAACAACGGACTGATACTGCCCCCCTCCGGCTTTCCGTACGCCTCTATCGTCTTATCATACAACAAAAAAATACTCGGGCGTTTCTTCGTCGGGTCTTTTGGTGCTTTCGGTCCTCCAATACTCATAGCTCTTCTCCTCTCTATTCATGTAAACGCTTTCATAACGCATTCATAGCATTTACTATACACGATTTTTCATAAAAATTCAATTCCAAAAGCACCAAAATTTACTTTTTCCACCCTTCCCCTTACTTATTCTCCGTCCCGCCTCCTTCATAGCGAAACTGGATTACGGACCGCCCTATTCCAAACTCCCGACAGCATTGCTCCGCCTGCCGAAACAAAAGCGTCATATCCTCCGCAGAAATCTCCTCATACAACACAAGACATACTTCCGCATTCCGGTCTTCTCCGTCCATGGAATACACCCGTGCCGCCTCAACTCCTCCAAACTCATTTATTTCCTCCAGCCTCATCCTAAACAGCCGGTACTCTCCTTGCTCCATAGGGGAATGTACGGTAATGATTGCAAAAATCTTTTTCAGATTCCGTAACGCCCCTGCAAAAATCACTAGCGTCATACCGATGGATAATATGGAATCCAGCACCGGCAAATCAAAAAAGCACATGATACCACCTACCGTCAGTACCGCCACCCAGGTCAGTACATCCTCAAGCATATGCATACTGATGGTCTTTTCGTTGACATTTTTTCCTTTTGACGTAAGCAACATTGCGGAGCCGTTTATCAGGATTCCGAACACCGCAAACGCAAGCATCCCTCTCCCGTCAATGGAGCGCGGAGCAAAGAAACGTTGCAGGGATGTTACAATCAATACCCCTCCTCCCAGTAAAAGAATCAAATTATTAATCAGACCCGCCACCACCGAGAATCGCCGGTATCCGAACGGATAACTCTCATTTGCCGGTCGTTTCGAAAGCTTCTCCAACCGCCACGCCATCCCAAGAGCAATACAGTCTCCGAAATCATGAACGGCATCGGACAGAATGGTAATACTTCCCGTTATGATACCGCCCCAGAGCTCCACAAACGTAAAAATTAAATTTAAAAGGAACGCAAGCAAAATCCTTGTTTCGGACTTTCTTACACGAAGCTTGCCTTCCCGCATACTTTTTTTCATAAAAAGGGACCGCCTTTTCCTACACTTACACTACAGTGTATTCCAAGCGACGGTCCCTGTGATTCTTCTATGAATCCGATTCTTCTTTTAGTAAATAAACAACTGGGTAAAATAGTTTACTCCTCTGGCATTCTGCCGGTAGCCGACACCGAGCTCCGTAAACTTTTCGTTCAGGATATTTGCTCGGTGTCCGGCAGAATTCATCCATGCGGTCACTACTTCCTCCGGCGACTTCTGTCCCCAGGCAATATTCTCACCGGAATACCGGTAAGAAATTCCATGCTCCGCAAACACGGTGGAAAAATATCTTCCATCCGGACGAGTGTGAGAAAACGACTTCTCAATCTCTACGGCACGTACCTGCGCCGCTTCGCTTATCTTCGCGGAATACTTTACAGGAGCCACTCCCGCTGCCGCGCGGTGCTCATTTACAAGCTCCGTAATCCGCATGCCGTAAATATAAGCCTGGTTCTGTACTTCCGGGCTTACCTCAGGTGTTTCTTCCGGTGCTTCCGGTACAACCGGTAGATTCGGCACATTCACATCCGGCGTACCCGGCTGCTCCGGTACATTCCCTTCCGGTGCCTCCGGCTGCTCCGGTCTTTCAACCTCCGGTAAATTGTTGCATCCCAACATGGAAAGCAATTCCCGAATATTATCGCATCCGTTCATCTGCTGTAACTTGTCTTTCAATTCCTCTACCGTACCGCAGTTTAAATTTGTTCCGTTTACCGGAATCACCGCTGCCTGTGCTTCCGATACACCTCCTGTTGCAATTAACAGCGCTGCCGCAATTGCACATACGCTTACCTTTCTCATACGTTTCTCCTTTCTTCCTCACCATCCTGTTACACATTTCCCCTATATGGCACGGGTCCCCCGCCACACCGATATCCTAACACAAACAACAGGAAAGGTACATAGGAGATGTATGGAAAAAGGCGCAGGATTTTCCTGCGCCCGTAAGAATCTACTTATATTCTATCCTCATCTTCCTTCCTCTTCTCATACAGCACTCTGTGATATACCCGCTTACAGAACTCTACCTCCTCATCGGAAAACTCGTTATAGGAAAACGCCGCTGCCTTTACCAGATGCATATACCGTTCCCTCTCTTCCCGACGCACCACCGCACTGTAGCCTCGAAGTACATCGTCGTACTCTTCATCCCGTAGGAAACGCTTATATATCTTTCCTTTTCCACGTAGCTTCCGGTACAATCTCCGATTCAAAAGTTTTATTTTCTGTCGGTTTCCAAACCTCCTTATTTTCTTTTGTATCGCTCTTTCGTCCAGTCTGCTTGCGGTCTTCCGGTACATCCTTACTATCGGTACCGCCACACCGAGAATAAACCCGATAGCAGGCAATGCAAACAGCAGAATTACAGGATTCACGTTCAAATCCAGCTTTTTTTCTTTCTCCTTCTGCGCATCCTCCTCCGTAGCTCCCGGTTTCCGATCCTCCTCCGCCGATTCCGGTGCTTCCGCACCACCGGTCTGCGACTCGCTACTTTCGTTTCCGGTATCCTCCGACGGCGGTATACCGTCTCCTTCCGGCATCTCCGGTACGTCGGTCGGCGCCGGTGTCGCGGTCGGTACCGGCGTGGTAAACGGCCTCGTGGTTGCCCAGGAGAAAGAATGCTCCGAACCGGCTTTATCCTCCGGCCAGTTCTCCTTCACCATCTGATAGCTTCCGTTTTCCGTCGGCCGGTAGGTCACTTCTCCGGCCGGACTCACGCTGTATCCGTTGGTCACCTCCACCGGAATCCAGCCGATTCCCTCCAGATAGATTTCCACCCAGGCATGGGCATAACTGTCCAAAACCGTCGCTTCGTACATACCGCTTACTTCGCTCTTCTTGTAATTTCCTACCACATAACCGGATACATACCGTGCCGGCACGCCCAGTTCCCGTAAAATCAGCGCCGACGCACTTGCATAGTGCATACAATACCCTTGTCTGCTTGTGCCAAGAAAAAACTCTACCACATCACTCCCCTTCGGAAGCTTTGGTAACTCCAGACTGTACACCGTATTCCGGCGCATCCAGTCCGCTACCTGATAGGCTTTATTGATACGGTAAAAATTCACTGACTCTTTTCCTTCAATGCTGAAAAAATCCCGTTCATAGGTGCGAATCTCCTCCGCCACCTTTTTCACTTCCGGCATGCCCGCCGGACACTCCAGATAATGCTCTGCCACATATGATTCATACCAAAGCTCCCAAGACTCTTTCTCCCATACTTTTTTTGTTTCTCCTCCCCGGAACAGAACTTTTATCAAATCCTCTACGTCGTAATTCCAAATCAAGAATGGGAACTTCGTTACCTTTTTTTCTTTGATATACCGGCTGTCGCCCTCCGTTCGTATTCCCTCTGCCGTTGTCTTGGCAAAATACGGGAGATATGCCTTAATCCGGTTTGCCTTCGCATGGTACATCCAGCCGTTAATATTCCGGCTTTTTAACTGCTCCAGCGATTCCTTTTCAAAATATTGTGCGATCCGGTCCGGCGCCAGGGTAAGCAGACCGTCTGAAACCGTTTCCGGTTTAAATCCTGCCTTCTCGCACTCCTTTTGAAAGGTTTCCACATCCGTATCCCAAACACCGTCTTCATAGGTATCCGCATAAAATCCCACCAAATACGAACCAAAGGTCGGATTCTTTTCAAGCGCCACCTTTAACACCGCAACTTCTTCGTATTCCGGCTTTTCGTTATCCAAACGGGCAAAATTGGCTTCCGGCCGGTTCTCCACTTCAATATCCCGCTTGTGTAAAAACTCGTCCACCCACTTTTCGATTGCCTTATCCACGCGGAACTCCCGCCAGCCTTCCCATTCGGTCACCGACTTTATCAGCTCGTTCTGCTTTTGCAGGAGTCTTTCTTTTCCGCTCACTACCTGCTTCTCTGCTGAGTCACTTCCTGCAGTCTTAATCACCACGCAAAGCACCAAAAGCCCCACAGCCACCGGCACCCACAAAACCTGCTTTAACCAACCGGATTCCCTGCCATACTTATCCGGTGCCGACAAAAACGCCGGTCTTTGAAAGGCTGCGGCATTTGCCATAAACACCGTTCCTACCGCTACAAACAGGCAAAGGCCCGACGGCGTCTTTCCTACCAAAAGGCCGGCAACAAGGGCAAGAAACGGCACCACTGCCACCGCACCGGATTTCTTTCTGATGCGCCCGTACCAAACCAATAAAAAGCAAAGCACGGAAAGCACAAAGCCCAGTGCCTCCTCCCGCAAAAACATATCTCCTCCCGCAAGGGATAACGACGTCTTAAAGTAGGTATTCCACTCTCCCACATACTCATATGCCACCGCCTGCAAGCCGGACAGAACCCGTTCTCCCTGCTTTGTACGAAACAAATAAAACAGCACTCCGGACATTCCCACCACCGGAATTCCTACCGTTGCCGCCCACGAAAACCGTGGCTTCAGCAAAGAGGCAGCCTCCGTCAAAGCGACAGTAACAATGGTAATAAAAAAGATTCGAAACAGCATTCCTTCGTTGAAAAGCTCCCACTCAAACATTCCCTGAAGCATCCCGAAGGCAGCTCCGAACCATAACAGCGTGCACAACAAAAACAGGGAAAACTCTCCCGGCAAAGAGCGTTCCGTTCCGAGACCGGACGTATGAAATTGTTTTACGACCACAGGGGTTCCCCATCGAATTTTGCGCTTTCGTTTCATTTCCATCCGCCCTTTTCTATAAAACTAACTCAACTTGCGTAAGCGACAGTTCTATCTCCTTTTCGGAAAACTGCGCCAGCACTTCCCCGTTCTTTTTTAACACCAATGCCTCATCTAAAGACAACGCATGGACATACGGTTCTCTTTTATACTTCTCACGATACCGGAACCCGATGTCTTCTTTCGGCGTTTTCCAGTCAATTTCCATTAACATTCCCAAAAAGTAAAACAGGCCTTCTTCGTTGTCTACCCGGAGACGGACAATATCCTGCATCGCCTCGTCATACCAAACCACATAATGGGGACAGCCTACATCGGTCAGGGAAAACACCAGACTGGCGGCCGCCTCCAAATACGGAAGCATCCGTTCCCGGTGCTTCTTTCGTTTTGACGGATGCACATCAAGAAGCAGCACTACCGGACATGCCTTCGGAAGAGAATGCTCCTTCACCATCAGCTCCTCCTGCTTTGCCGTCAGCTTCCAGTGAATATTTTGCAGACGGTCTCCCGCCCGGTATTCTCTCACATCAAACAACTCACTGTTGTCGTGTCCCGGCGCCTCCTCATCGTACACATCCGCCTCTCCGAAGAAATTCCGCACCGTCATACCCAGCCGTACCGGAATCTCATGAAGCCTCGGCATAACCAGTACCTTCTTTTCTCCCTGCGCCTTACGTTTTCCGTAAAACAATCCGGTGAAATCATACACCTTAAGCTTCCTTAACCTCACCCGGTAGGTTCCGGTACCGGAAAACGCCACCGATCGCACAAAGGTACTCTCTCCCCGAAGTACGGAAGATACCTTCATCCACTCCTTCGTCACCCGTCCCGTACAAACATCCTCTACGGTTATCAATGCTTCCAACCGCGCCAGCGGCAAAAAGCCCCGGTTGGTGACAATGAGCTTCACCAGATTTTCCTTCTCCGGCTCCGCAATGCCCACCGGCACATCCAGTTCCGCACGAATCGTACACTTTCGGAACAAAACCGTAAAAAAGGACAGCACAAAAAGTGCTGCCTGTAGATACACAAGTAACATAAACTCCGCACTCTCATACATCATAGCAAAGTACCCCGTTACCAGGATACTTCCGCCCAATAAAATAAAACTACCCACGATACTCATCCTTCTTCATGTAAGATGCCGGTTGTTTTGTCTGCGCCAAAACCTCCTCCAATACCGCCGCCTCGGTCACACGGGCCACACGGGCCTTTGTATTTAACACAATCCTGTGCTTTGCGATATCAAGAAAAATGCTTACCACATCCTCCGGCAGTACATAATCCCTGCCTTCCAGATAGGCCCATGCCTTTGCCATGCGTACCGCCGCAATGGAACCGCGGGGACTGAGTCCCAAATCGATATAGGCATGCTCTCTTGTGGCCTTTGACAAGGATGCAACATAGGCATACACCGGATTGCTGACCTGTACCTCGTCCACCTGCTCCTTAATAGCAAGCAGCTGTTCTCTGTCCACCACCGGAAGTACCTTGCTGTCTACCGCACCGCTTTTTCCCTTTAAAATCTCCACTTCATCATAAAGATCCGGATATCCCATACTCATACAAATCATAAAACGGTCCAGCTGGGACTCCGGCAACAGCTGGGTTCCGGCACTCCCCTTCGGGTTCTGGGTCGCCATTACCACAAACGGCTCCGGCACCTTACGGCTTTCTCCATCTACCGTCACCATGCCTTCCTCCATAACCTCCAAAAGTGCCGACTGGGTCTTCGGAGAAGTACGGTTGATTTCATCTGCAAGGAACAAATTACACATAATGGCACCCGGATAATATTCAAACCTTCCGGTTTCCTTCCGGTACATATTAAATCCCAAAATATCCGCCGGCATAACATCCGGGGTAAACTGCATCCGGCGAGTATCCAAAGAAAGGGCCTTGGAAAATGCCATCACAAGGGTTGTCTTTCCCACACCCGGTACATCCTCAATCAAAATATGACCGCCGGCCAAAATCGCCGCTAACGCTTTTTTGATACAGTCGTCCTTACCGGTAACCGCCTTCTTTACCTCGCAAACCACACGATACACCGTATCATTCATTCCGATACCGCTTCCGCACTTTCCGCAAAAGCGTTCCCCTTTCGAAATATGATTTCCGCACTTCTTACAAATCATGTCGTTACTCCCTTTCTATCTGTTCCCTTACTCCGAACTGTCTTAGTCGTCTAAATTGTTTTGTTTGTCTGTTTTTCACGTTATTTTGCTTTTTCGGTCAATAATTTCAAAAGCGCCTGACAGCCTTTAACCACATCACGATATGTCGTAGCAAAATCACCGGTATACCACGGGTCCGCCACATCAAAGCTCTCTCCCGCAAAGGACAAAAGCTTATAAATCTTCCCTTCCGGGTCGCCGTCCGCAATCCGGTTCATATTGCGGATATTCGCCGTATCCATCCCAATGAGATAATCATAGTATTCATAATCCGCCTTTGTCATCTGCACCGCCCGATGCGGCACCACCGGCACCCCCCGGTACCGCAGCTCATTCACCGTACCGTAATGGGGCGAATTGCCGATTTCCTCACGGCTGGTCGCCGCGGAATTAATTTCAAATAAATGCTCTAAGTGAGCCTCACGCACCAAGTGTGTCATCACACTCTCCGCCATAGTGGAACGGCAGATATTGCCATGGCAAACGAATAATATTTTAAACATATCTTGGTATATCTCCTTATATCTTGGTATAACCTTGTATTTTCAAGGGTTTCAAACCTTTTCTTTGCTACTATGTATCCGGCGTCATTCATAACCTTACACACGCTTTAAACGTCCGTCCTTCCCTATACAACGGTAGAGCACTTACATTTTCCAATACTATCGTTTTAAGTCTTTTATCTCTGACGATGATCATAAACTCGTCAAAGAGATTTATCTCCCTTTTTATTTCGATTTCGTTGAAAAAAACTGGAGCGGAATGTTGGTAAACAGAATGTCCGTATCTGTAATCTGCGAACCTTTTTTCAAAAACTTATTGTACGTCATCCAATCCTACATTAGACTCTTATTCTCCAACAGCTTCTCTGTAACCGCCGATTTAACACTACGCGTAAAATCGGCAGTTCTTATAATATCACGTCGATCTCTTCCCCTATACACATCTTTTGTCAGTACCGTTTTAATAATTTCTTTAGCCTCTAAAAAAAAGGAATCTGCTCCGTTCTTAAGCAACTGAATTATTATGTTTATTTCTGTCTTCATTTCTTTACTACTAACTTCGGGAACTTCCACCTTTTTCACCATAAGCATACGAGCAACCATTATTATATAATATCTTAGAGTATAATCATGACCAGAAAACTTTTTTTCTTTTTGCATAGACACAAACTTAACAAACAAATAAGAAGCGATATAATACATATCAGGTTTATGCTCTTGACAAAACAACTTTTCAGAATTATTTCTCAAAATATTTGCCGGATTTGTCCCATGAACAATATATGGTGTTTCATGATATACACTCACATATGCTCTAATTAATCCATGCAAAGTAACAATCTGATAGTCACCATTTTGATTCTTAATATCTATTTCTTCTCCCGATCTTCGTTCATAAAACATTTCTATTGGCATCTCTTTAGAATACTCATCAAAAAGCATTTGCAATTCCTTGTGAAACTTTGTTAATGAAACAAATGCCTCCTCTGGAACAGGGCTTTGACGATTTGTAGATTTAACAATATTACTTATCAAATCTAAATCTGTAGTATATATGATTTTAACCGGAACAAATATATTCTTTGCAGATTTTTTACAATTGTATATTTCATTACTCGTCTGGCATCCATTAACAATTTGAAAATCTGATAACTCATATGAATTTGCCCCAAGCGAAACAACTGACTTAGTAATAATAGTTACACCATTATTTAGTAACACAAATTTATCTTGTAATGACTCTTGAGAAATTGTATATCTGATTTCTGAATTTACACTATTCTTCTCACCTTGATAATCTCTAACATTTTCATAAAAAATGCGTCTTCGAATATCACCATTTGAATCACAGATAATACTCAAATAATCCTCACCTGTAAGGTATCCAATATATGCTTCTTTAACTCCACTAATCTTTTCTAAAGTAACACAATTCTTTAAACTAACTTTTGCCGTAACACTATTTTTAATTTCATTGTAAGAATCCATTATGTAATTTCTTCCTAATACTTCTATCTCAAATTCCTTAATATCTTTCAATACAATTTTCATATCTGAAACTGAAGATTGGCAGATTGTCTTTACTAATTTTTCATCCCACCCTGATGCCACTGTAACATAATAAATATAGCATTTAGGCGACTTACTAGTGCAATATCTATAATTTTCATATTTAAATATCTCATCATAAATCTCTTTTGCATTTAATATATTTGAATTTTTTTCAGATACTGATTCAAAATCTTCAAAAAAAGTCTTTGCGGCTTGTATCGTTTTCAAAAGATCACCAGTATCACACTTTTCTTCCGTTTTTGTTTGTATGAATATGATATCTACATCAAGTTGCTTTGATTTTGCATATGTTTTAATATCTTCTTTACTCAACACCAAATTACCATTAACAATAAAAGCTATCGCATCTAATCCAAATTGACTCTTTTCGTCTACCACAAGCCGCTCCAAATCTCCTTTATCCCCACTAAATGCATCTGGATGAAATTTGGATACAATCAAGTAGTTCACCAAATACTCAAATGCCTTATTTGGTTCCAATTCATCAGTAATGTAATCTTTACTAAAGTCATTTAACATTCCTTCTAATATTTTACCTAGTGCCATTTTGCATTTCTCCTTTACACTTTTCTTCTGTTTAGTTTGTAAGTATGAAAAAACTCTGTGACATGTCTTCTCCTTTTTTCCCCAGACTAAATTTTTATTCAATTATCCTTTCAAAATATAAAGAATACTTCTTTTCTATTATATTCCACTAAACAAATACTTTCAATCAAATTCTTCTAATAAGCGATCACCTTTATTAAACATTTTTTCATAAATCGTGTCTACTTACTTGACTATAGTGTATATATCTACATTCTCCTTTCAACACTCCTTTCCATGCTATTCCGGCAAATACGGCCTTAACCTTTCCACCAGCTCGTACACCTTTGTTCCCGGTGCCGCCTTTGATGGTGCTTTTCCATAATTAATCGCATCCAGACTTTTGGCATTGGCAATTGCCGTATTCATATATGGACGTAAGATAGGATACATATCCGTACGATTCTTTTTATATTCTCCGGCACCGATTTTCTTTAAGCATTCTGTTATTTTCGGCCAGTACTCACTTCTATGAATATCCGACTGCATAAATCCAAAGTGCAATAAAAACCAAAGCTCTATGCATTGATTTGACCAAACCGCATGATATTCTATTTCGTCCGTACTGTGTGCTACACAGAGCTGTACCACTCGGTCGATATGCTCTGTCAGAAAATCATCCGTATCGTAAACAATCCACACATGGCGATATCCGTTAGGATTATCTTTTGCCAATCTTTTTGCCTTTTCAAACAAACTTACCGTATTATCGCCCATGCCAAATACTTTTAATTGTATTTTCTCCGGATAATCCTTATTGATAATCTCTTGGATTGTCCCAAAATATGCAGGCTCTGTGTCGGTTCCTTCCGTCACAATCAAATGATATTCCGGATGAATTTTAATTGCTCGATCCGGCTTCTTCATCCACGGCTTATTTAAATCGCTTCTCTTCGGAGGTTTTAAACTCAAAGCCAATCACCTCCGCTCAGCATGTTCTGCAGATATGGGTCTGCTCCGTATCTACCTTCCAAATACTGCTTATCAAACGCTGCTGTGCTCTTTACCCTTTCGTTATCCTCATGACGAATTTCATACAATGAATAAATCTCACTGCTTCTCTTCTCATTCAATGCTGCAAACCATATTTCGTCTCTTCGGAATACAGTATTCTTCATTGTAGACATATCATGAGATGTAAAAAGCAACTGCGCTCCATTCTTATTGACCTTAGGATTCTTAAATAACGAAATCACATACCTTAAAAGCTTCGGATGGAGCTTTGCATCCAATTCGTCAATGATAACCAAACGACCTTCCTGAAGTGCAATAAGGATTGCCGGCAATGCTGCAATTAACTTTCTGGTACCGTCTGATTCCTCATTAAGACTCAACTCATATGACTTACCGGCAATTGTCCTCTTTAAGAATAACTGATTTTCATCATTATCAAATCTATAATCTTCAATATCGATTCCCATATCGTTAAGTAGTGTCACTATCTGCTTCTTAACATTCGCATCTTCCGAAAACATAACTTCCATTTCGACGATGGGATTACCGTAGCTACGAATGATACAGGATTCAAACCACTCCTGTACCTCTGCAATAACCGGAATATTATAGTTAATCGCCAAGAAAGACAGGTATGGCATCTTCTCGTTAACCTTGGTGTTTACTCCTTCCTTGCTTAAGGTTGGACCTAGCGTAATTGCTTCTCCCTCCCGATAGAAAATCTGTGCCGGTTTCTTCCCTCCGAGCGTTCTCCTGTCCAAGGTTTCCGCAAAGATTTCATCCTTTCGCGTTGCCAGATAATAACGATATTCATAATCGCCCTTTCGAAAGAAAATACGATATTCTATCGGCTCCTCCACAGAATCCTTGTCATACAAAAATGGCTTAGCAGGAAATCCCTGCTGTACAATGATATCCTCTCTTGTATTTCCCAAATCGTGAACCGGCTTTACAACCGTCGTAATCAAACAAGCCAACGCCTGCAAGAGATTACTCTTTCCTCCTCCGTTCGGACCATATATCACACTAACAGGAAGAAGATTACTGCACTTTTCCCTTTTAATTAAACTCTCTTCAAATTCCGAAATAGCTGTCGCCTGTAAATCAAAGGTCGTCTCATCCTTATAAGACTTAAAATTCTGAAATGAAAACTGACAAAGCATCTTCATCGCCTCCATCTTTCTAATCCTAATATAATTCTAATATAACACTAATATATTCATTTTTCAAGTTTTATATTCGATTCAAGAAGATTTTTTTCTTATTTTTGTTATAAAAATCTTTTTTTGAGTCTCTTATCCGCGCCAAACGCACGTATCACACTCCAAACCGAGGAAACCGTAGAAACCATAAAAATTCATAAAAACTAAAAAGGACCTTCGGTCAGGTCCTCTTAATCTCCGGCAGTACTAAGTAACTCCGGATATATTAAAATTTCTCCAGGTGCAAAAAGTGTAAAAAAGGTGCACGCAGCTCTCAAAGCCTCTCAAACCCTATTAAATACAGCATTCTCACTGGATACGCCATATGATGCCATGGCAAACAAATAATATTTTGAACATAACTTTGCATATCTCCTTATATCTTGGCAAACCCTTGTATTTTCAAGGTTTTCAAGCCTTTTCTTATAGTCCATTTTTAAACCCTATCACGGCATATTATAGCATAACTAGGTATAACTTTACCACCAATTTAGGTAAAAAAAGAGTAAAACCGATACAATTAAAGCAGCAGCATCCCTACAAAAAACTGTCCCTCACATTTTTAGCAATCTTATTCAATCTACGATTTAAATCTTTATTGCCCTCACGTGGTAAGCGGACACTGATATTCTTTGGATGTTTAATTAACCCCTTGCAGTTCTGTTCCTCATCAAAATTTTCAAGTGCATTTTCACACATACTGCAGACTTCCTTCTTCACATATATGGTATAATGAATACTCCCCTTTCCGTATAGTTCTGTCAATAATTTTCTCTCACAACATGAAAACATTCGCGCGATTCCGGAGACCTTACTCTCATCAAAATTAATTGCGTTCTTCCATTTCATGTATTGTCCGTACGTAATATACGCATTCTTCGCATGATAATAACGTACATCCTCATTCAACTCAACCACAGAATACCCGGCTCCCAATATATGTTCTAAATCCGCCGAATATTTATTTACAAATTCGCTACCGCTTATTGCCACATAACGTTTAGAATTTGAATGCATAACGGCAATACATCCGGATCCTCTTTTTTTAAAATATCTCTCCAATTTTCCTTTATAATCTTCCATTTTTGATAAGGTTTGAAGAGCGTCTACTAAACATTCGATTTTCATATTGAAACTATTCGATGACATTGGCCTCACCGTATAACACATCAGCATTTCATTCTGTTTCTCAACTATTTTTGTGCCAATCACCTCTTCTACCAAATCATTTGTCTTTCTAATCTTATCTAATAACTGCTCCTTCCACGGTTCCTCTAATTTAAACGTGTACCACTCATTACTCACTTCCAGCAGACACGCCTGAAAAAGATCCAGAAAAAAGAAAAGCCAAAGTATCTCTCCCTCTAATCCAAGTTTCTTACTTCTTAATGACGCGAAAAATCTAAACCAATTCACTATACTTCTTTCGACATTCACATTCAAACCTTGATCATCTCCATAAATTCGGATATCAATCAATGCATTCATAAGATTCTTGAAGTCCTCCAAATCCATGCCATCCCAGTATTTTAAGCTAAGAAACTCTCGGACAAATACGTCATTATACTCAAGAAATCCGGACATAATAATAAACTTATATATAAACTTTATCAAACCCTTTTCACAGTCCACTACTTCATACCTGCTATATTCATTGATACGTTCAATGCTTGATTGAACTTCAGTATAATATAACTCTTTTAAATGCAACAAATCACTATATTTTCTTTCTCTCTCTTTTAATTGCGACATACATATTTTTCTATGCTCGAGATTTTCGCTTTCTTCTATTTTTTCTATTGCTAAAACATAATACAAATCTTCGATGATATCAATCAAAGTTCTGTCCACTTTATTGTTTCCATTCTCTTCCCGATAACTGTACGCATCATTATTCGAAATATTATCCCTATCAATTTTATTGTATATCTCTACGTTCCCCTCCTTCGTATAGCATTTCCATTTTAACCCTTCCAAAATATCTACCCGCATTTTCATACTTCTCCTTTCCTAAGTCACAACAGCCGCCACATTTCGTGACGGCTGCCATATGTACTATATCCGATATCCCCTCAGATATTTTATCTTGTAAACTGGGAAATAAACTTCCATGCATTCTCATTGGTATGATGTCTGCACTCGTGTACCTGCTCGCTGACGCTGGCAAATGCGGTACGGCATACGCCGTCCTCACTGTCAAAGTAATGAATGGTCAGGTCGCTGCCGCGGGAATCATCGTGAATTACCTCTACACGATCACCCTCGATACCCCAAATCGGCTGTGCCCAATTGTCCTTGTCGGCGTAGTTCATGTCAAACTTCTTCTTCACCTTATTGGTCTCCGCGCAATACTGAATACGTTCCAATCCGGACTCTGCCTGGAACGGAAGCTCCGGTAAATGGGACTTCTCGCCGCCGGAGTAGAAAATCGGCACCGGAACGGTGGTGTTTAATCTGCCACTGTCGGACTGTGCCATCGGATTGTTTCTTACCGGGAACAAAGCACTTGCCGGAGCAAGTCCCGCAAATGCCTCCGGGTACTCCTGATACATATTCCAGGTCTTACCGCTACCCATGGAAAAGCCGGTAGCGTAAATACGCTTCTCGTCAATATCATACTTCTTCTTAAGGTCTTCGATTACTTCCATTACCTCAGTAGCGGTCACGTTTTGGTGATTCTCCAGAGAAACGAACAGGAAACCGTATCTGTGACAAATCTCATACCAGCCTGCCACAAAAGTTAAGTACATGGAGGAATCTCCGCCGCCGTGGAAGCCCATCAAAAGCGGTGCCGGACCCTTCTTAAACAAATCATTATTGTAATATGCAAAATAGCCTACCGGATGCGTCTCGGTACCCTTAAACATACCCATATTGTCCGGAGAAGTCTTAACGATAACGCTGCCGGCCTCTTCCGTCATGTTCATTGCCGGGAAATCCGGTTCAATTTCCATGTTGCCGCACCACATCTTAAACTTGCGTACAAAGGAAGCAAAATCTGCCTTGTAGTCAGCTGCATCTTTCACCAAAAGATTGTTGCAGCCTTCGAAAGCCTTGTTGATTTCTGCGGAGTTACCCACACTTAAGATACCGATATCCTTACGCTCTACCTGTGGCACCACGCTTAAATTCTGCATGGAACACATGGCCGGTGTGATTTCACCCGGTCCCCACAGGTATTCACCGTTTACTGTCTTTAATAAGTTCTTTGCCACATAGTCGGCAGAAGCACCAAAGCTGTAAATATCCGCACGGAAAATAGCGCCGCGGATGAAGTAACCCTTAAACTCGCCGGTAAAGAAATTGGAAAGCTCCACGATGCCGTCGGCATAGCGCGGATCCATTTTTACTTCTGCGATTACTGAAGCATACAGTTCTTCTGTTGCAGTTTCCCAGCCACCTTCATTGGTTGGATATACAAATAATACAGAAGAGTCCACCGCAGACGCAATGTCTGCCAAACCGCTTTTATTTGCAAATGCGATTGCTTCTTCCATACTCTGTCTGTTTTCTTCAAATACAAGCAACAGCGGAGCTCTGAAGCCGTAGTTGTTGGTCTGTCCGTCAATCTTCGTTGCCGGCACATACGCCTTTAAATAAAATTTTTCATAGTTGTTTTCCCAGTACTTGCCACCATCAGCCAGTGTGGTAACTACCGGACGAGTCATCATTGCCATAAGTATACCTCCCGAAATAGTATAAAATTAAAACCCTATGCTTATTGTAGCATAGGGTTTTCAAAAAAAACTACCTCGTTGCTTGCATGTTCTGCCCAAAAACTGCTAAAAGCACTCTTCCGTCTCTACTTCATTCTCCACCCGGTCGATGGCCTGTTCTTTGGTTACCTCCAAAGCCTGTTCATAACCGGTTAATGCCGCAAAGGGAGAAAACTGCGCTGCCCGGTCGATGGCAGCCATACGCGGATGCTTTTTTGAGGTTGGATGGGGCAGATGTATAATGTCGTCATATTGGTGCAAATCTTTTAAACTCATGCCTTGTGCCCTCCGATCTGGTTATTGCGTTCTACGGTCATGGCGCCTTCCTGCAGGTTCATGCCTTTTAACATGGCGTTTTTACCGTAGCGCTTTTTGACGGACAGCATGGCCTCCTGAAGCTTACGTTCTTTGGAAAGTGCAGCCTCTTCCTCTTCTTTTTTCTTTTGCTCTGCCTCGTAATCGGTAAACAAGGTAAGCTGCTCAAAAGAGCCCTCTGTCTGCTCCTTGGCCTGACTTTCGTCCGTTAACCGGTTGGCGGTAATATTAATGCGCCGCACCAGTAAATCCGGATTGACGATATTATCGTAAAGCTCCATCACCGCATCGGTAATGAGTTTTGTGGAAGAGGTTTGACGCCCCAGGTTTGCAGTACCGTGGGCATGCTTTGGGATTTTTCTTCCGTAACCGTCGGTAACAATTTCCCCTTTATACTTTGCCCGTATTTCCGGGTTGGTCAGGTTTTCGATGTCGTACCCTACCGTAAGCACAAGCTGGTCGGTAACCAGACGTTTTTCTACTAAATCGAGGACTAAAAGGTCTGTCATTTCCCAAACGATAAGCCTTGCCTTTTCAAAGGAATACGGGCAGTGCAGTACCTGTCCGGAACTTGTGCAGTTGACGCTTGGCTTATAAGCTTTGATAAGCTCTATGGTGGTTGGCTCCCACCCCCAGGCATGGTCAATTAACAGTTCGGCGTTAATACCAAACAGCTTGTACAGCAGTTCTTCGTTGTAAAAATCCCTGGGACCGCCAAGGGAACATCTTGCAATGTCGCCCATGGTGTAAAGACCGTATTCTTCCAGTTTTTTGCGGTAGCCGCGGCCCACACGCCAAAAGTCGGTAAGGGGACGATGACTCCACAAAAGCCGGCGGTAGCTCAGTTCATCCAGTTCGGCAATGCGGACACCGTTTTCGTCCGGCTCTACGTGCTTTGCCACAATATCCAACGCCGCCTTGCAAAGATACAGGTTGGTGCCGATGCCTGCAGTGGCGGTAATGCCGGTTTCTGCTTCCACCTGCCGGATAATTTTGGATGCCAGTTCCTTTGCCGTCATTTTATAAATGCCAAGGTACTGGGTAACATCCATGAATACTTCATCGATAGAATAAACATGGATGTCCTCCGGCGCAATATACTGCAAATAAATATCATAAATGCGGGTACTGTATTCCATATACAGTGCCATACGTGGCGGTGCCGCAATATAGGACACCTCCAGTGCGGCGTGCTGCTTTATTTCATCTGCAAAGTAAGAGGAACCTACAAACTGCCTGCCGGGTGCCGAAAGCCTGCGCTCTGCGTTAACTTCCTTAATCTTTTGCACCACCTCAAACAGGCGGGCACGGCCGGGAATTCCAAATGCCTTTAAGGAGGGCGTAACCGCCAGGCAAATGGTTTTTTCGGTACGGGAAGCATCTGCCACCACCAGGTTGGTGTTCATTGGGTCCAGCCTGCGTTCCCGGCATTCTACCGAGGCATAGAACGACTTTAAATCGATAGCAATGTATTCTCTTTTTGTTTCGTCCATGTACTATACCTCCTTCTCTCTTTAGTATAGCACAAACCTTGCAAAATTACCAGAACATTTGTTTGTTATTTTAAGAAATCTTCTCTCATTGGAGTGAAAATATCCAATAAAATGCCTTCCTTCAGGCATACACAGCCATGTTCCACGGAATCCTTCTTTAACATCGTATCTCCCGGATTTACCACTTTTTTCACACCGTCAATTTCAAATTCAAACTGGCCGGACACCACATAGGTAATCTGGGTGTGGGGATGATGATGTAATGCACCTACCGCGCCTTCTTTAAAGTAATTCTCCACGCACATCAATTCGTTTGTATGGGCAAGAATCTTTCTCTCCACTCCCGGAGCACAAGGAGTTGCCGTCACGTCTTTATTAAACTTCCAAGCCTGATTCATCTTCTGCGTCCTTTCTGAATTAATCATATACTCACTAATTTAACATACCGTTTTCTGCCACCGCTTTGTAATAAGTGGTTACCGGAATAAACATCTGGGCAAACCGCTTGGTGGCTGTAGTTCCTACCAGAACAATATCCTCTACAATACGTTTTTGTGCACTAAAGCCCATGCCGAGAGACCCTTGCACCATCATACGGAAGGTATTTTTACCGTACTCTAAATACTTTGTTTCTCCGGTAAGCTCATAAGCAATTGCCATGGCTTCCAGCAGTAGCGGATTATTACCGATACGTCCCAGGCTCGGCAGCTCTTTGTAGAAGAAATAACCGGTGTCCATATAACAGTTTTCCACCAAATCATCTGCCGCCGTTAAAATCATCTCCCGGATGTCCTCCCGCGGGAATTCCCTATAGTAGCGCATCAGACTGCCGATTGCCACAGAAATCATAAACGGGACACGGATAGCGGTATTGTCGGTATACGGCGACAGCCAGCCGCCAAAGGTATCGGACCATTCTTTGAACTGTTCCACAATCCAGTCGCACTTTCCGGTCCACTTTTTATCAAAGGTTTCTTTATACAACGCCGTCAGGGTCCGAAGCGCCCATCCGGTTTCTCTTGCATTTAAACCACCGGTTTTACGGTACTCCGGTGTATCCAGCAGCCGCAGCACATTCTCTCCGATGCCAAGAGCAGCTTCTAAAAAGCGCTCATCTCCGGTGAGATGATAACAATCTAAAATACCTTCCACCCACTGGTGACTGCATACAATCACGCCGTTCACACAGTGTCCCTTGGTATGCTCCCACTGACCGCCCATCAACAACGGATTTTTGCTGTAGTGGCAGATATCCACATCCCGCTGATGGGTTCCCGTCACAAGGCAGGTATCATAGCAACGGCGTACACCGCTTCTGGCATACTGCAGCATGCAGGCATGAGGATAATCATACTCGTTATTGGTCCACACCAGGCTACCCTGACCGCGGCCCTGTGCGGTATAATTCGGGTCCGGCGCATCGCCCCAGCAGAGCATGCCGTAGCTTCTGGTATGAATGTCTGCGGACATGGACAGCGCACACTCCACCTCCGAATTTTGGTGCTCCCTGCTTACAAAAATATCAGGGAACAAGCCGGACGACTCATACACCTCCGGAGCTAATACCGGTACATCCGGCATCTGATACATGGTAGACTGATGGTTGATGGTCTGTAAGTCCTCATCAACGCCATGAAAATACAACTGGAACCGCTGTTTGATTGCCATGCCCGGCTGCAACACCTCCGGTCTGCTTCCCTTTGGCACCAGACTGATAAGAATACCGTTTTTTCCGGCCCTGAGTGCCTTTGGAAAGTTCTGATGGGCCTGAAAAACAGTGGCACATAAGCCGCCCTTCTCACCGGTTACATCCGCAAAAAAGGTGCCGTGAAAGGTTTCTGCCGCATGCTCATTGCTCTGATTCAGAATAAATTCCGCATCAATGCTTTTTTCCACGGTTTCTCCCTCTTCCCCGGTGAGGAAGCTTGTTTTGTAGTTGGAATCTGCCACACTGGTGCGGACTTTTCCGCCCGGTTCCTCCGGTACCAGCTGATACTGCCAGGAGGTAACCGGCAATGGTTCTTCCGTAGCATTAACCAGGCGAAGTTCTGCATCATAATAGGACTTGCCGGCATAGGCAGTGACTCTTGTTTCGCATAAAATGCCATCGTCCAGTTTGCCCTGATTGGACAAAATCACACACACCGGTCCCGCTTCCGCTACGCGCCAGTCCCCATACTGCATGCAGTACTCCTGTTTTTCTGTTGCAAGCACCCTGCCGGATAACTGCTTCTGCACATAGGTTGTGCAAAATTCCATGGTTTTATTTAAAAGTTCTTTGCAGGCATCCTCATCTGCTTCCCGGCATGCCCCGGAATCACTGTTTAGGTCACATTCTACCGTAGCACCTTGGTTGGCCGGAATATCCGCCAAAAAACGCAAAAACAGAAACCGCACGGAACCGTCCGGATAAGAGGATAACACTTTCTTTTGCACCGGAAGCAGCTTGCCGTTTTGCTTCAGACTCACTCTGTCAATTTCCTTTAATACCCCCGGAGCTAACGGAACAGACACAAAGCAAGGCTGTGCTATCCGGTCCCTGTTATATAATTTTTCAAATTTCAATGTAATCATTGTCCCAAAACCTTCTTCTTTTCAAATTGTAAACGCTTACTTAAAGTATAATCTATCCGCATTCCTTTTTCAATTATTATCTGAACAAAACATCGCATTGATTTTCTTCACCGGATGAGCTATCATAAAAGGAGAAAAACTATTTGCAAGCTGTGTATAAAGGGGTGCTATATGAAACCGGAAATTAAGAAAGAAAACGTCAAGCCTTTGTTTGAATCTAAGTTCATCAAAGTGTTTGATTTGCAGTACAAAGAGGGCAAACATTATTTTGATGCCACCAGACGACCGGCCGACAATTTGATGGCAATTAAGACCGACGAAGAATTTAAAACCGCCTTACCGGATGCCGTCACCTGCGTAGTGATTTTAAAAACCGACGGTGAAGAACCAAAACTTTTACTGGACTATGAGTACCGCTATCCGGCAGGACAATTTTTACTCAGCCCGCCGGCCGGTTTACTTGACCCGGAAGATGCCGCCTGCGCCGAACCGCTGCTGGCCACTGCCAAGCGGGAAATCGAAGAGGAAACCGGACTGGTTGTAAAGGAAACCGACAAGCTCTTTACCATCAACCCGCTTCTGTTTTCTACTCCTGGCATGACCGACGAAAGCAACGCCCTGGTTTGTGCCGTCATTCATTTGAATGATACCGCCCGCCTTTCCCAGGAGGGTGCCGTCGGCAGTGAATGTTTCAACGGTTTCGAACTGATTGGCAAAGAAGAAGCCGTCACCCTGTTACAAAACGGCCGGGACAAAAACGGCATTTTCTATTCCGTTTTCACCTGGGCTGCCCTGATGTACTTTGTGTCCGGCCTGTGGGATGCCGTTTAAAGTTCCCCACAGCCCCTATTTTAAGATTTTTACCATAACAGGAGGAAATACCCATGCTATATCATTATACTGATTTTACTGCCTTTGACGGCATTATCCGCTGTGCAGAGCTACGGTTAAACAATATTTTAAACATGAATGACGCTTCCGAAATGCGCCTGTTCATGAACGGCATCTGTAAAGCAGTTATCGCACGCCTGAAAGCCAACGGCGAAACACCGGCCAAGCTTCGGGAAGCCGAAGCCTTCTTCCAGGCAGAAATGGAAAAGGAATTCTACTATTCCGCTTACGCGGCCTGCTTCTCCAAATTCCGTGACGATGCTTCCCAATGGGAGCGCTACGGTCACTACGGCCAGGGCGTTTGTATCGCCTTCCATGAAGACATGATGGAACGTATGACCGGCGGCGCCGTATCCCTCCAGGAAGTGTATTATCAGGAGGATATGGGCGAACACCGTTTGGTGGAAGACTTCTTCCGTACCTTTACCGCATCGCAGGAGCTTTCCGAAAACCTTCCAAAGCTGCAGAACCTGATGATTGAGGCCTGGATTCAGTCCGCTGCCTTCAAGCATCCGTCCTTTGCCAGCGAAAAAGAGTCCCGCCTTGTAGTATCCCCGTTCATCTCCAACGAGTTTGCGGTAGAACCAAAGTACCATGTATCCGACGGCCGTATCAAAAAATACTATCCGTTAAATTTAAACCGTATGTGCAGCCGCTTAAATATGCACCTGTCCGACCTGGTGGCCGAAATCATTATCGGGCCGACTTCTTCCCAGTCCCTGCCGATTCTGCAGGACTACTTATCGGACTGCGGTCTCAATGTACTGAAGGAGAAAATCCACATGTCCAATTGTCCGCTGCGGAAGCCGACATCCTGATTTATTATTTTTATATTTAAATAAACAGACGTATCTAATTTATCCTGCCAGAACACGCTCGCGCTACCATCGCGACGTAGCCTCACTAGACTCGTGCAACCTTCGGTTGCATTACCTCGTCAAGGGAGGACGTCGCTCCAGGGTTCTGTTCGGATAAATTAGATACGCCTGTTTGCTTTATTCTGTAAAATGCTATAAATCATCTGATGTCGGATTCCGCCACGCCGGACAAGACCGGACATGCGGACTTTTGTACGCGTATAGCGCTATAGTTAGTAAATTTTCATTTTCTTAAAGCAAAAAGAGACCGCAAATTTATCCGTGCAAAACGCTGGAGAAACGTCGGTACTTAACGAGGTCTTTTCGAGTTTAGTACCGTTACGTTTCGATGCTAGCGAGAGCGGGTTTTGTTAGGATAAATTTGCGGTCCCTTTTTATTTAAAAACAAATGAAAATCTTACTTAACTGTAGCGCCTGTGATATGAGGGTTAACACCTTCATACCAGTAAAGGAAGCCTTCTAAGTCAACTACATCGCCAACCTTTAAGTTCTTTACTGTCTGGTAAACTTCGGTGTCCTTACCGCAAAGGTAAGATTCTACGGTAAATGTATATGTAGCGCCGTTTACGGAAACGTTGAAGTATAAGTCATCACCGTCCTGACCGGAACCGTCCCACTTATAGATAGCTGCGGATTCTACAGTCATTCCCTTGAATGCTACAAACATGTTCTGCTTTTCAATCAGAGCATCTGTGCCGAGAAGAGCAGTTACATCGGTAGCTTCTGCTACATAATTACCTTCTAAGATTTCAAAAGTTGCATCTACGATTTCTACTTCGCCGGACCACTCTGCCTTGTAACCCTTAACGCGGATTTTGGTACCCTGGGTTAACTTTGCAAAGTCTTCTTCGGAACAAGCCATGTTGTAGCAGAAGTAAGCGCCGTCGCCATCCTGAAGATAAGCGGTAACCTTGTTATCCCACCAGGACTGCTTGTTCTGTACGTAAGCTTCAATCACAACTTCATCATCGATTGCTGCTGCAGCGTATTCAGCGTAAGTCATTACGCCTTCGGACTTCGCGTTTACATCAGCGGATGCTGCGCCTGCAGCTTTTACTGCTGTAATGTGTGGGTTAACACCCTCATACCAGTATAAGAAACCTTCTAAATCAACTACATCGCCAACCTTTAAGTTCTTTACTGCCTGGTAAACTTCGGTAGTATTGTCGCAAAGATAAGATTCTACGGTGAAGGAGTAGGTCTTGCCATCCTTGGAAACATTGAAGTATAAGTCATCGCCGTCCTGACCGGAACCGTCCCACTTATAAATTGCTGCAGATTCTACAATCATGCCCTTGAAGGAAACAAACATGTTCTGCTTCTTGATGAGCTCTGCTTCGTTTGCAAGAATATCAGTTACATCTGTTGCTGCTGCAACATAATTACCATCAATAATTTCAAAAGTAGCATCTACGATTTCTACTTCGCCGGACCACTCTGCCTTATAACCCTTAACACGGATTTTTGTACCCTGGGTTAACTTTGCAAAGTCTTCTTCGGAACATGCCATGTTGTAGCAGAAGTAAGCGCCGTCTTCATCCTGTAAGTAAGCGGTTACCTTGTTATCCCACCAGGACTGCTTGCCCTGTACGTAAGCTTCGATAACTACTTCGGTGTCAATAGCAGCTGCCGCATACTCAGCATAGCTCATAACGCCTTCTGCCTTGTTGCCTGCTTCTGCTGCGGAAACAACAGTTACGGATGTGATGTGTGGGTTAACACCCTCATACCAGTATAAGAAACCTTCCATGTCTACTACGTCACCAACCTTTAAGCTCTTTACCGCCTGGTAAACGTCGGTAGACTTGTCGCAAAGGTAAGATTCCACAGTAAAGGAATAGGTCTTGCCGTCCTTGGAAACGTTGTAATATAAGTCATCGCCGTCCTGACCGGAACCGTCCCACTTATAAATAGCTGCGGATTCTACGGTCATTCCCTTGAATGCCACGAACATATTCTGCTTTTCAATGAGAGCGTCTGTACCAAGAAGTGCTGTTACATCTGTTGCAGTTGCAACATAGTCGCCATCTAAGATTTCAAAAGTAGCATCTACGATTTCCACTTCGCCGGACCACTCTGCTTTATAACCGGTTACGCGAATTTTGGTACCCTTGGTTAACTTCGCGTAGTCTGCTTCGGAACAAGCCATGTTGTAGCAGAAGTAAGCACCGTCTTCATCCTGTAAGTATACAGTTGCGGTATCCTGCCACCAGGACTGCTTTGCCTGAACATAACCTTCGATAACTACTGCATCATCAATTGCTGCTGCCGCATACTCTGCGTAGGACATTACGGTAGTTGGAGTTACGGACATTTCCGGATCAATTTCTGCATCCGGAGCCTGAGTTGCTGCAGGAGCTTCGGTTGGAGCTGTTGTAGGAGCCTCAGTCGGAGCTGCAGTAGGTGCGGTAGTTGGGGTAGGGTCTGCGTTGTTCTTGCCGCCGCATGCTACACAGCCAAGTACCATAAGAAATGCAAGTAAAAATGCTGCAAATTTTTTCATCATCATTTCTCCTCTTCTGATTTTCAAATTTTGTTAAATAACAATGATACATTATATCGCAAAACCCAAAGAAATCAATAGTTAATTCTCATTTCTTTTGGTTTTTACCAATTGGAATGCTCCGTACAGGAGGATAAGCACCCAGGCACCTGCCAGTACGCCGAGTAACATTTTGGAGCCCTTTGGAAGCTCACCAAGCACCTTTTCACCCTGGCCGCCGCCACCCTGAACTTCTAACTGGTCCAGGCGGTAAAGGGATGTCATGTCGCCAAACAGGTTGGCAAGAAACTCTTCATCCACGGTTTTCTTTCTTCGGACACCCTTTACGGTTTCTTCAATCATCTGGCCTGCCGCATCACGCAGGGAAGCCGAGCCGTTGAATACCGGAGTAACAAAGGTGTTGTCGATATTTTCCAGCAGAAGCTTGGTTGCATCTAACTTTACGCTGTAATACAGCTCATTATCCTCGCCGGAGCGGGATAAATAGTCCTGATATTCCGCGCTTTCCTGCGCCTTGGAAGTAACCGGCACATAACCTTCCGTCTGGGCGTAGGCAATCTGCACTTCGTTGGTTAACATAAACTGCACAAACAACCAGGACGCCAGAACTTCCTGCGGGTCTTCCTTGTTGAAGATACACATGGACGGTCCCTGGGAAATCATCTGCGGATTCTCGGAATCAAACTGCGGAAGCGACATAACCACGGTTTCGAACTCCACAATCTTTTCTTCTGCAATATCGCAAAGCGGTGCATCGGTGCCCATCCAGGTGGCACCGGCAGTGGAGTCAATGGCAAAAATACACTGACCCGCATTTAAGAAGTTAGCCGGATAGCTGGAAATCTTAAAGGTGGAAAATGCCCTTGTCTTTCCGTGCTCCGCAATCGTGTATAACAATTCTTTTGTCGTATCGTTGAAGATTTCAATCTCACCCGCATCGGTGGAATAGCCGGCACCCTTTTGCTTTAACATGGTAATCATCATGTTGTCGGTGGATTTATAGATAAACGGCACCATAACCTTCTGGCGGTTGACCTTGAAGGTATCGTCACGTTCCAGCTCCATGGCTGCTTCGGAAACCTCCCAAAGGAAGTCCCAGGTAAGTTTTTCCGGCAGGGTGTAACCAAGACGCTCTACAAAGGTTTTGTTGATATAACAAACCTCAGAGGAACGCATGTAAGGCACCGCATAATAATGGCCGTTGAAGGCACATTCCTCTAAGAACTTTGGAATAATTTCTTCTTTTGTCGGTGCGTCAAACTTTACCTCTGTTCCGCCAAGTCCGTATTCCTTATCAAAGAATAAAGCGTCCATCGGCACCACCTGGTTTTCACCGGTAAGGTAGGTGGCGATGTGATCCGGATAAGTGATACACACATTTGGCGTAGTGTTGGTTGCAATATTGGTAATAACATCGTTGTAAATACGACCGTAGTCTGTATAGAGACGGATGTTTACTTTTACGTTTGGGTACAGCGCCTCAAAATCCCGGATGGCCTTTTCATAAATATCTACCTGGGTACGGTTGGTATCATTCTTTGCCCAGAAGGTAATTTCATGCTGTTTGGTAGTGTCAAATTCCTCCGGCATTTCAAAAGCAAGGGTTTCTTTTGCACCATGGCATCCGGCAAAGCCTGCCAGACATCCTACCATGGTTGTAAGAACCAGACCCTTTGCCAACAGTTTTTTCATTGTTTTCATCATCCCTTGGTACCTCCCCGGGACACGCCCTCCATGATTTTGTTACGGAAGATTAAGAACAGGATAATGAGCGGCAGGGTGATTACCACAACTGCTGCCATCATGGCCGGAATATTTTCACGTCCGAAACCGTTCTCACGGATTTCCTGGATACCGTTGGATACGAGGAAGTATGCCGCATCATCGGTAATGAGGCGCGGCCATACGTAGGAGTTCCAGCACTCAATCACCTTTAAAATGGTGATGGTAACCAAGGTTGGCTTGGCAATCGGAATCATAACCCGAAGCAGATACTTAAAGTCGGAGGTTCCGTCTACCTTAGCCGCCTGATATAAATTGTCCGGAATCTGCTGGAAGGTTTCTTTCAGCAAATACAGGTAGAATACCGACATAATAGACGGCAGAATCAAACCTGCGAAGGTGTTTCGCATCTCTAAATCGGTGATGGTTACAAAGTTGGTGATGATAACCAGTTCATTTGGAATCATCATCATGGAAAGGAACACCACAAACAGCGCATCCTTGCCCTTAAACTCCAGTCTTGCAAAAGCAAAGGCCGCTAACGTAATAACCACTAACATCACCGCGGTGGTAATCACGGTGAAAATCAGTGTATTTAAGAAATATTGTGCCAAAGGCACCTGGGTAAACGCATCCAGGTAGTTTTGGATGGTCGGGTTACTGGAATAAAACTTTGGTATGTACTCGGAGTTATATTCACCGTAACTCTTAATGGAGGTAAGCACCATCCAGAAGAACGGGAACAACACCACAATGCCCCAGAAGGTCAAAAGCACATAAGTGAGCGTTTTAACAATGCCCTGCTTCACTTTGACCCGCTGTTCAATTTTTTCGTAATCTATGTTATTCTTCATCGTTTTCTCTACTTTCTCACTAATAATGAACATTCTTCTTGCTCACCAGCAGGTTGATGCAGGTGATGGTAAGGACAATGGTAAACAGGATAATGGCCGCCGCAGAAGCGTAGGACGGATAACCGCCGCTGTCTCCGTAGAGCATGTCATACACATAACCTACAATAGTGTTCATCTCCGCCGCATTTAAGTCGGTACCAAACAGGGCAACCGCATCGGAATATGCCTTAAATGCACCGATACATCCGGTGATGAATAAGTAGAAAATCATCGGAGAAATCATTGGCAGGGTGATACGCATAAAGGTGCGGAACTTGGAGGTTCCGTCTACCTTAGCGGACTGATAATAGGTTTCATCCACACCAAGCAGTGCACTGGTGAGAATGAGAATCTTAAACGGCATAACAATCCAGATGGTGTACAGACAAAGTACAAACATCTTTGCCCAGTACGGACCGTCGATGAAGTCCACGGAAGTACCGCCAAAGAAATTGATGAGCAGATTTACAAGACCTTCGGTATACTCGGTTTTCTGGAACAAAATCATAAATACCAAGCCAACCGCCAGGGTGTTGGTAACGTACGGCAGGAAGAATACGGTCTGATATAAATTTCTAAGCCATTCGATGGACGCCAGTGCCACGGAAAGCAACAGGGCAATGAGTGTGGATAACGGCACCGTGATGGCAACCAGAATAAAGGTATTCTTTAACGCCTGCAAAAAGTACGGGTCACGGAGCACATACTGGTAGTTGTAATCACCCACCCCGAAAAAGGTTTGGGATGCGGAATTGTACCCTTCCTCAAAGGAATAAATAAATACGTCAATTAACGGATATACCATGAAGACGCCCAGAAACACCAGCGCCGGCAACAGATACAGCCAGCCCTTGATGGGACCGAGGTCGAATCGTTTCTTTTTCATTGCGCAGTTCTCCTTGTATGTAAATTTTAAGGCACAAAAACTTTGCCACCTTTTATCATAGCACAAGCCCTATTTTTTTTCAACAACGCATCTTACCCATACACGCAGAAAAAAGCGCGCCGGCAAATTTCCGACACGCTCTTTTCTTTAAACATATAACCCTTATGAGAAGGAATGATTGGTATATTAACCTACATGACGCTCAAAGCGGTGGAAATCCAGAATCTTCTCGATATCCGCCAAAGCATCCGCCGGAATTTCAAATCCGCTGGCTGCTAAGTTGCTCTCTAACTGTGACACCTTACTCGCTCCGGTAATTACACTGCTAATGATGTTTTCCCGGAGAATCCAGGACAACGCCAGCACCGGCATGGAAACGCCAAGCTCTGCAGCGATTTTCTTTAACTGATCTACTTTACCCAGATTTTCTTCCGTAAGCAGGTTGTTAATCTGCTTGTCTGCCTGATGGGTGGCTCTGGAGCCCTCCGGATACGGCTGGTTTAAACCGTACTTACCGGTAAGCAGGCCCTGTGCCAGCGGCGAAAACGGTGTGATACCAATGCCGTACTTTTTGCACACACCCATGATTTCATGCTCGATGTAACGGTCCATCATATGATACTGCGGCTGCACCACTGTCATCGGATGCAGACGGTACTTTTCAATAATACGCTGTGCCTCCTCTAAGCGGGCAGCACCCCACTCCTCACTGACACCGTAGTATAAAATCTTACCCTGGATTACCAGGTCGCTAAGCACACGGAGGGTTTCTTCCATTGGTGTTGTCGGGTCAAAACGGTGGCAGAAGTACATATCTACATAGTCCATCTGCATGTTCTTTAAGGTGCGGTCGATGTTCTCAATGATGTGCTTTCTGGATAAGCCCCACTCATTGGCGCCACGTCCCGTCGGAAAGAACACCTTACTGGACACCACGTAGGTGCTTCTCGGATAGTCCTTTAACACTCTTCCTAAAAACTTTTCTGCCTCGCCGCCGCTGTACGCATCGGCGCAGTCAAAGAAATTGACGCCCTTGTCATAAGCCACGCGGATAGTTTCTTCTGCAATGCCTGCAGCCTCACTGCCCCTAAGGTCTGTCATCCAGCTGCCCAACGAGATTTCACTTACTTTCAGGCCGGATTGGCCCACGTTACGGTATTTCATGGTAATATAGCTCCTTTCCATATACTGTTTTTCTATTAACCTTTACTCTGTACAAATCGTAACACTTCAAGTATACTTGAAGTCAAGAAAAATATTTGCCGAAACGAAAGGATTTTTACCATGCCAAATTACACTATCCGGGAGCTTTCCCGCCTTACAGGAAACACCGCTTCCACCCTGCGCTACTACGAAGAAATCGGCCTGCTGACCGACGTCAAGCGGGAGGGCAAAAACCGTATCTACAACGATTGCCACCTGGCACGCTTAAACGCCATCCAGTGCTTTAAAAATACCGGCATGCCCATTGCCAAGATGCAGGAGTTTTTCCGCTACGACGAAAATATTCCCTGCCACATCGACGATATTATTGCACTGGTGACGGAGCATGAAGCAGACATCGAAGAACAAATTGCGGTGTTGCAAAAAGAACTTGCCCATATTCAGCACAAAGTACGATTTTATAACGGAATAAAAAATGCCATCACGGAAAACAGGGAATGGCCAAACTGGGAGGAAGTATAAAATAAGCGGCCGGAATCTTCCAGCCGCTTTTCTAATTTAGTTCTTTTCTTCCAGCTTCTTGTGCCACGCTTCCATCATAAGAAAACTTGCCATGGACTCTGCAGAAGTTCCGCAGGACACAAAATCCGGGCATCCGCAAACTTCGTGGATGATGCCATACTCATCGATGTATTTGGGCATATTGCCATATACCAAATCCGCATGGAACATGTAATCATCGGAAATCCAGCCAGCCCACACACCACGGTAAATGGCTGCTGCCATCATCATTGCCGCGGTGCCCTCTACAAAACTGTCTTTCTCGTTGAGAATATCGTGAAAGCGGCCATCGGAAAGCTGGTACTTTAACATACTGTTAAGAAGCGCCGTTCCACGCTTAACAAGGGATTCTACGATATCTTTTCTACCCTTTTCATTGGCAATTTCGATAACACGGGCAATACCAAGTAGCGCCCAGCCATTGCCAGTAGCCCAAAGCTTTCTACGCACAAACCGCTCTGTGCCCGGGTCATAAATGTGGAATAACAAGCCGGTTTCTTCATCCCGTAAATAGTCGAAACATCCTTCTATCTGCTTTACCGCCTCATCAAGTTCGCCCATGACTGCCAGAAACGGCGGCGCCATGTAAACGGAATCCACCCAAATCTGGTCCGCGGAAAAGCCCTCATAAAAACTGATTTCATTGTGGCAGATGATGCCTTTGTCGGTTCTTGGTGCACGCTCCATCAAAAATGCAAGCATCCGCTCCGCGGCCGCCTTGTAAAACTCATTTCCTGTAATCTCGTAGGCACGCCAAACCACCTCGCCGTTTGCCGCCGGGTCGGTGACTGCAATATTATCGTTAATCACCGCCAGACGTCCGTCTTCCTTCTGCCGAAGCACCGCATCATGTGCCATAGCAACCGCTGTGGCAACATCGCCAAGCTCCCATACCGCTTGGGCACATACGCCCTGCTCCCACGGATAACGCTGTACCGCCAACATGGCGTTTTTTACTAATTGGATTTTATTTTCCATACAATTCTCCTTTGTTTGGGCTCACTTATCTTTCGTTTAACAATTTGCGGACCTCTTTCCACTCCGGATAATATACATCCATCCGCGCCCAGAACTCCTTGCTGTGGTTTGGCACATGCAGGTGGGTCAATTCATGGGCAATAACATATTCCAAGCAATCCGGATGCTTTTTCGCCAAATGCAGGGACAGCCAGATACGTTTGTCCTTGGTATTGCAGGTACCCCAGCGGGTTTTCATGTCGCGGATACGCCATTCTACAGGCGCCTTGCCCACGATAGCGGCATACTTCTCCATCAGTTCCGGAATCACCAGCTTCAGTTTTTTGCGGTAGAACTCATTCAGCAACTGCTTCCGCTGCTCCATGGTACTGTTGGTAGGGGCATGCATATAAAGAATACCGAAGATGGAGTTGTCATTTTGAGCTTGCACACTTTTCTCCGGTGAGACCTCCTCACCAAAGTGCGGATTTTCTACAAATTCCACTTGACTTTTTCCTGTAGTTTCTTCCACCAAGAGCTTGCATGGGCATCCCCAGTAATAATGTATTTCTCCGGAAAGATAAGTAGGTTCTGCCGACTGCTTTATACCGGCCTGCTGCCCTGCCCCTTTTCTTTCCTCTATTTTTTTCAGCTGCGCCGCTATCCAGTCGGCTTTGGAATTTACAAACTCACAGATTGCCTTATCGGAAAGACGTTTTGGCGCAGATACGGTAACAGTGCCATCCGGGTGAACACGAAGGTACATGTTCTTTATTTTTTTGCGGGTGATGGTAAGAGGGAAGGTCATGGAGGCTCCTTTATTCTTTGTTATGTGTCTTTTCGAAGTATTGTAAGATACTCCTCATATGCAAATACACGATTACGATTTGCGTTATTGGTTTGAATCAAAATTCCCGAGTCCACAAGTCTGCTTACCGCAAGTGACACCGTACTAAAGGCAAGATTTAATTCTCTCGCTGTTTTTCCAATATCAATAATCGGGTTTTGCTCAAGGTAATCAAAAACGGCTCGGGCATTCTTTGCAGCTCTACCCATAGCATTTATCTTTTCAATGTTTACTTCATGAAGCGCTGAGAGTTTTTTGATTGTATCAACTGATTCCTCCGCAGATTCTTTTATAGCATTTAAGAAAAATTTGATCCACTGCTCGTAATTATCTTTATTGCGCACTTCGCTCATGCGGTCGTAATACTCGATACGGTTTTTTTTGAGATAATACGATATATACAGCGCCGGGGAATTTAATACTTTTTTCTCCATCAGAAATAAAGTGATTAAAAGTCTGCCAACACGACCATTGCCATCAAGAAATGGATGAATAGTTTCAAATTGATAATGAAGCAGCGCTACTTGAATAAGCAAATCCATAGAATCATCGGAATTGATATACTTTTCCAAATCAGACATGGCATTTATCATATCTTCCGGATTCGGCGGAATGTATCGTGCATTTTTAATAGAGGAGCCTGCAGCACCAATCCAGTTTTGAGATATTCTAAACTCACCCGGACTTTTTTCCTGTCCCCGGACACCGGACATTAAAACTCCGTGTGTTTCCTTAATCAACCTGTTACAAAGCGGAAGTGTCTTCATTCGTTCAAGAGCAAACTCTGTTGCTTTAATATAATTCACAACATCCGCCACATTTTGATTAGCGTTCTTTTCAATCAGCGGATCCAAAACATCTTCAAGAGTTGCTTGTGTACCTTCGATTTGTGATGATAATAAGGCTTCTTTACGAACATACATTGACACAAATAAGTTCATATTTGGAATATATGAAGATAGCGTATCTAATGTTGTCAATGCCTTGGTTGCACCTGTCAAAAGAGAAACCATTTCACTATCTATATCAATTTCAGGTGGCAATGGTGTAGGTCTAAAAGATTTATACATTGCTTCACCGCTTAAATTGCTTATATATTCTCCTGCTCTTTGCATAAACATCGCCTCCAAATCAAAATTACACTATAATAATACCCTTCTTATTTTGATTTGTCAATGCAATTCAAAATAAGAAGGGTTCCTTTTGTTTTTTATTTTGATTTTATAATCATTTCTCACGGATCGCAGTTTCCGCAAGGGTCATACCCCTGCTCTATCATATAATCCCTGGTAACATCGTAGAAAAATTTCTTATTTTTCTCACTCATCTGCTTGACGCTCTTACAACCCGGATAATGAAATTTCTTCGTGTTTTTGTTAGCGATATAGTCCATGCCGGTAGTATTGCTGTTATCTTCATTGCCGTTATCACTGCCGTCACCACGGGTAACATCATCGCTGCTGCCGATATTGCTGCTATCATCTCCGGAACCCTGGCCTGTAAAATTGAAATCCTTACCTGGAGTGAACACATCCTCTTCGGAGGCTGTCTTTTCCGTAGTAACCGACCACTCATTGCCGTCAAAACCGATGGTGATATCACCATGCAGGTCGGTACGGTACACGGTGACTTCCGCATCCCGCAAACGACTTAATGTATTGTCCGTCGGATGGCCGTAAGGATTGCCCGCGCCGCAGGAAATCACTGCTATCGTAGGCATGATTTCACGCAGGAACGGATAAGTAGTAGCATCTGCACTTCCGTGATGCCCAACCTTTAACCCGTAGGCTGTCAGAAGTTCCGGACAGTCCGCAAGCACTGCCTGCTCCGCCTCTCGCTCCGCATCCCCGGTGAACAGGAACACCCGGTCCTGATAGGTGACACTCAAAATAATGGAAGAATCATTTCCTTCTCCCGCATTAAGTCCCAAAATAGTAACTGTAGCGCTGCCCAGGGCATAGGTATCTCTTTTCTTCGGCACCGTAATACCCGGTCCGTTTTTCTTCGCATATTTTACAAAATCACGGAATGCGTCCGTGTCATATTCAGTTACCGGACAAAGTATCAGCCCTGCCTTGGCGTAATTTAGCGCACCGGACAAGCCGCCTACATGGTCCACATGGGCATGGGACGCTACAACGATGTCCAGGTAGGAAATTCTGTTCCGCTTTAGGTAGGAATACATCTCATCCGAACAGCTGCTGTCACCACCATCGATGAGCATATAATGTCCGTCACAAGAAATGATTGCCGCATCGCCTTGCCCCACGTCGAGGTAGGTGAGGGAGAAGGTGGATGACTCTGCCGGAGGTTGCGTAGGCAGAGGGGTTGGGGTACTCGTAGGAGCCAAGGTTGCAGTAGGCGCAGGAGTAGGAGAACTCGTCGGTGCCAAGGTTGCAATTGGCGTTACGGTTGGTACCCAGGTTATGGTTGGTAGCGGCTCCGATGTCGGGAGAGGTGTTACGGTTGGAACGAGGGTGATGGTTGAAACAGACGGTTGCCCGATTGGCGTTGCCGTTGGAGCATTTGTTGCCGTTGGTGCCATGGTTGGCGTAGCCGTTATTGTTGCCTCTATTCCTGAATTATCTGGTACGGTAGATGGAGATGTGCAGGCGGATAAGCCTAATAACAACATACATATATAGATAAATTGAGTGACTTTTCTTTTCATTGTTTAACTCCGTATTTAACAACAAGCGAATACAACAAAAAGTGCGAATGCTCGCACTTTTTGATTGTCAAGAATAAATAAACTCACCTATGTACTTAGCGGGTATTAGGTGAGTTTATCATAAACTTAACTTTTCGAGGCTAACCACCTTGTGTGGCGGTTGCTCCTTTTATGTCTTGATTATAGCATATGGCTTTTATTTTTTCAATCTTTTATTCGTAAATTATCACTCATTTTATCGCTCACTTTTTCTCTTGCTGTTGCAAATAAAACATTGCTTTCTGCGCTTTAATCTCAGCCTTTAATTCTTCTTCCGTAGGCAAATATAACTTGTATTTCGAAGCAAATAACTGTTCATTTCCATGCATAACAGAATAGCGTGTAATGTCCTCATCCGTATCCGCGCAAAGCACAATGCCAATAGTCGGATTATCTCCTTCATTGCGCTTTAAATCATCATACATCCGGATATACATATCCATCTGTCCTACATCCTGATGAGAAATCTTCTCCATCTTCAAATCAATTAAAACAAAGCACTTCAAAATGTAGTTGTAAAACACAAGGTCAATATAATAATCCTGCTTTTCCGTATGAATATGCTGCTGTCTTGCAACAAAAGCATAGCCCTTTCCAAGTTCCATAAGAAACTTCTGTAAATTTGAAAGAATGCTCTTTTCAAGACCGCTCTCTGTAAAATCGGCATCCTGAGAAAAACCTAAAAACTCTGCAATTACCGGATTCTTAATGAACTCATACTTATCATTCTGATAGTCCGAAGTCAGCTCCTTCATTTCCTTTTCTACAAGGTCCTGTCGCTGTGTTTGAAGCATACGATAGTAGTACTGGGAAGAAATGTTGCGTTGAAGGGTACGAACACTCCAAGTTTGTTCTGTGGCTTCTTTTGCATACCATTCTCTTGCTTCTGCATCTTTAACCTGCAACAACATCTGATAATGCGACCATGATAACAACGGCATAGATTTTCCAGACAGTGTCTGGAAAATGTTTGGGAAGGTCTTATAAAAAGAATAGAAACTGTAAAGATTAGACTTTGCATAGCCTTTTCCATACATGGATGTCAATTCTTTTGATATGTTCTTAATAACTTCCTGCCCATATTCTGCCCTTGTTTCGCCTTGTAATTCTTCCTCTGAAATACGATATCCTATCAGCCAGTTTCTCTGCACAAGTGCGGTATTCACCGCTTGGTAAGCAGCCTTTCGTGAAGATTCAATAGTCCCGCACATATCTTTTAAAATATCATCACTTTTCACATAGTTATTATTATATTCCAGTTTTCTAGCAAAAGCAAACAAAAAGGATACTAATCTTACAATCTAATACTTTCTTGTCCTTTCAGAAGTCCTTCCATCTCTCTTTGACTTCTTCCCCACTTTTTCTGTAATGTCCCGCGAAACTTTTCCATTTTTAACCACAAAAAGCACTCCGGCACAAGTTTCCTTCCCATCTGCCGGAATGCTTCTCTTCGTCCTACTTTTTCTTCCGTTTTTCCTGTATCAAAACCGCAACTGCAATTACAACTACAAAAATTCCAACCCAGATAAAAAATGCTTTTGCACTTACACCGGAAGAAATCATAATAATAAACAACACTAAAAATGCAAGCCAAAATACGCATCCTAATTTTCCTTGCCTATTACGTTTACTCATTGCTGCCTCCTACCGCATCGACGATGTTTTACCTTCTTTCGCTGCTTTCCCTCAACTCACTCCGTCTTCTCCCGGATCACGTTATACGCCCAATCCATGTCAATGATGATATCATCCTCCCGCAGTGCCGGACGCCCCGCTATATATTGCTCTGCAACCATGTCATAGAAATCTTTGCTCATGGAACCGGTTGCTACCGGTTTACCCTCGCGAAAAAATACAAGTTCCATCTCCTCCGGGCGGAAGTATACCACATCCGATTCAGCCTCCGGATGCTCACTGAAATATTTGCCTGCATAAAACAGCTTTGCCAGTTCAATTACCCGGTCATCCAGGCCGGCGTCAAAAATAGCCAGTTTTTCCCGCAAGTCATTTTGCGACCGGACAATCCGGTACAGGTAATTACTTGGCATTCCTTCCGTTATCTCTGCCATTTTACCGTTTCCGCGGAACATATCATACACCTGCTTAACATCTTCCTCCCTGGATACATAGTAAATCATCATCTCGTCTTCCATTTGATGATACAGAAAACCGTAATCTATATTTACAACCTTGCCGCATTCCGGGCAGCGAAAAGAGAACGCCTCCCTGGTTCTCACCTTTTCTTTCATCTCCGGGTCTAACATAGTGTTGATACTTCTCCACAGGGTGAAGTCTGCTTCCTGCCCGCAATCGGGACATGTGATTTTTTTATTAGATTTCTGCGACATATGATGCCTCCTTTTCTTCCTTAACACATGGACAACTGCTTAATGCCTTCTTTTTTCTCAATCATCAGGAACAGGGAATCCAGACGGCGTGCGGTGCGCTTTTCCTGCAGGCGCTTTGCGGAATTGTAGTAGTGGCGTTGCTGTCTGGTACGCCGTGGCATCTGACGGTAGTCTGCCGGACCAAATTGGCGGAACTCATCGTGCCCCTGTATGTACCGCAGCATTCGCATGATACTGCCCGCCTCGTGCATGTCTCTCTGGCGGTGATACGGCACCTTTTCCACATCCTCCAGTGCAATATGTCCCTTCACATAATTTCTGTGGAACAGGATAAACTTCTGCTCCTTGGCTTTGTAGTGAATTTTCCAACAACCCACATCTGTTCTGACATAAACTTCGTTGTTTACAAAGTCCGCATCCATGTTGTGCTGTTGCTTGCAAAAGGCTTCGATGGCATCCTGCTCCAGCCCGTACAAGAACTTCATGGTGTTACAGCATTTGCACGGGCGGTAGCCCTTCCACTCTGCGTCCTGCCACGGTAGCTGCATTCGGTTTCTCTTGTAAATTTTTCGGGCGTATCTGCATTCCGGCCGGTGATAGACCATGCTGTTTGACTGCATGCTCATCATTCTCATATTGTTCCTGCTCCTTTCGATTTGGTTTTCTTGTAACCCAATTTTAGCACAGGACAAGTACGATAAAACGGACAGGTAGTCGAAATCTTGTTCTATCTTCTCTTCATATAATCCGCCTTAATCTCATCATTCCAACCGCCCAGCGCATCAGCACAGCATGCCACGCTTTCACAGCTTCTTACTCTGCTGATGGCCTTATTCAGTGCTCTGTAATTCACTTCGGTACCTTGCGCATCGCACACATAATTTGCCGTACGGTCTTCCTGAATGCCAAAGCGCCCCGCTTCCTTTACAGCATCAATGTTAGCGCCAAGGAACAAAAATTCCCAACCAAAGCGTTCCTTTTGGCGTTCTACCAGTTTCTTCACCTTATCATAATTGTACTGTCTGCTGGCGTTTTCCTGACCGTCGGTGGTAATCACAAAGAGTGTCTTTTCCGGACGGTCCTCTTCCCTTGCATACTTATGTACGTTGCCAATGTGATGGATGGCGCCGCCCACCGCGTCCAAAAGTGCAGTGCAGCCACCCACAAAATAGTCTTCCTCCGTCATCGGACGCACCTTATCAAGGGGAACCCTGTCATGCAGTACCTGTGTTTCATTGTCAAACAGCACTGTAGAAATATACGCTTCCCCTTCTTCCTTTTTCTGCCGTTCAATCAATGAGTTGAAACCTCCGATGGTGTCTGCTTCCAGCCCTCTCATGGAGCCACTTCTGTCCAAAATAAATACGATTTCTGTTAAATTCTTTTTCATGTTTGCCCTCGCTTTCCGCAGGTACTTTTTCTTCCCTGCAAAACACTGTTTTCTTGTTTCTGAGGTCATTCTAACACAAGGGCAAAAAAATCAGGTCGCCGTGGCGGCGACCTAAAAATAACTTATTCTTATTCAATAAAACACGGCAGTCCGTGCTCTTCCAGTGCAATATCAATTTCAATCATGTCATACACTTCATGCTCAATAAAGAAGGAGAAAATCACGTCCCGTTTATCGCAAGGCGACAGGGCATATCCGGCCCGGGCCAGCAAGTCCTTGGTTTCGTCAAGGTTGAGCCCTGCGCCCACACAAAGCCGCATAGCCGTGGCCTTATCCGGGTGATACTGCGGATTTAACTTCATCTTGGAAAAAAGCTGCTTAGTAATCAGGGCACGTTTGTAAACCTCTGCGTTGGTAAGCCCTTTGGACTCAATCAGGTACAGAAGGTACTCCTGAAACGTATCCGAAAGATGACTCATGCGCTCCTTCAGAGCAGACTGATTGTCCTCTAAGAAGTCACTGTAATTTGGAGCCACAGACATCTGCATTTCGCACAGTTCCGGTACTTCCATTGGTGAACTGTCTTTTACCGCCATCGGGCGCAGGAAGCTTGCTTTTTTCGCTTCCTTCCGCATTGCAAAGAGCGGAGCACGGCGTTCTTCCCTGTTTTCTTCTACATAGTGGGAAGCGATGTAAACCTCCAGCGCCTCACGCATTTTATTTCTATCAGTTCTTATTAATTTGAATGGCATAGCATTTCATCCTTTCACGTATCTTTGGTTTCTACTGTTCGGTTTTTCCGGAATCGTCATAGAAATAAGCTTCAGCTCCAATGCAGGATGCAGATAATTTCTACGGAAGCCTTCCCTTGACTTAAGACCCAGTTTTTCCATCAGTGCACTGCCTGTATAAGGAACATCATATTCCATTACTTCAAGAAGCTTTTTTATACCCTCCGAAAGCCCGGCGTTCTCCTTACTGATTTGTCCGGCAACATCATCCAGAATTTTGTCAATCTGCAACAGCATAAACTCAATAAAGGCCGTAGATTCTCCGTCCACATGGCACTTTGCAATTGTAGCATAATATTCCTCCTGAAATTTTTCAATTTGACTTTCTATCGGAATATATTCAAATATCGGTTTCCACCGGGAAAGAAGCGCCGTATGCCAAAGCCTTGCCATTCTTCCGTTTCCGTCGGAGAACGGGTGAATAAAAACAAATTCATAATGGAATACGCTGCTAAGAATCAACGGATGAACGCTTTCCTTAGCTTCTTCCATCCACTCGAAAAGGTCCTCCATAAGCGTGGGAACCAGCTGCGCCGGCGGTGCCATAAAAATGCACTGTTCGCCGTTAAACACACCTTCCTCACCACGTCGGAATTCTCCGGATTCTTCCACCAGATATTTTGTCATGATACAGTGGAACTGCTTCAAGCTTTTGATACTGTACGGCTCAATTTCATCAAAACGTTCATAAGCAACATACGCATTTTTTACTTCCTGAATTTCTTTCTGCTCTCCCAACACACTCTTACCGTTGATTACATCCCGGACCTGCCCCAAAGAAAGTGAATTTGCCTCAATCCTTAAAGAAGAATGAATCGACTGGATTCGGTTATTTTTTCTAAGATGCGGTTTAGCTTCCATGTTAGCGGTTGCGGTAATTCGTCCAATCTTTTCCGAGACAGAGGAAACATAGGATAACATCTGATTTGTAATTGTAAAAGGCGGTTTATATTCTCCCACAAAAGCACCTCCTATCTTGCGTATTATCTTGCGTACTTTCTTCCTCTATTATACATCAAATCAAAAAATTTTCAACAGATTTTAAAGTAAAAGGCCGCCATGACAGCGGCCTTGAAATTATTATTTAGTTTTCCTGTACCAGCGCTTTACCAAACTGTGTCTCGTAAAGCTCCTGATAAATGCCACCGTCATCTAACAGCTCGGAATGGGTGCCGCGCTCGGCAATTTCGCCATCCTTGATTACCAGGATTTCGTCTGCTGCCAAAATGGTGGACAAGCGGTGGGCAATTAAAATACTGGTTCTGGAGTGGATGATTGGGTCAATGGCCTCCTGAATCTTCTTTTCGGAAATGGAGTCCAGCGCAGAGGTTGCTTCGTCAAAGATAAACAGTACAGGGTCCTTTAACAGGATACGTGCGATGGAAATACGCTGCTTTTCACCACCGGAAAGTTTTAATCCGCGGTTACCCACCATGGTGTCAAGCCCCTGTTCCTGATTCTGCACAAAGTCGTAAATATTTGCCTTTTTGCAAGCTTCAATCAGTTCTTCTTCGGTGGCATCCGGTTTTGCATACAGCAGATTTTCCCGGATGGTGCCGTTAAACAAATAGGTTTCCTGGCTGACAATACCGATGTTTCTTCGAAGGAACTCTAAGTCCAGCTTACGTACGTCAATGCCGTCGAAGGTAACCTCACCGCCGCATACATCATACAAGCGCGGAATCAGGTTGATAATTGTACTCTTACCGGAACCGGACGGACCTACAATGGCGATACTATTGCCGCTCTTTAATTCGAAGTTCACATTCTTTAAAATCTGACGCTCCGGATTATAGGAAAACTGTACGTTCTTAAATACCACATTGCCGTTGGCTTCTGCCGGAACAATAGCATCCGGTGCATTCTGAATTTCCACCGGCATATCAAAGTATTCAAAAATTCTGGTAAACAACGCCATGGAACGGATCCACTCTACCTGAATATTAAGTAAAGAATTCACCGGGCCATACATTCTGCCAAGTAACGCTACCAACACAGAAATATCACCCACGGTAAGGGTAGAATCATACTTCATCATCAGAATGCCACCAACTAAATATAACAGCATTGGACCCACGCTGGAAAAGGTGTGGATTAACACAAAGAACCAACGGCCTGCCATGCTTTCTTTAATGTTCAGTTTTACCATTCTGCCGTTGGCGGCAACATACCGGTTATACTCGTGCATTTCTTTGCCGAATAATTTTACCAGCAACTGGCCGCTGACAGAAAGAGTCTCGTTTAAAATACCGTTAATTTCATCGTTGCACTCCTGGGCCTCTCTTGTTAAAGTCCATCTTGTTTTGCCTGCCCAGCGGGTCGGAATTACAAACAGAGGAATTACCAGTACACCCACCGTTGCCAGAATCCAGTTTTCACGGTACATAATTACCACGGCGCAAACCAAAGTAATTGTGTTAGATAAAATAGAGGTGAAGGTACTGGAAATAACACGTTCCACACCACCAATATCGCTGGTCATACGGGTTATAATGTCACCCTGGTTATTGGAGGTAAAAAAGCCCTGGGACATTTTTTGTAAATGTCCGTACATTTTGTTACGCAAATCAAAGGTAATGTGCTGGGAAATCCAGCTGTTTAAATAACTCTCGCCCACACCGATTAAGTTGGAGGCAAAGGACACTCCGAGAGATGCCAAAATCAGAACAATCAGCATCTTCATATTCTGCCCAATTAAGCCTTCATCGATAATGCGGCCGGTTAAAACCGACGGAAGCAGTCCAAACACAGACGAAACAATAATACAAAGCAAAACAACTGCCAGTTGTTTCCAGTAAGGCAGTAAATAAGAAAATATACGTTTTAATAACGGCCAGGTAACCTTCGGCTTATTGGCCTTTTCTTCTTCTGTTAAGTATCCCCGGCCCATCGGACCTCTTCCTCCCATTGGTGGCATAGTAAAATCTCCTCTCTTGTATCCATACTCATGTATCTTATATCGTACACTATATCATATAAACTAATGGCACGCTATACATTTTAAAAATGTTCATAAAATTATTCTTGATATACTGCTGCCAGCTTTTCTGCAAATTCCTTCATTTCCGCAACCACATCTTCCGGTCCTTCGATTTTTACCCACCGGCCGAGACTGGCAAGCCAGCCAAAAAACTGCTTACTTACCGCAATATCCACCGCAATGCGGCTGCGGTTTTCACCCTCAGCGGGATGAATGGCAATGTCCTTGCCGAACCGGTCAATAAACACACCCACCATATAGTTTGGAAAAGAAATATGTACCTTTTTTATTTCACCATGGTACATGCCAAAGTTCACCTTGGAGTACACCGCCATATCGAAAGAGTCGAAAAACGCTTTACCGTCACGTTTTTCCTCCAACACGGAAATCTGCACCATTTTATCTACCCGGTAATGCTTAATGCTTTCCGACAGCTGGTCATATGCCACCAGATAATAATATTCATCATCCCAGGTAAGCGCCCAGGGACTCACGACGAAAAAGTCCCCGTTATGCAGCGGCACCAGTTTTTTGTTAGTGTACCATCCGCAATACCGGAACTTTATCTTACTGTTTTTTGCAATGGCAGCATGCAGCGTATCTACGTTGTAATAAATACTTTCGTTCATAGTTTTGATTCTGCCGTGGACATATACCTGACGCTGCAGTTGAGCTGCCTGATGTTTGCTTACCAGACCTTTAATTTTTTTAATCAATTCGTTGGACTTTTTTTCCGTAATAAACTTGGAGGACTGGATGGCATCAATCAGCAGTTTGATTTCTGCCACCTCAAAGTCACGGGCGCCTACGTAATAATAAGTTTCCCTGCCCACCTTTTGCTGGATAATGTCGATTCCAAGCTTATCCCGCATATCTGCAAAATCCGCATAAATACTCTTACGTTCTGCCGTAACGTCATACCGTTCCAGCTCCTCAATAATTTGAGGCAGAGTCAGGCCATGTTCCTCGTCGGTTTGTTCCAACATAATTTTTGTCAGATATGACAATTTAAGTTTTGAATTATTTCCTTTTGGCATTCCGCATCCTCCCCGTGATATTCTGTTTCCAGTATATCACAATGCCGGGATTTTTAAAGGACTTAATTACAAATTGTTGTCCGGAGTTTTTTTGTTATAAAGCTTTTCCAGACGTACCCATACTCCCCAGTCATCTGCTGCCTGCATCAGTGCGAAAAGTCCGATAATAAGTAAACTTGTTGTGATAGGTGTCATTGTTTTCTCCTCCTGTAATCCGATGTGCTTGTTTTTCTTTACATTTGGAGGATAACAAAAAAGAAGTCCGATAAAACGGACTTCTTTTTGACATTTCTATTTTATTTTGCAAGTTCGGCTATATCATAATCCAAAGACAACGGCTTACCCTTATATACTTTTGCAAAATTATCAAAAATACGGTTGGTAATGATATTGATATCTTCTTTTTCCGCATCCATCAGAATCACGAGGAACTGCTCACTGCTGAACCGGGTACAGACATCCACCGCACGAAGCGAAGCCTGAATGGTTTTTGCCATGATGGTCATTGCTTCCTCTTTTTCATCAATGTACAGACTACCTGCTTCTACCGGCTGCATGGTAACCATAATCAGCTGCATTTTGTATTGATACCGCTCGGTCAAATGACGGACAAAATCGTAAATCTTTGCAAATTCCCGATATTCCACGCTGAGGGATCCCACATAACTGCCCTGCTTTTTCAGACTGTCCACCAAACGGGTTAAGTCAGATGCGGAATTTTTCTTTGCTTCGTTTATGGAACTGGTATAGAAGAAATAACCGCATTTTCCGCGCTGCTTCACATGATATACCGCCTTATCAGCCTTTGCTAAAATATCGGTATAACTGTCCTCCGGAGTAGTCATGCAAAGTCCCGCGGAAAGAGAAGATGCAGCCAAATATGTGCTCTGCTTTTTACGGGTTTCAAACTCTGCGAAAATATCTTCTATCCGTTTCTCCGCAGCTTCTTTATCTGCATCCGCCATAAAGAATATAAATTCATCGCCGCCCAAACGCATTACCACTGCATTTTCACTATGGTCAGAAAGCACCTCACCTACGGTCATCAGAGCATAATCTCCGGCCAAGTGTCCCATCGTATCGTTTGTCTTTTTCAGATTATCCAAATCAATGAAAGCAAGACAGCCCGGTTGCTCTTTCATCCGGCAGACAATTCTTTGCTCTCCGCTCTTTCTTCCCATCAGTCCGGTAAGATAGTCTGTGGATTCGCTCTTTCTTGCCTCATCTTCTATACTTTGCATGATTTGCTTAATCAGACGTGAGCCTTCAATGCTGATTGTTTTTTCATTCTCTTTTTCAGGCTCAAAATTTAACTTTCCTTCTTCCCAAAGCTTCAGGAATATCTCCAGATACTTCGGGTCAAATTGCTTGCCGCTACCGTTTACCAATTCTTTCCGGATAATCTCATCCGGCAGACGGTCTCTGTAAATACGCTTACTGTTCATCGCGTCAAAGGAATCTGCTATTCCAATGATACGTGCTACCACCGGGATATCTTCTCCGGAAAGGCCGCAAGGATATCCTAAACCGTCATAACGTTCATGATGGTATTTTGCTCCGGAATCCACATGCGGAATTGTTTCAATATCTTTTAAAATATCTCCTCCGATGGTTGTATGGGATTTGATAATTTCAAATTCCATCTGGTTAAGTTTGCCCGGTTTATTCAACACATTATCCGGAATACCTACCTTACCGATATCATGAAGCAGGGCAACATATTTCAGGTTTTGGATTTCTTCTTCCTCCCAGCCCAGCTCCCTGGCTATCATAGCGCTATATTCCGCCACACGGATGGAATGGCCTTTGGTGTAGCTGTCTTTTGCTTCAATCATACTTGCAATAGTCGCAATGATTTCGAAAGAAAGCTGCTCTACCTGTCTGGTTTTTTCCGCCACCTGCCCCGCCAGATTTTTTGTCAAATCATCCAGCTCAAGTATATTTTTAATCCGGTTTTTCATAACCTCTGCAACAAAAGGCTTGCGAATAAAGTCTTTGGCACCCATGCCAAGACCTTTGATTTCACTTTCCACATCTACATCCGCAGTAAAGAACACCACAGGAACTTCTCGGCTTTGCTGTAGCTCTTTTATACGGCGGAAGGTTTCAAAACCGTCCATTTCCGGCATGAGAATATCTAAAAGGACTAAATCTACCGGACTTTTTTCCAAATATTGCAATGCTTTTTCTCCGGACTTCACCAGAATCAGCTTGTACTCCTCTTTTAACACACTGTCAACAAACTTTAAATTAGTGATGGAGTCATCTACCACCAGAATACATTTCATTCCTTTACCTCCGCCAAAAGTGTTACTACTTCCTCGTAATCGTACTGCTCGACAAATTCCTCAATTTTACTTACCAATTCCGTTTCTTCGTCAGAAAAACGTTTGCCGCTTAGTTGCTTTAGTAAACTTTGTGCCTCCGAGGAATCCATATTTTCACATGCCTCTCTGATTTGAAGCAGCCACTGCGGTTCCAAGGCACTCAGTTCTTTCGACTGATCCTGCACAACTGCTTCGGCAAAGAAATCATCCAGAACCAACAGAATTTTTTCGCAACATCGTTCCAATTCTACCATATGGGTATTGATATACTCTGTATTGTTTTCCTTGCCTGCCGCTTCCATCTGCTTTGCCACCCCTGCAAGTTCCATGGCTCCTACACTTGCGCTGGTGGACTTTAAACTATGTACATCTACTACAAACCCTTTCCAATCCTCTGATGCTTTTTCTTCCCGGATTCTTGGCAGGGCAGATTTTAAATCGCGGTAATAGTTTTTCAAAATGCTTCGATAAACCGCCTCACTCAAATGCAGCTGCTCCATTACGGTTGCACAATTAATTCCATCCAGCTTCAAACCGGACGTCAGCTGTTCCTCATCTTTTGCGGATATTTCTTCCCGGACTCCCAGGTACTTTTGTAATACCGCCTCTAACTGCTTAATATCAATCGGCTTAGCCACATAATCGTCAAATCCGGCATTTAAAAGTTCTTCCCTTGCTCCGTATACTGCATTGGCAGTCAACGCTATTACAGGCACGGTACGGCAATAATCCGGCTCCAGCTTCCGTATCTCCATAGTGGCTTCCACACCGTCCATTTCGGGCATCATATGATCCATGAAAACCAGATGGTACTTATTTTCCCTCATCATCCGCAATGCTTCCAAGCCACCGGAGGCCATATCCACTTCCAGATTATATGGCTCCAATAATTTTTTCGCAATTTTACGGTTGGTGGAATTATCATCTACCACAAGCACACGTTTTTCCGTTTTCCAAACCATTTCTGTCGGCTGGAATTTATTTTGTAATCCGTCCACATGATGATTGTAAGCTTCTTCCATGTCCAGTGGTGTTTCATCCACTACTCTCTGCTGAATGCGGATGATAAATGTAGTTCCTTCACCATAAACACTCTCAACATCGATACTTCCGTTCATCAATTCGCACAAATCCTTGGAAATAGCCAAACCAAGACCGGTTCCCTGTACTGCGCGGTTTTTCTTGGTGTCCACCTGATTAAAAATTTCAAACAGCTTACCGATATCTTCCTGCCGGATTCCGATACCGGTATCCTGTACTTTAAATATCAATTGTTGGATGTCTGCATCAAGCTGCTGGCTTTCTACCGTTAATTTAATGAATCCTTCTTTGGTAAACTTTACTGCATTGCCTAAAATATTAATTAAAATCTGTTTAATGCGGCTGGCATCACCATACAACACTCCCGGCACCTGCGGACCAACCTCATATTCCAGCCGGACATTCTTTTTCTCAGATAATCTGGCATCAATCAGACTGATAACATCCAAAAGAACATTTGCCAGTTTATACTCACCATCCACCAGTTTATATTTTCCGGATTCAATTTTAGAAATATCCAGTACGTCATTGATGATATCCAAAAGATTTTTTCCGGCAGTATAAATCTGCAACACACTTCCCGCTGTCTTTTCATCCAAATCCTCACGCAAAAGGATTTCACTCATTCCGATAATGGAATTCATCGGAGTACGGATTTCATGACTCATGTTGGCCAGGAATGCGCTTTTAGCCTCATTCGCTTTTATTGCTTCTTCCTTCGCCAGATTCAGCTCTTCCATACTTTTATAGGTTTCTGTCATATCATTAACCACAATGATATCACTGAGGAAATTATTGAAGCTGTCTTTGATATGGCTGATTTGTAATATGCAAATTCTGTTGTTTAACAGACAGGTACATTCCAGAGTTTCCGATTCCTCTTCACTGCTGACAACCACTGCACCTTCCATATCAAACAATTCATCCAATTTTTTCAGTTTCAAAAGTTCGTCAGGCATATCTAAAAATTCAATTGCCGTTGCATTACAGATTCTAAGGAACCGCGCCTCATCTACAATTAGCATCGGTACATTAACCGATGCATAAATATATCCGGATAAATTTTGGATACTGATATTATTAATTCTTGTCCGTCTGGACATGGAATAAGCAAACAAAACAGCTAATGGCTGCAGTATTGCCGTCACAGGGAATGCAGCACGATTAGTATCCATGAGAAATGTATCTAACATTAAACCGGAACCAATAATTATCATAACAAAAAAGCATGCCTTTGCCATAACAGCTTCTCTGCTCTTGGCATGCTTAATCAGACAATATACAACTTCCGCACACAAAAGTATCAGTACCCCGGCAACATAAGCGCCATACGCAGACCGTCCGATATAATCGGTTGCACGGTATGTCATACCGTACTCCATAACAACAAAGTCACAATTTTCCTTCACACAGATTACCGGATATACTAACATACCTCCGAAAATCAAATAGGAATCCACTACTTTTTTAAACCGTGTCGGGGTATTCATCCAGTTTCCGGCTAAAACACCGGCAATAGAAACCAAGCCCAGCACACCAATCAGATAAAATGCCCGCCAAAATGCAGCCGATGATTCATTTGACTGCATGATAAATACACCCATTCCCAGGTCCCAAATAAAGCTGAACAGACCCATGAACAGAAACAGCCAGTTACTGAATATGTTTTTATCTTCCTGAACAATATTATTTACTGCAAGTACAAATGACACCGTACCAAGTGCTATTACGATAACCGAAAGAAATAAGTCCATATCCTGCCCTCCTTACACCACATAATTCAGCAAAACATGAACTGCCGCAAAGATTAACATAATCCACCAGTGAGATACCGGCTTTTTCTTTTCCACAATCCGGTTAATGAGGGTATAAAGCGCCAAGCCGTATAATACTGCATTTCCTATATTAAACGTAATTCCGACATACAGAATTAAACAGGCACCAAATAAAAAGATTGCAATCCTCTTCCTGTCAAATTCCCTAAACCGCAGAATCAACTTCGTTCCCACATAAATTAAAGCAGGAGCAGCCACATAAGTTGCCATGGAAGTAAATAATGGTGAAAAGAAAAAGCACAACAAAAACAGGCACCCTGCCGTCAGAGCAGTAATACCGGTTTTACCTCCGCTTACAATACCAACCATGGATTCTCCATAGGTTGTTACTGTTGGGGTTCCCATTAAACCGCTGACTACATTTCCAATACCATCCACGGTAATGGCACGTTTTAAGCTAACCGTATCCTTAATCCTTAAATCAATGCTGTCGGTAATCGCATCAAAAGATGAAGTATTTGTACCAATGGCATCGAAAAAATGACCCATGGTAAAAACAAAAACCGCATAGATAAAAGCAAGAAAACTTTTCTTTTCTCCAAAGACAACGGTAACATCCGGAAACTCCAGCATTACTTTACTGATGTCTTTATACTGAAAAGACATGGTAAAAATATCCCGAAAATATTCCCGGACAGATACCTCGTTTAACTGATAAGCTTCATAATAATTGAAACTGAGACTAAGTACATAGGCGGTTATTAAACCCGCAAGTACATACCCTCTCTTATTCCATCGCTTCATAAAATAGATTACGGCAAGGCTGATAATGCAAATAGTCAATGGCACCGGTTGTATGCTACCCGGCACATACCCTCCGTTTTTCTTTTCAATCAGTCCCAGAGTACTGATTCCATACATGAAAAGAGCCAAACCGATTCCGGACATCAGCATTCTCCGGAAACTCACATCCATAATTTCCATAATACGGTTATATGTACCAAACCGTACAAATGCACAAATGATGATACCGGCCACATAGGTTGCCAGCAGCAATGTCTGCCACGGTATTTGCCGGGGGCCTGTAGCCAACGTCAAAAACATACTGGTCATTCCCAGACCCGGTGCAAGCGCAATCGGCAGTTTCGTATAAAATGCTGATACAATTGTAGTAAATCCCGTAACACAAACTGTTGCTAAAAACACCCCGTTATAATCCATTCCTGCGCCGGAAAGCACAGTAGGACATACTACCAAAATATAGGACATTGCCATAAACATGGCTATTCCGGCAAAAATCTCATTCTTTACCGTAGTCTTATGAAATTTTAAGTTAAAATAATCCATTCTCCCTTTTCTCCCGTTTTATTTCGACAGTTCAGCAATATCGTAATCCAAAGACAACGGCTTACCCTTATATACTTTTGCAAAGTTATCAAAAATACGGTTGGTAATAACATCAATGTCTTCTTTTTCCGCATCCATTAAAATAACGAGGAACTGTTCGCTGCTGAACCGGGTGCAGACATCCACGGTACGAAGCGATGCCTGAATCGTTTTTTCCATGCACATCATGGCAGCTTCCTTCTCATCAATATAAAGGCTGCCTGCCACCTCCGGCTGCACGGTAATCATAATCAATTCCAGATTATGGCTGAACCGTTCTGCTATGTAACGCACAAAATCATACATCTTGGCAAATTCACGATATTCCACATTCAGGGAGCCGCTATAGCCGCCTTCGTTCTTTAAACCGGAAATTAATCGGTTTAAATCATCCGAAGAATTCTTCTTTGCCTGATTTAAGGAGCTTGTATAAAAATAGTAGCTGTTCTTACCGCGCTGCTTTACATGATACAATGCCTTATCCGCATTGCCCAAAACATCGGAATACAAATCGTTTGGAGCTGCCAGACAAAGACCTACGGAAAGGGAAGAATTGCTTAAATAAGAACTCTTTTCTTTCTTTGCATCAAAGGCTTTAAAGATGGCATCCATGCGTTCCTTCGCATCTTCTTTACCCGCTCCGATCATATAATAAACAAATTCATCGCCGCCAAGACGCATAGCAATGGCATTCTGACTATGCTCCGTCAGCACTTCACCTACAGTCATCAATGCAAAGTCTCCTGCAAGATGTCCCATGGTATCATTGGTTTTCTTTAAGTTATCCAAATCAATGAACGCCAGACAACCGGACATTTCCTGTATTGCCCGCGCAATTCGGTCTTCGCCGCTCTTTCTTCCGAGTAAACCGGTCAGGTAATCAGTATCACCGGCCTTTCTGGCTTCTTCTTCGATGCTCTTCATGATTTGCTGAATCAGCTGGGCACCTTCACCGGTAATGGTTTTTTCCTTTTCCTCTTCCACTTCCGGCGGAATATAAAGCTTTCCTTCATCCATAAGCTTTACAAATACATCCAAAAACTCCGGATCAAACTGAGTTCCTTTACCATTCACCAGTTCATCACGGATGATATGCTCCTGCAGGGCATCACGGTAAACACGCTTACTGTTCATGGCATCATACGCGTCCGCAATACTGATAATACGGGCCACATTAGGAATGTTTAACCCGCTGAGGCCGCTTGGATAACCTTTACCGTCAAAACGCTCATGATGATATTTTGCCCCTGCATCTACATAAGAAATAGTCTCGATATCCTTTAAAATATCACCACCGATAGTGGTATGTGACTTGATAATATTAAATTCCGTTTCCGTTAATTTACCCGGTTTATTTAATACTCTGTCCGGGATACCAACCTTGCCGATATCATGCAACAACGCAATATATCGCAAATTTTTAACAGTTTCTTCCTTCCATCCCAAAGCGTTTGCCAATGCCGCACTGTATTCCGCCACACGGATGGAATGGCCTTTGGTATAGCTGTCCTTTGCTTCAATCATACTTGCAATCGTAGCAATAATTTCGAAGGAAAGCTGCTCCACCTGACGGGTTTTCTGCTCTACTTTCCGCTCCAGATTTTTGGTCAGTTCGTCCAGTTCCAAAATATTATTGATTCGGTTTAACATAACCTGAGGTACAAACGGTTTACGGATAAAGTCTTTTGCACCCATTTCCAGCGCCCTGATTTCATTTTCCGCCTCTACTCCGGATGTAAAGAACACAACCGGAACATCACATTTCGGTTCAAGCTCCTGAATCCGTTTAAAGGTTTCAAAACCATCCATCTTCGGCATGAAAATGTCCAGTAACACCATATCCACCGGATTTTCTTTTAAATATGCCAAGGCAAGTTCACCGGATTTTACCAGTGCCACCTTGTATTTGTCCTGCAAAATTCCTTCCACAAATTTTAAAATTGTTGTGGAATCGTCAACCACCAATATACGTTTCATTATCACACCTCCGACTAAGACCTGCCGGCCTTTTTTCTGGCTTTATTTTCATACATAATCTGATCGGAACGTTTTAAAGCCGTTCTAATATCAAAAACATCTGCCTTCATTGTAACAATACCGATGCTGGCTTCTGCTGCATACGGTTTTTCTTCTTTTCTGTTCACATCATCCAAATACTTTTCTATTCTGTCTTTCAAAAGACTTTCTTCCGCCACCGTATCTGCCACAACACACATTACCATCTCATCGCCGCCGAATCTGCCGCACAGTTTTTCTTCAAAAGGTACCTGTTCCATGGCCTGTGCTATTTTTTTGATGATAAAATCACCGGCAGCATGTCCATACTGATCGTTGGTTTTCTTTAAGTTATCCACATCCAGGGACGCTGTCATGATATATTTTCCGCCGGCCTTTTCCATAAGCTCCGGTAACGCAGCATAAAATCCGGTACGGTTTAATATTCCGGTTAAATGGTCCAAACGGGACAGTTCTTCTATACTTGCTGCTGTATATTTCAGATTTTTAATAACACGGTATGTACCAAATGCATTACTAAGCGTTTTTACATACTGTAAAATCTTAGTGTATTCCTCCGGTGAAAATGAACCAAAATACAAATAACCGAACGGTTTTCCGAGATAGTTTAGCGCATTAAACAAAATCGGATCTTCTTGTTGCATGCGCGCCTCTAAATCAGGTAGTACAGCGGACAAAGGCATTGGTTCCGGAAACAGAGCATCCTCCACTTCTGTACGATATACCACTTGCATTCTGTCATCAAAAGGCGTTGAACGCTCAAAAGATGCCGGATTAATGGTTTCATCCAAACAATCCTCATTTAGCACAACACACACATTGTAAAATTTAAATACCTTCAGACACTCAGCAAACTGTTTTGGTGAATCACATCCCAGAATCATTTCCGACACTTCCATCAATGTCCGTTCATCATCCTGGTATTTATAAAACCTGTCTTCTGCCCACTTCAATCGTTCACCGATATTAATACCGTGATGAGCTCTGCGCTGACAACCGCAGGAACGGTAAATCGCCCGGACATACGGAACTTCATATACTTGCTGAAGTTGCTGCTTTTTCTCGATTTGCTCCAGGATGTTGATAATTTCTTTTGCAGCCAGATTCATATCACACTTTGCCGTAGTAATAGCAGGCTTATGCACTTGGGCCTCCAATGTTCCGTCAAAACCGGTAACCATAACCTGTTCCGGTACCGCATAACCATTCTTTTTCAATTCTTCACACACAGTAATCGCCATGCTGTCATTAGCGCAAATAATTGCCCGTGGAACATTTTCCTCCGCAATCATACGCTGAACTGCATGTTTCGTTGGTCCCCACCAATAATCGCCGTAAAAGATTTGTTTGTCAGAAAAATTCAAACCATTTTCCTTTAGAACTTTTTTATATATGTCAATTCTGTTTTCCGAATGATATTCCCCTTGGAAACCTGCCAGCATACAAGTATGGTGAATTCCGTGTTCTTCTACCACATGACGAACAATTTCCTCAAAACCGCTTTCGTAGTCAAACATCAGCGGTACTGCATTTGGGCGCACCTCTCCTACGGAAATAACCGGGGTATTATTCCCGTTTGCTGTAGCAATCAGCCGGTTGATTAAGGCATCCTCCTTAAAAGATTCACAACATACCACCACTGCATCAATGATGTCGTAATCCATCAGATCAAATACTGCCTTTTCACCCTCTTCACATTGCTTTTGATTGTAAAAGTCAGTGCAGGTATGATAAATAAACAGTTTATAACCTTTTTTCTGCAGATGATGATTCATTGCATGTATAAATTCAAAGTTCCGGTTATCTCCTGCATTCGCAATACATAATGCAATTATCTTCTTTCCGTACAGCATCCGGCTTACACCTTTCTTAAATCACATTTTCAACAATTTCCACTAAAATAATAGTATACCACTTTCTGTCTGTGAATTCAATTGATTACAATACCCAAATTCTCACGTTCTCCGGGAACGCGCCCTTATCCACCACGGTCTGTGCCCATTTTAAGCAAACACGTTTTAACGCAGGACAGTCTTGTACAAATCCTTCTTCCAGACGACTGGTTTTTCCCGGGAAATACAATTCCCTTAACGAGCCGCATCGAACTGCCAACGGTGTGTGAAGTATCACATCCGCTCTCGCCGAAAAATCAATTTCCGTAATGTCAGATTCCACAAAAGCCCGGGCATCAATTTCTCTCACACTATCCGGTATGATTACCAGCTGTGCCCCGCTTTTATAAAATGCATACGGAGCAATACGATAGACGGTATCCGGCAATTTTGCCTCCATAACCATACTTTTATAAAATGCCGAAATCAAAATTCCGTTTACTACCACATAACTGTTCTTTTCCCTCTCTCTCTCAAGCCATGCCGTTCCTTCCAAAGCCTCCACTCCGATATAAGAAAGGGTAGACGGAAACACTATTTCCTCCAATCCGCTTATTCCGTAAAATACCCGGTCTGCCAGTGCGGTAACGCCTTCCGGAATCTTTATACTGTTTCCGTAAACCTCACAGCGCTCCAATACTCCTTCGTATATGCAAAAATTTGCCTGAAAGGTTTCCGTTCTTTTCGGAGCATCCGAATTTTGTATCTGCGAAACTTCCGGAGCAGAAAATTCCGGTAACTGCAATTCTTCGTCCATAAGCACAGTTTCCGCCGTTTTCTCTTTTTCTGTACTGACTTCGTCCTTAACAAACAAATGCGGAAAACGTGCTTTTCTGGTCTCCAGTTCTTCTTTTTTTCTTTTATACTCTGCTTCCTCTATTCCTCTTTGAATACGCTTGTCTTTCAGCTTAACACAATTCAAAAAAGCATCTTCCGCTATTTGCACCCAGGCCCGCGGAAGCTCTGCCTTCACCAGGTTCAGGCAATTTTCAAAAGCACGGCTGTCAATTAGTCTTAACGTATTTGGCAGAACAATTGCTTCCAAATCCATACAATTGCGGAACACCCCTTGCTCCAAAGTAACAATTTGAGCCTGTAACTCTACCAATTTCAACCCGGCCATACCGGCAAAGGATAAGCGGTCAATTTTTTGTACGGAAGCAGGAACAACTAGTATTTCCATCTTTCCAAGCAATCGTGCATCCAAAAATGCCTGGCGGCGGATTTCCGTAACAGAATCCGGAATACGGACCACCTTGTTTTCTATCTGTACGTCTTTTAGCGCACCACCATCAATCAGAAAACGGTTGCCTTCGAACACCAGATACTCCGGCCCCAACGGCTCCGGTCTTCCGTTTTCATATCTGTTTTCCCCAGTCACGGTTCCACCTCCTTCATCACATTCTTTCCCTATTTTAAGAATAACACGTTTTTTTCATTTGCACAATAAAAAACAGCCCTTTCTTTACCATCTAAACTCCGGAATTTCAAGCCCTGCAAATAAATTATTTTATTTTCGGTTATCAGGAATCTCATTTTTGCACAATTTAAATCAATTTAGACAAACTCACCAAAGAATCCACCAATTTGCCCCAAATTTTTTCACGCTACTTTGTTAAATTTTTCTTGTGATTTTTCAGAATTGCGATATAATATAAAGTTGAGATACAATGAAATAAATTTGAATCAAATTTTTCAGGAGGATACATCAATGCCAAAACGTGAAGACATTAACAAAGTTCTTATCATTGGTTCCGGTCCTATCATCATCGGACAGGCATGTGAGTTTGACTACTCCGGTACCCAGGCCTGCAAGGCTTTAAAGAGCCTCGGCTACGAAATCGTACTGGTAAACTCCAACCCGGCTACCATCATGACCGACCCGGAAACCGCAGATGTAACTTACATCGAGCCTCTTAATGTAGAAAGACTCGAGCAGATTATCGCCAAAGAGCGTCCGGATGCATTACTTCCAAACCTTGGAGGACAGTCCGGTCTTAACCTTTGTTCCGAGTTAAATCAGGCAGGTATTCTTGATAAATATAATGTAAAAGTTATCGGCGTACAGGTAGATGCCATCGAACGCGGTGAAGACCGTGTCGAGTTCAAGAAGGCAATGGAAGCCCTTGGTATCGAAATGGCCCGCAGTGAAGTTGCTTACTCTGTAGATGAAGCTCTCGCTATTGCCGATAAACTTGGCTACCCGGTTGTTCTTCGTCCGGCTTATACCATGGGCGGTGCCGGCGGCGGTCTCGTTTACAACAAAGAAGAACTCTCCACCGTATGTGCAAGAGGTCTTCAGGCTTCCTTAGTAGGACAGGTTCTTGTAGAAGAATCCATCCTCGGCTGGGAAGAATTAGAAGTAGAAGTTGTCCGTGACGCAGATAACAACATGATTACCGTCTGCTTCATCGAAAACATCGACCCACTGGGTGTACATACCGGTGACTCTTTCTGCTCCGCTCCGATGCTCACCATTTCCAAGGAGTGTCAGGAAAGATTAAAAGAACAGGCATTTAAGATTGTAGAATCCGTAGAAGTTATCGGTGGTACCAACGTGCAGTTCGCTCATGACCCTGTTACCGACCGTATCATCGTTATTGAAATTAACCCACGTACTTCCCGTTCCTCTGCACTTGCATCTAAGGCAACCGGTTTCCCTATCGCTTTAGTATCCGCACTTCTTGCAGCAGGTCTTACTTTAAAGGATATTCCTTGCGGTAAGTACGGTACTCTTGATAAGTACGTTCCGGACGGCGACTATGTAGTAATCAAGTTTGCACGTTGGGCATTCGAAAAGTTCAAGGGCGTTGAAGATAAGCTCGGTACCCAGATGCGTGCCGTTGGTGAAGTAATGAGTATCGGTAAGACCTACAAGGAAGCATTCCAAAAGGCAATCCGTTCTCTCGAAACCGGCCGTTACGGTCTTGGTTATGCTAAGAACTTCAATTCCTTAACTAAGGAAGAATTATTAAAGCAGTTACTCACTCCTTCCAGTGAGCGTCATTTCCTTATGTATGAAGCTCTCCGTAAGGGTGCTACCGTAGATGAAATCCACAACATTACTAAGGTTAAGCATTTCTTCATCAAACAGATGCAGGAATTAGTGGAGGAAGAAGAAGCTCTCGCTGCAAACAAGGGCAAGCTTCCTGCTGACGATGCACTGGTTGCAGCAAAGAAGAACGGCTTCTCCGATAAGTACTTAAGCCAGATTTTAGAGATTCCGGAAGCAGATATCCGCAACCGCCGTATCGAGCTTGGCTGCGAGGAAGCTTGGGAAGGCGTTCACGTAAGCGGCACCCAGGACAGAGAGTACTACTACTCCACTTACAACGCAACCGATAAGAATCCGGTATCCAACAACAAAAAGATTATGATTCTCGGCGGCGGTCCAAACCGTATCGGCCAGGGTATCGAATTCGACTACTGTTGTGTACATGCATCCCTTGCTTGTAAGAAGATGGGCTTCGAAACCATTATCGTTAACTGTAATCCGGAAACCGTATCCACTGACTACGATACTTCCGATAAGTTATACTTCGAGCCACTTACATTAGAAGATGTATTAAGCATTTACAAGAAAGAACAGCCTCTTGGCGTTATCGCACAGTTCGGCGGTCAGACTCCACTGAACCTGGCTGCAGACCTGGAAAAGAACGGCGTAAAGATTCTCGGTACTTCCCCTGCAGTTATCGACTTAGCAGAAGACCGCGACTTATTCCGCGAAATGATGGATAAGTTAGAAATTCCTATGCCGGAATCCGGAATGGCAGTAACCGTAGAAGAAGCTCTCGAAATTGCTCACAAAATCGGTTACCCAACCATGGTTCGTCCGTCCTACGTTTTAGGCGGCCGCGGCATGGAAGTGGTTTACGACGACGAAGGCATGAGAAACTACATGAATGCAGCTATCGGCGTAACCCCTGACCGTCCAATCCTCATCGACCGTTTCTTAAATCACGCACTGGAATGTGAAGCAGATGCCATCAGCGACGGCACCCACGCTTTCGTTCCTGCAGTTATGGAACATATCGAGCTTGCCGGCGTACACTCCGGTGACTCCGCTTGTATCCTTCCTTCCGTACACATCTCTCCGGAGAATGTTGCTACCATTAAGGAATACACAAGAAAGATTGCAGAAGAAATGCACGTTAAGGGCTTAATGAATATGCAGTACGCCATCGAAAACGGCAAGGTATACGTGCTTGAGGCTAACCCAAGAGCATCCCGTACCGTTCCGCTTGTTTCCAAGGTTTGTAACATCCGCATGGTGCCTCTGGCTACAGAAATTATTACTTCTGAACTTACCGGCAAGCCATCCCCGGTTCCAAACTTAAAGGAACAGGTAATTCCGAACTACGGTGTTAAGGAAGCAGTATTCCCATTCAACATGTTCCCTGAAGTAGACCCTCTTCTCGGACCGGAAATGCGTTCCACCGGTGAAGTTTTAGGTCTCTCCGCTTCCTACGGTGAAGCATTCTTCAAGGCACAGGAAGGCACACAGTCCAAGCTTCCGTTAGAAGGAACAGTCCTTATCTCTGTAAACCGCAAGGATAAAGAAGAAGTTGTAGAAGTTGCCAGAAGTCTTGCAAATGATGGTTTCAAGATTCTTGCTACCGGCGGAACCTGTGACATTTTGAATGCCAACGGTGTTCCTGCAACTAAGGTAAATAAGCTTTCCGAAGGTCGTCCAAACATTAAGGATTTAATTACAAATGGAAAGATTGACTTAATCATCAATTCTCCGGTTGGAAAAGACAGTGTAAACGATGACAGCTACTTGCGTAAAGCTGCCATCAAGGCAAAGGTTCCTTACATGACAACCGTTGCTGCAGCAAAGGCTACCGCAGACGGTATCCACTATCTCAAGAAGCATGGCAACAGCGAAGTAAAGTCCTTACAGGAATTACACAGCGAAATTCATGATATGTAAAATATAAAGAAACAGCCACAGTTCCGTTTTCGGGTGAGTCACTGTGGCTGTTTCTTTTATTTTGGCGCACATAGCAAGCCGGGGGCTTGACAAACCTTTCGCCTTATGATAGTATCACTTTTGAACTGTTCACACTGTGAACGTTTCGTTCCATGTGATTTATCTAAAGAAAGAAGTGATACTATGCAACTAAATGAAGTTTTACTCGGTGCATGGCTTAAAATATCCACAGCCATCAATAACAGCCGGTTAGTTTCGGAAATGTCCTATAACGAATCTTTGATTTGTAACATTCTGTACCGGAATGCCACCGAACAACCATCACACGCCTTGACCGCTACAGACCTTTGTGCCGAGACAAAAATCTTAAAATCACAAATGAACCGGATTTTAACCCAGCTGGAGGATAAAAATCTGATTACCAGAGAACGTTCCCCACAAGACAAACGTAAAATATTTGTCCGTCTTACTACCGAACAATCCAATGCTTATTTAAAACAACACGAGCAAATTTTAAAGCTTTTGGATGATATCATTGAAAAACTCGGTGAAGAAAAAACTTTGGAAATCATTGATACGTTAAACGGCATCTCCGATGTTGCCGGCGAAATAATAAAATAACCCGGAAAGGATTATTCCCATGATTCGAATCATTATAGACTCTTCTGCGGATTACCTGAAAGAAGAAATTGATAAAAAGCAAATGATTCTTGCTTCTTTAAATATTAATTTAGATGACAAAATATATCTGGACGGCGTGGATATTTCCAGAGACCAGCTTTATGAATGGTTGATGGAAAATAATGGGTTTCCTAAAACTTCCCAGCCTTCTCCTGAAGTTTTCCTGAAACATTTTAAGGAAGCAAAGGAAGCCAGAGATGAAGTTATCTGTATCCTGCTCTCCTCCGCTTTAAGCGGCACCTGCCAGAGTGCCCACCTGGCAAAGAATATGGCAGATTACGACAAAATCCATATTGTGGATTCCCTGTCCGCCACTCACTTAATCCGCTTCTTAGCAAACAAGGCGTGTTCCATGCGTGATGCCGGCGCTACTGCGGAAGAAATTGTAGCAACTGTAGAAGACTTAAAAAAACGTACTAAAGTTATTGCAGCGGTGGATACCTTAGAATACCTGTGCCGTGGCGGCCGTGTCAGCAAAGCAGCAGCGGCCATCGGAAATTTAGCAAATCTGAAACCGATTATTACCGTAACTCCGGAAGGCGAAGTGGCTGTTATGGGAAAATGCGTTGGTAAAAACAAGTCCATGTCATTCGTTCTAAATGCCATGCAGGAATATGAAATTGATGAAAATTATCCGATTTACAGCATCTACTCCTACGGCATGGAAAATTGTATTTCCTTGGAAGCCAAAGTAGTCAATGCAGGCTATCTACTCCATTCCCGTAAGCAGGTTGGCGCCACCATCGGATGCCACGTAGGTCCGGGTGCCTTCGGAGTATTGTTCGTTCATAAATAGTTTATTGACATAATAAAGATTTTGCTCTATCATTACACTAAAGTGTTAAACAATGATAGAGCATTTTTTATAATAACGTTCTGAAGTTGCTTATACTCGCAATTTTATATCTTAGGAGGCATACATATGTTAAATCAGAGAATGGTTGGTCTCGGAACCCAGCGTTCCGTTATCCGTGAATTATTTGAATTTGGTAAAATCCGCGCTGCAGAAGTAGGCGCAGAAAATATTTTTGACTTTTCCATCGGAAATCCAAGTGTGGCAGCACCTGACTGCGTGAATGAAACTGCCCTTCGCTTAATTAAGGAAATGGACCCTGTAGTTCTTCACGGTTACACCAGCGCCCAGGGTGATGCCGGCGTACGCGCCCTCATTTCCGATTCCTTAAACAAACGCTTTGATATGAATCTCCGGCCGGAGAACTTATACATAACTGTGGGTGCCGCTGCTGCTCTCTGCTGCTGTTTAAACGGCATCTGCACACCGGGTGCAGGTGACGAAGTTGTGGTATTTGCTCCATACTTCCCGGAATACAAGGTTTTCATCGAAGGTGCCGGTGCCAAAATGACACTGATTCCTGCAGACATCGAAGCATTCCAGATTGATTTTGACGCTTTCGAAGCAGCACTTAATGAACACACCATGGCAGTTATCGTGAACTCTCCAAACAACCCTTGCGGTGCTGTTTATTCCGAAGAAACCGTCAAAAAGCTGGCTACTGTATTAGAGACTGCTTCCGCAAAATTCGGCCATCCGATTTACTTAATTTCCGATGAACCATACCGTGAAATCGTTTTTGGCGGCGTAAAGATTCCGTTCCTGCCAAAATACTATAAAAACACTCTGGTTTGCTACTCTTGGTCTAAGTCCCTTTCCCTGCCGGGTGAACGTCTGGGTTATGTACTTGTGCCGGATTCCGTAGAAGACCAGCCATTAGTTTACGCCGCAATTGCGGGCGCAGGCCGTTCCCTTGGCTACGTAAACGCACCAAGCCTCTTCCAGAGAGTGTGTGCGGAATGTGCCGGAGAAACCGCTGATATCAGCATTTATGAAACAAATAAGAATATTCTTACCAAGGGACTTAGAGAGCTTGGTTATCATGTAGTTGAACCTCAGGGTACCTTCTACATCTTCCCTAGAACCCTGATTCCGGATGATATCGCATTCTGTGAAAAGGCAAAGGACTTCAATTTGCTTATTGTACCGGGTACCGGCTTTGGTTGTCCGGGTCACACACGTATCTCCTTCTGTGTGCCGACAGAACGGGTAGAACGTGCATTGGAAGCCTTTAAGGCTTTGGCAGAATTTTATAAGTAAAAAATTAACGGCTGTGGAGTGAGTGTTTGGAACCGCCCCACAGTCGTTTCTTTTTTCGCATTTTCCTTTTCCGGCTCAGCCACTTTTCGCGGGTGCTTGCCAAGGTATCCGTTTTTGATGAGAACGAATGTCTGCTCACCGGTAGTTTGCTAAAACTCAGTGGCAGTGAAGTGTAAAGAGATTTTTTATTGATTTGGGTGCTCAAAACATCCGATGGATGTACTTCTAAGAAAGGTGCAAGGACACTCTTAGACAAGCAAGCTTGTCCAGAGGTGCCCCTCGTACCTTTCTTAAAAGCGCTCCCGCGCTTTTGAGCACTCCAAATCCCTACCAGTATCTCTTCACCGCCACTTCAGACAGTTAGCCAAACTGCCGGCGCATCCATTTCATCAAAACCGGACACCTTGGAGCCTGCCGGAAAAGTGCTGAATGCCGGAACTCGAAAAAGGCTCAAAAAAGTACGGGGCGGTTCTGCCAATGTTCTACACTGGGGAGGAAATTGTGGTTTTGAGATAAGAATATACATCTTGAAAAGAAAAGGACACCTGATATAATAAAATCAAACAAATCTGAAATCGAAAGGGCAACAAACTAATGATTACTATGAAGGGGAAATTAATTACACTTGAACCTTTAAATGTTCAAAAACACGCAAAAGGCTATTTCGAAATTTCTCAAGATGAAAATATTCACACATATACCGGTAATACTGTTCCAAAACATATTGATGAGATTATTGAACTGTTGAAAAAGTATGAAAAATATTTTATTAATTGGATGATAATTTCAAATGATTCCCACTCTATAATTGGCATTATAAGACTTGGGAAACCAGAAATAAATAACGGAATATTGACAGCGGGAGAATCTCAATTCCTTTCATCTCAATATTGGAGAAAAGGACACATGAAAGAGGCAAAAAAACTGTTTTACCAGTATGTCTTTGATAAGTTATCAGTTGAATTACTTTATGCCGATGTTTGGGAGGGAAACACAAACTCTATAAAATCTCTTGAATCCTATGGCTATAAATTAATTGAAACCAAACGAGAATTTTTTTCTAAAACGGGAAAATATACTTTAAAATACATCTACTCTTTAAGTAAAGAATATTATCACCGCAATCTAAAAAATCAATTCACTTAAAGACGGCAATTATAACTTCCAAATTCATGTAGGATACCGCAGTTTTCCACCGATTTCTCGTCCCGACGTTCAGTGCTTTCCCGGCGGCTCCGGATTGCTCCTTTGGGGTGATATGGATGCGTATGGTGTTTTGGCAAACTGTTTGAGTCGGTAGGGTGTAACTATGCAACATACGGCGTTTGACTTATTCGAAAAACGCGCAGCGTAAAAAAGAAGAGGTTATGGCACCTCGGACAACTGTGTTGTCAACGAGTGCCTTACCTCTTCTTTTGATTACATCCGCAGGATGTTTCGAATAAGTCAAATGAGAAAACGACTCTCATTCCCCTGCCGACGAGTTTTTGTAAAACACCATGCAGCAGACATAGTCCTCTCTACAAAGAAGCACCCCGGCAAGCCGCAGTGGATAAGCAGCTGAGTCGGAAGAAAAACCGGTGGAAAACTATTTCTTTCTTAAAACCCTGGCTTCATACGGCTGTAAGGTTCCGGTGTCTACTACCTCTGCCGGAAGCACAAATTCATACCCTTCGTTCTTCCAGGCTTTCTTCGGTTTATCACATAGATTACAGTCAATCACAAACTCCGTTCCGTTTAAGCTTCTGCTGTACACAAAACGGTCCTTCTTCTTGCAAAGCACCGTAAACTTACCGTAAACCAATGCTTTTTCTTTATGACGCAGTTCAATCAGCTTCTTATAAAAGTCCCTGACCTCCGGCTTTTCCTTTTGTATCAGCTCCGGTCTTGTTCCTGCCGGGAATTCATTCCACGGTAGCAGCACTCTGGTGTGTTCACGGGTTCCGGCTAAGATAACTGCAAAAGCTTCTTCTGCTGTTTTTCCCTGCTCCAAAAGTTCAGCATACTTACCTTTTGCTTCTACGTCCGTCACTTCCTCCATGGAAACAAAGTCATAATTTACCAAGCCCATTTCATCTCCCTGGAACATAAATGGTGTGCCCTTTAATGTAAACTGCATGGTGGCAAGAAGCTTTGCCAGCGGCACTGCATCTTCCGCTTTTGTACTGACCTTGCTGATCATACGAGGATTATCATGATTATTGTAAAACAGTGACATCCAGCAGTTGTTGCCATAACCTTCCATCCACTGGATAATATAGTCTCTATAGTAATTTAAATCATACTTATAATCGTCAAAACGCACATGTCCCGGAGTTTCCAACTGGTCAAAGTTGAATACCATATCCAGTTCCTTACGCTCCTCACCTGTAAGCATCTTTGCCATATTCATTCCAATGCCCGGAGTTTCACCCACAGAAAATGCTCCGTGAGGTTCAAAAGCACGCTCTCTTACCTCATGAAGATACTTATGTAAATTCGGCCCATAGTAATACTGCTCCACGCCCGTAAATTCCATCATTTGGCCAATCATTTCGTTGCCGTTTGGCAAGCCTTCCGGCTTAGAAATGTAGTTGATAACGTCCATACGGAAGCCGTCTACGCCCTTGTCCAGCCACCAGTTAATCATATCCACCAAATCATCACGGACAGCCGGGTTGTCCCAGTTTAAGTCCATCTGCTTTTTGGAAAACAAATGCATTACCCATGCTTCCTGTTCTTCATAATAGTTCCATGCAGAGCCGGAGAAGAAGGATCCCCAGTTATTTGGTTCCTTACCGCTGCCATCATCCGGACGGAAGAAATAGTAATCCCGGTACTTGGAATCTTCATTTTCCAGCGCTTCCACAAACCAGGCATGCTCGTCAGAAGTATGGTTAATTACCAAATCCATAATCAGACGCATACCTCGTTCATGCACCTCATGTAAAAGCTCATCGAAGTCTTCCATGGTGCCGAATTCCTGCATAATTTTCCGATAGTCACGGATATCATAGCCGTTATCGTCATTCGGTGAATCGTAAATCGGAGAAAGCCACAAGGCATCTACGCCTATGTCCTGCAAATAATCAAGCTTTTTTATAATACCGCGCAAATCACCGATGCCATCTCCGTTGGTATCATAAAAACTTCTTGGATAAATCTGATAAAATACCGCTTCTTTCCACCATTTTTCCTTAACCGGTCCCGAATTCTCTGCCGGTGTTTCACATTCCGAATTCAGCAAATTCACAATTGCCTGCATAAATCCTGCATCCAGTTTCTTTCCGGCGATTTTAGAAATTGTGGAAAGCTTCAGATTCCCTACAACCGGATTAGTAATCAGTTTTTCGGAAAGACCCAGTTGCATCAGCACTTTACCGATGGCATCGTGCCCGATTGGTGTAGCATACGCCTCTCCCAGTCTGCTGTTTATACTTAATTTCTTCTTTTCCCCCATGGATACCACCTCCATTTCTTCTTATTTTCATGTTACCAGTATTTTTGCCATATGTAAAGAAAGGATGTTGTTTCTTTTGAACAACATCCTATTTCTCTTTATAATATTCCTACAAGAAAAATTACAAGTAAAACTATCGGCAACACAAAAGTCATATAACCACGCATCCAATTTGCTACTTTGAGACCTTTGCCCTCATTTGCCTCTGCTACAAAATTCTTCCATCCCCAGCCATAGCGGGTGGTACAGAATATAACATAAATTAAGGAGCCCAGGGGAAGAATCAGATTGCTGACTATAAAATCCTCCAAGTCCATTACATTGCTTCCGTAACCCATCGGTTCAAAGTTTTTCCACAAGTTAAAACCTAATACACACGGAACGGACAGCAGGAACAGTGCAATGCCATTCAAGAGGCAGGCCTTTTTTCTTCCCCAGCCAAATAAATCAATGGTACAGGACACCAGATTCTCAAACACTGCCAAAACAGTAGATAATGCCGCAAAGGACATGAAAACGAAAAACAAGCTGCCCCATACTCTTCCTCCGGGAAGATTGTTGAATATATTCGGTAATGTGATAAATATCAGACTTTTTCCGCTGTCGACCTGTACTCCATAAGCCATGCATGCCGGGAATATAATAAGACCCGAGGCAAATGCCACAAAAGTGTCCAACACCGCCACATGCACCGCTTCCCCCATAAGAGCACGTTCTTTACCGATATAGCTTCCGAATATAGCCATACTTCCCATGCCGATGCTAAGCGTAAAAAATGCCTGATTCATTGCTCCGACAATAATATTACCAACACCAACCTGCTTCATACGTGCAAGATTTGGTAATAAATAAAAGCGCAGGCCTTCCCCACTGCCTTCCAACGTAATGCTGTTTACCGCCAGCATTATCATAATTGCAAGCAAAGCCAGCATCATCCATTTGGTAATACGCTCCAAACCATTTTTTACACCAACAGAGCAGACAACAACTGCAAGCAGGATAGAAATTCCAGCATAAATCATTAACGGCACCGGTTTAGTCAGCATATTCTCATACGCGGTTTTAATTCCTGCCGCATCTAATCCTGCAAACTTTCCTGCGGCAATATCAACAAAATACTGTAATAACCATCCTGCTACACTGGTATAAAACATCAAAAGCAAATAGTTACCAAGAAACGATACATATCCGTGAATATGCCACTTGCTGCCCTTAGGCTCTAACTCCTGATAAAATTTTACCGGACTTTTCTGGCTGGCTCGGCCAATGGCAAATTCCATAGTCATTACCGGAACACCAAGTGCTATTAAAAAGAAGATATAAATGAGTACGAAAGCTCCGCCACCATACTGGCCAACCATATATGGAAACTTCCATACATTGCCAATACCGATAGCGCAGCCCGCACTAAGTAAAAGGAAGCCAAGTCTGCTTCCCAGACGTTCTCTTTGCATAATTTGTTATTCTCACTTTCCCTTTTATTATTTCCTAATTCTTTTTAAAAAAATGCACCTTTGGTACGTTTTTCTTCGGATTTTTTTTCGGACATTCGCCGGCATCTTCATGGAACAATGCCATAATTCCTCCAAACACCTCTCTGGAGCATTGCGGGCAATAGCGTCCGTAACGGATGGCACAACCACACTTTTCACAGCTGATATAAAACTTGGAATCTTCAATAATTTCCAGTTTTCCGGTACGAAGGAATAAATCAATAAGTTCCAAACGTACTCCGGTATGCTCTGCAATTAACACTGCCGGTGCAGAACCACGTTCTTCCAGAAATTCCTTAACCTTTCCGAAATCATCATAGTATTCCTCTTCACACGGATGACAGCGGTACTTGCCGCTTCCCATATAAAACAGCTTACCGTTACATTTTCTACAGGATATTGGTCGGTTTGCGAGGAACACGTTTTCTAGTACTTTCTTATCTTTTTCCGTCATAAGCATTTCCTCCTTTTCGGCTTGTCCTTACACCTATATTTTACTATAAATATACCTGTCTGCGCAAGAAATCTTTTTGTTGAAAAAAAAATATTGATTTCTGAACAAACATTGATTATAATAGTCCTATCTTTTTTTCGGAATCATTTCCGACAGTTTTTATGCACTACATATTCTATATTATAATGGAGGACAGGTTATCATGGATTCTAACAAGAGACCGGAAACTATGGAACGTATCACCACACCTGAGCTTGCTGCAAAGTTCATTGACGAGCAGGTTGCTGCCGTTCGCGCACAGGTTGGCGACAAAAAAGTATTACTGGCATTGTCCGGAGGTGTAGACAGCTCTGTTGTTGCCGCACTTTTAATCAAGGCAATCGGCAAGCAGTTAGTTTGTGTACACGTAAATCACGGCTTAATGCGTAAAGGTGAAAGTGAAAATGTAGTAGAAGTTTTCCGTAACCAGTTAGATGCAAACCTTATTTATATTGATGCAACCGACCGTTTCTTAGACAAGCTGGTAGATGTTGAAGAACCGGAAACAAAGAGAAAAATCATCGGCGGCGAATTCGTTCGTGTATTCGAAGAAGAGGCCCGTAAGTTAGAAGGCATCTCCTTCCTTGCACAGGGTACCATTTATCCTGACATCTTAGAAAGTGACGGCGTTAAGGCTCATCACAACGTTGGCGGACTTCCTGAAGACATTCAGTTTGAAGGCTTAGTTGAGCCGGTTAAGTTATTATATAAGGATGAAGTTCGTGTAGTAGGTAAGGCTCTTGGCCTTCCGGCAGAAATGGTTGACCGTCAGCCATTCCCTGGTCCTGGTCTTGGCGTTCGTTGTACCGGTGCCATCACAAGAGACCGTCTCCATGCACTTCGTGAGTCCGACGCTATCCTTCGCGAAGAGTTCGACAAAGCAGGTCTTACCGATAAGGTATGGCAGTTCTTCACCGTTGTTCCGGATTTCCGTTCCACCGGTGTCCGTAACGGCAAGCGCGTTTGGGACTGGCCGGTTATTATCCGCGCAGTCAACACCGTAGACGCTATGACCGCTACCGTTCCTGAAATTGACTACGAAATTTTAAAGAAGATTACCATCCGTATCTTAGCTGAAGTTCCTGGCGTATGTCGTGTATTATACGACCTCAGCCCTAAGGGACCTGCTACCATCGAATGGGAGTAATCGTGAAAGCTACGAGCCACGCAAGTAAAGTACGAGAAAAGAGCCAGAGGAAGTATTTATACTTCCATCTGGCTTTTTTGTTGTACTTGTAATGCGGGCGACAGCCCGCGTTGAGCTGGTGCGAAGCATCAGCGAACTTGCGTGAGCATTCGGGCGACAGCCCGCGTGTTGGCAAACCGCCAGGTTTGACAACTTGCGCGTGGCGACGTAGCTTTTTCATACGACAGCCCGCGTTGAGCTGGTGCGAAGCATCAGCGAACTTGCGTGAGCATGCGGCTACGTGGCCATTCTCCATTACCAAATCCGGGCAACTACCCATTTATTTCCCTTCTGCTTTACCGATATGGTATAGGAGCTGCTTTCCCAATCAAGGTACCCATCTTCGGATGTTTTCGTATAATATTTCAATTTCACATTGATATCTACCCATTTATCACCGTACTCATCATCATATTCATCCGTCAAGGTAACCACATAACCGAGCTCATAAGCAGCCAGCTCTCCGGAAGAAATTCCCAAGTCTAACCGTTCTATCAGCTCAAATTTGCGCTCATAGTATTTCCACGTATCCTCATTAATCTTTTGATTTCTCTTGCTACCTGCTTCTTTAAAATAGGAATTATCAATTAGCGATTTCGCTGTTTTTTTGTCCTTCTGATCTATAACCGCACTCATATACTGATGAAAAACAGCATATCCCTCTTCATAACCTTTGCTGCCGGAAAATGTTCTGTGATTATACATTTGTCCAAAATGTTCTTCCAACGTTTGCAGTCCGTATTTTGCGGTAGCAATCAAAATTTCTCCGGTTTCTGCATTGATATAAATTCCTCTTCCCGCAGTAGTTGAGATTACATGATAAGGTACACCCTCTACTTCCTCCACACACTGATATTCCAGTATCCAGGTTCCTTTCGGATTAGCAAACTGATCTGCCAGTAACAAAGCTTTTACATCAGAAACCGGTCCCGTTTCCGGATGTATTGCATTTTCAGGAACTTTTATTTCATTCCCAAAACTGTCTGCACTCTCTCCAGACTCCTGTTTTTTACTACTGTCTGTATTAATTATTGTCGGCTTGTTTACAGTTTGCAAAACCTGCTGGTCGGTTTCGGGATTCCCCTTTCCCGTCGCATCTTTAATGATAAATGTAACACAAATAACCATCAAAATTCCAGCCACTACGCTTAAGACCGCTATAACACCATTTAAGAACTTATCCATAAGCTACCTCTCTTTCTGATATTTATTATAACGTAGTTCATTCCCTAATTCAAGTTTCCAAACAAAAAGTGCGTAGCAGCACTTTGGCTGTTACGCACAATTTTTCATATTCTGTTGCTTACACTTCCTCTGCAGCCTTCATCACCGCATGATACGCTGCTTTTTCTCCATAATTATCATCAAATAACATCGGATAGCTCTTTTCTTTGCGGAAACCGGTGAGCCAGCTTTCGTCATCCTTCATGCCCCAAAAAGTAACACTTGTTACATTAGCCTTATCTTCCTTCTTCGCCTTTAAAAGAATGCGGAACAATTCTCCGTAAGTATCTGCCAGTTCCTTCATACCCTTTTCTGACGGATCTGTTACATGAATGTCCAATTCTGTAATATGTACTTCCAGACCAAAGCTTCCATAACGGTGCAAAGCTTTCTCATAATCCACCAGACTATGTGCTCCCAATACAAGGTGGGACTGCATACCCATACCATCAACCAAGCTTTCAGCAACTAATGGTTTTAGGATATTCTCGCAAATAAAGTCCCTCTTAAACGGCAACATTGTATTATAATCGTTATAGAACAGCTTCACGCCTTCTGCAGCATACTTTCTGGCAAAACGGAATGCGTAAAGCAGGAATTCTTCACCTATGGTCTGATACCAACCGGATCTTTGTCTCCAGCCCTGCTCCTCCCGTTCTTCAACAGCCTCATTTACCACATCCCAGGCATATATAAGTCCCGGATATTCGGTCTGTACAAAGGAAAGCACGCCTTTAATCATATGCTCCATACGCGCCAACATGGTCTCCCTGTCTGCCAAAGGAGCCTCCATATCATCTTCATAATTCTCTTTAAAAAACCAAAACGGAGTCTGGCCATGCCATACCAAAACATGTCCGCGAAGTGCCAGACCATTCTCTTTTGCAAAATCCAAAAATTTTCTCGGAATATCAAATTTTAATGCCGGTTCCAACTTATATTTTTCCGGATGTGCCTGATTTTCCTCTTTATCCAGATAGAACATCGGCTTCATACCGTTTTCCGCTGTGATACTGCTGTAATGTTTCTTTAATTCCTCTATTGCCCGCTCAGATTCTAAATTTCTCCAGGAAACGGAAGTACCGATTTTAAAATATGGTTCATATGCCTGTTTTAAACTCATACAACTCTCCTCCTACGCAAAACTCTCCTAATTTTAGTATCGCATGTTCTTGTAAAATTTCAATGACATATTGTATTCAGAAATTGATATATTCGCAAAATTATGGTATAATAGACCTATAAATATTATACAAAATGAAAAGAGCAAGGAGAATTGTATATGGAAGACCTAAAACAGCGCAAAAGAAACCTGTTAATGTTTCCTTTGGGTACTATCGGACGTGACATGGTTTACTGTCTCGTTACCAACTTTCTGTTAACCTACATTATGTTTACCAAAGGCTTAACAGCAGCACAATTGGCCGCTGTTACTGCCATTATGGTAATTGCCCGTGTATTTGACGCATTAAACGACCCGATTATGGGCAACATTATTGAAGGTACCCGTTCCAAATGGGGCAAATTCAAGCCATGGCTGGTTATTGGTATTTTACTTACTTCCGTAGTTGTTACCATGGTATTTTCCACTAACTTAAAAGGCTGGGATTTTATCATCCTGTTTGGCATTTTTTACTTCACCTTCAGTATTGCCTATACCATGCATGACATCTCCTACTGGGGTTTAATTCCTGCCCTCGGCTCTGATGCAGCCGCACGCGACCAGTTCACTTCCAAAGCAACCTTATGTGCAGGCATCGGCGGCACACTGGCATCCATCTTAATTCCAATGTTTACCACCGGAAGCATGACCATCGGCGGAAGTGCCAACAAAGCTTACGCCGTCATCGCCCTGATTATTTGTATCCTAGCTCCGCTGTTTTTATGCTTCACCATCTTCGGTGTAAAAGAGCATCGTGAAACGCCAAAACAAAAAGGAGAGGGCGCCGGTTTAAAGAAAATTATCCAAACCGTCAAAGCAAACGATCAGCTCCGCTGGATTGCCGTCATCTTCCTGATTCAGCAGATTGGCAACGGACTTGTGGTGGGTGGTCTCGGTTCCACTTACATCTACTTCACCTTTGGCTATGATGGCGGTTTATACTCCATTTTCACCACCGTTGGTATGTCTGCTACTGCTTTCCTTATGATTTTCTACCCAACCATTTCCAAGAAAATCAAGAGAAAGCCACTTATGACCATGATGGCGGTTATTTCCGTTATCGGCTATGTACTTATGATTCTGTCCCGCTTCGTACCAGCCGGACTTGCTTTCTGGGTGCTGGTTATCGGTTATATGTTGTCCAATTTCGGTCAGTACTGCTATTACCTGGTTATGATGATTTCCATCATCAACACCGTAGAATACAACGAATATAAAACCGGTCACCGTGACGAAGCCATCATTGCTTCCGTCCGTCCGTTCTTTACCAAAATGTCTTCTGCATTAATTGTGGTTATCACCTCTGCCAGCTATATGCTGTTTGGTGTTACCGACATCACCAACCGGATTTCCGATTTGGAAAGTGCAGCAGCAAACGGTTCCATCACAGAAGCAGTGAAGCTCAGTTCCATTGAAGCCGTAATGGGCGGTGTACAAAACAGTCAGACCATGGGCCTGCTCATCTGCATGACCGTTCTCCCGTGTGTACTTATGTTAATCTCTTACTTCTTATATCAAAAGAAATACACACTGGATGAAGACGAATACGACCGTATCTGCCGGGAATTGGCAGCAAAATAAAAACTAACTATGAAAGGGGTTTACAAACAAATGGTAGATTTAAAAGCAAAACCTTATTGCCTCTCCGACGAGGACATTAAGTGGATAGAGAGCACCATCGCATCCATGACTGATGAAGAAAAGGTTGGTCAGTTATTTTTCCAGCTCACCGCAGGAAATTCCGAAGAATATTTAAAGGAATTGATGGAAAAGTATCACCTGGGCGGCTGCCGTTACAACAACATGCCGGGTAAAATGGTGCAGGACCAGAACCGTATTTTACAGAAATATGCCAAAGTTCCTGTGTTCATCGCATGTAATACGGAAGGCGGCGGCAACGGAGCCTGCAGCGACGGTACTTTCATCGGCAATGGTATCAAAATCGGTGCTACCCGTAATGTACAATATGCTCACGACCTGGGGCGTATGGCAAACGAGCAGGCTGCTGCCATCGGATGTAACATGGCATTTGCTCCAGTCAGTGATATCCACATGTACTGGGAAAACGAAGAAGTTATCAACCGTTCCTTCGGTAACGACCCGGAACGTTGTGCCGTTATGAGCAAGGCATACATGGACGGTCTTCACACCATCGAAGGTTTTGCATGTACCGCGAAACACTTCCCGGGCAACGGTATCGACTTCCGCGATGCCCACATTTCCAACAATATCAACGATTTATCCGAAGAAGAATGGATGAAGTCCTTCGGTCTCGTTTATAAAACGCTTATCGACAACGGCCTGGATGCCATCATGGGCGGCCACATCATGATGAAGACTTACATGCAGGGCATTAAGCCTGATATTAAGGATGACGAACTACTCCCTGCTACTCTTTGTCCTGAAATCATGACCGGTCTCCTTCGTGACAAACTTGGTTTCAACGGCATGGTTGTTACCGATGCTTCCCACATGGTTGGTATGACCGACCGCATGACCCGTAAGGAAATGCTCCCGGCTTCCATTAATGCGGGCTGTGATATGTTCTTATTCTTCAACGATCCGGACGAAGATTATTCAACCATGTTAGATGCTTACAAGACCGGCAAGATTTCCGAAGAAAGAATGACCGAAGCCCTTACCCGAATTCTCGGCTTAAAGGCTCACATGGGCTTAAATAAAAAGGCAAAGGAAGACCTTGTTCCGGGTGAAGAAGCACTTGCAGTTTTAACTGACCCTGCTTATAAGGCAAAGGCAAAGGAAATCAGTGAAAATTCCCTGACCCTGGTTAAGTATAAGGACGAAGGAGCACTTCCGTTAGACCCAGCCAAGCACAAACGTATCATGATTGTTCACATCAAGGGACCGGACAACCCTCTGATGGCTCTTGCTGCCATGGCTATGGGTGGCGGTGCTCCAAAGGCGACCCCTGCCGAAAAACTCCGCGACCGTCTGATTGCTAAAGGCTTTGATGCTTTCATCTATGAGAGCCCAATCGAAAAGATTAAAAAGCAGATTGCTGCAGGCGAAAAGCCATCCTTAAATATGTACTTTGCAGGCAAGCATGCCATTGAAGACTTTAAATCCGAGCAGGATCTCGTTATTTCCCTTTGTGACATTCCAAATGGTCGTCCATCCTTTGGTATCAGTAAGGGCGGCGGTGAAATTCCTTGGTATGTATTTGAACTTCCTGTTGTAGGTATCAGTGTAAATTCTCCTACTATGTTAGCTCATCTTCCGATGCTCCGCACCTACATCAACGCTTACGATAGCAACGACGACACAATGGATGCTCTGGTAGATGCTCTCGTTACCGGACCTGATGCTTTCAAGGGCGAAGACCCAATCGACAGCTTCTGTGGCCTGTGGGATACCAGACTGTAAGTGCAAGCAGAAGGAGAATTGTATGTCTGTATTTGATACATTTACAAAAAAACATGACTATTTAGTCTGCGTTGACTCCGACGGTTGCGCCATGGATACCATGGACTGCAAGCATTTCCACTGCTTTGGTCCCTGCATGGTAACCGAATGGGGTTTAGAAGAATGGAGAGAACCTGTTTTGTTCCGTTGGAACGAAATCAATCTCTACCAGATGACCCGTGGCATTAACCGTTTTAAGGCTTTAGCCATTTGTTTAAAAGAAATCAGCGAAGAATATACACCAATCGAAGGCATCGATGCTCTGGTTCACTGGGCAGATACCGCTCCTGCCCTCTCCAATGACGGAGTGAGCAAGGCCGCCGAAGAAGCAACCGACCCTGCGTCAAAAAAAGTTTTTGAAAAAGCACTGTCCTGGAGCAAGGCAGTTAACGCCGGTATTGTAGCTTTACCGGAAGACTTAAAGGTTCCTTATGATGGGGCCAAAGAAGGCTTAGCTGCTGCCCATACCTTTGCAGACGTTGCCGTGGTTTCCAGTGCCAACCGTGACGCGGTGGAAGAAGAATGGTCCACCCACGGATTACTGGAGCACGTGGACATTGTTCTTGCCCAGGATGTAGGAAGTAAAGCCCACTGCATTGCCGAAATGTTAAAGTACGGTTATGCACCGGACAAGGTTCTTATGGTAGGCGATGCACCGGGTGACTCCGATGCTGCCGACAAAAACGGTGTTTACTACTACCCGATTTTAGTAAACAAAGAACCGGAAAGCTGGCAAGAACTCATGGAAACCGGACTTACTAAGTTAAAGACCGGAACCTATGGCGGAGACTACCAGGATACTAAGAAAAAAGAATTCCTCCGAAACCTCGGAGGCTGATAAAAAACTACTCGGTTTCTGCCCATTCGCAGAAACCGTTGTAATAGAACAAACCCCGGCGGGAAGAGCTGCTGCTTCTTTGCCGGGTTTTGTTTTGTAACTATTTAGATTTTTTTCTAAATACCCATTGACGTTTATTCTCTTTTTTGTTACCCTATATTTAGAAAATCTTCTAAATAGATATAAAAGAGAAAACTAAGGAGGATACTCATGGGCTTCGCAGAAACCTTTAAAGCACTATCAGATCCCGTCCGGCGGGATATATTAACCCTGCTGAAAAAAGGCTCCCTGTCTGCAGGAGAAATCGGCAGTCATTTTGATATGACCGGTGCCACCATTTCCTATCACTTAAGTATTTTAAAAAAGGCAGATTTGGTATTTGAAAACAAACAAAAAAATTTTATTTACTATGAACTGAACACCTCTGTGGTGGAAGAAGTAATGCTCTGGCTGGCAGATTTAAAAGGAGGTACCGACAATGAACCGTAAAAAAATGATTTTACTTACATCCTTACTGGTTTTAATCCCTATGGTTGTGGGACTTGTGTTATGGAACAAGCTTCCGGAGGAAATACCGGTACATTTTAACGCAGCCGGCGAGCCTGATAATTACGAATCCAAAGCGTTTGCTGTATTCTTCCTTCCAATGTTTTTGTGGGTGGTACATCTTTTGACCGGCTTTATTACTCTGGCAGACCCCAAAAAACAAAACATCAGTGATAAAGTCTTTCTTCTGATACTTTGTATCTGCCCGTTGACCGGTATCTTTGGTGACATTGTCATGTATACCAATGCATTAAACATTCCTGTTTCCGTTAACATGATAGGAAATCTTTTTGTGGGTATTATTTTTATAGTGGTTGGAAATTACATGCCAAAAACCCGCCAGAATTATACCATCGGCATTAAGATTCCGTGGGCTTTGAACGATGCCGAGAATTGGAATAAAACCCACCGTTTTGCAGGTATTGTATGGATTATTTGTGGCGTTGTATTAGTCGTCAATGCATTCTTAGATATCATCTGGATTGTACCTGCTGCCATCGCAGTTGCCGCCCTGCTGCCAACTGCATATTCTTTCCTGTTGTATGTGCGTAAATCAAAAGCTGTAGAAAACGTGCAGGAAAACAATAGCGAAGAAAACTAATTTATAAATACATGGAGGGAATCACTATGTTAGAAATCAAGAACTTAACCAAAATATATAAGGGCGGCAAAGAAGCTGTTTCCAACCTTTCCCTTACCGTAAATGCCGGCGACATCTGTGCCTTTATCGGTCATAACGGCGCCGGAAAAACTTCTACCATCAAATGTGTAGTAGGCATCCACGACTTTGACAAAGGCGAAATATTTGTGGATGGAATTTCTGTAAAAGACAAACCACTGGAATGCAAACAGGTGATGGCGTATATTCCGGATAACCCGGATTTGTATGAGTACCTGACTGGTATCCAGTACTTAAATTTTATTGCTGATATTTACGGTGTTTCCGCCGCCGATAGAGAACAGCGCATCAAGGAGGAAGCCACCGCTTTTGAGCTGGAGGCCGCCCTTGGTGATTTAATTTCTTCCTACTCCCACGGCATGAAACAAAAGCTGGCTATCATCAGTGCCCTGATTCACAAACCAAAGCTGCTGATTCTAGATGAACCTTTCGTAGGTCTTGACCCAATGGCCACCCTGCATTTAAAGAACCGTATGCACGCACTCTGCGAAGAAGGTACTGCCATTTTCTTCTCCACCCATGTACTGGATGTAGCAGAAAAGCTTTGTAACAAAATTGTCATTATCCGTGGCGGTAAGCTCATTGCAGCAGGCGATACAAAAGACCTGACCGACGGTAAATCCTTAGAATCCGTCTTCATGGAGGTGATTAAGGAATGATAAAGCAAGTTCTGACCTTAAGTAAGGTTCAGTTAAAAAGCCTGTTTGGAATCAACGAAATTCGCCATACAAAGGATAAGAAAAAGAAGCAAACCTTTGCCCTGCTTTGTGTTGCGTATGTATTGGTCATTCTCATGGCCGTCGGTTATGTGGGCGGTTTAGCCTACGGTTACCACTATCTTGGACTTGGGGACATTGTACCGATGTATTTGTACACCATCTTAAGCCTGCTAATGCTGGTACTGTCTTTTTTCAAGGCCGGCAGTGTACTGTTTTCCATGAAGTCTTACGACATCATGGTGTCTTTACCGGTAAACAAATCCGCCATTTTAATCAGCCGTTTTGTAACCATGTATGTGACTAATCTGCTATTTGCCCTGATTGTAATGATTCCGGGGCTTGCGGTACACATTTGGTTTGCAAAACCGGGCATTTCCTTTTACCTTATCAGCCTGTTTGCGGTACTGTTTGCACCGCTGCTGCCTCTCACTATCTCTTCTATTTTGGGAGCATTGATTAAAGGTATCAGTTCCCGTATGAAGAAGAAAACTTTGGTAGAAACCTTCCTTACGGTTGGTCTTGTAATTGTTATCATGGTGGGCAGTTTCAGTATGAGCGGCAGCCTTTCTACCGACACCCCGGATTTGGAAGCCATAAAAGCAATGATAGGCACGTTAACGGCTGCCCTGGGCAATATTTTTCCGCCTGCCCTGTGGTATCACAATGCACTTTCGGGAAATGCTCTGCACTTCGTGTTACTGCTTGGTATTCCTGCACTTATTTTTGCAGTATTTGTTTGGCTGCTTTCCAAAAAGTTTACAGAAATCTGTACCGGATTAAATGCCACCTATGCAAAGCACGATTACAAACTGGAGAACTTAAAAGCGGAGCATATCTTATTGGCTCTGTTTAAAAAAGAAATGAAGCTTTATTTCTCTTCCAGTTTATATGTCACCAACAGCGGTATCGGCTATATTCTTTCCGTTCTTTTAGCCGGTGCTATTGCGGTCCTGGGTGTAGACTCCCTGGCTGAATTTATGGAAATGCCGATGTTCCTTCCGCTCATTCACAAAATTCTTCCATTTGTACTTGCCATGCCGCTTTGCATGATGAGCGCCTCCGCCTGCACCATCTCCATGGAAGGAAAAACCTTTTGGCAGTTGCAGGTACTTCCGGTAAAAGCAAAGGATATTTATAATGCCAAGCTGCTATGGAATTTGGCTGTTGCTGCACCGTTTTATTTAGTTTCCGTACTATTGATGCTTATCGGTGCAAAACCGGTGTTGGCAGATGCCTTGCATTATTTCCTGCTTCCGCTGGTACTTCTTCTCTTTAGCATTGTACTTGGTCTTGCCTGCAATCTGTGGTTCCCGAAATTAAACTGGGATAACGAAACACAGGTGGTAAAACAAGGGGCAGCGGTACTGGTCTCCATGTTGGGCGGTGTGATTGCTGTCATTGTACCTGCCGTGCTTGCTATAGCACTGCAACCGGCAAGCTACACGGTATATTACTTTGTAGTAGAAGCAATCCTTCTGATTATTACAGGTGCTTTCTATTGTTCCATTACTAAAAAGGAATTAATTTCTGTCTCAAGATAAAATCACAATTTTTCCGTACCAAAAAAACCATCCACGTACGAACCGTTAGCGTTGAGCGGGTTCGAAGTGGATGGTTTTTGCTTTATACATCATAAGTTTGTGCGTTTACGCAGTCTTCTTCTGCTTATACATAATTACCGCCAATACACCAAGTAACAGCACAATGGATGCACCTAAGGTAATCCAAGGATTCCTTACAAAGCCTGCAATGATGTAGCCTACGAAGCAGACTACAGCCACCATGGTTGCGTAAGGAATCTGGGTCTCTACGTGGCGGATGTGTTCACACTTTGCACCTGCAGAGGAAAGGATTGTAGTATCGGAAATTGGGGAACAATGGTCACCATATACGGAACCTGCCAGTGTTGCACCCAGAGCCGGAATCAGGATTGCTGCACCTTCTGCACTGCCGTCACAAATCATGGAAACAATCGGAATTAAAATACCGAAGGTACCCCATGCTGTACCCATGGAGAAGGACAGGAACGCTGCCACTGCAAAAATGATAGCAGGTAAAATACTTAAGGATACGTTGGAGCCGCTAACCAATCCGCTGACAAATTCACCGGTACCAATCATTTCACGGCAAACACCGCTTAAGGACCATGCCAGGGAAAGAATCATAACTGCGGAAACCATCAGCTTTACACCGGCAGTAATACCACCCATGAATTCACGGAAGGTAACCAGCTTTCTTGGGATGTACAGCACTAATGCACACACCAAAGCAGCCAGAGCACCAAGAGTTAAACCTGCGGTTGGATTTTCACCGATAGCGGTAGTAAAATCAACGCCGCTGAAGAAACCACCTACATAGGCCATACCAAGGATGGAGCAGGCAATCAGAACAACCATAGGGATTAAAAGGTCATATACACGGCCCTTATCGGAAACCTTAACGCCTTCCATTTCCTTTTCTTCTTCTACTTCATCGTATTCCTTATCTGCCGCTTCGGCAACTGCCTTCTTCATCTTTCCGAAATCAAAATCGGTACAGCAGATGATTGCTACCATCAGTAAGGTTAACAGTGCATATAAATTATAAGGAATGGTCTTCATGAAAGCGCTCAAGCCGCCTTCACCGCCCACCTCGGACGCCACCGCTACTGCCCAGCTGGAAATTGGGGCAATAATACAGATTGGAGCCGCTGTGGAGTCAATGATGTACGCCAGTTTTTCTCTTGCAATTTTGTGCTTGTCTGTAATCGGACGCATTACGGTACCAACGGTCAGACAGTTGAAATAGTCATCAATGAAGATTAAGCAGCCAAGCAATGCGGTAGCAATCTTAGCACTGCGCTTGCTTTTCAGCTTTGTGCTGGCCCACTGTCCGTAAGCTCTGGAACCGCCTGCCATAGTAACAACCATAACCACTGCACCAAGCAGGGACAAATATAAAATCATGTAACCGTTGTCACCAATCTTATAAGCAACCATGTCGAGGACATAACGTACCGCCTCTAAAATAGAACTTCCTGTCTTAAAACAATAAATTAACATACCGGAAAAAACACCGGCAAAAAGGGAAGAATATACTTCCTTGGTTTTGAGTGCCAAAACAATGGCAATCAGCGGTGGCAAAATGGACAGCCAGCCGGCTTCAATCATTTCTAAACCCATACATTTACTCCTTCATTGGTTTTATTTTGCATATCAAGTATGCGCTATGGTGATAGTTTACCACAGTGAAGTAACAAACGCAAGAAAAAACATGCAATGTAATATAAAAGGCTGCCGCAAATTCTGCGGCAGCCCTGCACTCTTACACAAAAACATATTTGCTTAATCTGTTAAAAGCCTCTTCTACTCTGCTCTTTGGCAATGCCAAGTTCATACGGATTGCCCACGGACGGTTAAACGGACGGCCGTCCTGCCAGATTACGCCAACCCGGATACCGGCCTTAATCAGTTCATCCAGTGTAATTCCTTTATTTTTGCACCACTCTTCACAGTCTAAGTATAGCATATAGGTTCCCTGCGGTTTAGCGAGCTTAACCCCCGGAAAATTATCCAGAATATACCGGTAAGCAAATTCTACATTGCCGGTCAACACTTCCCGCAGTTCGTCCACCCAGACCTGCCCCTCCGGACGATAAGCACCAATTAACGCATGCATGGATAATACATTCATACTGTTATAATGGCATAAGCCTGACTGTTTTCTCACACGGTCTCTTAAATACGGATTGTAAATAATGTGATAGGAACCTATAAGTCCCGCCAGGTTAAAGGTTTTGGACGGCGCATAAATAGCGATTGTACGCATCCTTGCATCTTCAGACACGCTCTGGGTCGGAATATGACGGTTGCCCTGTAAAATCAAATCAGACCAGATTTCGTCGGAAATTACGATACAGTCGTTGTTCTTATATACTTCCATGGCCTGTTCGATTTCTTCCCATTCCCAAACACGGCCGGTTGGATTATGCGGAGAACAGAACACCGCAAAATGAATTTTATGTTCCTTGATTTTACGGTCCATGTCCTCATAGTCCATGCGCCATACGCCGTTTTCATCCTGCACCAAATCGGAAAGTACCATTTTACGGCCGTTATCCTCGAATACATGAGTAAAACCGATATAGGTAGGGGAATGTAAGAGCACGGCTTCGCCAGGCGCTGTAAAGCTTTGTACGGCAGCAGCAAGGCAACCCAGCACACCGTTTTCATAACCGATATGTTCCGGTGTGAGCCCTTCTACCAGATTACGTTCCTTCTGCCATTTGATAATGCTGTCATAATATTCCTTAGACGGGTCAAAATATCCAAAAGCAGGATGATTGACACGGTTAATGATATGCTCCTGAATCGTTGGCACCGTGGCGAAATTCATGTCCGCCACCCACATCGGAATGCGGTCAAAACCTTCGGCCACCTCTGCCCCCGGAAACGGAATCATATCCACTGCCAGAGCATCTTTTCCCCGTCTGTCCATTACTGTTGTAAAATCATACGTCATACTGTTGTCTCTCTTTCACTAAACTATAAATCAGCTCTTCTGAATCATCTTTTTATAGAAATCCACGCCGTGCGGCAATGCGCCCTGATATATATTCTCATTTAATCCATGAATGCTGGCATACTGCTGTGCATTGATATATAACGGTGCAAACCGCAGGCAGTTATCGCTGACTTCTTTGTAATACTTTGCGTCAGTACCGCCGGTCATCACATACGGACAGATACCCACTCCCGGATAAACCTCTGCCGCAACTTCTTCCAGACGCTTAAACGGTGCTGCTTTATAATCCACCACAGGGCAAGGAGAATCGGAATAAATCACTTCGGTTTCCAGACCGAATTTCTTTGCCCACTCTGTGATAATGGCAATACTCTCCTTGTCATCCTGATGAGGGCTGAAACGCATATTTGCGGTAACAAAAGCCTCCTGCGGAAGCACATTGAGACCATTAGAGCCCTTTGCGGTAGTAAAGGCAATGGTAGTACGAATCATTGCCCCTGCCGCAGAATTAATCATCGGCAGCAGTTTGGTCAACAACGGCTTAAACAACCACAGGTTTGCAAAAATTAACTTCATGCCAAAGTTCATATTCGGTGCCATGCGGGTAAACATTTCGGTAATGGTGGAATTAAACTGATGCTGAAACGGATAGTTCTTTTCCACATCCACCATAAACTTACCCAGACGTACCAACGGGGAATTTTTCTTTGGAGCGCTGGCATGGCCGCCGTTACTTCTGGCAATAAACTTTACATCGCCGTAGCCTTTTTCCAGTACTCCGACCATACCGTAGGTTCCCTTGACGCCGCCCACCGGCTCTTCTAAAATCATACCGCCTTCGTCTAATACAAGACCAAGCTTAATACCCTGATCTTTTAAATATTGTACGGTTGCCGGAGCGCCTTCACCGCTCCACTCCTCGGTGCAGCTGCTGGCAAGGTATACATCACATTCCGGCTCATATCCTTCTGCTATCAGTTCTTCCGCTGCAGTCAGCAGACAGAACAGGCTTGCCTTGGTATCTACGGTACCACGGCCCCAAATACGTCCTTCTGCATCAATATCGCCGGAAAACGGCTCATGCTCCCAGGTGCCGGTTGCTTCCACTACATCATGATGACTCATAAACAGAATCGGTTCATGATTTCCTTTTCCGCTCCACTTAAAAAGCAGACTTCCGTTAAACACATGCTTTTCGCAGGTTTTGTGGATGTTCGGAAACATCTCTTCCAAAATTTCATGAAATTCCAAAAACTTGGTGCGGTCCGGTTCAAAACGGCTGGACACCGTTTCCTTCTGAACCAGTGCGGAAAGCTTTTTACCGTATTCCACCGCACGTTCGCTGTTATCCAATGGTACTTTGGCTTCTTTGGCAGGTGTGGGTTTCAGAAGTACTGTCCTAAGCAGGACAACCACAACCAACGCCACCAGAAGAAGTAATATCACAAGTAAAATTTCCATAGGAGCCTCCTATAACTTATCCTTCTTGTATAAAATAAATCCGATTGCCAGAGCCAGGGCACCGCAAGGAACCATCATTACGCTGGTCTGACTAATCATGGATGGCACGAAGGTGCAAAGCAAAATCATAAATAATACCGGAAGCACTGCAATCTGTGGACTCTTGATAAAATACTTAAGACCAAGGGCTCCAAACAACGCAGGTACCACGTTATTGAATGCCGGAAGCAGTACCGGATTCTGTAACACCGGCTGCAACGGCACCAAAAGAATTACGCCTGCCACAATTACCAGGGTTGTAACAATAGCACTGGTAGCAGTACTTAACGTGGAAATAATTTCGTTTTCCGGTGTACCAACTTCGGTACTTGCAATTTCCTTTGCATTCATTGCCACCGGAATTTTCATATTGGTTACATTTCCGGTAATAAAAGACAGGTAACTTCCCCCCACACCAAGCATTGGTGTATATACTAAAAATTCCACTAATGACACCGGCAGATAAACTACTGCTACTTTCGCATATCCTTCCAAGAACGCTGCCATATCCGGTGTCACACCATAAAATACTACTTCAAGCATATTATGAACATTTTCTTCAATCCCGAAAATTACATCCTTATCATATTTTGCAGTTGCATCCTTGCATGCCAGATAGTCCAATTCATACTGCTTTACAAATTCTTCCCATGACAAATCACGTTCAATCCCGGTATTTCCCATCATAAAATGATTCGTCATTACGCACCCCT
>JAZSFC010000007.1:0-60283 GCA_045531955.1 Lachnospiraceae bacterium | reverse complement strand
ACTTGCGTTCGATATGTTTCTCCGTTCTGGTATCAACGGAACTGGTGGCTTCATCCAAAATAAGGATGGGTGCTTTGGAAATTGCAGCCCTGGCAATATTTAAGAGCTGTCTCTGACCCTGACTTAAGTTTACACCGTCCCCTTCAATCATGGTATCATATCCGTTCTCCAGACGCATGATAAAGGAATGGGCACTGGCAACCTTTGCTGCTGCTTCTACCTCTTCATCCGTAGCATCCAGGCGGCCGTAACGGATGTTTTCTCTTACCGTTCCGGTAAACAGGTGGGTATCCTGTAAAACCATGGCAATGTTCTTACGCAGGAAGTCTCTCTTATAATTGCGGATATCCACACCGTCGATGGTAATTTCACCGGACCAGATATCGTAAAAACGGTTCAGCAGATTGGTAATGGTTGTTTTTCCTGCACCGGTGGAACCGACAAAGGCAATTTTCTGTCCCGGTTTTGCATACAGGGAAATATTTTTTAATATGGTCTTCTCCGGATTGTAGCCAAAGGTAACATCCTTTAATACCACGTTACCGGTAACCGCCACCGGTTCTGCCGCATCTAAAGCATCCGGAAGCTCCGGTGCCTCATCCATAATACCGAATACACGCTCCGCGCCTGCAAGGGCAGAAAATACGGTGTGCATCTGCATGGATACTTCGTTGATTGGTCTGGAAAACTGCTTTGCATAGTTTACAAAAATGGTAAGACCACCGATATCAAACTTTCCGAGGGCACAAAGAATACCTCCGGATAATGCCGTAATGGAGTAACTGATTTGACTTAAGTTACCCATAACCGGTCCCATCAGTCCACCAACAAATGCCGCTCTGATTTGTTTATTTCTTAAATCTTCATTCAACTTATTAAATTCATTTACCGTTGTTTCTTCGTGGCAGAATACCTTAATAACCTTCTGTCCGGTTACTGCTTCCTCCACATAACCGTTTACTGCACCGATGGCCGCCTGCTGCTCGGAATAGAAATTCCGGCTGCGCTTGGCAATCATCATACCCGCGCTGGAAAGAAGGGGCATGGTAACAATGGTTACAATCGCCAGAATCCAGTTGGTGTAAAACATCAGCGCCAAAGTACCAACCAGGGTAATCACTGCAGAAATAATCGATGGAATCGTGTTGTTTAACATTTCACCCACCGCATCCAAATCGTTGGTAAAGCGGCTCATTAAGTCTCCGTGATTGTTGGTATCAAAGAAACGGATTGGCAGCTCCTGCATCTTTGTAAACAGGTCGTTACGCATGTTGCGGATGGCTCTCTGGGAAATGCTTACCATAATGCGGGACTGGGCATAGGAGCACACCACGCTGAACATGTACACCGTCATCATCAGGAGCAGGCCCTTTAACAGGGCTGAAATACCGTTTGCCAGAATCTCCGTCTGGGCTGCAGAAGACGAAGCACTGATATACGCCGCCGCATCATCGCCCAGATTATTGATAATCGGACGAAGCAGGTACGAACCCGCCAGACTGCAGGCCGTATTGGTTAATACACAAAGTAAGACAATAACAAGCATTGGTACATCATGCTTAATATAACTGAAAATTCTTTTGACGGCTGCCTTGGCATTCTTCGGCTTACCGCCCGGGCCTCTCATGCCTCTAGGGCCGTGTCCCGGTCCCATTGGTGGTCGATTGTTGTTCTTTGCTTCAGCCATTACGCAACCACCTCCTTTTCTTCCTGGGAAATACAGATTTCCCGGTACGCTTCACAATCCTTATACAGGGACGCATGGGTACCCTCACCCACAATCTGTCCATCATCGATCACAAGAATGCGGTCCGCATCCTTTACGGAAGAAATTCTCTGGGCAATGATAATTTTTGTTGTATCCTTTAATTCGCCTTCAAAGGCTTCCCGGATTCGTCGCTCCGTAGCAGTATCCACCGCGCTGGTACTGTCATCCAGAATGAGAATCTTTGGCTTTTTCAGCAAGGCTCTTGCAATACATAAACGCTGTTTCTGACCGCCGGATACGTTTACACCGCCCTGCCCGAGCTCTGTGTCATAACCGTCGGTAAAGGAGCTTACAAAATTGTGAGCCTGTGCACTTTCCGCTGCCGCCTGTACTTCTTCTACGGTAGCGTTTTCATCGCCCCACTTTAAATTATCCATAATGGTTCCGGAGAACAGGACATTCTTCTGAAGCACCATGCCCACGCCCTCACGCAGATTCTTTAAAGAGTAATCTTTGACGTTGACACCGTCCACCAAAACCTCGCCGGCATCGCAGTCATAAAGTCTCGGAATCAACTGTACCATGCTGGTTTTACCGGAACCGGTGCCGCCGATGATACCGACGATTTCACCCGGATTTGCGGTAAAATTGATATTTTCCAACACATAATTATCATTATCCTTATAGTATTTAAAACAAACGTCCTTAAATTCCACTTTGCCTGCAGTAACCACTGCATCCGGTCTCAGAGCACCCTCATCGGATAAATCCACCTCTGTATTTAATACTTCGCTGATACGCTTTGCGGATGCCAATGCACGGGAACTGTTTAAAATAACCATTGCGGTCATCATTAAGGAAATTAAAATCTGCACAATATAAGTAGTAAAGGCGGTCAAATCACCCACCGCCATCCGTCCCACAATAATCTGGCGTCCGGCAAACCACACCACCGCCAAAGTCGTCACATTCATGGCAAGGGTCATAATCGGCATGGTCATAATCACTGTTTTGAAAGCATCAATGCTACCTGCACGAAGGTCTTCATTCGCTTCCGCAAACTTTTCAATTTCTTCTTCCTCTCTTACAAAGGATTTTACTACACGGATGTTGGTCAGATTCTCCTGTACACTGGTATTTAAGCGGTCCAGTTTTTTCTGCATGGCATTGAACTTCGGAAATGCCTTTCTCATAACCAGCACAAGTGCAATTACCAGCACCGGAATTACCACACCGATTACCGCCGCCAAACTTGGGTTCATGGTAATTGCCATAATCAGGGCACCCACCAACATACCCGGAGCACGGAATGCCATTTTAAGGCCCATGTTGATAATATTTTGCAGCTGGGTAATATCGTTGGTCAAACGGGTAACCAGGGAGCCTGTGCTGAATTTATCAATATTCGCAAAGGAAAACTCCTGCACCTTGGCAAAGGCATCCTTTCTAAGTGCTGCTGCAAAGCTTACACTGGCCTTGGCACTGAAATATCCGCCGCCGATTCCTCCGAGCATCATCACAATTGCCATACCCGCCATTGCAAAGCCCATGGCAACAATATAGCCGGTGTTCTTTTCCGGAATACCGATATTAATGATGTTTGCCAAAAATTTTGGCATAAACACCTCGCCCACGACTTCCACCAGCATCAGTACCGGTGCCAGTAGAAAGTACAGTGCGTACGGTTTTACATATTTCATATACTGCTTCACGTCTTATTCCTCCTGCCTTTCTTCCATTGTCTTTAAATTGTTAATCATCTTATCCAAAAAATCATGGAGTTCTTCCTGCTGTTCTTCTGAAATCATTTCAAACATTTGCCCGTCCACCTCTTCAAACAAAGCTTTGGACTGTTGCACGACATCCTCGCCTTTAGCCGTCAGGGCAATCAAATTGGAGCGACCGTCTTCCGGACTGATCCGCTTCTCAATATAGCCGCCTTTTTCCAGCTTTTTCAACGATACCGCCACCGTAGCCGCCGATACTTCCATTGCCTCTGCAATATGATTTTGTGTGCAGGCTCCGTTTTTTGCAATATGCATTAAAAAGTGATGCTGGCTTGGATGAATTCCCAACGCGCAAATCCGCTTTTCAACGATTTTCCGGTGTTCTCTTGCAATCTTGATGATTTCCCATACAAGATATTTTTTATCCATGTCATCCTCCTTACTTCGCAATTAGTTAACTAACTAACAATTAACACGTTAACTATTATAGTACAAAAAAAAGAAAAAGCAATACCTACTTTTTCTTTTTTAGAAATTATTCATATATCAGGATTCCTGTCTTACGTCCATTCTTCGTTCTACTCTTATTTTGTCCAGTACCGCTTTGTAAATCAACACCATGTGGGCATCCACATAGCAAAATTTATTTACCAGAAACTCATACGTTTTCACCAAAAACATGGCACTGATGAATAAAAGCAACGGAATTGCATACATTTGAATTACATAGCTGGCAATAACCACAAACGCTGCCAAATAGGCCACAAACGCCCAAAGATAGGTTCTGCTGACCCGGAACGCATCTAATAAAGAGGTGTTTAAACGTTCCTGCATTTCTTCCAACCGCTTTTCATCCTCAGATTTCAACATTGCATACAAATCATCAAAAATCTCTGCATTGTCCGTTTTTGCTTCTCTTATATTCTGTTTTATGGAACGGGCATATTGCTCATACTTTGCCCGACCGAATTCACTTTGCAGTGTTTTTTTCAGCACATTAAACAACTATGGTATCCTCGTTTCTTTTCTATAGTATGTTCTAGCAACAGTTTTCTATCCTGTAGCAACAGGTTCGAAAATTTACCAATTCATGAAATTATCTTACAGTGACATATTTTTGAACCCAATTGTTTACAAAAAGTTCACAACTTATCCATACTATCCTCAAATATGAATAGTATACTAAAGTCATAAAGATAAAACATCTTTTAACATTATATTGCTAACAAGATAATTTTTTCATAAAGCAAAGCCCGGCAGTTACCCTCCCCCTCTACCGGGCTTCTCCTCTGCCCAAAAATAGGAGTTTGCCCCATTAGGGGCTTTTTTTCTGCCGAAAAACTTTATCTTCAACACATATTAACAAACTTATATAAATTTTGCAAGGTTATCCTTTTCAATCTTCAAAAAAAATGATATACTGGGAATTAAGAAAATTCAATCGCACAAAAGCGTGCAGAAAAGAGGTACTTATGTCAAAGGTTATGGTTATGGATCACCCACTGATTCAGCACAAAATCGGCATTATGCGCGACAAAAACACTTCCACCAAGGAATTCCGTGCCCTGGTAGCCGAAGTTGCCCAGCTTGTTTACTACGAAGCCAGCCGTAATTTGGAATTGGCAGATAAAGTAATCGAAACTCCGCTGGTAAAAACTACCGTTAAGGAAATCGCAGGCAAAAAGCTTTGTGTAGTTCCTATCCTTCGCGCCGGTCTCCATATGGTAGACGGTATTTTAAACTTAACTCCAAACGCAAAAGTTGGTCATATCGGTTTATACCGTAATGAAGAAACCTTAGAGCCGGTGGAATACTTCTGCAAGCTTCCTGTAGATATTGTAGAGCGTGAAGTTTTCTTAGTAGACCCGATGCTTGCTACCGGCGGTTCCGCTATCGCAGCCATCGACTTATTAAAAAAACGCGGCATCGACAAAATCCGCTTCCTGTGCCTCATTGCAGCACCGGAAGGCATCAAGGCATTAACCGATGCACACCCTGACGTAGATGTTTACATCGGCGCCCAGGATGAACGCCTAAATGAGAACGGTTATATCTTACCGGGTCTTGGCGACGCCGGCGACAGAATCTACGGCACAAAATAAATATTGAAATACTGCCACCGGGTAGAATAATGCGATAATGAATCAAAGCATTCGTTGTACATCATTAGGTCTTAGAAGATGTACTGCGGATGCTTTCTTTTTTGCAACGAAGAAATTTCAAATTACAGCTTACTCTATATTGCACAAAGAAAGGATTCTACATGAAAAAATATTTGGCATCATTTAAAACACTGACTAAATTTGAAAAAGGACTCTGGCTGATCTCCCTTGCCGTTACCCTTCTGTCATATGTGCTTTCGTATCTGTTTTCCGGAGGCGGTGATTTGCTCAATCTGATTGCATCCTTAATCGGCGTCACTGCCCTGATTTTTGTAGCAAAGGGCCTTGTGCTTGGACAATTATTAACCGTTGTATTTTCTGTTTTTTACGGCATCATCTCCGTGCTGTTTGCCTACTACGGAGAAATGATTACCTACCTGTTTATGACAACACCCATGGCTATTGTGGCTGCCGTGGAGTGGATAAAGAATCCTTACAAGGATACCCTGGAGGTTAAGGTCCGTAAAGTAACAAAAAAGCAGTTGGTTGTCATGTGGCTTCTGGCCCTTCTGGTTACTGTACTGTTTTACTTTATTCTAAAAGCACTGAACACCACCAACTTAGTTTTCAGTACCATTTCCATTACCACCAGTTTCATAGCTTCCTACCTGACATTTTTGCGTAGCCCATACTATGCCATCGGCTATTCCGCCAATGATGTGGTACTAATTATTCTCTGGATACTGGCTTCCGTAGAAAACATTTCCTATCTTCCTATGGTTGCCTGCTTTATCATGTTTTTATTTAATGATTTGTATGGATTTTACAATTGGAGAAGGATGCAGAAAAGACAGAAATAAAAAAAGCCAAAAGGGCTGTGAGGTTATATTGCCCCACAGCCTTTGTTTTACAAACTTATTTCCCTACAGTAAAAAGAACAGCACCCATACTACCAGCGCAGTCTCCGCAATCAGAATTGCCGGAAAACCGTACTTAAAATACCAGTGTTGGGTCTTGTGACGGAACCAGTACATTCCAAGGGTTGTGCCAAGACATCCGCCAAGTAACGCCACTAAAAACAACGTTCTTTCCTTAATGCGCCATGCGCCTTTTTTGGCTTTCTGCTTGTCGGACCACATCACAAAGACGCCCACCAGGTTGATGATTACTAAATAAATTGCTACGATTGTGTATAACATAATTTATCTCCTTTTCTTTAGATTCTTAAAACCGTAGACGGTATACATCACAACCGTCATCCTCGCCTTCATATGTAAAGCCGTTCTTTAATGCAATTCGCTTACTTACCGTCTGCCGCGGATCACATTCAATGACACAGCTATGAATGCCTTTAAAACTCTTCGTGTATTCCACCAGTGAGTCCGTTATTTCTCCGGCAAGGCCTTTTCCCCAGTATTCCCGACAAATAATCCAACCGATTTCATAACTGTCTTCTTCATACGGATGAAAAATCACCTGCCCGATTACTTCACCTGTTTCCTTCCACACCAGGGCAAATACCAATGGAGGTTCACATAAGCCTGCCTCTTTTATAAATTCTTTTACCTGACCCATGTCATAAGCCGGTTCAATGTACTCCATTACCTTTTCATCGGAAAGAGTTTTGTATAAATCCTCCACATCATCCATTGTAAAATTACGGACGATGCAGCGGGATGTTTCTATGCGCATATCGTCTCCTTATTTCATGCAATTTTTCTCCAAAACTACCACCACATATCCTTCATTTTGTGCTTCCACACCGGTTCGTTCGAACCCGTTTTTCAGCCAGAAATGTTCGCTTTGCGGATTTCCTTTTGCAAAACCAAGGCGCACAAATTTATACCCGCATTGCTTCAGATAAGCATATACCTCCTGCATCAGCATTGTTCCGATGCCTTTCCCTTGGGCTGCTTTGTTTACCATAAAGAAACCCACAAAAGCAGTTTCTTCCTTTGGAAAACCAAGGATTAAGTCCATGACTGCAATCAGCCGGTCTCCCTCATAAAAACCGAGATAATACTTGTCCTCCATCGTTTTACGTGGTGGCAGAGCCGCCATATCCGCCCGGATACTGTCCTCTGTCACAAAAGGCGGACAATACTGATAGTACTGAGGATTTTCCTTGCAAAGAGCGTATACTGCTGCCACGTCGGTGTCCGTAAGCTTTCTGACTGTATATTGTTTTGATAGATTTTCTATTTGAAAATTCATACTCCTTCACTTCACTTTCTACTTGAGCTAAAACTCCCGAAGCTCCGTAAACTCCACACTATCCTCCGTGGTACTTCCACCGTACAGACAATTGGTATATTGTCCGGTTTTGATATAATGCAGTATCATATATTTTGCCGAATGAGGCATGTTCAAACCTTCTATCTCAGATGCGTCAAACCACTGAAGTTCGCCCTCATTACTGGTAATTTTATCTTCATCCACATGCTCTGCCAAATCGGCAAAGAAATAGTAATTTTGGCGGACTTCACCGTTCTTCAGGCGCAAGGTTATGTAGCGGAACTGTAAATTCTCAATATCCTGTTCGGTAAGCCCTGTTTCTTCCTGCAATTCTCTTAAAACGCAGGCACGCGGATTATTTAATTCAGATTCCTCCATGTGTCCCCCTGCGGTACCTGTATAGGAATTGCCGATTACCCGGGAACCCATGCGGTAAAGCAATAAGAATTTATCTCCTCTGCGCAAATATATTGATGTCATATTTCTCAATTTTCCGTCCATATACGCACCTCTTTATTTTTCACAATGATTTTTTACGTATTCCAAAAATTCTTGTGTCTTGGACCAATACTTAATGCCCCAATTCTCGAAATTCCACTCATCCATATAATTGTTACATTCAAAATCGATATAAAACAGTTCTCCGCTCTGTACCACAAAATTGGTCGGAAAATAATCGATGTTGGTATTTGCTTCATACAGACGCTGGCACATTGCTTTCATCTGCTCCACGTATTCATCCTGCATTTGGTCTTTACAAACCAATTCGAAGATAGTATCCCCATCAATGTACTCTTTTAAGATGCGCTCCTGCTCCATATCGTAATCCAAAAGCTTTGGCATACGGATGCCGATATCCGTCAAACGCTTATAATCATTCAGTTCAGACTCCATCTTGTTACCAAACTGGTAATAGGCACATGGTTCATGATGAATCTGCTTTAACACATATTGCTTCTTCCCATCTGTAGCAAGGTAAGAATAACCACCTTTACCCTTACCAAGAAGCTTGATAATAGTATAATTTTTATCATTTACTTTTAAAACTTCGTCCATATCTTTTTCCTCTGTACCTATCACACACGATTCAACTTTTCCAGCACTACCTGTATTCCCTTTACCATATCGTCAAGCTCCATCGCATAACCTGTGCTTCTGCCATTCATCTGCTCCGGAAGAAACGGCACATGAATGAAACCTGCTTTCATCTTGGGATAATGTTTTGCCGCTTCATAAAGCACGGTGTACATCACGTGATTACATACATAGGTTCCGGCACTATAGGATACTGCGCCCGCAACTCCCTGCTCTTTGATTGCATTTACCAAGTCCCACACAGGCAACGTACTGAAATAAGCAGTTTCGCCATCTGCCGCTATCGGTACATCCACCGGCTTAGCCCCTGCATTATCTGCCAGCTCCCGCAAGCCATCCGAAGACCGCACGCAATCCAAATTCACTGCCACCCGCTCTACACAAATTTCCGGGCGGTTGCCCGCCTGTCCAAGGGAGAGCACCACATCCGGCTGATGCATTTGTAATAGTTTCACTATATCCTCTGATGTTTTCTTAAACTCCACCGGAAGCAAAACTTTAATCAGTTCCATTCCGGAGGATGCTTTCACTTGCTCCAATATTAACTGGGATGGATTTACGGTTCCGCCGTTAAAGGGTTCAAAGGCCGTAAGTAATACTTTCATAGGTACACCTCTTTTTTGCGCCATTGTTTTATTACACACATACTTTAAGCTATTATACCATAGAGCCCACACATAAAAAACAATTTTTACTTGATTCGCCAAGATTTTTTGATATAATGTACAAAGATTGTACATTAGGAGGACACCATTTTATGTGGCTGATTTTTACACTTATAACAACCTTATTATGGGGCACCGCTGAACTTTTCTATAAAAAAGGCTCCCATGAAGAACGAAAATATGACCATTTAAGAGTCTGCGTTTTGGTCGGTGCAGTTATGGGCATCCACGCAATACTCACACTGCTCACTTCCGATATTTCCTATAACCCAATGAACCTGATTGCTTACTTACCGGTTTCTTTGTGTTACATCGTATCCATGGCCTGCTCTTTCTTCGGAATCCGTTTTATTGAGGAATCCCTGGCAGACCCGATTGAAAACACCGCCGGTGCCATGTGTTCCATTCTTTGCGTAATCTTTTTAGGAGAACAGATTTCTCCGCTGGTTTGGTGTGCCATTGCTGTCATCGTTGTGGGCATTATCGGCGTAGGCTACACGGAGCGTAGTTCCGAAGTGGGCCGAACACATAAGCTTGGTAAAAAGCTGGCTGTTGTTGCTTTTGCAATGCCGTTCTGCTATGCCTTCATTGATGCTCTCGGAAGTTTCTTGGACATTTTCTTCTTAGAAATGGAAACCAGTCCGTTAATCGGCATCACCGAAGAAAACATCGAACTGGTAGCAAATATTTCTTACGAATTAACCTTTGCCATCGTAGGTCTGATTTTATTTATTTTCATGAAATGCAAGAAGGTTCCTTTTGAACTGCCAAAGCAGAAGGACAAAGCCATCGCCGCAGTTTGTGAAACCGCCGGACAGCTTACTTACGTTTATGCCATGAGTGGAAACGGAGCCATTGCAGCACCGATTCTTTCCTGCGTATGCGTAGTATCTTTATTACTGTCCCGAATTTTCTTAAAGGAAAAACTGACCAAGAAACAGTACGTGTTTATCGGTATCATTATTGTGGGCATTTTGATGCTGGCAGTACTGGAAGGAGAATAAACCGACGATTTCAAAAGAAACGGGCGTGTCGTTTGATAACGACACGCCTTTATTATTTACACATATTCTTGCCACAGTTCCTCATAAATCCGATTCAATCTCTCAATCACTGATTCATTGACTTCAATCTTTTTATCACCGAACTGCATGCCACGTTCTCCCATAAAATCAACACAAAACATCAAGCAGTAGAACAAAAACGCCTTCCGTTCATCTTCCGTGCATCCTCGCTCCTCCAATAAATAATCGACATAATCAGTTTCAAAATCCATGTTCCGAAGGGCTACATAGGTCATAGCAATAAACGTTAAATTATCTCCTACTCCCATCCAGTCAATATCGATGACTCCTGAAACCTTTCCGTTATGAATCAGTAGATTTTTTGTGCTGATGTCGTCCAAATATGCGAGCGGTCTTATCTGCGAGAAATACTCGTCCAGCAGACGCATTTCTTCCCTTATCCGTGTCACTTTACCGGTATCAAAATATCCGTTGGCGGTCATCCGTTCTTCTGCCCTATCAAGCATCTCGTTTACAAAGTCCTGCCAAGACCAAACATCTCCCTCAATATCCAAGTTAAGCCCGGCAACCTTGTGCTGAATTTTCATAACATCCTTCGCAATTTGCTTCTTTTCCGCTGTGGTAAGGGTCGAATATACCAGGCCAATGTCTTCACCCGGGATAAAATTCAGAATCAGATATTGATAATTTTCATGGGTTCCGTGAGACAAAATTTTCGGGATTGGAAGATCCAATTCCGATAATCTAGTTAACCAATGGATTGTTTCCGCATAAGCATTCTCTTCTTCACTGCAACGAAAAATATAGTTCTCCTTTTCACACTCCACAATATAAACTTCATTACCAATGCCAACTGCACATCGTTTGATACCCTGGGGTTTCTGTTTCAAATTGGTTAGAAAAATATTTGCTATTTCTTGATTGTTCATAATTTCCTTTTCACATCCATAATTCCGACTGAAAATACTGCTCCTGGAACTTTACCTGTTCCCAAATTTCCTCTTTGGTAAACGTCACACCCTCCGGTGCAACTACCCACTTATCTTCCACGTCATCATAGCGGCGAATAATCGCTACTACAACACCAGTAAATTCCTGCAATGGCTCATTAACACCAAGTACATAAGCATCCTGCGCTTCCCCATCTCCGGCAATAATACCCGAAATATAACCGTAGTTCACCGGATAATATATGTCCTTGTGTTTTGGATGATAGGTGCCCATGGGGCGGTCTATAATGACGGTTACGGTTTCTCCAAGCATCCTATTACTCCTCAATTACGCTCTTTACCAGCTGCCAGGCAATGCTACCTTCTCGGATTTTTTCAAGCACCTCATCGTAGCCAAACCATGCCACGGAATCCACTTCGCCGGACAATTTAAACTCTGCCTTCTTTACCTCAGCCTTAAAACCAAGCATCAGCAATCCCTTCTTCTCGTAAGGGTAACTTCTCACAAAGGTAAGTTTTTCCACTTTTAAACCGATTTCTTCCTCGATTTCGCGGCAGGCGGTATCCTCTGCAGATTCGCCCATCTTCATATAACCCGCTACACAAACATAATTGGTAGTGTTAACATAGCTCTGACGAATCAGCGCCACTTCCTTAAATTCGTTCACCACTGCACAAATGGTGCAGGTGGAAAACATATCCCACAGCGGGATTTCGCAGGTTGGGCAATACTGCATCATGCCCTCGTCGCCGATTTCTTTTTGAATTGCTTTGGTTCCGCAATGCGGACAGTATGTAAATTTCATAATTGATTCCTCCATTGTATAAATCGAAAATAGCAGGCTCTAAGCACCTGCTATTTTGCTTTAAAATAAATTTAGCAAAAGTATCTTACTTCTCCAAAATAGTCACACCACTTTTGAATAACTTCCTTACTTCTCGCTTCGATAATATCCATAATATTTCTTAATATTTTTGCAGGAATATGCGAATTATTATGACACAAATAACATTTTCCGGCTTTGGTTATCCAAATTTTAGTCGCATTTGCATTTGGTGAACCTTCAGACACATGAACATGTATTGGTTCTAACGGCTCATTTTCATTAGACCAAAAATATACCCAATAGGAACCTATTCTAAAAACTTGAGGCATTTTCAAATCCTCCCTCTTTAGAATATTTTAAAATCAGGTGTGCTGTTGATTCAATTACATCATGCAAATGACTCATTTCACTCTCTGTAAAACCAAACACATCACTCCAGCGATATTCCGGCAAATAGCAAGTGGCATAATGAAAACAATCCTTTTCATCCGGCTTTTCCATATATACTTTTACTGTACCATCTTCCCGCATTTCAGAATGCACTATTTCCGTTTGGTCATCTAATGTTAAAAACGGATACATCATATTTACACACCCCTTTCCTACAGTTCCTGTATATGTATTATATCACACTAACTTAATAAAAAAAACCCTCTCTGCGAAGCATTTTCACAAACTCATACATTTCATTTCCGGTTATATCAAAACCAAACTTAAAAGAAAACCCGATTTCTTTTTCCTCCGACTTCTTAATTGCTGCCTGCAATTCTTCTGTTGTCATTCCAGGTTCATAAAAATCTTGCAGATAGTCCTCCACGCCGTAGGCTTCAAAGGAATTTCCCTCTAATTTTCCATAATTGTACTCCACCGCATTTTGCTTTGTCAGCTTCGTGGAAACTGTAATATTCTCTACATTAATCTCCACGTCACAAAGTCCCTGTACTTCTATTATCGGAATAGGATAATACTCCATAACATAATTACCACTTTTATCTCTGTGATAATTCCCGTTATAATAGCCCCTTTTCAATTCAAAGCAGCGATGAAACAGCCCTTGAAACAGTTCTGTTTGCTTCATTTCCAAGCGATAATACAATTTATTCAAATCATCCAACGAAACGTTGCTTTCCCATGACATTTTGTCTGTTGTTATATCTTCTTTCTCTTCATTCTGACAGCAAGTTTCCAATGGTTTTGTAAAACAAATCACCCGGTTTGCTTCCTCAAATCCCAAACTCAAATGAAACTTCAGACTCCCGGTATTATCCAGTTCACAATCACTGGCAAACTCCGTACAGCCCTGTTCTTTCGCCCAGTTTTCACAAGCTGCAAGCAGCTGCTTTGCATAACCCTGCTTCCGGTAATTCTCTTCAATAAAAATACCTTCCAAATAGCCCACCGGGCTGGTTTCTGTTCCTTCTACATAATCGTGGCGGAGCTGACACTGGGCAAAACCAATGGCTTGTCCGTCCACCTCCCCGAGAAAGACTACCGCTTCGGGACTTTTCATAAGTTCTGCAAGCTCTGCTGCCAGTTCCTCCAGCACATTATCTTCCCACATCTGAATGGCAAGTTTTGCCACTGTAAGGGCATCTTTATCTTTTGCTTTAGTAATTGTCAAGTTCATCCGGTTCCACCACCTTATATCCTTTTTCCACAAGTGCCTTAGCAAACATGCCCTGGCCCGGCTTCAACGTTCCAGTAAAGGTACCGTCGTAAATCTGTTTCGTGCCGCAGGACGGGCTTCTTGGCTGTAAAATCACCAAGTCAATATCCTCGCCGAAAAGCTTCTCAAGCATCCGCTCCACGCCAAGATGAAACTCCTTATCCACATTGATGCCCTCCCGGTTAATTGCCACGCCGTCCACCAGTTCCACCGGAACTCTAGGCGTTGGCAGACCTCCTGCCACCTCCGGACACACCGGAATTACTTCTTTACCTTTGATAAATTCAAGCACCTTATCATTTCTGTTATTACCGCCGCTGTACTTGCAGTTTTCTCCAAGCAGGCAGGCGCTGACTGCTATTTTTCCCATATTCCAAACACCTCTGCCGCATTCCGCCACATCAAATCCTCGTAAGCTTCCTTACTGATTTTCTCCGGCAGGACATGAAAATAATCCTGATACACGGAGCGCTCCCCCCACGGATTACAAAGATAAGTATCCACGCCGTCAATCGGGGCATCGCTGCCAAAAAACATCTTCTTGCTGCCATACCGTTTGATTGCCGCAATGGCAGTATCCATCGGCACCCAGGCGGTATCGCCGTACAGATTGTCGGCTTTGCCAAGTAAGTCCAAAGCATCTTTATTGTCAGAGCCAAGACCCATGTGCACCATTACAAAAGGAATCTCCGGAAACAGTTTTGCCGCCTCATACACATGAATCGGCGCATCCTCCGGACCGGTTCCCGTGTGAGAAACTACCGGCAGTTTATACTTGTTTGCCAGTTCCAAATACGGCAATGTTTTTGCATCCACCGGAGAGGTCTTGGAATGATACGGATGCAACTTCAGGGCATAAATCACATCCCTGTTTTCTGCAATTAACTGCTCCAACCCCTCTGTTACTGTTTCCGTTAAAGGCTTCACCCAGACACCCACACCGATTTTTCCCGGATTGTTTCTTGCAAAAGCAATGCATCTGCGCAGAGCATCTTCCTGGGAAACTTGAAACTCTGCCGGAATCGGTTTCTGCTCGTGGTCTACCTCCGCACAGTCTCCGTTGGAAACCAGCATAAAATCAATCTTATATTTTTCCATGGCAGCAAGGACTTTTTCTTCCGACATGTCAAATCCAACCTTTTCGCCGCCAATGTGTACGTGTGTATCAATAATCATAAAATACCTCCTAGCTTTCCACTATACAAATTATACTGAATAATGATTTTTATGGCAATAAAAAAATGGACAAGCAACCTCACAGTCACTTGTCCATTCTCTCTTACTGTTTCATTAACCTTTCGATACTTCTGTTTACCTCATCCACTTCTTCCCCGGCAATGATGCCCCATTCCTCACGCATCATTTTTATACGCAGTTTGTAACACTCCACTGCTTTTTCTTTCTCTCCGAGGATTTCATAAATATGGGCCATGGCCTCCGGCGCATCCGTAAATTTCGGAGATGCCTGTACTTCCATCGCTTTCTGATAATGCGCAATAGCCTTCTCATAATTCTGGCGCTCGGTTTCACGCTCTGCCAGAGAAAGCTGTACCACCCAGGCATCCTTTCCTTCTATAAAATTATCTTCAATTTCCTGATAGCACTGTGCTTCCAGTTCTTTATCACCTTTTGCCGCTGCAAACAACGCACGATACAGCACCGGACGATAGGACGTATCAATTTGTGCCAGATGTGCAAGCTCCGGTTCCGCTTCCTTTAAGCGCTTATCCGCCATCAGGTTATCTAACAACCACATACTGGCCGCCCGGTTGTCCGGATGACGCTTCACAAAATCCTGCAGTTCCTGAATGAGTATATGGTGGTTCCTACAATTCCAATCCGGGATATAGCTTTCCATGGCAGTACAATAATCGCTGAGATAGCTGGAATTATCCGGTTCCAGTTCCAGAGCTTCCTTGGCAAGCTCTGCTCCCATCCTCTTATGAATTTCCGCCTGATGCAGATGAAGTTCTGCAATGAGTGACAATGCCTGTGCCTTATTCTCCGGATTTTTCGCAAACTCCCGAAGGGTTTCTTCCATCTGCGTCGACTCTGTTTCAGAAAGCAAACCTGCCTCATAAATACGGTTTTCCAACCGTTCCATCTGCCTCTTTACATCCAGGGAAAACAATTCATCAATGGTAACACCAAAAAACACGGATAATTCCGGCAGTAATGCCACATCCGGCATAGTAACATCATTTTCCCATTTCGACACCGTCTGAGGAGTAACTCCCATAGCCTTTGCCAGAGCCTCCTGGGTGATGCCTCGTTTATTGCGTAAGCTTTTAATTTTTGTTCCAAATTCCATAATGATTCTCCTATTTTTGTTATATTTGGAAACAAGCGCGCACCGTATTTCCTTGTTTTGTACATCCTAAGTTTAGCAAAAACAATCAACGCAGACAATTACGCAGAAGTTGTTGCAGGTAGCGTGAAACGCTAGTCGGCCTTCCTCCACAACCAAACTTCCCATACTCCTAACAGCAGACAGCCTACCCCATAACAAGCAATATCCTTCCAGTCAAAAGTGGTGCCAATGAGAATGCTGAAAAAACGGTTATCCTGCAATCCTAACAATTCCACAATTCGCATTCCCTGCAAAGCTTCCACTCCTGCTGCAAACAAAAACACGTATAGCGGCAGAAGTCTTGGCCGTTCCGGAAAAATAATTCGCAGAAATGTGTAAACAAGAACCACCACCAGTATATCTCCCACATAAGGACGGATAAAAGCATCTCTCACAAAGAGGGCAATGGAAAGCTCCAGTAAGAAAATAAGTACCGTTGCCAACAGATATGCCGTTCTCTTATTCCATGATATCTTCATTTTTTCGCACCTCTATTTCAGCACTACAATCCATTTTCCATCCTCAATTACATACTGAAATTCCGACAAGTCATCACTGTCCATCACCTGAAACAACTCTGTCAGGTCATTTACTGTATTTACATTCTCCAAATCCTTACGGCAAATCCACTCCATCTGACCTTCTTCTGAAGACACCACTTCACCCGTGAATTCATCGGTTTTATACAGCAGTACGATGTATCTTCCGCCATCTATCGGAAACTGTTTGATGCCGCAAAGCTGTGGGTGAGAAATATCCAGTCCCGTTTCTTCCTTCATTTCTCTAACCACCGCATCCACAAAGGATTCGCCCGGTTCGATGTGACCGCCGGGCAGGGTATAGCCCCTCCAGTCTTTTTTGATGCGGTTCTGTAATAAAATCATATCATCTTTATAAATCATACAAAGGCAGGTTAATTCCACCTGTTCGGTTCTTGCCATGTTAGTCTCCTCCTCTTTTCACCTTATAAGTGCCTGTCCGCACTTCTTTATCAAAATACCCACTCATACAAAATTCCGTATAATTCCCGCACATAATAGGTCGGAAACAGCCAGATGGCGGTCTTTCCCGGCACTGCCGCCCAAGTAATCCCAAGAGTGTTTGCAATCATTCCCGCCCGGTACATATGATACTCACTGGTGGCAATGGCAATCACCGGATGTAACCCCTGTTCCTCTATTAACTGTTTGGAAAACAGCAGGTTTTCCCTGGTTGTAGTGGATGCCTCTTCCTTATACAGTCGCGCCTCATCAATTCCCCTATTTATCAAATACCGGTACATACACTCCGCTTCGGTGATGTTTTCTCCATCTCCCTGACCACCGGACAGCACACACATAGATTCCGGATGCCCTATCAAATACTCATATGCCGCATCCAGACGTTCCACCATGGAGAGACTTGCCCGTTCCCCGTATACACGGCAGCCAAGCACCACCACCGTAGCTCCCGGCTCCGGCTCCTTGTTTGCAGCCACAATCATACAGGCAGATTCAATTACTACCAGCAGGGCAATCAATCCAATTCCCCCAAGGATTCCCCAATGTAAAAAGCGAAGCCCCTTGTGAGTGCGCCATCTTTGCATAATGCGGTGCACCCATGGCATAAATAATCCATATAAAAATAACAATGCAGATACTGCAAGCCCGGTAATATTTCCAAGATTTATACTTACTGATAAAGTAAGTGGCAGGGCAAACCAGTTAAAGCAAAGCACTGCAGCAATCATCAGTACTATACGAAGCACCCAAAACCAACCCTTGCCAACCATATTCTTCTTCATTCAAAATTCTCCTTCCCGGGAGGCCTTTGTCATCCCGGTTACCATTATAATACTACAGAAGAAAAAATTTTTAAAGATTTTATGAACTTTTTGGATGTTCTGATTGTACCTGTTAATACACATAACCCCATATTTCCTACGAACCCGCTCATCGCTAACGATTCGTACGGAAATATGGGGTTTTATTACAGTATATGTTCCATGCCAACCTTCTGCGGTACCAGTCCGCAAGCTTCATAAAACTTCATGGCACTTTCATTCAGAGACCACACATTTAAGGTCACATTGTAGAAATTGTTTTCCTTTGCATAGGCAAGAACATGCTCATACAAACTCTTTCCGATGTGCTGTCCTCTGCGGGTTTCATCTACGCAAAGGTCATCGATGTACAAGGTTTTGATGTCTGTCAAAATTTCATTGTTGATGTGCTGCTGCCATACGCAAAAGGCATAACCAAGCACCGTTTCTTCCTCATCCACGCAGACAAAAATCGGTTTCGTATCGTCCTTTATCAGCTCTGCCAATTGCTCATCTGTATATTTTTTTGCATTTGCCTTAAACAAATCCGGTCTGCCGTTATGATGAACCATCAATACCTGGCGGAGCAGATTATTAATTCCCGGCATGTCGGTTTCTTTTGCTCTGCGAATGTACATAATTTTCGCCATCCTTCTATATGATTTATCGAAATAACATAGTCGTTTATTTCTTCTTTACAGAATACCCAAAGGTTCCGATATCGTCCCCGAGCTCCTTGTATGTACCATGGGAATAGGCCATCAGCCCGGTATCATTCAAGTGGAACTTCCCTGTTTCGTCCATGTACTTATCCTCTACCTGAACACTGACTACCTCTGCTAAGAACATGGCGTGGCTGCCCAGCTCTTTCACTTCCACCACCTTACATTCAATGTTCACCGGACTTTCTGCAATGCCCGGACAGGCTACCACATTGGACTTTTGCTCCTTAAGACCTGCTTCCTTGAATTTGTCAATGTCACGGCCGGACTTTACGCCGCAATAGTCTGTAGCAAAAGCCAACTCCTTAGTGGTCAGATTTACCACAAATTCGCCGGTTTCCTTGATGATATCGTAAGAATAACGCTCCGGACGGATGGATACCGTCAACATCGGCGGATTGGTACATACCGTTGCCGCCCAGGCGATAGTAATTATATTTGCTTTTTCCCCCGGTCTTTGGCAGCTTACCATAACTGCCGGCAGGGGATATAACATATTTCCCGGTTTAAAGGTTACTTTTGCCATTTTATTACCTCCAAAATTAACAACAAATTATTGCTTCACTACTTCTACGAAATCAATTCCGTAATACTTAAAACTTTCTACTGCCGCCTCATCAATCCGCTCTCCCGGCACTACAATCGGAATTGCCGGTGGACAGGTTGCGGTGGGCATACGGCAGATTCTTCCCAGGGCCGCATGGACAGGAATCGTTTCACCCTCTGCAAAATAAGCCTCTCTGACACTCATCACCTGCTCTGCACGTACTGAAAGCGGAATCTTCTTGCCATTATTCTCTATTTCCAAACTATAATTGTTTTCGCCCATCACAGCAAGCAGCCGGTCAAAATCCCGCACGGAATTCTCCGGTGTTGCCATCAGAACCAGATAATCTTCATCCGCATATTCACACTCAATTTGTTGATTTCGTAACTGCTCTGCAAGCTCTGTTCCTGTTAACCCACATGGCGCTTTTACGGTAATTCGAAGCGGGTCCGTTTCTTCTATCTGCCAGCCGGCTTTCCTCAAATGAGTCTTTGCTGCTGCCAGCTGTCCGCAAACCGTTGCTAACCGTTCTTTGTAGCCTTCTGTCAAGTACCTGTTGCACAAATCCAACGACTGTAAAGTCAAATAGGAGGGACTGGTGGAACCAAACAGTTCTAAAGCCCCCTTGCCCCACTCCTTCAACTGCCTTGGCGCAGTTTTATTGATATGTAAATAAGCCCCTCCGGTTAATACCGGTAAGGTTTTATGGGCAGAATCACAACACAAATCCGCACCCAAATCCATGGGGTGAAGGGAGGTTTCCAAAAAATGCAGATAGGCCCCGTGGGCGTTATCTACAAGAAGCAACGTATCATGCTTGTGACAAACTGCAGCCAGTGCAGAAATATCAGCCATGCCGCCAAGATAATTCGGACTTGTCAAATATACCGCCGCCACCGCGTCTCCCTGCTCTGTTAAAACTTTTTCCAAGGTTTCTGCTGTTACCGTACAACTGCAAAGGGAAGCATTCTCTTCTTCCGGCCAAAGCCAGACAATATCATAATCCAACAGAATTGCTGCATACAAAAAGGCCTTATGGGCATTTCTTGCTGCTACAACCACCGGACGTTCCATTCTTTTTGCGATACTGCTCTTTTCCTGCCACCATCGTCTTGCCAATTCTAACATTGCCCTGACACACTGGCTGGAACCTTCCGTGGAATAAAAGGTTCTTCCCGTACCAAACAAGGCGGTAGCATTTGTTTCACTCTCACCGATGATACCGGTTGCATCGTACAACGCATCCGCCCCTGATATTTCCGTAATATCTCTTGCCTCACAACCGAGTACCGGTTGCCCCTTATGTCCCGGCATATGTAACCGCACTGTATCGGAAGCCGCATATTCAGTTACAAAATCGTAAATCGGTGTTCTCATGCCGCCTCCACACAAACTACTTTTCTGCGTCCTCTGCTGCCTTAATCATAATGGCACATTCGATTCTCTTCTTAAACAGTTCACAGCCCGGCTCATAAATACCGCGGATGGAACCGCTGGCATGGTATGCGTTAGCCGCACAGCCGCCGGAACAGTAAAGCTTTGCCCAACAATCCTTACAGTCAGGTCTTGCATACGCATTACAGCTGCGGAATTCTTCACGAAGGGCATCGTTTGTAACACCCTGCCAGATATCGCCCAGCTTGTACGCCTCGTCACCCACGAACTGATGGCATGGATATAAATCACCCCAAGGGGTAACCGCCATGTACTCGGTACCGGAACCGCATCCGGAGATACGCTTGTAAACGCATGGGCCTTCGGTTAAGTCTAACATATAGTGGTAGAAGGTAAAGCCTCTGCCTTCCTTCTTACGTTTAATCATCTCTTTGGCAAGAATTTCGTAATGCTCCTTGACAATTTCTAAATCTTCAGGGGTGAGTGCCGCCGGGTCATCCGGGGAACTTACTACCGGCTCCATACTAAGTTCAGTGAAACCAAGGTCCGCCATGTGGAACACATCCTTGGTGAAGTCCGGATTCGCATGAGTAAAGGTACCTCGCATGTAGTAACCTTTTCCTCCGCGGGATTCTACCAGCTGTTTGAACTTTGGTACAATTTTATCATAGCTACCGTTACCGGCATAATCCACGCGCTTTAGGTCGTTGATTTCTTTACGGCCGTCTAAGCTTAATACCACGTTGCTCATTTCCTTATTGGCAAATTCGATCACATCTTCATCGATTAACATACCGTTAGTGGTAAGGGTGAAACGGAAATTCTTGTTGTGCTCCTTTTCTACGCTTCTTGCATACTGTACCAGCTGCTTCACCACATCCCAGTTCATTAATGGTTCACCGCCAAAGAAGTCCACCTCCAGGTTTCTTCTCTTGCCGGAATTTTCAATTAAGAAGTCCAGGGCACGCTTACCAACCTCAAAGCTCATTAAGGCTCTGTCGCCATGGTACTTACCCTGACTGGCAAAGCAATACGAGCAGTTTAAGTTACAGGTGTGGGCCACATGAAGACACAACGCCTTTACCACGTTGCCGGAGCGCTCCTTAAACTTACCTGCCATATCCTCAAAGGTATCCTCGGTGTAGAGTTTGCCCATCTTAACGAGCGCACGGATATCCTCCATGCAAAGATGCAGGTCTTCCTCGGTAACGTCTTCCCGGTCGCCGTATTTTTCAAGCATCTCTGCCACAATTTCCTCTTCTGTTTTCTCTTTAAAAGCAGCAATCATGTCATATGCCACTTCGTCCACCACATGCACTGCACCGGAACAGGTATCCAGCACGATATTGTAGCCGTTTAATTTATATTGATGTACCATTTTATCCTCCCTATAACGTAAAGGATGCTGCTTATTCAGCAGCATCCCCGTTCATCATCATGACTTATTTCTCTGTGTTTTCACACTGCTGATTAGCAACACCGCAGCTAGTCTTGCAAGCGGACTGGCAGGATGTCTGGCATTCGCCACAGCCACCGTTCTTTGCGCTCTCGCAAAGGTCACGAGTTTCAAGAGTCTTAATTCTTTCCATTGTTCATTCTCCATTCTCGTAAAATTGATAATGATAAAAATTACCATCATTTTCATCAGTATAGCATAAAGCTTTTTTTCCGTCAATAATTCCGGCCTGATTTTTTAAAGTGTTCATAATAAATCAACTAGACTTCTGCTACTATTGCATCCACAATAACGACTTCCTCCGGCATCACCTTGCATGGCAGAAATAGCACCTCTACTCCTGCTGCTTTTGCCTCTTCCAGGGCATCGCCAAAGGCTTTATGGGTAGCCACATTCGCCCGCACCTCGGTTACTCCTTCCATGGGAATAACAAAGGCAACAATGCAGTGAAATCCGCATTCTACTGCTGTCGTCAGTTCTTTGAGATGCTTTACGCCGCGCTCTGTCGGAGCATCCGGGAAGTAACCGATACCGTCAATCTCTAACGTACATCCTTTAACTTCCATGAGGAATTTCTCCTCGTTTTTCTCCATGTAAAAATCTACCCGCGAAGCCCCATAGGTGTACTCCGGTTTAATATAGTCATATCCTTGGAGTTTCATCCACTCACCAGCCACCTTATTGCACAACTGGCTGTCGATGTTAACCAACCCAAGACCATCTTTATACACCGCAATCAAATCATAGTTTGTTTTTCTTGCCGGGTTATCCGAAACCTCTAAAATCACTTCCGCCCCCGGGAGCAACAGTTCCTTACACCGGCCGGTATTTTTCACATGAACCGTTTCCAACGCACCGTCAATATACACGTTTGCGATAAACCGATTTGGACGGCTGTGAAAAACGCCACGGATTATCTTATTGTATTTCATGGTATCTTACCACTCTTCGCCCTCTTCCGGTTCTCTTTCGTTATCCGGAGTAAACTGCATCAAATTAGGAATCTTAGCGCAGGTTGGACAATCCTCATCCAAACCATCACTGAAAAGCTTTGGCTCCTCTGCCTCCATTTTTCCCTCTTCATTAAACTTTGGCTTTACGGCACCGCCGCCGTTTGCCATACGTCCGTCTAAAAATGCAATTAACTCGTCAATGCTCTGTTCCTGTTTCTTATCGTCCATAATTAGTTCCTCCTAAATATCTTTTATTATCATTTTTCCTTTTTCCAAATTTATTATTCTATTCGCCCCAGCGCTTTTTTAAGCGGTGTCTTACAATTAAAAAGGTTACCACATGGGCTAAAAATGTCACGGTCCAGCTGATTGGATAAGAAGTGTATACCGTTTCAATGGTGTGGAACCGGTCAATTTGGAATATGGTTGCAATCCAAAGCAGACGGAATGCACAAGCACCTAAAAGCGATACAATCATTGGCGCAATAGAATAGCCAAGTCCGCGAAGCGCACCTACCATAACATCCATCATACCGCATAAAAAATAAGTAGCACAAATAATACTAAGACGTACCGTTCCGGCTTCCACTACCGCCGGGCTATCGGTATATAAGCTAAGCAATGGCGTAGCAAACAGCCGTACAATCATACTCAGTCCAAAACCAATCACAATAACGCAGGTTTCTGCCGCAAACAAAATTTTATTGACGCGGTTATATTTTCCGGCACCCACGTTCTGTCCCATAAAGGAAATCGCCGCCTGATAAAAGGCATTCATGCCCACATATACAAAGCCCTCAATATTCTGTGCCGCTGAATTTCCCGCCACAATGGTTGCACCAAAGGAGTTGACGGAAGACTGGATTACTACGTTAGAAAGAGAAAACAGCATTCCCTGAAAGCCTGCCGGTAAACCAATCTGCATAATCTGCAAAAGCTTTCCTTTGTTCACGCCAAGGTATTTTAAATCCAACCGGATGCCGCCCTGTTCTCTCAAAAGGCAACGAAGTACCAATGCCGCAGAAATCACCTGGGAAATAACCGTTGCCAAACCAACACCAAATACATCCCAATGAAATACAATAACAAAGACCAGATTCAAGACCACATTTACCACACCGGCAATACTTAAATAATACAGCGGACGCTTGGTATCGCCAATGGCACGCAAAATAGAGCTGCCGAAATTGTAGACCATGGTTGCCGTCATACCGGCAAAGTAAACTCTAAGATAAATTACTGCTTTCGAAAGCACCTCCGGCGGTGTCTGCATCCATTTCAAAATGATGGGTGCACCCACAATGCCGATAATCGTCAACGCAATACCACCAATCAGGCTCAGAGTCATGGCAGTATGTACCGTCTCCTTTAATTCTTCTTCCTTCTTTGCACCAAAATACCTGGCTACTAAAACATTGGCACCGACAGAAAGACCGATAAATAAGTTAGTCAGCAGGTTTATCAAAGACGAGGTAGACCCTACCGCCGCCAGGGAATCATCTCCCGCAAACCGTCCAACCACCACAATATCCGCTGCATTAAACAACAGCTGCAATATGCTGGATAGCATTAACGGAAACGCAAACAACAACATCTTCTTTAAAATTGGGCCGTTACACATGTCGATTTCATATTTTTTTGTTCTGCCCATACTTTGATACGCCTCTTTTCTTCATCAAAAATCTTTTCAAATCCATTCAGATATGGTATCATAAAAGATATGAAAAATCAATGTGCAAAAGACCTAAACTGATATAAAAAATAAAGAAGAAAACAAGGAGAATTGACATGAGCGAAGAATTAACCATGCAAGATTTTGAACAGGAATTAAACCGTTCCTTCAAAAAGATTTTTCCGGGCGACGTAGTTACCGGAACCGTTATCGGTATCTCCGATACCGAAGTCACCCTGGATTTAAACTATTTTGCCGAGGGAATCATTCCGTTGGCCGAATTAAGTAACGATCCTCGTTTTTCCATTAAGGCAGATGTACAAATCGGTGAAACCATCTCCGCTATGGTAACCCATGAAAACAAAGAAGGTTCCCTGATGCTTTCCAAGAAAAAAGCAGACGACGTCCTCTCCTGGGACAAATTAAAAGAACTACAGGCAGAAGGCACTGTAGTAACAGTAAAGATAGCAGAAGCCTTTGCTGCAGGTGCCATCACTTACTTAGAAGGTATCCGTGCTTTCATTCCTGCTTCCAAGCTGGCCATGACCTTTGTGGATGACCCAACCACCTTTGTTGGTCAGACCGTGCAAGCCGTTGTTATCAATGTAAACCAGGCAGACCAAAAGCTCACCCTCTCCGTTAAGGACGTTTTAATGGAGCAGGAAAAGCAGGAACGCAACAGCCGCATTGCCCGCCTGGTTGTAGGAACCGTAGTTACCGGAACCGTAGAACAACTTATGCCGTACGGTGCTTTTGTTTCCATTGGCGATGACTTATCCGGTCTTCTCCACATTTCCCAGATTTGCGGCAGACGCATTAAATCCCCAAGTGAGGTAATCAAAGTCGGCGACACCGTTAATGTAAAAATCATTGATGTAAAAGATGGCAAGGTAAGTCTTTCCATGAAGGCAGTAGAAGATGCTGAGGTTTCCGAAGAAGTTGAAGAAGTAGCTCCGGAAAACTATGTATTTGAAGATAAAACCGCAAATAACACCATGGCTTCTTTATTTGCCAATATTAAGCTGTAACTATAACAAGCCCGGAGTTTTCACTCCGGGCTTATGTTATTTTTTACTTTTTCTCTTCCGGCACGGTTATTACTACCGGTGCAACTACCAGATATTCTCCGGTCTTTTTGTTCTTCAGTTTCAATCGGATAACGGCCTTTCCTGCCTTCAGCCCGGTTACCAAACCACGCTTATCGACAATAGCCACTTCCTTATCACTGGAGTACCATTCATACTCGTAATCGTCCTTCTTCCAATTCTTCACTCCATAGAAGTTTAAGTCAATCTTCTGACCCACTCCAATTTCGCGACGCAGATTGGTATCCTTTGCACTTGTTCCCAGGAAGATATCATAATCTGCTTCCGGAACACCAACTTCCATTGGTGCAACATTTAACTTCGTTCCGGTTTCCTTATGAATAAGTTCCAGTCGTATAATCGCAATACCATTATCCAGCATGGTAACCTTGCCTAAGTTGTCCACTACTGCAATACTGCTGTCGGAAGTTATCCACTTATAGGTATATGCATTTTTTGCCCAGTTCTTTACACCATAGAAATTCAGGTCTATAGTAGAGCCAACCTTCAATACGCTTCCTAAAGAAGCCTTTTCCTTAGAAGGACCAAGCACAACATCATACTGCTTTTCTTCTGCTTCATAAGTTCCCGGTACAAACCAGGACTCTTCCGGATTATACACCGGTGTCGGAGAAGGTATCGGTGTTGCCGTTGGTATTGGTGTCGGTTCGGTAACAGATGGTTCCTGTGTTTCTGCAAAGAACATTGCAACTATTGTAACATCACCGGCCGGCATAATAAAACTATTTCTGCCGGTCAAACTTACATCATAGGAGTTCCATCCGCCAAACGTAAATCCAAAATCCGCTGTATAAGACAAGCTGATTCTTCTTCCCTTCGGTGCTCTGACACAACTTGCAGAAGCATGTCCGCCGGTACTTGAAATTACATTAATGGTGTAATATACCTGAATCACATAACCGCAGTTATCACAGATTCCGTCGTCAGTATTGTCATAGTGGTCACATAGACAACGGTTGATGGTAACCACTACGGTTTCCGTTATGTAATTGCCTTTATCAGCGCCAACATAAATGGCAGTTGCCTGAAGAGGAACATCTACTTCCAGTTCCTTTGCGCTGTCAGCTTCTGCCCATGCCCAGTCGTTTGGAAGCGCTACGGCACCTACAGTTTCTTTGCTGTTAGAAACCGCCATATTACTTTCCGGCATATTTGGAGCATTCTGTGCTTTATTTACTGTTACGATTATCTTTGTTTCTACCGCATTATAATTAGTTGTATCCGCCGGAGTGAAAATAACCGCATACTCTGTTACACCACTGTCTGTCACAACAGGCTTCAGGGCATTGTTCTTCCAGAAGAATGTTCCGGCTACTGCGGTTGCATCCTCTGCGTTGTACTGTACTTCACCGCCGGTTAATTCTACCTCACTTAATGTCATACCATAAGTAAGTACTGCGGTTGGTGCAGTTTGAATCATCGGAGTTGCCTTTGCTACGTTTACAGCAATCGTTCTCTCCGTAGTTTCATAATTTGTTGTATCCTTTGGTGTAAACACAGCCACATATCCGCTATTATTTACTGTAGGAACAATACCTGCTTCCTTCCAACTCCAGGTACCTTCCATACTGACTGTGCCTCCGGTTAAGTCCGTATTAGTCAATACAGACGTCGGATGGTATACTCTGTCTGCCACTACCGGAACTGCAAAAATTACACAGCCTGCTTTATTTACAGTAATCGCCGTAGTGCCTTCTAAATCAGCATATTCAGCATTATCCGGTGTAAATACCCAAACAGCCGTTGGCGTTCCGGCATTTGGAACCAGCGTCTCATCCTTCCAGCAAAGTGTACCTTCCACCATGTTACCTTCATCATCCACAAAGATAGCACTGCCAAGGATTAACTTCGCCAAAGAATCTCCGTAGGTCAAAGTACCGGTTGCTGTAACTGCGGAACCAGCCTGCAGGCTTACCGGTTTCTGATCCGTCAGCGTAATAATAATACTAATGGTAATAGTATCATAATTTTTGCTTTCTACCGAAACCGTAATCTGACCTGCATCGGAAATTGCGCCCGCCTTCACAGTGTAGGATAATACGCCGTTTGTAAGAACAGGTTCTGCTGTATAAATCACATCACCCTTTTTATCAATAGCACCAAACGCTGTTTCTTCACAGTCATCCGGCAGCAGTGCCGCTAAATTAATACTGTCTGTCTTATCCTTGGAATACAGATAGTTCTTATTTACCGTTGTTGTGAATCCTGCCTTCTTCGTTGTAACAGATTTCTGCAGTATTCCGTAATTACCCACCGCGTCCTTTGCTGTAATAGTAATATAGTAAGTTGTATTTGCAGCAAGATTACTCAGGGTAAACTCGCCATTTGCCTGCTTGCCCAGCTCATAGAACTGTTCTGCTGTTAGACTATCTGCACTGGCAGCATAGTAAACGCTGCAGCCATCCACACCACGGTTATCCTCTACCGCCCAGGTAAATTCTGCCATTGTGCCGGTAAGCTCTGTGATTTCAAAAGCGTTTGTATCAAATACCGGAGCTTCGCTGTCTACCTTTACGGTAACCGTCTTCGCTGCAGAAATATAACCGGTACCCTCCTGCTTCAGATAATAGGTTACAACCGTACCGTTTTCATCTGCGCCGGATGTTGTTACATCAAAGCTTGTGCCGTATGTACCGTTTAAGCTGTTACTGATAGTAAAGCCGGCCGGGGCTGTAACAACCGCCTTCTTTACCCAGTCTGCCGGAGCAGTTGCTACTGCTTCCGTTGTCAGGTATCTGATGCCAAAATCAGCAGTCAACGTGCCGGTATAATTACCGGTACCTGTAATGGTAACGGTTGCCGGATTACCATCCGTTGTAACATTCACATTATTTGCATATGCTACGGTACAATCCCTGCCTGCCAGAAGATTTGCATTAAGACCGCCCGGTACTGTGCCTGCGGAAGTCAGGACAACTGCCGGAGTCTGTGCAAGTCCTGTATAAGTAACATCTGCTACAGATAAGATTTCACCGGAAGAGCCAAGGGTATAAGGTGCCATCGTAATGGTCTGTGCCCCACTTATATACTCTTTGTAATTACTATTACCGGAAATCTTTACTTTTACCTGAAGAGTACCTGCATTTGTCATGGTTGGAACCGTGGTTTCCCATGCGCTCCAGGTAGTTCCGTTGGTACTTGTACTATAAGTAACCACACTGCCCTGTGGTGCTGCCGTAAGGTCAACTGTACCAATTACGGTCTGTGCCGTACCATGGGCATATGTAAGATTTGCTTTCCATGGCAGAGTCACTGTGTTTACAGGGAAGTCTGCCTTTTGAACGGTATAATCTACGCTTACAGTTACTCCTCCCAGTGTAATGGCTGCTGTATAAGCACCTGCATTTGTCGGAGCATTGCCGTCCGTAGTGTTATATGTAATTACCGGTAAAGTAAATACCTCTGCCGGACTCTGGGTCACGGTTGCTGCCTTTGCTGTACCGTCATAGATTACTGCGGTTGGTGCAGCCAATGTTACTTTAACGGTGCGGTTTGCCACCGGACAGGTACCGATGGTACCTTCACAAGTAGCTGTAATCACTGCGCCACTTGCGACGTATTTCCAAACATGAACATGTTCCACAATTTTAAACGTCTTGGTGCCGCTTACCGTATAGTTACCACCGGTTACGTCGGTGATGGTAACCGTTGCAGTACCCGGATTGGTATTATTGCTGTATGCTACCGAATATTCGCTTACCGGAATTTCCACAGTACCGTCCATCAGCTTAAAGCTTGGAGTAATAGCAGTGCCCGTATGACCGTAAGATGCATTCAAACCGCTAAAGGTTGGTGCTGTAACTGTTTTGGCAGAAATAGTCACATTACATGCCACCGCTGCGATCGGCTGGGTCAACATATAATTACCTGCGTCTGCTCCTGTCAGAGTGAGGGCAGGAAGAGTTACTGTTGTATAGGATGCCGCATTTGCACTGCCGACTGTACCGGTTACATTGGTCACATCCACTGCCACCTTATCTCCTGCAGCAACACCGGATAATGTAACACCGGTAATGCTAACGGTTGCTGTTTGGTCATATGTCTTTCCGGTTGCTGTTGCACCGGTTACGGTAAGAGTTGCCGGAGTAATTTTAAATGTCTTTGCTGCTGTACCGCTATAAGTACCAATACCGGTAACTGTAACCGTAGCGGTTCCCACGTTTGTATTATTACTGTAAGATACGGTATAATCTGTATCCTGTGTTAATGTGGTACCGTCCAATACAACAGAACTTACCGAAGGTGTAATGGCAGAACCTGTGTATTCTGCAGTGTACTCACCTGCCGCATTTGTGCTCAAAGAAAGACTGAGTTCCGCACTTGCCATACGTTTTGCCAGACGCACACTGTAACTATTATTACTGTCCTTTTCTGCGAGTACCTCATAGCTGTCACTGGTAAACATATTGGCAGAAAGAACTACGCCCTCCGCACCTACGGCAAACACACCCGGAGTTCCCGGCATGCCAACCGAAAGGACGGTTGCCGGAGCCGTTTCAAAGGTAATTGGCAATGTTGTATATATGTCATAGACACCACCGTTAATACTTGGTGTTCCGGAAATGGTCATGGAGGAATCCACAATATCAGCCGGATCCGTGTCATTATAAATTCCATAGGTGGTACCATTTAATGTACCGCCGGAAATTTTCAAAAAGTTATTATCCCCGTGCATGGAAATTGGAATATCAGCAATGATTGTACCGCCGGTAACTACAATACCTGTGAAAGCACTCACGCTAATACAGCCCACTAGAGTACCTTTCTCCAGTATCGTATGACCAGCGGAGGCAAGAATTACATATTTACTCTCGGATTCTATACGTCCGGTTCCTCCGGCACTGCTGTCTGTAATAAGAAGCGCCCGGACTGTTGAATCAGGTGCGTCATGCGGAGAAAGTCCCAACGGAATTCCCCTTTTATTTGTAGAAAGCCAGGTCTTCCCGTTTAAATCCAGCGTCAAGCCATTTCCCATAATTATATAACCCGCATGATCTATGGTCACATCATCCATCAGTGTCAAAGTTGTATTGTCAGCCCATGCGTCCACAGCTTCATCCAATGTCGCATAATAGGTATTTTCCACCTTAGCCTGGGCCTGGGTACTACAGATGGTACAAATACCGGTTGCTGCCGCAAAGTTATGCTTGGTCGCATCCGGTTCGCCATACTCCGTCCGGCAGTATTGACATTTTGCCTTTGCACTACAGGTAGCTGCAGAAACCGTACAGTCCTCTTCGGTTTCTGTCTTGTACTGAATCGGACAGTCCGCACAAGCCACAGTCTTTGTATGCTTCTGTTCGGTTCCGTCTACTGCAGTATATGTGGTGCTGTTTGTGTTATGGGTGTGAGTGACTCCGTTTACCTGGATAGTGGCCAATTCAAGTACCCATAATTTATCAAGATTGGTAATACAAGAATCTGTAGTAAAGTTAATGATTTGATTATTGTGGATTACAAGCGTTGATGGCAAAGTAACCTCACCGTAAACGGTGGCAGTATTACCTACGACAATAATGGAGTTCCCGGCTTTTGCATTTCGAAGTCCGGTTACTGTGAGAACACAATTCTTAATGAGTACGGAAAGAACCGCGCTGTTTTGTCCGCCAACATCAGCCGCTTCCAATGTTCCCGGCCCCTGAATAGTCAAGGTACCTTCTGCACCGGTAGAATTATCCATTGCGATGTTCTGGCAACCATTGCTTCCGTTTAAAACAATGGTCAAGTCTCCGCTAATCCAACAGATATCCCCTAATGATGTTGCTTCTGTCAGAGTCAGCACACCATTTGCATAGCTCCAGGTACCGAAATCTGCGGTGCCGCTGGTGGTACATCCGGTTGTACTGCCATCCTCATTCGTAACCCAGATATCATCGCCAATTACTAAATAACTTGGACCAACCTTTGGTATATCATATGCCGTTTCCGAAAGCTCCGGACCGTTTATGAATGCAACACCATCGCTACGCAACGCATTTTCTACCGGATGGGTGTCAATATAGGTCATACCATACTCTGTGATGGTCTGGGAACCCAACAGAAGCCATGCTTCATCTTCGCGTCCGGATACCTTTTCTTCCTCTTTGCCGCTGACCATCGGGTCATTCCAGGTTACATCGACAGCATACCAGGCACCATCCACTTTCACATAGTTCCACATGTGACCGCTAAGCACTTCTCCAGGAGCAGTACTTGGATAACCATCTACCAGAACACAGTCAATACCGCTTCTGTCGCAAAGCAACTTAAATGCTCTTGCATAAGCTTCGCAAACCGGGCCCTCAGGACCTGCTATACCTGCCAGGGCACTGGTAACCTCACGGCAATCGTGATCAATAGCATCTAAATCGTCACTGCTGTTATATGCATTATTCAGTGTCAGCCATTCGTTAAAATAACGGATTTTTTCTACATCTGTCTTATCTTCCACTGCAGATAAGATGGCTGATGCATTGGAATTTACTTCTGCAATGGTGGCTTCAATTACAGTCTGGCTGTTATATTCCGGCTCACGGACATTGAAACTCATATCCGTATCGTTACCCGGTACATACTGAATCCAGAAAAACACATCCAGCTCAAAGCTCCAGCCGTTTACCGCATCACCGACCGGCCAGGAGTAATCGGTTCCCCAGGCGGTAGTTCCGTCAAGCCAGAACACCTCCGGATGATCTCTGTCAAAAGCATCATATCCGGCCAAAGCACAATTTTTATAGAACTCCTTTTTCTCTGTATAGATTTCTACCATCCGCGCTTGTGCCGCTTCCTGTGTGGCAGGTATTGTTCCATCGGAAAGAGTTATTGGTAATTCGATATTTACTGTTTCGTAATGACTGACGAGATTTCCCTCTGTGTCATAATAATACGAATCATCAATAAAAAAATCATCTGTTCCGTCATAATCGGAACCTTCTACCAGCATATCGTAAAACTCCCGGATGAAAGCGAACTCTCCGGTAGTATTCAACCGGTCAATCCAATGAACCTCCGTACCGTCAATTAAATCCGGTTTCCCTGTGTCCATACCCCAAATGGACCATACTCTCGCCGTGGTATCTGACGTTTCAATGTACTCGATTTCCGGATTTTTAAACGTACCGCCTATGCCCAAAGCACTGCCTGTGGCGGTGTCTGTTTCTTCTTCCTGCTCCAAAGCACTGCCGCTGGCTGTTTGTGTGCCGCCGGTCAGATTTTCCGGAACTGTTGTGCTTTCTGCTTCTGCGTGCACAGTTATTCCCGGCATGTGGGTAATGCTAAGTACCATAACAAGGCAAAGCACCCCTGCCAGAACACGCCGAAAGCCTGCTAACCCTTCTTTCTTCATGTTTCCTTCTCCTTTTTCTTTTACTTTTGTGTGACCCAAATCACTGCTATTCAAACTATATTCAAAATAATCATATCACTTTTACCCTGATTTGTACACAAAAAAAGCATATCCGCTACAAAACTGCTCTCGTTAACGTTCTGTACGCAGATATGCTTTTTCATTTTATTCTTCAATCGATGTCTTCTTATGTACCACTACGGTCTCTTCCAGACAAGCGAAACAATCTTCCACTTTATTCTTATCCATTTTCGGTGTAATAAGACTTACCACCGGCACTACAATCATGCCAGCCACCATAGCAATGGCACCTGCATTGATTGGAGATGCAATAAATTTAAAGAACATATTGGCAACGGTAATACCTACGCCCACTGCAAAACTTGCCCAAACGGAAGCCTTGGTAACGCCCTTCCAGTACAAACCGTACATAAACGGTGCCAGGAAAGCGCCGGCCAATGCCCCCCAGGAAATACCCATGAGCTGTGCGATAAAAGTAGGCGGGTCAAGAGCAATCACAACACTGATTACAATAAAGAACGCCAGCATAATTCTCATGCAGAGCAACTGCTTCTTTTCGCTCATGTTCTTAATAATGTTATCCTTGATTAAGTCCAGTGTTAAGGTAGAACTGGAGGTCATAACCAGGGAAGATAATGTGGACATGGATGCGGATAACACCAGCACAATGACAACACCTACCAAAATATCAGGCAGGGTGGATAACATGCTTGGTACGATGGCATCGTAAACTACGCTACCGTCTGCATTATGAATGGCCGGTGTATCAAACAAACGTCCGAAGCCGCCAAGGAAATAACAGCCACCCGCTACTACAATGGCAAACAGTGTGGAGATGATAGTTCCGGACTTAATGGATTTTTCATCCTTAATTGCATAAAACTTATGTACCATCTGAGGAAGTCCCCAAGTACCGAGGGAGGTTAAAATTACAACACCAATCAGGTTTGGAAGGTCCGGTCCGAAGAAAGAAGTAAAGGCACCCTTCTGTCCCATGGTAAGAGGAATATCGCTCTCTAATTCTGCCAGTTCCTTCACTGCATTGTAGAAACCGCCCTGTCCGTTTAATACCGCAGCGATAACCGCCACAATACCAAACAGCATGATAATGCCCTGGATAAAATCATTAATAGCAGTTGCCATGTATCCGCCAAGAATTACATACACACCGGTAAGCACTGCCATAACAAGAACGCAGATTCCATAAGGAATATCAAAGGCCATTCCGAATAATCTGGATAAACCGTTGTATACAGAAGCGGTATATGGAATCAGGAAAATAAAGGCAATAGCAGAAGCCACAATCTTTAATGCCTTGGAATCGTATCTCTTTCCAAAATAATCCGGCATGGTGGATGCAGATAAGTGCTTACTCATAACACGGGTTCTGCGACCTAAAATAATCCAGGCAAGCAAGGAACCGATGACTGCATTACCGATACCAATCCAGGTAGCGGATAAACCGTACTTGTAACCAAACTGTCCGGCATAACCAACAAATACTACTGCCGAAAAGTAGGAAGTACCATAGGCAAATGCCGTCAGCCACGGACCAACCGCTCTGCCACCCAAAACAAAATCATTTACATTGGTGGCATGTTTTCTGGAGTACACACCCACACCAATCATTACTGCAAAAAAGATAACCAAGAATAAAATTTTTGTAATCATAATTCTCCTCTTTTCTCCCTATGCAATACCAAGCAGACGCTTTGCATTGCAGGACAAAATATCTTCTTCCACCTTTTGCGGAAGATTCCGTTCCTTTATCCACTGAATTCCTTTTGCCATGTCACTCCATGGAGAGTCCGTAGCAAACAGAATCTTGTCGGAACCGTGCTTTTCTAAAATCTTACGGAATTGTTCCCTTGAAATTGCATCATAAATAAATGCAGTATCCAACCAGACATTCTCTCCTGCCAGATACTCATATACCTCATCCCACTGGGACCAGCCTCCAAGATGGGCCAGCACCATTTTTTCCGGTTTGATGGTATCTAACACCTTCCGCATTTTCTGCGGAGGGCAGTGCACCGGATTCGGCAGACCGATATCAATGCCAGCATGGGTTAAAATAATCAGCCCCAGTTCACTGGCATACTCAATAATCCGCATAAAACGGATGTCATCAATCATAACCCCCTGATAATCCGGATGAATTTTAATCCCTTTAAAACCCATTGCTTTAATTGTATCCAGCTCTTTTTTGTAATCCTCACAATCCGGATGAATTCCTCCAAAGGAGAGCAATTTCCCCGGATATTGCTCGTTCACCATTTTGGCAAAATTTTGGATACTTTCAAACTGGGAAGGCTTGGTAGCCACCGGAAGGATAACCGACATGTCCACTCCGCACCGTTCCATGGAATCAAGCAACCCGTTTAAGGTGCCATTTGTTGCCGCTTTGATATTACCAACTTCTTCTAAGTGTGCTATCGTCTTTGCGGCGATTTTATCCGGAAAAATGTGGGTGTGAAAATCGATAACCATACAATCCTCCCTATTTTGTTAATTCCTCTGCTTTAATCAGCTCAACGCCGGTTTCGGAAAGCACTTTAGCTGCTGCTTCCAAGTCTGCGGTTCTGATAACGATGGAAGCATCGTCATTTCCGGTTGCCAGTGCATAGGTATATTCAATGTTAATTCCCGCCTTGCAAATTTCAGCAAGAAGCACCTGCAACTGACCTACCTGATGGGATAATTTCACACCAAGTACCGGAGTAAGCATTGCAGTGAAATCCTTTGCTTTTAATGCTTCTTTTGCCTTTTCCGGCTGGGATACAATCATACGGAGCAAACCATATTCACTTGTGTCTGCTAAAGACAGGGAAATAATATTGATGCCTGCTTCCTTTAACGCTTCCAGAACCTCATCCAGTCTTCCGGTACGGTTCTCAATAAAAACTGTTAACTGATTGATAAACATAATGTAACCCCCTTGTCTTTAAATTATACTAATTTTCTCTTATCAATAACGCGAACTGCCTTACCCATGCTTCTTTCGATGGTCTTTGGCTCAACAAGCTTAACTTTAACTGCAAGACCGATGCCCTGCTGGATAGCGTGGGCAATCTTCTTGGTTAAGCCTTCCAGTTCACTAATCTTATCAGAGAAGAACTTTTCGTCTACTTCTACCTGAACTTCTAACGTATCCAGATTATTTACACGGTCTACAATTAACATATAGTATGGTGCTGCTTCACCGATTTCGAGAAGTGCTGCTTCTACCTGGGATGGGAATACATTAACACCACGGATAATTAACATATCGTCGGAACGGCCCTTGAAGCGGCTGATTCTTGCTAAGGTTCTGCCGCAGTCACACTTATCGTAGCTGATGCTGGTTAAGTCCTTAGTACGGTAACGGATAAGCGGAATACCTTCCTTGGTAAGAGTGGTAAATACCAGCTCGCCGGTTTCATTTTCGCCAAGTGGCTGTAAGGTCTTAGGGTCCACAATTTCCGGTAAGAAGTGGTCTTCGTATACGTGAAGACCCTTATGATACTGGCAGTCACATGCAACACCCGGTCCCTTAATTTCGGATAAACCGTAAATATCGAAGGCATTGATGTGCAGCTTTTCTTCAATCTGCATACGCATTTGCTCCGTCCATGGTTCTGCACCGCAGATGGCAGCCTTTAACTTAATCTTGTCTAAATCGCCGTCTGCCTCTAAGGTTTCGGCAATATGCAATAAATAGGATGGAGTACATGCAATGGCAGTTGCGCCAAAATCCTTCATCATGGTGGTAAGCTTCTTTGTGTTACCGGTAGACATCGGAACTACGGTTGCTCCCAAATGCTCTGCACCATAGTGAGCACCGAGACCACCTGTAAATAAGCCGTAACCGTAAGCAACCTGAATGATATCGTTACGTCCAAGACCCGCCTGGGAAAATGCTCTTGCAACGCACTCAGACCAAACCTCAATGTCCTTTCTGGTGTAACCAACTACAGTTGCCTTACCTGTGGTTCCGCTGGAAGCGTGAATTCTCACGATTTCCGACTGTGGAGCCGCAAAGAGGCCGAATGGGTAAGTATCACGCAAATCATCTTTTGTGGTAAACGGAAGCTTACTGATGTCCTCCACACCGTTGATGTCGCCCGGTTCAATACCTACCGCCTGCATCTTCTTGCGGTAATACTCTACGTTGTGGTAAACCCGGTCTACTACCTTTTTGAGACGTGCGCTCTGTAATGCCCGCATCTCGTCTCTGCTCATACACTCTTTTGCTTCATTCCAAATCATGTCTTTTTTCCATACCTTTCTCTGAATTTAGCCTTCAAAACCAAGCAGGAATGCCTGCTTGTTAATCTCTACTGTCTTTGGCGGTACGGTCTTTTCGATAACTTCTAACCATGCCTCCTTGGAAAAGTCCATATGCTTTGCAGCCACACCAAGTACGATGATGTTAAATACCTTGGAGTTGCCAAGCTTTAATGCCTCTTCCATGGCCTTTACCTTGAGAACCTTGTGCTCTTTCTCCAGATTTTCGATAATACTATCCGGATACTCAGCCATGCCGGTTACTACGGTAATCGGGTCAATTCTGTGGTCATTTACTACAATAACGCCGTCCTTCTTTAAGAAGTGGGCATAACGGAGAGCCTCTAAGCGTTCAAAAGCAATCAGTACATCTGCCTGACCTTCTTCTACAATCGGCTCTGCCACCTTTTCACCATATCTTACGAAAGTAACTACACTTCCGCCTCTCTGTGCCATACCGTGCACCTCGGATAATTTTACATCATAGCCTGCTGCCACGGTGATACCGCCAAGGATACGGCTGGTAAGCAGGGTTCCCTGTCCACCGACACCAACAATCATAATATTCTTTGTCTCTTTCATGATTTCGTACCTCCTTAAGCTTCTACCGTTTCAATGGCACCGAACTTACAAAGCTGCTGACACAATCCGCAGCCGTTGCACATGGTGGCATCAATAGCGATGGTACCGTCTGCTTTCTTTGTCAGGGCAGGACAGCCAGGGCGGAGACAAGCACCACACTTCTTACACTTATCTTCTACCGGCACACACTTTGTGGTAAACTTGTTGCCCTTTAACAGTACGCAAGGAGACTTGGTAATGATAACAGAAACCTCGTCCTTTGCTACTTCTTCCTTGATTACCTTTTCCAAAGTAACAATATCAAAGGCATTTACTTCTACTACATTCTTAATACCCATAGCGCGGCACAGGTTTGGAATATCAATCGCCGGAACCACTTCACCCATTAAGGTCTTACCAGTTGCGGCGTGGTCCTGATGACCGGTCATACCGGTGGTGGAGTTATCTAAAATCATAACAGTACCGGTACCCTGGTTATAAACCATATTCATCAGGGAGTTCACACCGGTGTGCATGAAGGTGGAGTCACCGATAACCGCAACCCAATTCTTAATGTATTCCTTACCCTTTGCCTTTTCCATACCGTGAAGGGTAGAAATGCTGGCACCCATACAAACGGTGGTATCTACTACAGAAAGCGGAGCAACCGCACCAAGGGTATAACAACCGATATCGCCGGCTGCATGAATCTTTAACTTATTAAGCACAGAATAAACGCTTCTGTGCGGACATCCCGGACAAAGAATCGGAGGACGGGCAGGAACCTGTGCCGCAGCCTTTAAGTCCACTTCTTCCTTAAGGATAGCCTTACGGATCATATTTGCACTGTACTCACCCTGTACGGTAAAGATTTCCTTACCGATGCACTTAATGCCCCATGCCTTAATCTGCTCTTCAAACACAGGCTCTAATTCTTCGAATATGTAAAGAGTTTCTACCTTGCTTGCAAAGTCTTCGATTAACTTTCTCGGAAGGGGATGTACCAGACCAAGCTTAAGAACGCTGGCGGTTGGACAAGCTTCCTTTACGTACTGGTAAGCGATACCGCTGGTGATGAAACCAATCTTTGTATCGTTCATTTCTACTCGGTTGATAGCCATGTCACAGGCATCTGCTGCCATATCCTTTAAACGCTTTTCAACGAACACATGACGACCCTTGGCATTTCCCGGCATCATAACAAATTTGGCAGGATTTCTCTCATAAATCTTATCTTCCGGAACCACTCTGTCTTCCAGTGTTACAGGACCTTGTGAATGGGCCAGACGGGTTGTTGTTCTAACGATAATCGGAGTATCATATTTCTCGGATAATTCAAAAGCTGCTTTTACAAAGTCCTTAGCTTCCTGGGAATCGGATGGCTCTAATACAGGCACCATGGCTGCTCTTGCAACACATCTGGTGTCCTGCTCATTCTGGGAAGAATAAAGACCCGGATCATCTGCTGCCACTAATACCAAACCACCGTTTACACCGCCGTAGGAGATAGTATACAGAGGGTCTGCTGCCACGTTAACACCAACATGCTTCATGGATGCCATGGAACGCACACCGCTGATGGAAGCACCGATAGCCACCTCCATTGCTACCTTTTCATTTGGAGACCACTCACAGTAAATCTCCGGATACTTTACTACGTTTTCACTGATTTCAGTACTTGGGGTTCCCGGATATGCTGCGGAAACCTTTACACCTGCCTCAAAGGCGCCACGGGCAATTGCCTCGTTGCCTAACATAATTTTTGTTTCACTCATTGCTCTCTTTCCTTTCTATTAACCAAGGTTCTGGTCTGCGATTAACTTATTTGCACCGTAAATTTCACGAAGCTTCGGCTTCTCAATCTTTCCGGTAGGATTTCTTGGAATATCCGCAAAAATAACCTTATGCGGACGCTTATATCTAGGAAGCTTTAAGCAGAAGTCATTAACTTCTTCTTCGGTCATAGCCATTTCTTCCTTAACTTCAATAATTGCTGCTGCGATTTCACCAAGACGCTTATCCGGCAAACCGATAACCGCAACATCATGTACTTTCTCATTGGTGCGGATGAAATCTTCAATCTGTACCGGATACAGATTTTCACCACCACTGATGATAACATCCTTCTTACGGTCTACTAAGAAGATAAAGCCTTCCTCATCCTCCTGAGCCATGTCTCCGGTGAAAAGCCAGCCGTCTGCCAGCACTTCATTGGTGGCCTTTTCATCGTGGTAGTAGCAGGTCATAACGCCCGGACCCTTAACAGCCAGCTCACCAACCTCGCCTCGCGGCACGATATTTCTCTTTTCATCCACAATCTTTACTTCCCAACCGTAGCCTGCCTTACCGATGGCACCTACCTTGTGGATATTTTCTACACCAAGGTGTACACAGCCCGGTCCGATGGACTCGGAAAGACCGTAGTTGGTATCGTACTGATGGTTCGGGAAGATACTCTTCCACTTTTTGATTAAGCTCTGCGGAACCGGCTGTGCACCGATGTGCATCAGTCTCCACTGGTCAAGCTCGTAATCGTCAAGATTTACTCTTCCGCTTTCAATCGCCTCTAATAAATCCTGTGCCCACGGCACTAACAGCCACACAATCGTACACTTTTCTTTGGACACTGCCTCTAAAATAAATTCCGGCTTGGTACCCTTAAGAAGAATTGCTTTGCTTCCGGAGAACAGACTTCCGAACCAGTGCATTTTGGCACCTGTATGATAAAGCGGAGGAATGCAGAGGAATACATCATCTTTCTGCTGACCGTGATGGTACTGCTCCACCTTACAGGAATGCACTAAACTTCTGTGCTTATGTAAAATTGCCTTCGGAAAACCGGTAGTACCGGAAGAAAAATAAATCGCAGCATCGTCATCATCGCTTAACACAATACGTGGCGGCATGCTGGAACAGTTGGCAGATAAGGAATTATAATCATCTGCAAAGCTCGGACAGCCTTCTCCCACATAAATCAGCAGACGACCTTTGCTGATACGTTCTGCAATTTCTTCCACACGACCGATAAACGCGTCACCAAATACCAGCACATCTGCTTCTGCAAGATTTACACAGTATTCGATTTCATCGGAAGAATAGCGGAAATTTAACGGCACCGCCAACGCACCGGTTTTTAACACGCCAAAATAAATCGGCAGCCACTCCAGGCAGTTCATCATAAGAATAGCGACCTTATCGCCCTTCTTAATACCACGCTTGATTAACAAGTTGGCAAAACGATTTGCCTTTTCATCAAAAACACTCCAGGTAATTTCCCTACGGTAACTGGTTTGCGGAGTTGGCTCAATGAGTTCATATTCTTTCCAGGTTACTCTTCTGTTTTCTTTAATTTCAGGATTGATTTCTACCAGACAAATATCGTTAGGAAATTCTCTGGCATTTCTCTCTAAAAACTCTGTAATCGGCATTTTATATACTCTCCCATTTCTAATTTATATTCTTTTTCGCTTTAACGCTTTCGCCCGTTAAACCATTATAGCACTAAACAATACAAAGGTCAACCGAAAAAAAAGCAAAAAATGCGTTTTTCCTCACATTTTTTGCCCATTTTCTAATATTTAACTTATCGCCTATCCGCGTTTCCGGATAGAAGCGAAATCACTGCTGTCAAACTGTCCGCTCTTGCAAACAGCAATGCTTTTGTTTCTTCATCCGGCTCATCCTGGTCCGGCACCATTACTGGAAGACAGCCCGCACGATATGCTGCTAAAATACCGGCCGGTGAATCCTCTAACACCATACATTGCTTCGGAACAACGTTTAATTTTTTAGCCGCATATAAGTATATATCCGGCTCCGGCTTTCCTTTTTCAACCATATAGCCGCTAACAAGCTCATCAAAACAGTTTTGTAACCCAACTGAAGTAAGATACAAAACCGTACGTTCCATCGGCGAAGATGTAGCAATCGCTGTTTTTATTCCCTGCTCTTTTAAATACTCCAGTAATTCATGAATGCCCGGTTTTAAGGTGACGCCTTCCTTTTCTACAAAAGAATCCATTAACTCAATACGTTTTTCCCGGATAGCATCATAATCCGCTTCCGGTCCGAAATAAGACTGCAATTTTGCTCTGCCTGCCCCCCGGTTTAAACTCCGCATACCAAGAGCCTGTTCTTTCGTCATGGGATATCCTAAAAGATTTGCCGCTTCCTGCCAGAACCTGGTATATAATTTTTCGGTATCCAGCACCAAACCGTCCATATCAAACAATACGGCCGTTATAGTATCCTTCATAAAACTCTTCCTTTTTTTCTTCTCTTCCGTACTTCTCTGCCGTGATTTCACGATAAAATGCTGCAAAGCTCGCTTCCATATATGGTTTCAGCCACAGAGAACCGATTCCGAAAGTAAATAACGCAACCAATAATGCCCACCCGAAAAAACTGATTTCCAGACAAAACAGACGCCAACGGTTTCCATCCATTAACTCCTTAGATTTTGTAATTGCCTCGTTAGCCGTCATTTCCGGATTTTCCGCTAAAATATACGGGGTCATTGCATAACCGTAAGCCGCATAAATTCCCGGAAAAAAGAATAATAGCGACCACAAAAATGTATAGATACTCCGCAAAAGCTGCATGAAAAAGCCTGCACCAAACCGGTGAAACTCCGAAAACAGCTGCGCAAAGCTTGCAGGTTTATGGTCTGTCAGGCTCAGATTAAACTTAGCATAGCCAAGGGTTACGGCACCGCCAATGGTAAAATGAAGAATTGTAAACACAATTCCGATAAAGCTAAGCACCGACAACAACACCATAAATCCAACCTGATATTCCACAGGAATAATACCGTTTAAATCTGCAATACTGTCAATATTCGACAGATCAAGCCCCAGTAACCCTATGTAAGGTTCGTTTTCAACAAGTCCTGCCTCTACACCGGGTGTAGTTCCTGTACCGCTGCTTCCACTACTGCTTCCTCCGCCGCTTCCTGCAGCCAAGGTTGCAGCACCCAGTAAAGATGCCACAAAACCAACACCTACTGCCTTTCCCCAGTTGCCATACAGGGCTGCTCTTGCTTTTTCCCTGAAATCTGCTGCATATAGCATAACACACTCCTCCTTCTGCTTCATTCCATGTCGAAAGGTTACTTTACTGCATATTTTTGATTGAATTTATCCAGCAACAGCGCTGCCACAATACCAACTGCCAAACAAACCACATTCACAACACAGTCTCCTACGGAAGCAGTAAAGCTCTTAAACGGAACAATCATTACAGTAGCAGCAATCACCACACCAACAATTGCATGAAATGCAACGGAATAATGCTTTTTGAACAGCATATCTACTGCCTTAGCAAACAGAATCACCGTTGCCAGTGCGCCGATTCCGCCCGGAATCAATACTCCAAAGTCAAAATCACCGATTCCTGCCACAAACGGTTCATACAAGCCAAGCGGCATTAAAGTAGTGGAAAAGCTCATACCCGGTGCAATGACACTCAATGCCAGACAGGCACCACAGAAAATATACCAACCGAAGTTAGGTGTAATTTCCACATGAAGTACCTTTAATCCAATCAGTAACGCAAAAACTATAACCATAGCAATGCCTAAGGACAGATAGGATTTTTTACTTCTGCCCTGTTCTCCTGCCTCTTTATAAAGAGACGGAAGCATTCCTGCAATCAAACCGATAAACAAGCATACCGAAGGGTTTTCATACTGCTCCAGGAAAAATCCTAATAACTTTGCTATTCCGATAAAACCGATTACGCCACCGATTCCGATGGGAAGAAGCTTTGGAAAATGACTCTTTAATTTACGGAACGGGTCAGCCAGAAACTCCATAATAACGGTATATACACCAAAAATAACACAAAGTACGCCACCGGAAATTCCCGGAAGGACAGCGCCTAAACCAATCAAGGTTCCCTGCAGTATACGTAAAACAAAATTAGACATATGTATTCTCCTTCTTCATAACGAATGCGGATGCCGCTTCTGACATCCGCATTTCATTGTATCATAGTTTATGCATAAACACAAATAAAATTCTTATTACTTATACCAGCACACCCCATTCGTATCCAGTGTTGCTGTTGTGTTTTCCTCTACGGAAACAGATGCCCCGTTACTGCCAAGATAAATCAACTTACCGGAAATTCCGGATGGCATCTGTATGGTTACCACCTCATCTCCGTCCACCGTTACTGTTACACAGCGGCCTGCTATGATTGTAGCGGAACGGTTGGAACCGATATCGGAAAAGTTCTTACAGTGTACCGCTTCCTGGGACATTCCGCCGGATGGCATAATTGCCACCACCTGGCCGCCCTCATACTTGTAACCTTGCTCGGAATCAATGGCAGAATTTCCGTTAGACGTAGAAATAGCCACCGTATTGCCGCCGGAAAATACGATTCCCTCATAAGAAGCCCTGCTGTTGGAGTCAATTCCGTCACCGGAACAATAGATGTATACGTCACCGCCGGATACCGTTACTGCTGTACCGGTTGTAGCTGTTGCATTGATACCGTCATCCTTTGCATTTACCGAAACCCTGCCGCCGGAAATTACCACCTGATTACCTTCGATTCCTTCATAGCTGTTGGAAACAGTGACAACACCACCAGAAATAGTTGCAGTTCCATCCGCATGCAAACCGTCGTCATTACTATAAAGCAGCACAGTTCCACCGGTAATTGTTACATTTCCCTTCGGAGTTTCTCCATTCTCCAGCGCAGTGTCATTATTCGCATGAATGGCATCATCATAAGCTTTAATATCAATGCTTCCGGCAGAAATTAAAATTTCATTCGCTGCCTTGATTCCCTTGGTAGAATGATCTCCCTTATCAGTATTTCCTTCATTCATACCGCCGAAGCCACCCCTGCCGCCCGGGCCTCCGCCAAAACCACCGCGTCCTCCACCTGGGCCTCCGCCGAAGCCGCCCATACCTTCTGTAATCTGTGTGGTATAATTTGTCCAACTGTAAGATAAACTGTTTCCGCGGACTTCCAGGGCAAAGGTATCATAACCGTCATTAAAACTTAGATAATCCGTTGCAGCCAGATATTCTGTATCCTGCCCCTGCTCCATATCTTCCGAATAAATAAAGAACTGGATTTTTGAATATTCCTGCATCTTCGGAAAAGAATAATAATAGTAGCTGTTTCTTCCCCCGGATACCGTAGAATGAAACTCCGGAGTTACCCATACAAAGTCTTCCTCCGAATTATAATACTTTACGGAATAGTTCCAGGCTTTAGAATTAAAACGAATGTAATACACATCCTCCGCTACGGCAGTCACTTCTTCAGAGTATGCTGAATACTTGTCCGTAAAAACTTTCAGTACCGTAGTTTCGTCATCTACTACGACATCATACGCTGCGTCTAAACCGTCGCATGCAGCATATATCGTATAATTACCGCCATGCACTGAAATAGTACCGCGCTGATTGCCCTTACTGGAAATATCACTGTTGCTTGTTTTAATCCCGTCGCCTGCAGCGGCAATCAAAGTTGTGGTTGCATTTTCCAACGTAACACTGTCATTTCCTTTTAACGCATTATCCTTACATGACACGGTCAGATTCAAATTCTTTACTTCTAAATCCTTCTTGCTGTGAATACCGTTGTTCTGCTCGGAAACAACGGTTAACATTCCTTTACCTGCTATTTTTAAATCTACCTCAGAATAAACCGCACCTGTTTTTACCGTGGATTCATCTTCTACTGCAGCGCGCAAATCATAAATATAATTTTCATAATCTTTCTTTGCAGTCAGTGTAACCTTAGCACCGCTGTTTACAACAACCGGGTTCACGCTTTCACTGCTTAAGGAGAGTCCCTGCAGCTCCAAATCGAATTTATAGTCATCTCCGATATCAATAATAATATTTCCCTTAAATTCACCGGAAATAGCATAAACACTGTCCTCGGATACTTCAGAAAAAGTTACGGTATTTCCCGTCACGGTGTAGCAATCCGCTGTTCCGGAAATACAAGCTATCCTCACCTTAGAAAGGTCTGTGGGAGCCGCTTCGGAATAACCGGCATATAGCTTATCTTTTGTATCATCGGCAGTTGCTTCTCCTTCGGTTCCTTCTTCTACAGTCCCTTCTGCTACGTTTCCTTCCTTTGTCTGATTGTCTTCCCTGTTATATGTAGTTCCGCCCACCGTATCTGCCTGTTCCTGCTGCGACTTACTGCAACCGGAAAAAGCAAGTACTATACATACCAACAGTACTATCATTTTTTTCTGTTTCAACATAAACGATCCTCTTTCTTTTTCATTTCTTAGTGCAGTATAGTATGAAATTGTGATGATTTTGTGTTTATTTTGTTAGTTTTCTGTGGACGAATAACATCTTTCCAAGGCGATACTTTCTTGCAACACGAAATGCAACACAAAAAATAGAGCCCCTTATTTAAAGGGACTCTTGGATGCGGGTAACAGGGCGCACGAGGTCCGGGGTGACCTCGGTTTTGCGCCGACCGAAGCGAAGCGGAGACCTTGAACCGGTTCAAGGAATCCTCCGGATTCCTAAAACCAAGAAAGGGCGATGCATCTATCATGATGCACCACCCTTTCTTGGTTTTCAGCAATGCGGGTAACAGGACTTGAACCTGCACGCTCGCGCACCAGAACCTAAATCTGGCGTGTCTGCCAATTCCACCATACCCGCTGACAGAAAACAGCTCCGGAAAACCGAAGCTGTTCCAATGAGTCACGCGGGACTCGAACCCGCGACACCTTGATTAAAAGTCAAGTGCTCTACCGCCTGAGCTAGTGACCCATATTTTGTTTTCCAACTGGGCTAGTTGGATTCGAACCAACGTCTGCAGCAGTCAAAGTGCTGTGCCTTACCGCTTGGCGATAGCCCATTAAGCCTGCCTTTCCACATAAAAACCAGCAGCTGTCTTTATATGAAAAAAGTGTCACGCTGTGACACTTTGCAGGGTGGATACAGGGATTCGAACCCTGGGCCTTCAGAGCCACAATCTGACGCGCTAACCAGCTGCGCTATATCCACCATTATACTTTTCCTTTGTAAAAAGGAATGTGCCAGAAGGGATTCGAACCCCCGACCCACGGCTTAGAAGGCCGTTGCTCTATCCAACTGAGCTACTGACACACATTACCGGGCATATTACCCAGCAAAAGCGGGTGATGGGAATCGAACCCACGTATCTAGCTTGGAAGGCTAGTGTTCTACCATTGAACTACACCCGCATGTAAAAACCATTATAAAAGAAAAAATCGGGGTGACAGGATTCGAACCTGCGACCTCCTGATCCCAAATCAGGCACTCTAGCCAAACTGAGCCACACCCCGGTTTCTTGCACCGTTCTCTCGAACGCAAGATAGATTATATATCAGGCTTTCAAAAATGTCAACACTTTTTTTAAACTTTTTTTAATTATTTTTTTGAATTATTTTAAAAGCATATATAATTCAACTAATTCAACACTTTCCGGTCTAGTCCACATAGCGCTGTTCTACCCGGAAACTACCGTCTTCTCCAATAAAAAGAAGCATATAGGATGGTCGGTGGTCAGCCTGCCTCGGCAGGGATAAACTTCCCGGGTTTGCTACCAAAACACCACCCTCTTCTTCTAAATACGGCACATGTGTGTGACCAAACAGCGCAATTTTTGCCCCGCGCTGGACCGCTGCACTTCGAACAAAATCTTTTCTGGAATTTACATAATAGTAATGACCATGAGTCAGGAAAATGGGTACACCGTTTAATTTAATCATCCGTTCTCTGGGTAACTCGGAGTAAAAATCATTATTTCCCGCCACAAAACAACAAGCGCATTCCGCAACCACTTCAATATAGTCTGTGTCTCTTCCCACGTCCCCAAGGTGAATCAACTGATCCAACGGTTTTACTCTCGGTAAAATTTTATCTAAATTGTCGGTCCGTCCATGGGTATCACTAATGACCAGTACTTTCTTTTCAGACATTGTTTAAAAGCTCCTCTTTCATTGCCTTCAGTGCCTTAGCACGATGGCTGATTTGATTTTTTTCTTCAATAGAGAGCTCTGCTGTTGTTTTATCATATTCCGGAACCATAAAGATCGGATCATAGCCAAAACCGTTTTCTCCTCTGATTTCATATCCGATATAGCCCTCAATGGTAGCACGTTTCGTAATTGCCTTACCGTCGGCATCTGCCAGTGCAATAGCACAGACAAATCGTGCAGAGCGTTGTTCCTGAGGTACATCCTTTAATTTATCCAAAATATAGTTATTTTTAATATCATAGCTTGTATCCTCGCCTAAAAACCGGGCGGAATAGATACCCGGAGCTTTGTCCATGTAATCCACTTCCAAACCGGAATCATCTGCCATAGCAAGCTCTCCCGTCAATTTTGCAATTGCAGAAGCCTTAATGACTGCGTTTTCTTCAAATGTAGTACCGTTTTCTTCGATGTCTGCAGAAATTCCTGCTTCCTTTAAAGAAACCACTTCATAACCGGAATCTGCCATAATCAGACGGATTTCTTTCATTTTTCCCTCATTGGATGTTGCAAAAATAATTCGTTTCATCAGTTATTCTCCTTCATTCGTTCATAGGCAGTCAAAACTGCTTCATAAATAGCTTGTGCAGCTGCCTGTAGTTTTTCATCATTTTTCAAAATTTCTAAATCCTTTTCATTGGAAAGATATGCCGTTTCAATCAGTACCACCGGCATAGTAGCCCGACGGACAATGTGCAGGTCCTGGCGGTCGGAAAGTCCTCTTTTCTTGGTTCCCAATGCCTCTGCGAGATTATCCAGACAAAGTTGGGCAAAACTCTTGGAATTAAATGCATCTTCCTGTCCCTGCAATGCATTATATATCATCTCCGTACCGCTTCTTTTCGTAGACTCCGATGCATTACAATGCCAGCTGATGAACAAATCCGCCTCCATACCAAGTGCCAGATTCGCACGTTCCTCCAAGGTTGGATATACATCCTCCGTTCTTGTACAAAAAACAGTAATATCTGTATTGTTTTCCAGCAGTTCCTTTAAATAAAGCAACAATTTCAGTGCAATTTTAGATTCCTTTACCCGATAGTTTTCCGCTCCGGCACCCGGATCTTTTCCGCCGTGTCCCGCATCCAAAACAATAATTTTATCATACACCTCACTGTATTTCTTCAAATGAATCAGATAATATTCTTCCTGTTCCTCCACTTCCGGAACATAGCATTTGTCAAAAGTTAAACTTACTTCCGATGCGATTCCATTTTCTGTTTCATACGATAACACAGAAAAATCCTTCAAAATTTCATTTTCTTCCGGCACTCCAAAGAAAAGAGAATCATTCCACATACGAAGTACGGATGCCGCCTGTAAATTTTCTTTTGCCCCGTGTAATTTAAAGGTAATCTGATAATATGGCAGATTTTCTTCTATTTCCCAAGTAGCCTCATTTCCTTCCGGCTTTTCTATCAACACACAACGGTCGCTGACCTTTTCCAATAATGCAGACATGCTTTCCGGCGAAATCATCTGCCACACCTCCCACACCTGTTCTTCAACATCGTGACGGTCCTGTGCCACTGATTCTATCGGATACAGTGTCACCTCAGGGATTAAGGTCGGTGTTGCTTCGACATATAAGAGTTCCTCCATCTGTGTAGCATCTCTCTCCTGGTCTACCACATTATATTCTTCTTTGTATCTGAGCGCAAAAGATAAGCATATCGTAAGCAGCATAACCGCAAAACTATATCCTGCTATTCGTCGCAGCATTCGTTCTTCATTCACAATTTACTTGTCCTCTCTTTTCAAAACAATATTCCTAAACATATACTCAGTATATACGAAGCTTGCAAAATTAACAAGAATTAAATATACTATTCTTAAATGGATTTTATCGGATAAAGGAGTGCGACTATGAATTCTACAGTTATTACACTGACACAAAATGATGGCTATAAAACCAAACTTTACTATTTTGAAGCGACCGGCAATAAAACCTGCGGAAGCATCCTGATTTTACATGGCATGGCAGAACATCACAGCCGTTATCTGGATTTTATCAGCGCATTAATAAACGAGCATTTTGATGTCTACATTTATGATCACCGTGGTCACGGCACCGACAAAAATCCAAGTGAATTAGGATATGTTTCAGAAAAAAATGGGAATCTGCTTTTAGTCGAAGATGCCCGTCATGTATGCCGTTATATTAAAGAAAACAGACCAGACCAAAAACTTGCTGTTTTTGGTCACAGCATGGGCTCCCTTATTTTACGGTGTCTTCTTCCTATCTACGACGAAATGGACTGTGCCATTATCAGTTCTTCCACCATGCCACCGGTTGCGGTTTCAAAAGCAGGTGTTTTTCTTGCCGGAGTTCTTTCTTTACTTCAGGGACCGAAAACACGCTCTCCATTCCTTCAGAAAGTAATGTTCGGAGGTAAAGCATATACTTCTCTTTGTACCCGCACCACCTATGATTGGCTCACCAGAAATAATGACATTATTGATAACTATATTCGCGACTCTTATTGCGGTTTTATCTGTTCCACCAGCTTTTATGGTGATTTGGCAAAACTTTCGGCTGAAGCTGCTTCCAAAAAGCAAATTGCAAAAACAAGAAAAGACCTTCCCATCCTTTTTCTTGCCGGAGGTAACGACCCTGTGGGCGGATATGGTTCCCAAATTATTCATCTGCAACAGCTTTTCTCCAAGCTGGGCTTTTTCAAAACAGAACTGACTATCTACCCGGAAGACCGACACGAAATATTAAATGAATTAAACGCGGATGAAGTATATCGGGATATCTTTGCCTGGCTTCAAACTAACTTATAACCGGCATATTATATACAAACCGCCTGCAGTTTATACTCTGCAGGCGGTTTTAGTCTAATCTTCTTTCTTTACAAAAGGTTTTTTAGGTGGTTTTGGTCCCATAAACTGATACAAATAAGTCTTTAACATACCGTTATAAATCTTACGGTTTTTCTCAGCTTTTCTTCCGATATACTTTTGCGCTTCTTCATAACTGGTTATCACATAAAAGGACCATGTATCCAGTCGTGCAAAAGCTTCACCGATTTCTTTATACAATGCAGGCATTGCTGCCTTTTCTTCCAACCGCTCACCGTACGGCGGATTTGTAATAACAAATCCGTACTTTTTCGGATGATTTAATTGATTTACCGGCCGTTGCTGAAAATGAATATATTGATCCACTCCCGCTAATTTTGCATTTTGTCTTGCTGCCTTCACAATTTCACCATCCAGATCGTACCCCTGAATATTTAACTCAATATCTGTACGGATTTTTGATTTTGCTTCCTCTACTGCCGCAGGCCACATTTTCTTAGGTATATTATTCCATGTCTGTGCAAGAAACTCCCGATTCATACCCGGTGCAATATTGGCACCAATCAGGGCCGCTTCAATCGGTATAGTACCGCTTCCGCAAAACGGATCTACTAAAATACGGTCTTTATTCCACGGAGACAGCAAAATCAACGCCGCAGCCAGAGTCTCTGTAATTGGTGCCTTGCTGGTTAGTTTACGATAGCCACGCTTATGCAGGGATTCTCCTGAAGTATCAATACCTACGGTAACCTCATCCTTTAAAATGGATACCCTTACCGGATAATGAGCTCCTGTTTCTTCAAACCAATTTACTTTATAATGCTGCTTCATACGTTCTACCATTGCTTTCTTCATGATAGACTGAATATCCGACGGACTGAACAGCTTACTTTTTACAGAGTTTGCCTTGGTTACCCAAAACTTACCGTCTACAGGAATAATGTTTTCCCAAGGAATTGCTTTTGTTCCTTGGAATAATTCTTCAAACGTTTCCGCATGAAAACTTCCTACTTTCCAAAGTACCCTTTCCGTAGTACGCAGAAATACGTTTGCACGTGCAAATGCCGTAGCATCACCGGAAAAAGTCACTTTACCATCTTCTACCTGCACAATTTCATATCCTAAATCCAGAATCTCCTGCTTTAATACTGATTCCAATCCAAAATGACATGGACAGACAAATTCATATTGTTCCATTTTATACTCCATTCTTTTGTTTCGTAATTGTTCCTAAGTTACATTTTATCGGCTTTTATTCATTCCGTCAACAACAGAAATTATCTGTTGCCTTTCCATCTCACTTTTGGCCCTTCATAGGACGAAATTCCTCCATACACACTTTTTACCTGAAAGCCTTGATTATATAAATCTCTGGCAGCCTTAATACTTGTATTGCCTCGGTCACAATACAAAATAATCTCAGCACTCCCAAAGCGTTGTTTGCATTCTTTTTCCCATGTTTTCAGCCTGATTATACTTCCCGGCAATTCTCCGTAAGGAATACAAATTGCCCCGGGAATGTGTTCTTTCCTATACTCCGATCTTTCACGTAAGTCAATCAGTAAGCCCTGACCATTTCCTTTTTGGCGGAAAATTTCTTCCGGTCGGATATTATCAAAAGACATCCCCTTATCCTCCCATAACAGATTCACTATAATATATTCCTCTTCCTGTATAAGAGTGCGTAAAAGACCGGCCATCCGCCAAAGTTGTCAACTTTTCCCGGTTGACAGCTTTGGCAGGTGTCATCCCAAATTTTCTCCCCTATGATGAATACTGTGGAAAACCACATAGAACAAAAAACGAAAGAAGGGGTTTAGTATGAAACGATTTATTGCTCTCGGTCTTGCTTTGATGGTATTATTGTTCAGTTTTATTCCATCAGTTGACGTTGCAAATCTCAATGAAGGAATTCGGGTATGCTCCGATTTGGAGCCTCAAATTGAGCCATATGATTAGATTCCTGTTAAGCAATCCAACTTATCTTCGTAATTCTTTTTTCTGACTAAATGTTTAGTCAGTTCACTAATCAAAATACAGCGTTCTAATTGATACATTATTTTTTCTTTCTCAATTTCTTTCTTACAAACATTATATTGTTTTTCTTTATTCCAAAGCATTTCATACAGTGCTTCGTGTATTCCTCCTAATCTTCTATTTCTAAGTAAGAAAACAAGGCTCATGTATTGATACTCATAAGAATGCTCATAATCTCCTCTGTTCCCTAAAACAGAGGAGATCACAGCCATGACAAATTGGTATAAGCGTAAATAGTTTTCCGGATATCTTGGTCCTTCAAAATACCTTACCAGCATTTTTATACAGCGGTCCATTTCAAAGGACTCTGTATCATACTTTGCCATAATATTCAGAATACAATATAATTCTTCATTGGTAAAATATTTTTCTCCCTCTTCCACCGCATTTCTATATGGTATTGTGCACTCCAACGCACTTTTCATCATACGAATATATTCTTTTCTGGATATTATCCCCTTTTTCCATTGAATATTGATTTCCTTTCTGCGTAATATTTGCTCATTGGACGGTATATTCTCTGATATAAGCCCTCTCAATCTATTCATTTTTTCTTCAATCACCGAATAATCTTCTGTCTGATTAATTACTCTTAGTTCCTTATACACTTTTACTGCCTCCGGATTGTCTGTTACCAATTCTGTACGATTAAGTTCCATGGAAAGATTCAATTTGTTAAATAATAACTGTATCACTTCTTTCTGAGGTCTTGATAAATTACGTTCCATCTTGCTTACTCGTCGCGGATCACATATGCCCTCTGCAAGTTTTTCCTGACTCATCCCCAACATTTTTCGTCTGATTCTGATAACGTCACCAATACAATAATTTTCACTTTCTACATATAGATAGCAAAATTCGTACATAGGAATACTAACCCCTGCATCCCGATAAACACTTTCCAGTGTTTTTCTCCACGCACGGCATTGTTCCAAATCTTTCAGCGTTTGTTTCCTATTACCATCCAATGAATCGACAAGTTTTTCTTTTACACATAACAGTTCCCACATATAAAACAGGCGGTTAGCATCCCGCAATAATTCAATTGCATTATTACATAACTCAAGAAAATACAGTACTGTCTTTTCTTCCTTTATTCCCTTCCTTTCCCAAGCTGTATAGTAATAATAAACCGTCTTAGGATATATTTTTGCCATCGCTAACATCGAGCAATCCATCTTCTCAATATATTCCAAAAGCTCTTCATAATGCTCCAAAGAACTTTCCATACAAAAAATATGCTCCAATAACAAATTAACTTCTTCCAACGAAAGTACCTTATTCCTTAAATATCCTGTTCCGTCTTGTGGAACCGTCAGTTCCAACGCGTCTTTAAACAACCTGTCTGATTCTTTCCGGTCACAGTTTTCATACCGTCTGATTTGTACAAGCATCGCCAAATAAAACTGTTTTTCTAAAGGTTCCTGCATATCATATTTCAGATAATATTCTGCTAATAATTCTTTTGCTTTTCCCATATTTTCATCCAAAATATAGTGAATAATTCCCTGGCGCTTTTCCCAGCGGCAATATTCTTTGTAATACAAAAAATTTTCGTAATTTTCCGGTGCCACTCCCAATCTTGTCAAAAAACGGTTTTGTAACAATTTATCCGGCATTCGTTCCCCGCGTTCAAACCTGGACATTTCACTCTTTGTACACAGTCCCTCACTTAACTGTGCCTGGGTAATTCCTTTTTCTCTCCTCAGATTTGCAATAAATTCTCCGAATCTGTTTTTCTTATCCATTTTTTCACCCTTTCCTTCAAAAAATACAAATTTATCGTACCATATCCGGCTGTTTCGATTCCGTAAAAAAAAAATGAGTTTTCCTTGTGTTTCTAATTAATTTCAAGTATAATGTAGACATTGTTTACAAACGCAAGTATCAGTAAGGAGATTTATTCTGATGAGTATATTAAATGTATCCCACCTTTCCCATGGATTCGGTGACCGTATGATTTATCATGATGTAACATTCCGTTTATTAAAAGGTGAGCACATCGGACTTATCGGTGCCAACGGAGAGGGAAAATCAACATTTTTCAACATTATTACCGGCAAACTGATGCCGGATGAAGGAACTATAGAGTGGAACAAAAACGTCCGCGTGGGCTACCTTGACCAGCATTCTGTTCTTACTGCCGGTATGACCATCCGGGATGCACTAAAATCCGCATTTAATTTTTTGTTTGAAATAGAAGAAAAAATCAATGAAATTTACTGTTCCATGGGCGACGTAGATGAAAACAAAATGGCTGAGCTTATGGAAGAGGTAGGTACCCTGCAAGATTTGCTGGAATCCCATGACTTTTATAACATTGACCCGAAAGTAGAGGAAGTTGGCCGTGCTTTAGGTTTAGAGGATATCGGTCTGGACAAAGATGTTACCGAATTATCCGGTGGTCAGCGAACCAAGGTGCTGCTTGGCAAGCTTCTTTTAGAAAAGCCGGACATCCTGCTTCTTGACGAGCCTACCAACTATCTCGATGTCCAACACATCGAATGGTTAAAACGGTATCTGCAAAATTACGACAATGCTTTTATATTGATTTCCCATGATATTCCGTTCTTAAACAGCGTTGTAAATCTGATTTATCATGTAGAGAACGGCGAAATTACCCGTTATGTCGGCGACTATGACAAATTTATGGAAGTATATGAAATGAAGAAGTCCCAGTTAGAAGCCGCTTACAAACGTCAGCAGCAGGAAATCAGTGAATTAAAGGATTTTGTTGCAAGAAATAAAGCCCGTGTTGCTACCAGAAATATGGCTATGTCCCGTCAGAAAAAACTTGATAAAATGGATATTATTGAGCTGGCACCGGAACGTGTAAAGCCGGAATTTAACTTTAAAGAAGCCCGTGCTGCAGGCCGATATATTTTCCAGACAGAAAATCTGGTTATCGGCTATGACGATCCGTTGTCCACCCCTATCAATTTTTCTATGGAGCGTGGCGACAAATTAGTATTTACCGGTGCTAACGGTATCGGTAAAACAACATTATTAAAAAGTATTCTAGGCCTGATTCCTGCTATCTCCGGTAAGGTTACCTTAGGAGATTATTTATATACCGGCTATTTCGAGCAAGAAATGAGCGGTTCCCAAAATAATACCTGCATAGAAGAGTTGTGGCAGGAATTCCCTGCTTATACACAGTATGAAGTCCGTTCTGCTCTGGCTAAATGCGGTTTAACTACAAAGCATATTGAAAGTCAGGTACGTGTTCTTTCCGGTGGTGAACAGGCAAAAGTGCGATTATGCAAACTTATTAATAAAGAGACTAACGTGTTGCTTTTAGACGAGCCGACCAACCATCTTGATGTGGACGCAAAAGAAGAATTAAAACGTGCATTATCCGTCTACAAGGGTAGTATCGTGTTAATATGCCATGAACCGGATTTTTACGAAGGTTTTGCCACTAAAGTTATTGATTGTTCCAACTGGTCAACCAAACTATAATCATTTTCAAAATGATAATAAAAAGAGACTGTCTGTAATTTTTCCTATCACAGGAAACTTATTACAACAGTCTCTTTCTTATTTCTAATATTAATAATTATTTATTTAGGCTGATTTACAATGCCAATAAACAACGGCTGATTATCCTGTCCCTTAATAACAAACAAAAACGGCCTGTCTAAAACAAAATCAACCTGTTCTTCCGGCGGTCTGGCTGCTCCGCATGCAATCATAACAGTAAATGCAGCAGCTATACATCCCTCTTCATCAATCATTACTCTGGCAGCATGTTTCGCTTCGCTTACGGCCACTTTCATATCAGTGGTCAGCGGAGTAAAATCAGCTTCAGAGAAATCAAACACATCCGTTACACCAAGATTTTTTAAGCCTTCGATCAAACCAAAGTCTGAAACGACATCAAATTTCGGAATGGACTGGTTTACTATCAGAAATTTACTATTCTCCCAGGAATATCCTGCAGAAATAAATTCCATTACTTCTTTATCGCTTAACAGACTTTCTGCTGTTACATCCTCATCCGGAAGTATCAACACCATCTCTCCGCTGTTTTCTAATCTTCTGGAAATAGAACTGAAATTTTCTCCCCAAAAATAATTGTTTGTGCCGGACTGATGCATAAATTCCGTACTCACATCACCACTTGGTGTATGAAACACTTCTTCCGTATTATTTTCCTTATAAAACTCATCTTCCCATTTTGCACGGAAATATACTGTTGTCGCAAGAGCCATCACGGTAGCCGGATCCATTTCAACTTGCGCTGCCTGCTCTTCCAAAAGTCCTCCTGTTTGCTCATTCAACCAGTCCTGCAGCATTTCATTGTATTCATGCGACCCCATAGTACCACTAAAAGATGACGCATAATAATCTTTTGCTAATGTTTCCAAGGTCGTTTTATTATAGTTTATTGAATCACTTAACCATACAGAACTTGCTAACAAACTGGTTACCGTACCGTCATCACAATAATTTGCGTTCCATAGAATGTTTGCATTGTTTCTAAGCTCCTCAATAGTTGCAGAACCCAACAATTCTAAAATCTGCTGTCTGCTCTCCCCTTCTGTGGTTTCCGCCAGCATTGCTAATGCCATATACACATTTAGCGGAGAATAAATTTTATTTCCGCCTTCTGTATCTTTTAAAAATTCCTGCATGGTAGCTTCATAGAATTCCCGAATACCATGCTTATAATTTTCATTTTCCGGCCGCCTTGCAGCAATTGACTCTCTCCATGCCTTATATGCTTCTTCATCAACAGAAATACCATCTGTTTCAGGATATTGCGCCATTTTGGGGTATTCAGCTTTGATGAGCATCTCTGTTTTTACCTCCTTAGGAACTATCTCTTCTTTTTTCTCCTGAATATCGTTTTCCATATTTTCTTTGCCCGATTCGGATACAGCAGTATCTGAATCATTTTCGGCAGGGGCAGCACATGCAACTCCCGACAGAATAAAACTTATCATCAAAACAAATGATATACACTTTTTAATCCAATTCTTCATAAATCATCCCTCCTATTCTTTGGTTCGATTATACCACAACCTGATTCTAATTTCATCCGCTTTTCAAAAAAACAGTTCGAATACTTACTATCATTGCAATTTTAATGTTGCCATGTTACAATAAAACAAAAAAGCATAAGGAGCAATCACAATGAAATACAAAAGAATTATTCTGATTTCTTTATCCTGTTTGGCTATAGGTGCTTTATCTGCCTGCCAAAGTAAATCCACATCAGACGAACTAAAACAGGTTTTAAACACACTTCCTACCGCTACGCATACACCAGTGCCTACAAACACTCCTACTCCGGAGCCGACAGCGACTCCTACTCCGGAACCTACAGCAACGCCTACTCCGGAGCCTACGGCGACTCCTACTCCGGAACCTACAGCGACTCCTACTCCGGAACCTACAGCAACTCCTACCCCGGAGCCGACAGCAACACCAAAGCCTACCAGCAAGCCAAAGGCTACAGCGACTCCAAAGCCTACAAAAAAACCAACAGCTACTCCTACTCCAAAAGTAGCAGCTACCAATTCAAAATACTTCCAATATGAATACTCTCCTAACGATGAAGGCATTTTAATTACCGATTTCCGCGGAGATCAAAGTGAAGTCGTAATCCCAAACAAATTAGAAGGATATGCTGTCGTGGCAATCGATAATGATGCTTTTGATGAATGTTATGACCTTGAGAAAATAACAATACCTTCTACAGTTAAATCCATCGGAGACTGGGCGTTTTATGATTGCTCCAAGCTGAAAACCATTAACATTCCTGACGGGGTTCCTGTAATTGGTGCCGGCACTTTCAAAGACTGTACAAGCTTAACAAAAATTAAGATACCAAACAGCGTTACCCTTATACGTAAAGAAGCATTCTCCGGATGTACCAAGTTAAAAGAAATTACATTATCCAAAAATATTACAACTATTAAAACTAAAGCGTTTTATGAATGCTCTTCTTTGAAGTCCATTACAATTCCGGAAGGAGTAACCAAAATTGAAGACGAAGCATTTTACGGTTGTTCCAGCTTAGAAAGCATTACACTGCCTAAGACAGTTAACAGTCTCGGCAAAGAAGCTTTTGAAGGATGTACTAAGCTTAAAAGTATCACCATTAAAGGTAATGACGTCTTTATTGACCAATCATCCATTCCTTATGGCGTAACAATTTATACCTCTTCCAGCAGCGTTAAAGAATGGGCAACTAATAATGGTTATACTGTGAAACAAAAATAAAGATCTGACTATAAAAACTCCCGGACTAATATAAACTATCAGTCCGGGAGTTTTATTACATTAACAAATAAAAAAACCTCAAAGTTAATTACTTTGAGGCTTTTAACGTACGTGAGAAGATTCGAACTCCCGACACCTTGGTCCGTAGCCAAGTGCTCTATCCAGCTGAGCTACACGTACATAAAGAACTATCCGTATTCGGATAGTTCTTTTTAATGCCGGCGACCGGAATCGAACCGGTACGGGAGATTAGTCCCGCAGGATTTTAAGTCCTGTGCGTCTGCCAGTTCCGCCACGCCGGCATATTAGAAACCAAAGTTTCTAATAGTGGGACCAATAGGGCTCGAACCTATGACCCTCTGCTTGTAAGGCAGATGCTCTCCCAGCTGAGCTATGATCCCAAATTTGGCAATTAAATTGTTGTCAAGCTTATGCTTGAACGACCCAGAAGGGACTCGAACCCTCGACCTCCGCCGTGACAGGGCGGCGCTCTAACCAACTGAGCCACTAGGCCATTTTCATTTGTTTTACAGAGTGGACCTTCGGGGACTCGAACCCGGGACCGACCGGTTATGAGCCGGTTGCTCTAACCAACTGAGCTAAAGGTCCGTATGTCCTCAGATAGGACTCGGTAAATCTTGATATAAGAAAGATTGATAAACTTATGAAGTTATCAATCTCACTTAAGTGACTCCTACGGGAATCGAACCCGTGTTACCGCCGTGAAAGGGCGATGTCTTAACCGCTTGACCAAGGAGCCATATTTGATTTCTAACTCTTTCGAGTTTAACTCCCCGAGTTGGGCTCGAACCAACAACCCCACGGTTAACAGCCGTGTGCTCTACCATTGAGCTATCGAGGAAGAATGTTTTGATACATTCAAAACTATATACCGAATTTCCAAACAAACAACCAGACCTTTTGGTTAAGCCCTCGACCTATTAGTATGGGTCAGCTGCACGTATTACTACGCTTCCACCTCCCACCTATCAACCTTATCGTCTTTAAGGGGTCTTACTAGCTTTTGCTATGGGATATC
>JAZSFC010000016.1:0-54715 GCA_045531955.1 Lachnospiraceae bacterium | reverse complement strand
GAAAACAAGAAGTTTGAATTAGCTGGTAAGACTTTCACAGAAGGTTCCGAGATTTCCATCGATGGTACAACAGGTAACATCTACGATGGTATCATCCCAACTGTAGAAGCTACTATCGCTGGTGAGTTCGGCAGAATCATGGCTTGGGCTGACAAGTTCCGTAGATTACAGGTTCGTACAAACGCTGATACTCCTGCAGACGCTAAGAAGGCTCGTGAGCTCGGCGCTGAAGGTATCGGTCTTTGCCGTACAGAGCATATGTTCTTCGAGGAAAGCAGAATTGCAGCATTCCGTGAAATGATCTGTGCAGATACAGTAGAAGAGAGAGAAGCAGCTCTTGAGAAGATTCTTCCATATCAGCAGGGCGACTTCGAAGCTCTTTACGAAGCTTTGGAAGGACATCCTGTTACTATCCGTTTCCTGGACCCACCTCTTCATGAGTTCGTTCCACAGGAAGAAGCTGACATCGAAAAGCTCGCTAAGGCTCAGGGTAAGAGCGTAGAAGCTATCAAGGCTATCATCGCTTCCTTACATGAGTTCAACCCAATGATGGGTCATAGAGGCTGCCGTCTTGCGGTTACTTACCCAGAAATCGCTAAGATGCAGACAAAGGCTGTTATCCGTGCAGCTATCAACGTGCAGAAGAAGCATGCTGACTGGAAGGTAGTTCCGGAAATCATGATTCCTCTCGTTGGTGAAATCAAGGAATTAAAGTACGTTAAGAATGTAGTAGTAGCTACAGCTGATGCTGAAATCGCTGCTACAGGTGTTGACCTCAAGTACGAAGTTGGTACTATGATCGAAATCCCAAGAGCATGCTTAACAGCAGACGAAATCGCTAAGGAAGCTGAATTCTTCTGCTTCGGTACTAACGACTTAACTCAGATGACTTACGGTTTCTCCCGTGACGACGCTGGTAAGTTCTTAGATGCTTACTATGACGCTAAGATCTTCGAGAACGATCCATTCGCAAAGCTCGACCAGACTGGTGTTGGTAAGTTAATGGATATGTCCATTAAGCTTGGTAAGGCAGTTCGCCCAGAACTTCATGTAGGTATCTGTGGTGAGCACGGCGGTGACCCATCCTCCGTTGAATTCTGCCATAAGCTTGGCTTAACATACGTTTCCTGTTCTCCATTCCGCGTGCCGATCGCAAGACTGGCTGCTGCTCAGGCTGCTATTGCTGATAAGTAAGAGGCAAACTGAAGAGAACATGTGACTTGTGTTTCAAGGACATGCGAACTGAATAACATACGCCCTCAAGTGCACTGGTGCACTTGAGGGGACGCAAATAAAGAAGACGCTGAGATACACAATTGTGTGTTTCAGCGTCTTTTTTGTTTGTGGCATCCGGAAAGCACGCGTAAGCGTGATTGCAGGCGTATGTTATGGAGGGTGCGAGGAATTTGAAAAGCGTAGGTCTGCATGGGAGTATAGGTTTGCCCGAGCGGGAAGGGCACGAGAAGGAGCGAACGACTGCAAAGCAGGAGGGAGCGGATTCGAGGGCTGGGAATCTTTTATTCTACAGAAGTTATGTTTGTTGTGGAAAAATAAATAGTGATGTGATAAAATAAATGTATCATTCAAAAAAGAGACAAGACTCAGAAATAAATACTAATTGGAGGTCAATATGAGTAAGTTTGATATAAGAAGAGAAAATGGGAAAATATATTGCCCTATGACCGGTTCTTGGCATATTGAAACACCTGAGGAAAAAGTTCGTCAAGAATATATAAAACAGTTGGTAGAATTTTATGGGTATTCTGTTGAGCAAATGGCACAAGAACGTAAAGTAAACAATTCTCAAAGAGGATTAGGAATGGCTCGTGCAGATATTGTTGTTTGGAAATCAAAAGAGGATAAAGATCAGAATAAAGCAGCCTTTATTGTTGTTGAATGTAAGGCGGAAAATGTTCGTATCCGAGAAGAGGATTATTATCAGGGATATAATTATGCTTCATGGGCGGGGGCAAGTTTTTTTGTAACAACGAACGAAAAGGAAACAAAATACTTTAATGTTGATAAAGAATATCTTCCCAAAGAGTTAATTGAGGTTGTTGCTATTCCGAATGCAGAAGAAGCCCTAAATGATAAAAAGGTTAAGGAAAAATTGGGAAAGACTAAAACCTTTACAAGGGATGAGTTTACAAAAATACTTCGTGCGTGTCACAATATTATTCGTAATAATGATAAACTCTCTCCAGAAGCGGCTTTTGATGAAATTAGCAAGATACTATTTATGAAAATCAAGTATGAACGAGAACAAAGAGGAACTAAAGTTTTTACAAGGGATGAGTTCGTAGAAAAAGAAAAATGGTTTGAAAAGGAAATCCGCCCTAGTTTACGAGGAACTCCTAAAGATCTTCCGTATATGCAATTTTTATTTTATAATACGAAAGAGGAATTTAAAAATGACCAGCTTTTTGAAGAGAATGAGGTTATAAAAATTCGTCAGAATAGCTTTGAACAAATATTGAAAAAGCTTGAAAGTTATAATCTCTCCGACACACAAGATGATGTTAAGGGAATTGCTTTTGAAGAATTTTTGGGAACAACATTTAGAGGTGAACTTGGGCAGTATTTTACACCTCGCACTATAGTTGATTTTATGACGAATATTCTTGATCCTAGTGAGGGAGAAACGGTGTGCGATCCTACTTGTGGAAGTGGTGGGTTCTTGATTAGGGCTTTTGAATATATGCGTGAAAAAATTGAAAATAGTGTAAAGAATGCAAAAGTAAAAATGCGTGCGGAGATGGAAGACGATAATTATGAAAACTTATCAGAGCAGAAGCAACTTGAAATAAATGAGCGCATTGAAAAAATGCAGGCGCTCCTAAATAAAGAGCTAGATACGCAAGTTGAAAATAGTCGCATGTACAATTTATCTAGAAATTGTATTTATGGAACAGATGCTAATCCTCGTATGGCAAGAACATCAAAAATGAATATGATTATGCATGGAGATGGTCATGGTGGTGTGCATCATCATGATGGCTTGTTGAACGTAAACGGTATTTTTGAGGAGCGTTTTGATGTTATTTTGACTAATCCACCTTTTGGATCACGAATTGATAAGTCGCAGAAAATTACAGAGGCAGACAGATTTAGCGATGAAGTTTTAATTGCAAGGTACAAGGAAAAATATGGTGTAGCATACGAAAATGCATTGAAGCAAGTGAATGAGAATATTGGAAAATCTCTTCTGTCGCTTTACGATGTTGGGGCTATGTCAGGACTTACGGAAGTTTTATTTATGGAGCGTTGTTTGAAGCTTTTGAAGAAGGGTGGACGTATGGGAATGGTATTGCCCGAAGGTGTTCTTAATACATCAAATCTTCAAAAGGTGCGCGAGTATTTTGAAGGAAAAGCCAAGATTATTTTGATATGTTCCATTCCTCAGGAAGTGTTTAACGCTGCTGGTGCAACTGTAAAATCCAGTCTCGTATTCTTTAAAAGGTTTACAGAAGAGGAAGAACTTCAGTATTTAGGTGCAAAGACAAAAGCTGAGAAAGAAGTCAGACAGAAATATATTGACGAAATCAAGGATGTTCAAAAAAAGATTGAAATAGAAAAAGCTAAGAAGTTAAAAGTAAAAGCACTTATTTTTGCGGCAGAAAAGGAACTTAAGGATATAGAAAAAGCAATTGTCGAAGAGGCTAAACCGCTTATTAAGGAATATTTTGATTATGAAATACCTATTGCTATGATTGAGGATGCAGGAATTACTTCGACGGGTTCTGTTTCTGCAGGAAATCAGTTGCCTGCTTTACAGGAAGAATACAAAAAGTATAGAATAGAAAACAAGCTATGGAATGAATCCAATAGCTTTGTTTCCTATTCTATAAATTCTGCGGGAAAGCTTTGTCGTATAAGTGATAACCAGGAGGTTGAATTGAAGTGGTAAATGAAAAAACTGTTTTGACCGCGATTAATTTTAGACAAACAACTGATTGGAACATAAAGCAATTCTTTGGATCTTCTATTATTCAATCAAATTTTGAATTAAAGAAAATTGGGACAGCAATTACAAGGTGTAAAAACCAGATGACAGTTGAGGATGGAAAAAGTTATAAGAGAATTACCATTAAAACTAATTGTGGTGGTGTTGTTGTTAGAGATGAAGTTTTAGGTGAAAAAATTAAAACAAAAAAGCAGTATTATGTTAGGGCAGGTCAATTAGCAGTTTCAAAAATCGATGCACGAAATGGTGCATTTGGCATTGTTCCTCCTGAGGCTGATGGTTCAATTATTACAGGAAATTTCTGGGTTTTTGATGTGAATCCTGAAATGGCAAATATTAATTATTTGATTTTGGTGCTTTCATCTAATGTGTTTGTTCAAGTATGGCAAGAGTGTAGTAATGGTAGTGGGAATCGCCTGTATTTGAAAGAAGATAAGTTTTTAAATTATAAAATACCTATGCCACACGTGATTCAACAGGAAGGTATAGTTAATAAATTTAATGAGAAAAAAAATTATGCTAACATTGTCAGTTATGAAGCTGAGAAGCTAGATAAATCCATTGATAGTTGGTTAGCTGATGTTTTTAAATTATCGGTATTAAACTTCCCTAACAAGGATAGACAAAAGTTGATGACAAATACTAGATTTATGAATCTTATTGGTTGGGGAGCAAAAAGTAATAGCAACCCCATTAAACCGCAGGAAGTATTCAAATCAAATCTGTTTGAAAATATGCCGTTGAGTTATTATTGTGAAATAAACCCTAAAACAAGCTATCCTAGTGATATTAAAGAAATTTCATTTGTGCCAATGGAATGTGTATCTGATATTTATGGAGAAATAACGAGTATGCGGGTAGGGGAGGTATCTAAGAATAATAGTTATACATCTTTTCAGAATGGGGATGTAATATGGGCAAAAATTACTCCTTGTATGCAAAACGGAAAATGTGCTGTAGCTACTAATTTGAAAAACGGATATGCTTATGGTTCGACCGAATTTCATGTTTTTAGAGTGAATCAAAATGCAATTCCGGAATATATATACTGTTTTTTAAGAACTAAAAGATTAAGGAAAGTTGCAATGGAGTATTTTACAGGTTCTGCGGGACAACAACGTGTTGGAACAGATTTTTTTGAAGCAATTACAATTCCCAATTTGCCAATATGCTCCGAAAATCCGAATCAGCTAACACAAGAAACAGTGGTAAATAAAGTATTTGCTATTAAGGCAAAAATAAAGGAGCTTCATAAAGAAGCTGCACACATATATGCACAAGCAAAAAAAGAGTTCGAGGAGGCGATATTTAGTGAGTAGATTTTCTTTTTATGGGTTGCTTGGGAATAATTGTGGTATTGTAAGCTCTTACGCTGGAACAACGAAAAGATTACAAGAAATTGGATTTTCTGTAAAAAATGGTATTCCTACACTTAGAGGTTTTGCGAAGATATCAGATTTGGCTATGGCTTCTAAAACACAGTATGAAAAATATCAGCGACAATTAAAAGCAGATCATGTTAATGATATTGCAAATTTTCTTGAAAACTGTAAGGATGAAGCGAAATTTTTACCAGAGGTAGTATTATCTGTTAATAATTCTAAAACGGCAATTTTGAAATCTTATGATCATAAAGGCTTTTCTTCTGTTTCGGAAACTGTCAAAGGGGCGATTAAAAATATCGGGTACTATGTTTTGGAGGTCGAAGAGGAAACGCTTACAAGGGTTGACGGAAATCATAGATTGGAAGCGGGTAAGGATAAAGATTTTTACGTACCTTTTTCAATTGTTCTGTGGAATATTAACACTGAAAATCCTGATAATATTGTTTTGGAAGAGTTGAATGGTGATAATACAGAAAGTGAGTCTTTTTTGTTTTATATTCTTAATAATACTGCAAGAAGGCTTGAGGCGGAAGAAAACTTTAAAGGTTTAGTTAAATCGGAAAAATGGAATAAAGAAGAACTCGCAATGATTAATAAGTATTTGCCATTGTTAAAGTATTATTATGAGAAATATGAGGGGAATCCTTTAATATGCAAAGAGTATTTGGATTCACCGCTTTTTCAAATATGTGAGATATTGGAGGAAATTGACAGCGAGGATATTGACGAAAATCATTTGGATGTGCTGCTCGTTGATTCATTCAAAATACTAAGTCAAACTAATAGCTTTAATTATATAAAAACTCAATTTGGGAATATATTTTTTCAACTTGCATTTTATGCCAGGTATAGGAGCGAAGATTTTGATGGAACATGCAAGATAATGCATTTGATAGACAAATGGCTAGAGAAGTACAAATACACGGGAGCTGTGTTTACCAAAGCGTCAAAGATTTTTGATGTGTCATATAAACATATTTGTATGTCTCCCAAATATATTTTCATGGCAATGCAATATAAGAGCGAACAAATTGTTGGGGACTATAATGGTGCTTTACAACGAGCTGTAAATACGCTAAATAATATGGGAGCTAATGTTGAATTGATGGCATATCCTATTATGTCGGGAGAGGGAAAAAGTATAAATATAACTTCTGATATTTATGAGAAGATAGAAAACTGCTCCGTATTTCTCGCTGATACAACAGAAGCTAATCCTAATGTTATGTATGAACTTGGAATAGCGTATAATAAGAAAAAGCCTATTATTATGGTTAGAGAAAAAGGGAAGAACATCAAAGTGCCATCTGATATTATTTCTGAATACTATTATGCCTTTGATGGAATAACAGAGCTTGAGGACTTGTTTGTTAAACACATAAAAAGGATTATGGAAACAGACTATGGAATTGTATATCCGGGTTGATTAAATGAGTAAGTACTAATGTTAAAAATCAACCTGTGTGAAGCTCAAAACTTAAAATACATTTTAGGGCACTGTGCAGAGATGTGCGGTGCCTTTTTTGTAAGTGCTCAATAATTGAGTGCTTACAATTCTTCTATTTTTGTAATAAAATGGTGGTAGAAAATCGGTTCCTATGGTACAATAAGCAAAAGAGAACAATTTTGTTATTTGATAGCGGGAGGTGGCGTTATGTGTGTTGTAGCAGTAAAAGTTCCGGATGAAGTTATCTTAGATTTGCGCGAAACAAGAACAGATTTTTCGAACTATATAAAATCTATGGTTGCTGTGGAATTGTATAAAAATAAGAAAGTATCCTTAGGCTATTGTGCTGAAGTGGCAGAAATGTCTAAAGAAGAGTTTATAAAGTGCCTTGGTCAAAACGGTGTGTCTATCTTCGGATTTGATTCTGATGAAGAATTTATGGAGGAACTTGCGAATGCGTAAAGTAATAGTGAACTCCACTCCGTTGATTGCGCTGTGCCATGTAAACCAGCTGAATGTATTAAAACAGTTATATGGCGAAATTACGATTCCAAAGGCTGTATATGATGAGATATCGGTAAAAGAGGACTCCGTGTGCAAGAAAAACGTGGACGAATCTTTAGATTGGATTCATGTGCAGGAGATTCAGAACCAGATGGCAAAGACCATGTTCAAGTCCCAGCTTCATGACGGAGAAGTTGAAGTGATGATTCTGGCAATGGAGCAGCAAGCAGATGTTGTAGTGATTGATGACCAGAATGCAAAGAAGTATGCAAAATATTTAGAACTTCCGGTAACAGGAACGTTGGGAGTTCTGATGAAAGCAAAGCAGAAGGGGTATCTTTCTGAATTAAAGCCGGTACTGGATGTGATGGTTCAGAACGGAATTTATATTAAGCCAAGTTTGGTGGAACTTTGCTTAAAGCAAGTAGGGGAATTATAATTTTTGAATCTGTAGAATTTTCTCGAAACGTTACAGACAAATAGAAAAGAATTTGCTATCCTATTACTATAACAATATTGCTATTTGATGAGATATTATGTCAGATAAAGGAGAAGTGGGCATATGAGTACGGAACGAGTATATGAGCAAGAACGTAAGGAATTATTAAAAGTATATGATGATGCGACTTGCCGTTATTATGAAGAGTTGGTTCGTAGTACGGACATGTATTTTGTTCCAGAATATGTATGTAATAATGTTATTGTAAGGGAGGATGGTAGTGATGGCAAATCGAAATGAGATTATGAACAAGATAGCAGAATATAAGAACAGCGGTCAGGATCTTGTTCGAAGAGAATACTTAAAAGAACTAAGTGAGTATACTCGAAGAGATACAATTATTTATGCTGCTTCATTTCCGTGTAATATTCCAGGAATATCAGGAAATTTATTGAGTATTGGACAAGATGATATTCAAGGATTTATGACCTGTATGAATGGGTTGAAATCAGAAAATCTAGACTTGGTTTTACATAGTCCAGGTGGTTCGCTAGAGGCGGCAGAGCAGATTGTTCAATATTTACGTTCAAAATATAAACATATCAGGGCAATCATTCCTCAAAATGCGATGTCGGCGGCGACTATGATTGCATGTGCGTGCGATGAAATTGTTATGGGTAAACATTCTGCAATAGGACCGATTGACCCACAGATGACACTGATAAAACAGAACGGAGTAGCATATTCTTTGCCAGCCCATTCTATTTTGGCTGATTTTGAAAGAGCTAAGGTGGAGATTGCACAGGATCCAAGTGCAGCACAGGTGTGGATTCCTAAATTATTAGAAATTCCAAATGGATTTTTGGACTTATGTAATAAGACGATTGAATTATCTAAATCTAAGGTTGCTGAGTGGTTGGATATGTATATGTTTAAAGGAGAGTCTGGGAAAGGAGAACCTATTGCAAAATGGCTGGGAAATTTTGATGAACATAAAACACATGGCAGACCAATTAATTTTCAATTAGCAAAAGAAATTGGGCTAAAAATTACGTTGCTGGAAGATGATCAAAATTTACAAGATAAAGTACTCAGTGTGTTCTATGCAACATTGGGAACATTTGAGTGTGTGCCATGTGTTAAAATAATAGAGAATCATCAAGGAAAAGGTTCATTTTCGATGATTCAGCAAGTACGGCAATCATAGAATTGAGTAAAAAAATCTCAGTGGTTTAAATTTCAAATGCAAGAAGAAGGAGAAATTGTGAATAGGATGTTCTCAATAAACGATTTGAAAAGCTCGTTTGCCAAGTTCTTCCTTGCCATATCCTACATGTTTTCCAAAACGAAAAGGGGTCTCTTACCCCTGTAATTGCTATGTCAATTATTGATTACCTCACAGGCTGCTATTGCTGATAAGTAAGAGGCAAACTGAAGAGAACATGTAACTTGTGTTTACAAGGACATGCGAACTGAATAACATGCGCCCTCAAGTGCACTGGTGTACTTGAGGGAGACGTGAATAAAGAGGACGCTGAAATACACTTTTGTGTGATTCAGCGTCCTTTTTGTTTGCGGCATCCGGAAAGCACGCATAAGCGTGGTTGCCGGCGGATGTTATGGAAGATGCGAGGAATTTGAAAAGCGTAGGTCTACATGGGAGCATCGGTTTGCCCGAGCGCCAAGTGCACGAGAAGGAGCGAAGCGGATTCGAGGGCAAATAAGAAGTACCATTGTTTTATATAGTGACGAATAAAAAGAATCTTGTTATAATAGAGGCAAACATTCTTTGAAAGACAAGAATACAAAGGGAGGAACCCATATGCACTACGTCATTGGTGATGTACACGGTTGTTTTGATGAAATGATGAAACTGTTAAAAAAGATAGAAGCACAAGATTCCGATGCAATTATCTATTTTCTTGGAGACTTAATTGACCGTGGACCAAAGGTGTGGAACGTCCTGGAGTGGGCCATGAAAAATATAACGGTTGATGGCAAGTATCGTTCTGTACGCGGAAATCATGAGCAAATGGTGCTAAATTGGTTTGTAAAGTGGCAGAACTGGAAAGAAGAAAAGGACAACGGGCAGGATTCTGCAGAGCCTAAAACGAAATATGATTTCTATTCACGTTTGGAGGAACGTGATAAACTGCATGAGAAGGATTTGAAACCGATTGTTGATTTTTTTGAAAGCCTTCCTTATTATCAAAAAATTACAGTGACAGACAAAGATGGAGAGGAAAAAACATATCGCATTGTTCATGCCTGGTATTGTAGGGATAATGATTTATCCCAGGAGGAGCTGAATCACGCATATATCTGGCAACGAACCCTTCTGGGAAATGAAAATTCCGGAGAATGTATTGTGCATGGTCATACACCAAATATTCCGGATGAAAACAGAGCTATTCCGGAAAACAGAGCCGGAAGAATTGTTTTTGAGAACGACAGCAACAGCATAAATATCGATGGAGGATGCTGCTATAAGCAGTTATATCCTCAATATCCATGTATGTTGTGCGGAATATGTTTGGAAACACTGGAAGAATTTTATCATTGTTCTTTGGAAGAACGTTTCGTAGAGTTCAAACAGGAAGGATATTTGACGGAAGATAGTAAAATAGAAGATTATCCTGCATATAAAATGTGATTGAAAAACAGGTATTCAAATGCTAAAATGAGGCTGTAATAATTTCATTTTTGATAAATTTTTTTCATGGAGGATTCTATGAACCTGAAAAATATCAAATTACCGTTAAAAAAGATGTATTACCGTATGTTTACGGTATTTATCGTAATTCCATTGTTTGCGGTGCTGCTCCTATCGTTATTTGTGTTGAATCAGCGGTTTAAAGAGCAGGCAGTGGAACAAATAAAAACAACGCAACAGGGCGTGGCAAGTGAACTGATGTTGGATGTGGAGGCAATGTCCCTCCGCCTTTCCCATCTGGTTCATACCAATAACAGTGAAATGTTGGATTATGCGGCGTTAATGGACACAGAAGATACTTCCCTGCGCTATGAGTATTTTCAAAAGTTGCAGCAAAGCGGAAATCTGGCGTTTGAACCGGCAAGCAACCTGGTATCGCTAAGCTTTTATTTAAAGAGTGGATATCAGACCTATATAGAGAGTGAGATTACGATAGAGGGGATTTCTGAAACAGACTGGTATAAGCAGGCCTTACAAACGAAGAATCAGGTAATCTTGGGAACCTATTTTATTAAGGAAAATGGGGAAGGGTTTGTAGGAAGCAGAAAAGGTACGTTATTGTTGAATTTTGCTTTTGCTCCGGATCGTACTACTGACCGAAGCGAGAAGCTTGAAATGCTGGTTTTGTATTATGATACGGATGCGGTTGACAAGCTGAAAGAGTACAATAAATTATATTTGTCAGGAGAAAATAATCTGGGTGTTATGCAGTTGGTGGATGCAGAGGGAAATTTACTCTTTTCTTCTGACGGGGAATGTCAGGAAGAATGTCCGGGCTATACCTGTATTATCACTCCGGTGGAAGTGGGAACCGATACCTGGTATTTGGAAAGCTTCATAAAAACAACAGCGTTGACTGCAGAATTCCGGCAGATTGGAATGCTTGTTTTGTTGGTGGCATTGTTGGTACTTGCGTTTGCGGGATACTTTTCCAGATATCTTTTAAAAAGTATTGTGACTCCGATAGAAGAAATCAGTGACGGTCTTAAGCAAGTGGAAGAAGGAAATCTTCAGGTGCATATCGAGGCCCAGGGACAGTCAGAGCTTCGGAATATGATACATCAGTTTAATGCCATGGTACGAAGGCTGGGTGTGCTGATTGGAGAATACGAAGAAAAGATGCGTCAGGCAAAAGCAAAACCGGAAGATTTTCTTGCGGCAATGATGAAGCAGGAACTGACTCCGCAGGAAGTTAGGGAGCAGACGAACCATTTCTTTGCGGAAGAATATGTGCTTTTACAATTCCGGTTAGAAAAAGCTATGGTGGGCGAGCGTGGAATTACTGCAGAGCAGATGAGTGAATTATTAAACTGCTGTGGCAGAAATCCAAGATTTGCTGCCAGATGTGTAGCATATACAGAGAATAATTTTGTTTTATGGGCATTTTATCGTATTTCTGAGAAGGAATATCAGGACACTGTGGTAAGAATGCTTCGGGAAATCCAGCAGGATTTGCAGAAGAGCGCAGAACTGCATATGGATGTGTGTATTAGTAAAAAGGCAGAAAAACCGGAAGATTTTTATCTGTGTGTAAAGGAAATCGAAGAATACAGTGATTTCCGGCATTTATATGGTGAAAATTCTATTATAGATTTTGAAAAAGAACAGGATTTACTTGAAAAAGTCAGTGCCGAGCTTCCGGAATTCGAAGCTTTTGCAAAAGCGCTGTACATCGCAGACGAAAAGAACGTATCCGCCGGGAAAGAGCAACTGTTTGATTCCTTTATGGGCAGGGAAATTGCTTCGATAAAAATATCAGTGTTGGCATTGATTCTTTCCATAGGAAAGGAATTCAGCAAAGACCACGAAGAATTTGCGGAAGTATTTGGGCAGCAGAGCAATTATACGGAAAAGATAGGACGTATCAGTGATGCCCGGAGCATAAAGCTTTGGGTAACAAATTATTTGGCATGGATACTGGACTATTCAGCAGCAAAATTAAAGGTAACGGAAACCGATGTTATTGTAAAAGCGAAACGTTATATTGCGGAGCATTGTGAAGATGCGGAATTATCGCTTACTGAAGTAGCGGACTATGTCGGGTTGAATGAAAAATATTTTACCAACCGCTTTACAAAGGAGACGGGAGAAACCTTTAGTTCGTATGTGACGGCTTTGCGTATGCAGAAAGCAAAGGAATTATTAAAAACTACCAGCTTCAAAGTGTATGAAATTTCTGAGATGATTGGTTATCGGAATGTAGAACATTTTAACAGGGTATTTAAAAAAGTAAATGGTGTTACACCGGCACAGTATAGAAAAACCATGTGAAAACATGGTTTTTCTTACATTTTATCATAAATAATAACAAAAAATCAGACTCTAACCATATATCAATCTGTAAAATCATCAAGAAAAATAAAGAAATGCCATGGAAAAGAATTGTGGAAACTGATATGGTTAAGACACAACGAAAGAACAGTTGGCCAACTGAAGTATTTCAACAATGAGATTAAAAATTATACAGGATACAGGGAGGAAAATCCTCTGCTCGCAGAGGCTCGCATTTTCCTTCGGAAAACAAGGAGGATTATCATGAAAAAGAAATTCTTAGCACTTCTTACAACATGTGCACTTGCAGTAACAGCACTGACCGGCTGCGGAAAGAACGACAGCGCGGATCCATACACCGGAACACTGGTTCTGGCAACCTGGGATAACAACTTATATAATTTTATTGAAGAATATGAAATTGTTGAGAAATTTCAGGAACACTATCCAAACATTGAAATTGAAATTGAAAAGGTAAAGGGCGACAGCGAATATTGGGATGCAATGAAGATGAGATCTTCTGCAAATCAGTTACCTGATATCATGTTTAATAAGACATTCACTCTTTCCAGATTTAAAGATTACTTATTAGATTTATCCGAAACAACAGCAGCAAAGGACAATGAGCTTGCAGCAGGTTATGCAGTAAACGGTAAGATTCTCGGCGTTCCTACTACTTCCGGTTATGAATATGTATATTATTGGAAGGATATTTTTGCTGCAGCAGGTGTTGAAGTACCGACAACCTGGAATGAATTTGTAGAAGCAGGCATAAAACTTCAGAACTATTATGAAGCATCCGATCCTGACTTTATGGCACTAGCATTAGGTATGAAGGACGAATGGCCAAACTACCCATTTATGGAGTTCATGCCATCCTTAGAAAGCGGAAACGGACAGAACTGGAATACAATGGCTACTCAGGATGCTCCTTTTGCAGAAGGCACAGATACTTATAAAGCTTATATGAAGGCAAATGATTTATTTAACTCCGGTGCTTTAGGAAAAGACCCGTTAGGACTTGGACATGACCAGGTAGTATCTATGTTTACAGCGAAGAAGGCAGCAATGCTTGCCAGTGGTGACTGGGCATTACAGACCATCGAAAAGGATGCAGAAGACCTTTCCCAGCTGGGCACTTTCTACTTACCTGCAAGAAATACAGAAGCAGATCCATACAACGTAATTGTACAGGGCGACTCCTTCATGGGTGTAACTACACACTCCAAGAAGCCGGAAGCAGCAACAGCATTTGTAGAGTTCTTCTTTGGTGCAGAATGCTATCCTGACTTCATCAACTACATTTCTTCTGCATCTTCCATGACTACCTTCCCGAAGGAAAAGCATGAAGTTCTTGCAGAAGCAGACGAGCTTTGCCCGGATAAGGTACTGGTAATGTACGATGGCGGTGGTGATGATTTCATTGCAATCCAGAATGATGTTACATTTGACTATAAGAAATTAGGTGCACAGATGATTACAAAGGGCTTTGATTTAAATGCAACCTTTGAAGAACTGAATGCAAAGTGGAAGGCTGCAAGAGAGAAGCTGGGTATTAAATAAGCCCGCAATAGGAGGTCACTATGACAAAGTTAAATAAGCAGAGAAAGCTTTTTATCGTGCTGTCGTTACTTGTTCCGATGGCACTCCTGATTGCCTTTGTAGTAGTTCCGGCCATGGACTTGTTCCGTATGAGTTTTACTAACTGGGACGGTTATTCTCCGGATAAGGATTTTATTGGCTTTGACAACTACATAGCAATGTTTAAAAATAAAGATTTATGGATGTCATTGAAAAACAACGCGGTATACTTTGTAGCGCATCTCTTTATGATTGTTGTTGAATTAGCAATTGCAGTTATTTTAACAAGTAAGCTGAAAGCGGCAAAGTTTTATAAGACCATGGTTTTTATGCCATACATCATTAACGGTGTAGCTATTGCATATGCGTTTTCCTACTTTTTCTCCCCAATCAACGGTGCATTTGATGCAATTTTAACAAGTGTTGGTTTAGAGGGCTGGATTCGTAGCTGGCTGTCCGATGAAGCAGTAGTTAACTTTGTGCTTGCTTTCGTCTCCTTATGGAAATACAGCGGCTATCACATTATCCTGTTTATCGCTGCCCTGCAGTCGGTACCACAGGATATTATGGAGGCTGCCAAGGTAGATGGTGCAAATTCTTTACAGATGTTTAGATATATTCAGGTTCCGGCTATTATGCTGATGGTAGACTATGTATTGTTTGACAACATTCGTGGTGCGCTTCAGGTATTCGATATTCCGTTTGTTATGACTGCGGGTGGTCCGGGCTATGCGTCCTCTACCTTCACATTATATACCATCAAAACCGCCTTTACCTTCTCTAACTTTGGTTTGGCGTCTACTATGGCAATAGCAATTATGGTAATGATTGTGATTATCTATGTAGTACAGAATTATATTATTCATGGTTTAATCTTAAAAGACAGGGGGAATAAGTAATGGTAAAGCGTACATTAAGTCAGATAATGAAACAGATTATCTGTATTGCAATGGTTGCGATAGTTTTAGCTCCGATTGTACTTACGTTTTTTGCTTCTTTGAAAACAAAAACCGATATGATAAATACTTCTCCTCTTGCCCTTCCGTCCTTCGACCGGATTACTTTTGATAACTATAAAGAGGTATTAACAAGTAAGCAGTTACTGACAGGTTTTAAGAATACAGGAATTATCCTGGCAGTATCCCTGGTGTTCAATGTCTTATTCGGAACTATTACCGCGTATATTATTGAACGTTTCAACTTCCGCGGGAAAAAGATTATCGTAGGCTTATTTTTCCTGGGAATGCTGATTCCAACCTTTGTAACAGAAATTGCCCGTTTCCAGGTAATTCAGAAGCTGGGGATGTATAACACAATTGGTGCTCCTATCATTATTTATGTGGCGTCTGACCTGATGCAGTTATACATTTACCGTCAGTTCATTTCCGGCATTTCTGTAGCGCTGGATGAAGCCGCCTTATTGGATGGCTGTTCCTACTTCGGATTGTTTACAAGAATTATTTTCCCGTTACTTGCTCCGGCAACTGCAACAGTTTGTATCATTAAAGCCATCAGTATTATTAACGACATGTACATCCCTTACCTGTATATGCCAAAGAACAAGCTGCGCACTCTCACCACATTCCTCATGGACTATGCGAATGCGCAGCAGGGTTCTTGGCAGACACTGGCAGCCGGTATCATTATTATCATGATTCCAACGGTTATTCTTTACCTTTTCTTCCAGAAATATATTCTGGCAGGTGTAGCAGCCGGTGCGGTAAAGGAATAATGGAAAGTTGAGGATAACAGCATGAATGCAGATATTAAATGGTTAGATAATCCGGAAGTGTTTCGTATAAATCAGTTAGAAGCACACAGCGACCATGCATATTATGAAAACTATCAGGAATCGGAGGCCGGAACGACCGGCCTCCTGCAGTCCTTGAATGGCCTCTGGAAGTTTAAATACAGCAAAAACTCCAAAGAACGTCCGGAAACATTTTATAAGACCGGTTATGACTATACTAACTTCGATGATATTGAAGTTCCGATGCATATCGAACTGGCAGGCTACGATAAAATCCACTATATCAATACCATGTACCCATGGGAAGGTCACATGTATCGCAGACCGGCATACAGTCTTCCGAATGCAGGAGACGGAAAAGGTATGTTCAGTGAGGCAGAGTATAATCCGGTAGGTTCCTATGTCAGAGAGTTTGATCTAGAAGAGCCGTTACGCGGAAAAAGAGTAATTATCTGCTTTGAAGGCGTGGAACAGGCAATGTATGTCTGGCTCAACGGAACCTTTATTGGTTATGCGGAAGACAGCTTTACCGTATCAGAATTTGATTTAACTCCTTATATTAAAGAAAAAGGCAATGTTTTAGCTGTAGAAGTGCATAAAAGAAGTACAGCGGCATTCTTAGAAGACCAGGATTTCTTCCGGTTCTTTGGGATTTTCCGAAATGTTACATTAAAAGCAAAGCCGGAAGCCCATGTGGAAGATTTGTGGCTGAAGCCGGTATTGAAAGAGAATAATGTTTCAGGAAGCCTGTCTGCAGATATTAAGGTATCTGCTGCAAAGGGGACGAGAGTTTTGGCAAACATTAAATTGTTTGACCGGAACAAGGAACTTTTACTGCTTTGTCCGATTGCATTAAATGCAACAGCTCCTGCAGGGGAGTATCAGATATATAAGGGTCATCTTCCGGAGCAGTTGCTTAAGAGAGTGTCCGTATGGGATAACAAAAATCCAAATCTGTATGAAATATATGTGGAATTGAATGATGGCTGTGGTAATCTGCTGGAGGTTGTTCCATACAAGATTGGTTTCCGCAGACTGGAAATTGTAAATAAGGTTATGTTGCTGAACGGAAAGCGCCTGATTATCAACGGTGTCAACCGTCATGAGTGGAGCGCAAGAAGCGGCAGATGTATAACCGAGGCTGAAATGATACGGGATATTGTCTGTATCCGCAAAAATAATATTAATGCTGTGCGGACCTGTCATTATCCGAATCAGATTCCTTGGTACTATCTGTGTGATGAAGAGGGTATCTATGTGATGTCCGAAACCAATCTGGAAAGTCACGGTTCTTTCCAAAAGCTTGGAGCTATCGAACCATCCTGGAATGTGCCGGGTTCACTTCCACAATGGAAAGAAGCAGTACTTGACCGTGCAAGAAGTAATTTTGAGGCCTTTAAAAATCACCCTTCTATATTGTTCTGGTCTTTAGGCAACGAGTCCTATGCTGGAGATGATATCGAAGCAATGAATGTTTATTTCAAGGACAAGAAGGATGGACGCTTGGTTCATTATGAAGGTTCTTTTTATAATAGAGCATATGAAGATACTATTTCGGATGTAGAGAGTCGTATGTATGCTACACCTGCAGATGTGGAAGATTACTTACAAAATAGCGCAAAGAAGCCATATCTGCTGTGCGAGTTTATGCATGACATGGGGAATTCCATGGGTGGTCTCGGTTCGTACATGAAACTGCTGGATAAGTATGAAATGTATCAGGGCGGTTTTATCTGGGATTTCATCGATCAGGCGTTATGGGACTATGATGAGATTACCGGACGTTCCGTACTCCGTTATGGCGGCGACTATGATGACCGTCCATCCGATTATGAATTTTCCGCGAATGGTATTTTGTTTGCAGACCGTAAAGAAAAACCGGCGATGCAGGAAGTGAGGTACTACTATGGCTTGTACAAATAAGGAGTCTTTACTGCGCGTAGTGTATGGTGACTATACACTGGGTGTACACGGACAGGACGTTCATTATATCTTCTCCTATGCAACCGGCGGGTTAGAGTCTTTGGTGAAAAACGATATGGAGTGGTTGTATCGTACACCAAAGCCTACCTTCTGGCGGGCACTGACAGACAATGACAGAGGAAGTAAGTTTCACATCTCCAGCGGACGGTGGCTGGCAGCTGATATGTTTATCCAGTGTAAAAAGATTTCTGTTTGTGTAGACGGTAAGAATCTGGGGTATCCATGTGCCCCGGCAAATAATGTGTTTTCTGCAGAGGAATGTGCGAACGAGGTTAAGATAACCTTTACATATGAGACGGTTGTTCCTCCGGTAAATACAGTGGATGTGACATATACCGTGAAAGAAGGCGGTGTGCTTGGCGTTTCGGTACATTATCACGGGGTGGACGGACTTCCGCAGCTTCCGGTATTCGGTTTACGTTTGATTATGCCGACAAAGGCTGACAAATACTGTTATGAAGGATTATCCGGAGAAACGTATCCGGACAGAATGGCCGGTGGAATAAAGGGCGTTTGGGAGGAAGATAGTATTGATCCGACACCGTACCTTGTGCCGCAGGACTGCGGGATGCATATGGATACAGAGTGGCTGGAGATTTATCGTCGCACCAGTCTGGATAACAGCAGAAAGGACGAATCGACACAGTGCTTGAAGATTTGTTCCACCGATAAGAACTTTGCATTTTCGTGTCTGCCTTATACAGCATGCGAGCTGGAAAATGCAACCCATCAGGAAGAACTGCCACCTGCAAGAAGAACTGTGCTTTGCATTTACGGTGCAGTCAGAGGTGTGGGCGGTATTGACAGCTGGGGAAGCGACGTAGAGAGTGCATACCAGATTGATGCAACAAAGGATATTGAGTTTTCCTTTGAGATAGAATAGAGTAAATTACAAAATATGATTGTTGGCCCGATAGTCTAATAGTAGGGCTATTGAAGATCAACCAGGCTGCTATTGCTGTAATCAAGTCTCTGTACGGCACCTCGTGTGTCAGTACAGGGACTTTTTGGTTGCTATGGTCAGGATAGGCAATAGGCCTCCTATTCCCCGCCCGGTCCATCCTTTCAGGCTTAGAATGTACAGAACCAATCGGAATTATTCGATTTCTATGGAAAATATTGCTGAAAGATAGTGTGCTGCGGGGATATCATCGGTATCGGTCCTTATCCCGAGGAAACGATGCAGCATCCTAACGAGGAGCAAATGGACTATGGGGAAATGCGGCATCATAAATGGAAGGCAAATATGTGCCGTATGTGCAAAATCCGTCCGACAGCGATTTGGAGAGCATGTTAGCTCATGTGGACAGCGACATTGTTTTGGTTGGACATGACCATAGCAGAACCATTCGTAAGGTTAACAATCAGTGGTACATCAATGTGGGTTCTCTGGGGTGTCAGGGGAAGGAAAAAAACATTGCAAGGGCCGGTATTCTGACCATAGAGAGTGGCGTAATCGAAATGAAACCGGTGGAACTGGTATATGATGCAGAGAATGTTGTGGCGGAAATAAATCGGTTAGATTATCCGGAAGCGGAGAATATCAAGAAGTTCTTTTATGGAATTAAATAAAGTTATTTGCAGTGAGGGTGGTCAATTTGACTGCCCTTTCAATGTGTGTCAAAAATAAAGTCGACACGGAAGGCGAGTGGCGTTATAATGGTGTCAAGAAAAATGATGACACAGAACTGGATGTGTGAATTGACGAAAATGAGTGATAAAAGGCAGAGACTATTTGGGTCTATGCCTTTTTGACTACATAATTCTCATTATTGTAAGATGAGCAGAAACCGGTCTGGCTCCGCTATTCGGACCATCCTGTGGAAAGCTGACATCGGTTCCCGGAGCAACTGTTGCGGAATTATCCGGTGGCATAAGTGCGTAAAAATCCGCATATCCCAAAATGCCGCCCGCTGGGCCCTGTGGACCTTGCGGCCCCGGAGGACAAACCGCACATCCGGGATTTGGGGTGTTACAATTATTTTGATGACATCTGTTGCAAGAATTATCTATATTATCAAAAAAATTATTTTTGTTCATAGCACTTTTCCTTTCTAAAGAAATTGTACTATATCATATGTAAATTGCGCGGGAAATGCTACTTCGACAAAATTGTGGATGCTTGAAAAAAATCTTGATTAATCCTATATAATCCGCTATAATGAAAATAAATAAGAACATAAGTTCGAACGAAAGAGGCGCTGGCTATGCAAAATGTATACGAATACTGTCCAAGTTTTGAAAGTGATAAATTTTTATTACGCTTAATTTCATCCACAGATACCGCTGATTTATTAAAAGTCTATTCTGACCCTTTGGCAGTGCCTTTTTTTAACAGCGATAATTGTAACGGAGATGACTTCTGTTACAAGACCTTAGAGCGGATGAAACAAGCAGTTGATTTCTGGATTTTTTCATATAAAGAAAAGTATTTTGTCAGGTGGACCATCATTGACAAAGAAACCATGGAAGCCATAGGCACTATTGAACTGTTTCACAGGGAGGCGGACGAGCACTTTTATGAGTGTGGTTTGTTGCGTCTGGATTTGCGTAGTGATTACGAAACTGCAGATTTTATTGCAAAGATCATTTCACTCATTAAAGAAGCCACCTACGATTTGTTTTACTGTAACATCATTGCAACCAAGGCAGTGCCGCAGGCAACAGAAAGAATTAAGGCGTTGCGTGAACTTGGATTTGTGGCAGCTGCTAAAATGCTTGTCGGTCATGACGGAACCAAGTATGGTGATTATTATATTTTAGAAAACAAGTAGAATCGGAGCAGGTATGAAACCAAGAACAGAACTAAGCATGCAGCTTTATGATATACTTCTGGAACGTGGCTATCATGAAGAACTGTGTGATATCATTACAAAGAACTTAAATACAGATTATACGGCAGCACGGATGATAGGTTACTTGTCCCATTATTCCATCCTGCCGGAGGGAGAAGTGGTAGATGAAATGCTTGCCATTTTAAGCGACCGCAATGCCCTCATCAAAAAGAAGGAAATGGAACAGGCCCAGGCAAAAATCAACGAGATTTATGAATTTGGTTTGGGAGTAGAGGAAGAATAAGACAAAGTATTTTGTGGAAAGATACCCCGGGCGATATGGTGTTGAAAATATTCATAAAATTTACTATAATGTTATTAAAGTTTATAGTTTTTTTATTTTTGATACGTAATTCCCCCAAGGAGGTAGAGTATATGAAAATTGCCACAAAAAAGATGTCTTATGAAGAGGTCTTAAAGTTACCGAGATTACAACATAAAAATCCGTTAAAGCCGCAGCTGTGGCTTGCAACTATCGTCCATATTGTATGTGCTTCTACCTTACGGAAGATAAAGTTTTCTTACACCACAGAGCGCATGGAGTTGGTTGGCGACCAGCCATGTCTGATTTTAATGAATCATTCCAGCTTTACCGACATGAAGCTGGCCTATGGCATCTTTTATCCAAAGAGACTTGGAATAGTTACTTCTGTAGACGCTATGACCGGAATTTTAGGAAAGCTGATGCGATTACTTGGATGTACTCCTACCCATAAGTACATTACAGATTTAACGCTGTTTAAGGATATGGAATATATGCTTAAGACGAACAAGTCCAGTGTCTTGATGTATCCGGAGGCCGGCTATTCCTTTGATGGCTGTGCCACAGCCCTGCCTAGAAAAATGGGTGTTTTGTTAAAGCGTCTTGGTGTTCCGGTGGTAACCGTTATTACCGAGGGTGCATTCCACAGAGACCCACTGTACAATATGTTACAGATTCGTGATGTTAAGGTCAGCGCCCATGTGAAATGTATTGCCACAGCAGAAGAGATAAAGGAAAAATCGGTGGATGAGTTAGATGCCTTAATTGCTGAAGCTTTTTCCTTCGATAACTTTGCATGGCAAAGAGATAACAAGGTTTCCATTGACGTGCCGTTCCGTGCGGACGGACTTCACAGAATTCTCTATAAGTGTCCTCATTGCGGAGCAGAAAACCAAATGGAAGGTAAAGGAATCCATTTGACTTGTCATGCTTGTAATACACAGTGGACCATGGATGAATACGGACAGTTGTCTGCAAAGGATGCAGATACAGTATATTCTCACATTCCGGACTGGTACCGTTGGCAGAGAGAATGTGTCCGCAAGGAATTGGAAGATGGTACCTATCTGTTAGACACCGACGTGGATATTGCGGTTCAGGTTAACTTAGACGGCGTGTGTATGATTGGAGAAGGACACTTGACCCACGATTTAACAGGTTTCCGTTTAACCGGTGGAGAAGGAAAGCTGGACTACACCCAGTCATCGGTACATTCCCATACTTTATATTCCGATTACTATTGGTATGAAATCGGTGATGTCATCGGAATTGGTGACAATGAATTCTCTTATTTCTGTTTCCCAAGGAAAGAGGTATCTGTGACAAAGGCCCGTCTGGCAACAGAAGAACTTTACAAAATGAAAAAGCAAAGAAAAAGAATATAGTTTATAAAGCATAGTCTTACAATATCAAAAACGTTCTCTTGCGTATAAATATAATGAAGTAGGAAAGCATATCAATATAGTATAAATTTATATGCATGAGAAGGGTTATGGTATGAAGTATTTTGTATGTGAAAATTGCGGAAATATTGTAGAGTATGTAAAAGAATCCGGTGTTCCGGTAGTGTGCTGCGGTCAGAGGATGACAGAGCTTGTGCCGGGCTCTGGTGACGGAGCACACGAAAAGCATGTGCCGGTGGTTACAGTATCCGGTGATAAAGTGCTTGTGGAAATAGGTGAGGTAGAGCATCCAATGGTAGAGGAGCATTATATCCAGTGGATTGCTATTGAGACAACAAGAGGCTACCAGAGAGTAAAATTAAGCCCTGCAGATAAGCCAAGAGCAGAATTTTGTCTTGCAGGCGGAGAAGAATTTGTGGCAGCCTATGAATACTGCAATATTCATGGATTGTGGAAAAAGAACAACAAATAAAGTCGGGAAGGACTTCCAAAATGCCCATCAGACCAAAGTGGTTCCGGTGGGCATTTTATTGTCTGGTAAATTTCCGCACATTATGATATAATAAAAGCGTTAGAAAGGTATATGGAGGTAAATCTTATGGGAAAGTTTGTAACATTGAATCCGGGCAATTTAAAGGAACTCCGTCAGGTGGACGAACGTTTAGTTTCTTACAACGTAGAAATGACGGAAGTAACCGGCGGTACATTCTGGAAGGCCTATACCGAGGCTCAGGTGGATGGTACCGAAGAATTTCCGGTTATCAAAGACTGGTCTAATATGGGTAATTTACAGCAGTGGTATGACCCAATCGACACAACAAATCCAAGACTGATCAAGCTGGCAAAAGAGCTTGGCACAGCCTGGGTACGTGTGTCCGGCACATGGGCAAATAAGACATATTATGATTTCGACGGTCATACAAACGGACAGGTTCCGGAAGGCTATCAGAATCTCCTTACCAAACAGCAGTGGACAAACCTGCTTGATTTTGTAAGAGCAATTGATGGCAAGCTGTTGGTTTCCTTCGCAAACTGCCCGGGTAATCACAGTAAGGACGAGCCATGGGATACCACACAGGCAAAAATGCTCATGGATTACAGCATCGAATACGGTGTTCCGGTTTCCGCGGCTGAATTTACCAACGAACCAAACTTGATTCAGCTTTCCGGTTTACCGGTAGGCTACACCGCAGCAGACCATGCAAGAGACCATGATGCTTTCGGTGCATGGTTAAGAGAGAATTATCCGGACTGCTTATTTGTAGGCCCTTGTACTGTAGGCGATATCGACATGTTCGGTGTTGGAATGGAAGGCGCCGGCGGCGGTATGGCAGCAGGCTTTAAGATGGTAACAACTGAAGAATTACTTGGCGAATATAAGTCCAAAATGGATGTGTTCAGCTATCATTATTACAATGGTGTTTCCGAACGTGGCGCGGCTATGGGTGGACACTGGCCATACGAGGCAATTCTTACCGAGCAGTATTTAGGAACTGCAGGTCACTGCGCAAGACAGTATGTTCCAAAGCGTGACAAATATGTTCCGGGCGGCCAGATGTGGGTAACCGAATCCGGTGATGCGGGCTGTGGCGGTAATACCTGGGCTTCCACCTATGCGGATGTTCCTCGTACTTTAAACGAATTGGGTGATTTTACAACTGTTACCGATGGTATCATTTTCCATAATACCCTGGCTTCTTCCGACTACGGCTATTTAAAGCATGGTACCTTTGTTCCGAGACCAAACTATTTTGCGGTACTTCTTTGGAACAGAATCATGGGTTCTGCTGTGTATGACTGCGGTCCGGTTTCCGAAGGAGCCCATGTATATGCACACTCCCGTAAAGACGGTAAGGAAGGTGTGGCATACCTTATCATCAACAACTCCAAGGAAACAACCACCGTGGAACTTCCCAAGGAAGCAGATGTTTATCTTCTTTCCGGTGAAAAGGGTCTTCGTTCCCGCAACATGACCTTAAATGGCAAGGTGTTAGCCCTTGGTGAGAATGACGAGCTTCCTGCACTGGAGCCTGTAAAGGCATCCGGTAAACTGGAAATTCCGGCAACGAACTGTGCGTTTATTGTGCTGTAGTAAAATGTCCAATCGAAAAGAATTAACTGCAAGGCAGTCCGAAAGGATTGCCTTGTTTTTTTCTCAATTGTTCATTGTTTGATTTTTGACAGAGAGGAAGTTATACTTAAGTTACAAAATAAATCTGCAGTTTATTTTCAAGGTAATGTTGCTATAAAAAATCAGATAAGTAAAGGAGAATTTACTATGAGTAGTAATTTAGGCGCAAATATAAGATATTTCAGAAAGAATAAAGGTTTTACCCAGGAAGAACTGGCCGGGATGCTTGGTGTTACCCCACAGGCGGTAAGCCGCTGGGAGTCGGAGGCAGGTCTACCGGACGTTTCCATGATTGTACCGATTGCCCAGACGTTAAACATTACTACGGACGCTCTGCTTGGTTATCAGGTGCAGAGTCAGGATGACAGAGTGGCGGGTCTGGTATTTGAGAAAATGAAGGAGTTTGAAGATGTTGCAAATCCTGCAGCCAGTGCTCTTAAGGTTTGTGAGTATCTGGCAGAGGAAGCAAACAAGCATCCGATGAATTATGATATCATTTTAAAGTATGTGCAGAAGGTTGCGGGACTTAGCTATTACATCGATATGGAGCAGTTCCTGTCCGGCGAGCCGGAGAAAGCAAAGGCAATTTTAGATGATGGTATCCGCAAGGGTCTTAACGTAATCCGTTACAGCAATAATACCAAGAAGATTAACAAGGCTCATTATGCACTGGCGTGGATTTATATTCACCGGAAGGATTTCGATAATGCCAGAGAGCATGTAAATGTGCTTCCGGGTCTGGACGGACACTGCATCAAAGAAGAAATGAATATGTCTCTTGTATTTTTTGAAAAGGGTTTTGATTCCATGAAGGACAGTGCAGTGGAATTCAGCAGATTGTTATTTGATGTTCTTGTGCATCAGATAAATACCTTGTCCACCCATTACTGCTATTTTGGAGAGTTGAAAGAAGCATTGGAAATCTGCAACTGGTGCGAAGCGGTTCTCGCAGCATATGCTTCCAAGCCGGAGTTTGTGACAGATACCTTACCTTGGGTACTTAAGAAGTTTAATTTTAGCAAGATGAGTGCATATTTAAAGGCCGGTGAAACAGAGAAGGCAAAGGAAGTATGTGATGTTTATCTGAAGGAAATTAGGGAGAACAACGTATTTTCTGAAGAAGAGTACGTTTCCGTAGAAAAGGAATTTAAGGAACAGATTTATATTTTGTAAAAGGGTATTATACAAGTCTTGACAGATGACTGAATGGTCACTTATGATAAATGTGACTATTCAGTCATTTTGCTATTAGGAGGTATTTATGGGTTACGAGGTTTACATGCATGGTCAGGTATTGGGAAGCCATATTTTTAAGCTGAAGGGAGAGTTTGTACAGCCGGATGCTTATTCTGAAATTATAGAAAAGTATTTTCTTCCGGGTGGAGAAACAGGAACCGCAGCCACTGTGTTATCTTCCTTTGGAGTGAGTGTAAAGATTGACGGCACCCACATCGGTACGGAGGTGGCACCGCTTCTGAAAGAGTTTTATAAGGATAAGTCCGTAGATTTATCATCTTTGTATTTTGATCCGGATTATGCCGGTCTGATGGACTATGTTATTGTGGCAGGAACGGTACGTTCCCCAATGGGATTTTTTCAGTCCCTCTACGAGCCGGGAGCAAAGCATCCGTGGAACCGGCCAAAGGAAGAAGATATTGCAGCATGTAAGGTGGCTGCCATCGACTCCTGCTTTGCGGAAGCAACGGAAGAAGCAGCTGAGCTTTGCGTAAAACATGGCAAGCCTTATGTGGCTATTGATTGCCGCCATGATAGTTTCCTTCATCAACACTCTTCGATTAACGTAGTTTCCAGAGAGAGTATCAAGGGATGGCTATACAGCGACAACAGCATGGAAGAAATCTATGAGCTTCTGACCTCAACTACGGATGGGCTCGTGATTATTACCTGCGGTGGAGAAGATATGCTGTACGGAAGAAAGGGTCAGCCGATGAAGCGCATGAAGACGTTTCCTGTAGAGGTTAAGAGCACCTTGGGAGCCGGTGATACCTTTAAAGCAGGCTGTGTTTACGGCTTACTAAAAGGTATGGAAGATGATGAACTGGTGCGCTTTGCCAGTGCATGTTCCGGTGTTGCTATTTCCAGATTCCCATTGCCGCTAAATCCGCCAACGTTAGAAGATGTAAGAGCACTGATAGAAAAAGAAAAATAGTTTTAGCATAGGAAAGCCTGCCGGAATGGAAATCCCGGCAGGCTTTTAAATTTATTTCTCAAGTTTTTTTAAGCACTTTTCTGCCATTTCTTGTGGCCATTCGGCTTCAATAATCAAACCTCTATGAGTAAGGATATTTGACACGGTTGTCCATACTTCATAAGCTTTTTTATATTCACCGATTTCTTCGTAGCAAAAGCCCATGGAGAAGTAAGAATCCAACCAGGTGGAATCCAGTTCCAGATGTTTTTCCCAATAGGAAAAGGCTTCCTCGTATTGTTTGAGTTCCCGGCATGCATCTCCTGCAAATCCATACAAAATTGCTTCCTGTGGAAATTTGGTGATGGCATCCTTTGCGATTACATAGCACTCTTCATACTGTTTAGCGTTGAACAGGGCGGCTGCCAGACAGATGTATTCTTCTACATTTTCCGGGGCTTCTTGTATTGCCTTTCTTTGTTCTTCGATACATTCTAAAGCCTCACCCCGTCTGGAGCGGAGCAGATGCTTCTGTCTTTTCACGCGATAAAACAGTTCGGAGTCATTGTCTTTACAGAGCATCATGGTTTTGTCGTAAAGTTCGAAAGCTTTTCCGGTACAAATCTGGGACATATATTCATGAAGTATTCCGTAGCTTCGATAGTCTTCCGGAGTCATGGTGTCTGCTTTGATCATTTTTTCATATTCTGTGGCCGCAGCCATAAAATCCTCATGTTTCCGGGAATTCTCATATACGGCAAATAATCGATTGGCGTAGTTTTTGTAACCTTCCGGGCTTTCTTTAAACAAGTCATCCACCAGTACACCGTACAGTTTTGCAAGTTCCGGTAGCAGTAAAATATCCGGAAAGGTTGCCCCGGTTTCCCAACGGGAGACAGACTGGGCACTGACACCGATTTTTTCTGCCACCTGCTCCTGGGTCATCTGCTTTTCCTGTCTTAATTTTCTTAAATTCTTTGAAATGATATCGTTCATGGGTATCCTCCTATATTTTCGTAATACAGGCTTTCTGCGCGCTTGAAAGACGTTGTAATTTCAGTATACAGGAAATTCTTTAAAAATCCATATCTTATTTTGAGTGAGAACTCTCGAAAAGTGAGAAATTGGGCGGTGATAGCAAAAAGTAAGAGGTGGTATCACATTGACGGAACGTGTTTACCATGCTATGATTTAGGAAATGGTTTTAAATAAAATCAAGGGAGAGAACAAGGATGAAGTGTATTGCGTTAGATGAAAAGTGGACATTTCGAAGAAGCTATTTAGACTCTGTCAGCATGTTACAATATGACCCGGGTGTAGAGGTAAATCTTCCGCATGACGGTATGATTGGAACACCGGTCACACCGGATGCGCCGGCAAGGTCCGATATGGGATATTTTACGGGAGGGCTTACCAATTATACAAAGTATGTGATGATTCCGAAAGAGTGGGAAAATGACTGTGTCGGTTTGAAATTCGACGGAGTAATGATGAATGCCACGGTGGATATTAATGGCAGCAGGATTGCCCTTCAGCACTATGGTTATGCACCGTTTTATGTGGATTTAACAAAATATGTAACATACGGGGAAGAAAACCGTATCACTATCAATACAAACACCATGATGCAGCCGAATTCCCGTTGGTATACCGGTTCCGGTTTGTTCCGCGGGGTAGAGCTTTTCCATGGCCCTAGGGTACACATTGCTACGGACGGAGTTTATGTATACACAAAGGAAGTGGCTGACGGTTATGCGTTCCTTGAGGCACAGGTTGAAGTGGAAAATGCCGCGTTGGAAAACCGACTGGCAGAGGTGACGGTGCTTGTTATGGAAGAAGGAACGGAAGACGTTGCTGCAACTGTAAAGCGTGTTATCCAGATTAATTCCGGCAGTAAGGAAACCGCAAAAATTGCCATCAATTTAAAGAATCCAAAGCTTTGGGATGCGGAACAACCGAATTTATACCAGGTGAAGGTTTTGACTAAGGACCTGGGTGCTTATCGTACCCATCTGGTGAAGGAAAAAGAGCCTGCGGTGGATGAGACGGAAACCCTGTTTGGTATCCGTACCATCACGGCAGATGCCATCCGCGGACTTAGAATTAACGGAAAAGAAGTAAAGTTAAAGGGCGGCTGTGTTCACCATGATAACGGTCTGCTTGGCTCCGTATCCCTTTATGAATCTGAGGCAAGAAAGGTGAGAAAGCTGAAAGAAGTAGGCTTTAATGCCATCCGCACCGCTCACAATCCGCCTTCTGCAGCATTGATTGAGGCTTGTGACAGAGAGGGTATGTATGTGTTTGATGAAGCCTTTGATGCCTGGGGAATCAGCAAGCGCGGCGGTGACTATGGTCAGCATTTTGCAACGGATTGGGAAAAGGACCTTACTGCTTTTATCAAGAGAGACAGAACCCATCCGTCGGTAATTCTCTGGTCTACCGGTAACGAAATTCCGGAGAGAGGCGGAGTAGGAGACGGTTATCTTGTGGCATCCCGGCTGGCGGAAACCATTCACCGGTTAGACGGAACAAGACCGGTCAGCAACGGAATTTGTACCCTTTGGAGCGGCTTGGATGATGCTCTCGCAACAGGACGCAACCAGGAGCAGAACGCCGCTGAAGAAGAGAATTCTGTTCAGTGGGAAAAGATTACCGAGCCGTTTACTAACGGCATGGATATTGTGGGATATAACTATATTGAAGATATTTATGAGCAGGATCATGAGATGTTCCCGGAGAGGGTAATTCTCGGTTCCGAGAACTTTCCGAAGGAAATCGGTTACCGCTGGCCGATGGTGGAACGTCTAACCTATGTAATCGGTGATTTTACCTGGACTGCCTGGGATTACCTTGGCGAAGCGGGCATCGGAAAGGCTGCCTATGTGAGCGAGGATGACCCGTTGATTCAAAGGGGTTCCTGGTCTCTGATGCCGCCGGATGGTTCTCCTTATCCATGGAGAACCGCTAACGATGCGGACTTTGATATTACAGGCTACATGCTCCCGCAGGGCGCTTACCGCAGCGTTGTTTGGGGAAGTAAGAAGACTCATTTGTTCTCCATGCATCCGGATACCTTTGGCAAGGTGGAAATGATGACCATGTGGGGATTCCCTGCGGTGCTTTCCAACTGGAACTACAGCGGTTATGAAGGCAAGCCGGTAGAACTGGTGGTATATACTAACGCGGAAGAAGTGGAAGTGCTTGTGAACGGAACTTCTCTCGGAAGAAAGCCGGTGTGCATGGAGCGTCCGATGCCGAATTCCGTACATTTTGAGACTGTATATGCACCGGGTAAAGTGGAAGCCATCAGTTACTGCGGAGGCAAAGAAATTAGCAGAGACGTTTTGGTTACGACAGGAGAAGTGGCTGAATTGGCAGTGACTCCGGAAAAAACAGTTATGAAGGCGGACGGACATGACCTTATCTACGTAAACATTGAACTCCGCGATAAGAACGGAAATGTAGTACCGGATGCGGCGGTTCCGTTAAACGTAAAGGTAGGCGGACGTGCAATACTAGCCGGCTTTGGTTCTGCAAATCCGGTGACAGACGAGGATTATACCAACGCTTCTACAGTAAGCTACAGAGGTCGTGCCCAGGCAATTATTCGTTCCGGATACGAAAGCGGAATTGTGAAGGTTGAAGTGTCTGCAGAAGGTATGACACCTGTACAGGTGGAACTTTCTATTAGTAGTATTAAGTAAAAGAAAGGTGTAACTAATGAATAACAATATTCCGGAACAGGAAAAACAACATAAGCGGAGGGTGCGCTACTCCGGTACCCATCCCCGAAGCTATAAAGAAAAATACAAAGAACACAATCCGGAAAAGTACGCGGATACGATTGAGAAAGTCATTCAAAAGGGCAGTACGCCTGCTGGAATGCATATTTCCATCTGCGTAAAGGAGATTATTGATTTTCTGCAGATTCAGCCGGGACAGGTTGGTTTGGATGCAACACTTGGATATGGCGGTCACACAAAAGCCATGCTGGAGTGTTTAAAGGGAGATGGTCATATTTATGCATTGGATGTAGATCCGATTGAATCGGCCAAGACCAAAGAACGTCTGGCAAAGCAGGGATACGGTGAAGAAATTTTAACCGTCCGCTTGCAGAACTTTGCAGACATGGATTTAGTCGTAAAGGAAACCGGAAGAAAGTTTGATTTTGTATTGGCTGACTTAGGTGTGTCTTCCATGCAGATTGATAATCCGGAGAGAGGATTTTCCTATAAGGTGGAAGGACCGCTGGATTTACGTATGAATCCGCAAAAGGGAACCAGTGCCGCCGAGCGTTTAAAAGAAGTGACGGAAGAAGAACTGGCAGGCATGCTCAGGGAAAACGCAGACGAACCTTATGCGGAAGAAATTGCGGCAACAGTTATGAAGTGGTTCAAAAAGGGAAAGGCCATTGAAACAACCACTCATATGAAAGAGGTCATTGAACAGGCTCTCTGTTATGTTCCGAAGGCGGAGCGTGCGGAAGCTGTGAAGAAATCCTGCGCCAGAACCTTTCAGGCCCTTCGCATTGATGTAAACAGTGAATTTGAAGTATTATATACCTTTTTGGAGAAACTGCCGGAAGTGCTGGCACCAAACGGAAGAGTGGCAATTCTGACCTTCCACTCCGGGGAAGACCGCTTGGTAAAGCGTTCTTTTAAAGAACTGGAGAAGGCAGGTATCTACAGAGAAGTTTGTAAGGATTGCATCCGTCCGTCTGCAGAAGAGTGCGCAAGAAATTCCCGTGCCAAGAGTACAAAAATGCGCTGGGCAATAAAAGCGTAAACGAAAAGAATTCGTATAGCGGTATATAAGAAAGACCGTCCGGAACCATGCAGGTTTCCCGGACGGTCTTTTCAGTTTTTTATTCGCCTACTGCCTTATTGGTCAGCATGGTGAGAATCATTTTTGCTTTACTTGGTTTTCTCATGCTGGTAGGCTGTTCACCAAAATTCATAACCTTGTTTTTTTCGGTGGCTGCTGTTTCCCAAACCGGTAATTTTTCGCCGTTTGGATTGCCGGACTTTGCAAAGTTGCAAAGGTAATCAGTCATCTGATTACTTAATTCGTAATCCTTATCCTCCATTGGGCGCCAACAGTTTGGCAGAGTTCCGAACCAGTACCATAAGTCGGAGGAGTGCCATGCACCGTTTTCATCGCCCGGAAGCTGACGGTCAAAATACCAGGTATAAGCCGGCGTGGACTGTGCACCGTTCCATTTTTTTGCCATGCCATAAAGGATTGGCGGCATCATGTCTTCGCTGGTAACACCAGCCATGTAAGGAATTTTATGTTGCATATCTTTAGTAAGTAAGTCTGCACCGGTGCCGGTAACTAAGCGGCCGTCGATACACGGGAAGCTTCCCGGAGTACGGAGCTCTTTTTTTGTCAGGTTCCATGCTTCAAACAGTTTTTCCGGAGAGATGGCACGAAACTGCTCTAGGGTTTCGCATCCGGCATGTACCATTGCTTTTTTCCAGAAGTCATAATGCTTTTCGGCAGGAGCCGCAGCAAGTATTTTACTGACACCGCCGCCACTGGACATTACGGCACGCTTAAATAAATCTTTGGTAAGAGGGCTGAGAGAATGCTGTTGTACACTCATGGCACCGGCACTCTGCCCCATAATGGTAATGTTGTCCGGATTTCCGCCAAAGGAAGCAATGTTATTTTTTATCCACTGAATGGCGGTTAACTGGTCAAATAAACCGTAGTTTCCGGTAAAACCTGCTTCTTCTTTTAGTTCAGGCAGACACACAAAACCCATCGGTCCTAAACGGTAGTTTAAAGTTACACCGATAACGCCCTTGGTTGGCCAAACCGGTACATCAAAGTGCTTTTCGTGACCGCAGCCGCCGGTAAATCCGCCGCCGTGGATGTAGATAAGCACCGGAAGATTGTCGCCTTCTTTTACTGTATCAGGAGTAAAAATATTTAAGAACAGACAGTCTTCACTGTAAGTATACGTTTCGTTTTTTCTGAATTCATTGTAGTAAAAAATCTTTTTGAGATTTTCTTCCTCGTTGTAAAAGGAACGGGGCTGGTAGGAGCAGGCACCGTATTCGGAAGCATCGTAAATGCCGTCCCATTTAGTAACCGGGGTAGGATATTCCCACCGGCCGGCTGTAGCATAGCGGATGCCCTTAAATGCAGTTACATTATCAAGCCTGCATGCGGTTCCCTGCACTTGTCCGCAGGGAGTTGTTACAATTTTGCTCATATAATATCCTCGTTTTATTCAGCTGTTGTTTCTACTGTTTCGTTTTCTTTCTGAGCTTCCTTCATGGCAATCATAGCCGCCTTTTTTTCAGGAGTGATGCTCCATACAAACTTAAATGCTGCCCAGGAACCAAGTACAAATACGGCAGGAATCAGTACGCAAAGAACCTTAAGACCAACTACTGTGGAAGCAGACTGGAATTCTACAGAACCGTTATAACCAATCCAACCGAGAGCGTAGATGGCAAAGCCCTGGCCGATGGTCTGGCCGATACGACGGGAAAGGTTGAAAGTACCATAGATGGAACCTTCGGTTCTCTTGCCGGTAACCAGTTCGTTGTAGTCGATGGCTTCACCAACAAGACCCCACTGCATCTGGATGGAAACCATGCCCATACCCATGCCGAGACCGGAAATAACAGAGTGGATAAGCGGATGTACGTCCATTACCATATGCATACCAAAAAGGATAGCATAAATACCGCCGCCAATCAACAGGGAGTAACGGATAACCTTCATAAGACCAAGCTTCTTACACATGAAAGGAACCGCAATCATGGAACCGATCATAATCGGGCTGGAAAGTGCGGTACCGATGGACTGGTATGCAGTGTTATGGAAGACGGAAGAGTACATGTAAATACTCAGCGTCTGGGCAACGTACTGCATAGTACAAATACATACGCCGTGGATGCAAAGTGCAACGAACGGACGGTTCTTCTTAACAACTTCTAAAATGTCGGAGAACTTAATATCGTCTGCCTTCACGTTTTCACCAACAGTGGTACGTTCTTCTGTCATGAAATAGTGAAGTAAACAGATAACAAAGCCGATGACTGCGCAAATAACTGCAGTGATTGCATATGGTGTGCTGTCCTGGGTCTTATACATGTTTAAGATAACCGGAGCAAGCATAGCCGGAATCATGTTACCGAACATGGAACCAACACCACGTGCGGAAGAAAGGGATGCTCTTTCGGCGTCTGTGGTAGACATGGCGGAAAGAAGGGAACCCATTGGAATGTTAAACATAGTGTATGCTGCTTCGTATAAAATCTTACACATGAAGAGCACAACTAAAAGTGTTACGCCTTCGAAGAAGGTAGGAACGATAAAAAGTGCGATAAAGGTAACCGCAAGTAATGGAGTAGCACGGAGCAACCATGGACGGAACTTTCCGTTTTTGTTGGTATGCTTGGCAAATGCCTTATCCATCAGTGCACCCATCATTGGGTCATTAATGGCATCCCAGATGGTCCAAATAATAACCAGTGTTCCGAGTATTCCTGTGTCAACACCTAAACAGTCGGTGCAGTACACGGTGAAAATAGAGCTCATGAGAGTGAATGTCATACATCCGCCCCAGTCACCAAACATATAGCCAAACCAATGCTTCTTGGTTAAGCCACCGGTAGATTTTTTCTTACCCATAAATAACTTCCTCCTTTGAATATGTAGAGTATTGTTTCATTGTATGATTCTATTTTAAAGTAGAATATCTGCAAAGTAAATTGTTGTTATTGCAATAAATATTGTTAATCTTGTAAAAACTATAAAATTTTAGGAATAATCTGCCCAGAATAAAGCAATACCTGCGTTGTTATCATTTCTCAGTTTGATATACTTAACTTAAGAGTACCTGCAGTTAAGGAGGATGTAGTATGGGGAAACTGAAAAAAACAGTACTATTATGGATGATAGTCTTTTGCATGGGAAGTGTGTCAGCCTGTGCAGAAAAAGTGCAGGAAGAACAGCCGGAAATTACAAAAACTTTGGAACCTTCCGTGACGGAAACGGTTTTACCGAAGCAGGAACCACAGGAAACAGAAGCACCGACAGCCAAACCGACGGCAACGCCTGTGCCGGAGAAGAAAATTACAGAAGTGGAAACCTTAAGCACAGCGTCTCCGGACGGAAACACACAGGTTAAAATCTGGGTAGATAACGACGGTTTCTGGTCCTACTCCGTTACTGACCGGGACACGAAAATCATTGATATGTCCAAGCTTGGTATGGTAATGCAGGAGGGTAATTTATTCCGCGGCCTTACTTTGGCGGAAGATAGTGTAGAAATGAAAGAAATGAAGGAAACCTACGAACTGTTTACCGGTTATAATGAAGTTATGGAAAATCATTGTAATGTAACCTCCTTTGTGTTAAAGAATGACCAGGGAAGCTTCCGGTTGGAATTGCGGGTACATAATGACGGGTTTGCATACCGTTATCTGGATGTTACTACCGGAGACACGGAACGGGTTACGGTATTGATGGAAAAATCTGAAGTGGCATTGCCGATGAACATCCGAGTCTGGTCCTTTGGATTAAATGGTACTTACGAAGGTACCTATGAAAAAAGAGATTACAGCCAGTTGCGTTCCCTGTCGCAAAAGCTATGCACACCGGTGCTTGTAAAGATTGGCGAAAACTGGATGCTTCTCACGGAAGCAGGAGCTTTGAACAACGATGGTCAATATTGTACCAGTGCTCTGCAGACAAAGAGCGGCAGTGTGACTTTAAATTGGTGCTTCGGATTGCGAAGAGACCCGGCCAGGGAATCGAAAGGAGAGGTAGACTCTCCGGGACATCTGGATATAAAAACGTTAGAAACAGTCAATGGATTTGATACGCCATGGAGAGTGGCGGTCATTGCGGATGATTTAAATGAACTGATTAATACTTCTCTGATTGCGGACTTGAATCCGCCGGCAGATGAAGAATTGTTTGCGGATGTAAGCTATATTAAGCCCGGTAAAGTGGCATGGAGCTGGTGGGCGGAAGGTTCCTATACCGGAGTCTATGATAAACACATCGAATACATTGATTTTGCAGCAGAAAACGGTTGGGATCATATCTGCATGGATGCAGATTGGAGGTTTTTTGAGCATCGGCTCGCTGAAATTTGTGACTATGCAAAAAACAAAGGAATCGGCGTTTTTGTATGGGTCAATTACCGCGATTTAAAGGATAAGGATGCTATGGAAGCATTAATCGGCAAGTGGGCAAATGCCGGTGTAGTTGGTTTGAAAACAGACTATTTTGAAAGCGATGAACCATCTGTGTTGCAGGTAATGCAGAATGTGGCGGAGTGTTGTGCAAGAAACCGCCTGATGGTGCTCTATCACGGATGTGTCCGTCCGGGAGGGGAATGCAGAACCTATCCGAATATTCTTTCTACGGAAGCGGTACTCGGCGAAGAATTCCACAAGTGGTCCGACGCTCCTACAATAGCAAACTGTATGATGTATCCGTTTACCAGAAATATTTGCGGTTCCATGGACTATACACCGGTGGGAACAAAAGTCGACAGCGAATCGACATACGGTTTTGGACTTGCCCAAACCATTGTATACGAATCTGCCTTACAGCATTTCGCTTATGCAGCGGCTGCTTATAAGAATTATAACGGTTTGGCGTTACTAAATCATATTCCTACCACCTGGGATGAAACCAGGCTGATAGAGGGTTTCCCGGGAGAATATGTGACCATCGCCAGAAGAAACGGGGAAAACTGGTTTATCGGCTCCATGACCGGTGAACCAAGAACTGTGGAGGTTGCACTGGATTTTCTGGGTGAAGGAAATTACAATGTTTATATTTATGAAAACCGTCCGGATGGCACCGGCTTGGAGCTTAGGGACCTGGTGGTAACAAGAGCAGATCGCATTATACTGGAACTGATAAAGGGCGGCGGTGCTGCCATGATGATTACGAAAGAAACCATCGATACTACAGTAGGAGTTACCGAACCAATCATAGATGACGGCTATGTATTTTATGAGGCGGAAAGTTTTGACAATATTCTAACCGGTGCAGCCGGAAGAGCAGGAGGTTCTTTCTGCTCCGGCGGACAGAAGGTAGGTTATGTCGGACATGCAGGTAACAATCTTACGTTTACCAATATTACAGTAGAAGCTGCCGGTACCTATAATCTTTTATTGTATTATTGCAGCGGGGAAAATCGTAGTGTTACTCTTACGGTCAACGGTAACGGGCAATATGTGCTGGAAAAATTGAACAGCGGTGATTTTAACCGACCGGCAGGAATTGAAATTCAGGTAGAACTTATAGCGGGAGTAAATACCATTGAAGTATCCAACCCGACGGCGTATGCACCGGATATTGACCGCATCGGTATTAGTGATAGTGTGATGGAGTAAACATCAGAAAATAAAACATATACGTATGGAGGTACAAATTTTATGAGCGAAAAGAAGTTTTGTAAGAACCCGATTATTACATCGATTTATACAGCGGACCCGGCACCGATGGTGTACGGAGACACGCTGTATCTTTATACAACCCATGATGAGGATGAGTTGGTAAACAATTTTTATACCATGATTAACTGGCATTGCTTTTCCACGAAGGATATGGTGAACTGGACAGACCATGGTCAGGTGTTTTCTTTGGATGATATTGAGTGGGCGGATGACAGGGCCTGGGCACCGCAGGCGGTGGAAAGAAACGGTAAGTTTTTCCTTTACTGCCCGGTACATAAAAAGGATGGCGGCATGGCTATTGCGGTGGGCGTTTCTGATAGTCCTACCGGCCCGTTTCAGGATTTGGGTTATCCTCTGGTGGATGAAGGAGACTGGAATGATATCGATCCAACCGTGTTCATTGATGATGACGGTCAGGCATATTTGTACTTTGGTAATCCGGAACTGCGCTATGTTCTTTTAAATGAGGATATGATTTCTTATGATAAGAGCGTTGGTATTGTAAAGGTTCCGATGACAGAAGAAGCATTCGGCAAAGGCAGTCATATGACAGGTACCACATATGGAGAAGGACCTTGGTTCTATAAGAGAAATAATATTTATTATATGGTATATGCGGCATTCGCTGCAGGAGAAGGGCACCACGATGAGCATTTGGCATATTCCACATCTGACGGTCCGACCGGACCATGGAAGTATGGTGGCGTACTGATGACGGAAGAGGGTGGTGTATTTACCAATCATCCGGGTATTGCAGACTTTAAGGGACATTCCTATCTGTTCTACCATACCGGGGAGCTTCCTGGAGGACATCTCTTCCATCGTTCTGTATGTGTAGCAGAATTTAAGTACAATGAGGATGGTTCCATTGATACCATTGCAAAGTGTGACGGTGTAGATGCAATTGAGTAAATAGGATAGATTTTTACAATTAAAGATAGATTCTTTCGATTGAAAAATGTATACAAGTAGAGTAAAATGCCAGTGAGTAGAATCACTGGCATTTTTTATGTACTTAGGAGGATTTCATGGATACGAAAAAGCACTCAAAAATGGCATGGCTCTGGGAAAATATGAAGGGTTACAGAGCAATCTATGTCATAGGAATTTTGGGAACTATCGTTTATAACGTAATGCAGCTTACGGTTCCGTATTTTACACAGCAGATTGTTGATTTATTTCTGACAGGAGAGGATGCGGCAACCAATATCGTTACTAAGAGAGATTTATTCTTTCAACTGGTAATTGCCATGGTGGCCTTTACTTTCCTGAGAACTTTAATTGTATATTTGGTTTGTATGGATGTGGAGCATGTTTCCCAAAAGGTGTTGTACCGTGTCAGAACCCATCTGTTTGATAAGATTGAACGGCAGGATATGCAGTTTTATAACACTTATCGTACCGGCGACTTAATGACCCGCGTGACCGGTGACTTAGACGCCGTACGTCACATGATTGCCTGGGTTATCCGAAGCATCGTAGAGTCCTTTTCTCTTTTGGCAGCGACCACCGTCTATTTCCTTTATATGGATTGGCGGTTGGCGCTGGCGATTCTGGCGATTGCTCCGTTTATTATGATAGTTATTGTAAGGTTCCGTAATCAGGTTGCACCAAGACATAAGGCACTGCGCGAAAAATTATCACTTCTTAACACGGCAGCGCAGGAGAATATCTCCGGTAACCGTGTAGTAAAGGCATTTGCAAGAGAAGAGTATGAAATTAATAAGTTTGATGAGTGCAGTGTAGAGTTTTCCAAAACAAATAAGAAAACCGCACTGACTTGGATTACCTTTTTTCCATATATTGAAACCTTTGCTAACCTGATGCCGATTGTACTTTTGGTAGTAGGTGGTTTGTTCATTATTAACGGTCAGCTGACCATGGGTGAGTATGTGGCGTTTTCCGGACTTATCTGGGCCGTACAGAACCCGATGAGAATGCTTGGTAACATCATGAATGAATTCCAGCGTTTTGCTGCTGCCTCTGATAAGGTAATGGAAATTTACTATTCCGAACCAAAGATTGTTGATAAGGAAAATGCAGTAGATATGCCAAACCGTTTTGCCGGCAAGGTGGAATTTAAAAATGTTAGTTTTCAATATGAGGACGGTAATCTTCCGGTGCTGCATAACATTTCCTTTGTAGCCAATCCGGGCGAAACCGTGGCGATTATGGGTGAAACCGGTTGCGGTAAAACCTCCATGATTCAGCTGATTCCGCGTTTTTATGAGCCGACAGAAGGCGAAGTGCTGGTGGATGGTGTAAATGTTTGTGATATGAAGCTGACTCAGCTTCGTAAAAATATCGGTCTGGCTACCCAGGACGTACTTTTGTACTCCGATACGATTGACGGAAATATTGCTTACGGTGACAGCAGTCTTACCAAGGAAGAAGTAGAAAAGTTTGCTAAATATTCCGCAGCGGCAAAGTTTATTACCAGAATGCCGGAAGGTTATGATACCATTGTGGGTGAGCGGGGTGTTGGTTTATCCGGTGGTCAGAAGCAGAGAATTTCCCTGGCAAGAGCCCTTGCGGTTAAGCCTGCAATTCTTATTTTGGATGATACCACTTCTGCGGTGGATATGGAAACTGAAAAACAGATTCAGCACAGCTTAAAGGAACTGGATTTCCCTTGTACCAAGCTGATTATTGCACAGAGAATTTCCACTACCAAGTTTGCAGATAAGATTTTAATTATTCAGGACGGCAGAATTACAGAGTCCGGAACCCATGACGAATTGGTAGCTAAGAAAGGCTATTACTATAATCTGGTACAGTTACAGACCGGCGAAACATTGGAAGGAGGGGAGGCATAACTATGGCTAGAAGAAATACCTATCGTGAAGACGAAGTCTTAGAAACCCCTTTTGACTATCATCACCTTCTGCGTGCTTTCGTTTATATTAAGAAATATTTAGGAATGATGATTTTTGCACTGATTCTGAGTGCGATCGGTGGTGTGACCGGATTGTTCGGACCGGTGATTACCCAGACAGCTCTGGATGAGGCAATACCGAATAAGGATGTACGCCAGCTGTTTATTTTGGTGGCACTGCTTTGCGGCACCTTTATTTTAAGTATTATTTTTACTACCATTCGTTCCAAAATAATGATTAACGTGAGCCAGAATATCATTTATGATATCCGTAAAGATGTATTTGAGCATTTACAGAAGCTTCCGTTCCAGTATTATGATGACAGACCTCACGGTAAGATTCTTATCCGTGTAGTAAACTATGTTAACTCCGTTTCCGATATGCTTTCCAACGGTTTGATTAACGTAGTACTGGAAATCATGAACCTGATTTTCATTGTCATTTTCATGTTCTGTGTAAACGTAAAGCTTTCCCTGGTAGTACTTGCCGGTGTGCCGATTCTGATGATTTTTATGTTTTGGATTAAGAATCGTCAGAGAAAAGCGTGGCAGCAGGTATCTAACAAGAATTCCAACTTAAATGCATATCTTCAGGAAAATATTGTAGGTGCAAGAATTACCCAGATGTTTGCCCGAGAAGAAGAAAATGCAGAAACCTTTGCAGATCTTTGTGACCGCTGCAGAACTACATGGTTTAAGGCGGTTATGTATAGTAACCTGGTTTGGCCGGGGATTGACAATATTTCCGTTTGGGTAAGAGCGGCAGTATTTGTAGTTGGTCTTATCTTTATGGGACAGGGTCAGGTGAGCCTTGGTGTGATTGTTGCAATCACTTCCTATGCGGCTCGTTTCTGGCAGCCTATCATGAACCTCGGAAATATCTTCAACAACTTTATTAACAACATCGCTTACTTAGAGCGTATTTTTGAAACCTTGGATGAGCCGGTTACCGTAGATGATGCAGAAGACGCTGTAGAAATGCCGGCTATTAAAGGTGATGTCACTTTTGAAAACGTAACTTTTGCCTATGAAGAAGGTAAGGATGTTTTAAAGAATGTGTCCTTTACGGTAAAAGCAGGCGAAAGTGTTGCACTGGTTGGTCCTACCGGTGCAGGTAAGAGTACCATTGTTAACCTGATTTCCCGTTTCTACAACGTGGGTCAGGGCCGTGTACTGATTGATGGGCAGGATATTTCCAAGGTTACGCTTCATTCCCTTCGTTCCCAGATGGGCATCATGTTACAGGACAGCTTTATTTTCTCGGGAACCATTGAAGATAATATCCGCTACGGTAAGCTGGATGCTACTACAGAAGAAATCATTAAGTCCAGTAAGACGGTTTGTGCCGATGACTTTATTAACCGGTTCCAGGATGGCTATCAGACCGAGGTAAAGGAACGCGGTTCCTTGCTTTCCCAGGGTCAGAAGCAGCTGATTTCCTTTGCAAGAACCTTACTTTCCGACCCTGCAATTCTGGTACTGGATGAAGCAACCTCCAGTATTGACGTGCAGACAGAAAAAGCATTACAGCAGGGCTTAAACGCTATGCTGGAAGGAAGAACTTCCTTCATTATTGCCCACCGTCTGTCTACCATCAAGAACTGCGACAAGATTATGTACGTGGATCAGGGCGGTATTGTAGAGTGTGGCAGCCATGACGAATTGATGGCAAAGAAGGGCTATTATTATAAGTTATATACAGCGCAGATGGATGATATTGCGTAAAAGAGAGAATTATTAAGAGAGTCTATGAAAAAGAAATTGTCCCTGATGGTTATCGGGGACTTTTTCTTTTTTGCCAAGTATGATAAAATAATATAATATCAGGATGATTTGGAGGGGAATGCCATGTATTTTGTACCGGATGGAACAAAGCTTTGCGGCTTTTATGAATGTATAGAATGTAAGATGCGTTTTTTGGATGTGAGAATTGCGCCGACACTGGTGTGCCCATATTGCGGAGAAGAAGTGGACATGGAGGTTGGCCCGGATGAAGAATTACCGGTGACAAAGGAAAACGCAAAACTGTTGGACGTGATACGGGATGAGGATGTAGAAAAAATGGATACATTGCTTAGCCTTGCTCTCACCGGAGGTGATTTTGAATGGATATAAAAAGTCCGAAGGGCTGGGGGAAGTGGTTACGTCTTTATCGTTTATATCAGGCAGCATTCCCTGCCAGTGAAAAGAAACCGTTTTCCATGATTCGTACCATGTACAAAAAAGGAAAAAGTGATGTTTGGTATTGCATGGATAGTGGAAAATTCGCCGGTTTGGTGATTACCATTAACGGTCCGGATAAAATCCTGTTGGATTATCTGGCGGTGGCAAAGAACCGCCGGGGGCAGGGGATTGGTTCAAAGATGCTTAAAAAGATGAGGGAGCAGTATCCGGGAAAAGGCGTATTCTTGGAAATCGAAATCGTGGATGAAACGGCAGAAAATTACGAAGAGCGCAAGCGGAGAAAGCAGTTTTATCTTGCAAACGGTATGGCACCGATGAATGTGTTTGTGGAACTGTTTGGCGTAGATATGGAACTGCTTGGATTTGACTGTCAGCTTTCTTTTGATGAGTATCATGATTTCTACCGGGACAATTATAATGCGTGGGCGGCAGACCATGTAAAACGTATGAGGGAAGATACTGAATAATACACAGAAGGGGATTAAAGATGAGTAAGACGAGAGAAGAAAGAATAAAAAAGCTTAAGAAAAACCGTATATGGCCATCGGTGCTTGGTCTTATTTTCATTTTATTTGTGTTTAGCGTTGTAATGCTGGCAGCATTAGGCTTGTCCGGCATGGATATTGTGCGTAGGAAGCTGACGGACAGCAGCAGAATGTCTGTAAAAGTAGCAGAAGTTTTTGCAGGTTACGGTGAAGAAAATAAAGAAATAATAGAACAGACGGTAGTATCCCATATTCATGTATTGGATGAAGTGGAAGCAGTAGCAGTAGTAAATTCCGAAGGACAGTTTCTGTGGTCCAGCAATGGGGAACATCCGGTGCTGGATCATACAATCAAGATGGAACTGCTGCCGGGGTTGATGGAGGATGAAGTCCGGGTTATTATTGCAGATCAGCAGGACCAGGTATTTATTATCGAAGACGGGGAAATTGTGTTTAATCAAGGAGCATTAGCGGATATTTTTCTAACACCAGGTTTTAATACAAAGGCTCCTTTTTCAGAATTAAAATTATGGATGATTGTTTCTGCAAAAGATTTGGAAGTATTGGTACTGAATCGTATTCCGATTTACTTTCAGGATTTTGTGATGATGGGAATTTGTATTGCACTTTGCGGTTTGTTGATTGCAATTTTTGTGATATATTATTTGACTACCATGATCAGCATGGTATCTGGAGTTAGAAAAACTACAAAAATTATATATACCGATATGGTGACCGGCGGAGATAACTGGCTACTGTTTATTAAGAAAGGAACCGGTTTGCTTAAGAAGAACCGGAAGAGGCATAAAAGCTATGCAATGATACATTTGGAAATGCGAAAGTACCGCAGCTTTTGTACCTGCTTTGGTGTAAAAAAAGGTCAGGAACTAATCGAACAGTTTTACCGTCTGCTTAAGAAAGAAATAAAGCGTAATGAAGTGATGGCACATCAGGAAAATGCGGAGTTTGGTTTACTGTTAACTTATACCGACAGAACTCAGCTGGAAAACCGGATTCAACAACTGGAGTCTGTGTTAAAGCATGCTTTACCGGGAATGAAGATTTATTTTGGTGCGGGAATATATCTGGTTCAGCCGGGAGAAACGGATGTAGAGCAGTTATATAACAATGCTATGATTGCATGCGAAATGTTAGGGGAAGAAGCAGAAAGTAAGACGGCGTTCTTTGATGTGGAGATGAACAATCAGAAACTTTGGGAGCGTAAGGTGGAAGATGATATGGACCGTGCATTGGCCAACAAAGAATTTCAGGTCTACTTGCAGCCTAAAATCAGTACCTCGGAAGAAAGTCTTGGCGGAGCAGAAGCTCTGGTTCGCTGGATTCATCCGACAGAGGGATTTATTCCTCCGAACCGGTTTATACCAATTTTTGAAAAAAACGGTTTTATACTAAAACTGGATGACTATATGCTGGAGGAAATATCAAGAGTACAGGCACGATGGCTTGCAGAAGGACGTAATCTGGTGCCGATATCCGTAAATGTATCCAGGGCTCACTTCACAAGAGAAGATTTGGCGGAGCATATCTGTGCCATTGTAGATAAATATCAGGTTCCTCACAATGTAATCGAGCTCGAACTTACAGAAAGTGCCTTCTTTGACGACAAAAAGGTATTACTTAATACGGTGCAAAAGTTGAGAACGGCCGGCTTCCCTGTATCTATGGATGATTTTGGTGCCGGATATTCGTCCCTGAATTCCTTAAAGGAATTACAGATTGACGTCCTGAAAATCGATGCAGATTTCTTCCGGGGAGCAGATGTGGAAGAGCGTGGTCTGTTGATTGTTTCTGAAGTGATTGATCTTGCGAAGAAATTAAACATGAAAATTGTGGCAGAAGGCATTGAAAGTAAAGAGCAGGTAGAATTTCTGACGGAACAGGAATGTGACCTGATTCAGGGATATTTTTATGCAAAACCAATGCCGGTGGCAGAGTTTGCAGAGAAATATGTCGGGTAAAGGAATTTGCACAATACCTAGCAATGGCTGAAAAGACAGAAGGTTTTCGGTATGCTAAGATAATTGTGTAGTAAAATTATAATGGGAGAAAGGAGTAAATATTATGTATCAATTTCCAAAGGACTTATATGCCGATGTGCGAATTGAAGAAAGCTATGATTTATGGCTTGGGGTAAAAAACGGCGATTTGGATTCCGATGGTTCGACTAAGGAAGCGGGTGCCTTTATTCGTGTGTTTGACGGCACCATGTGGTATACCGGAACCACCAACAAGTTGGATGAAATCCAGAAGGAGTTAGACAATCTGGCAACTTTGGCCACACCAAATCCGGATATTTTAAATCATCCGATGGTGAAGATGCTGGAGGTACATCAAGACACAGTACTTAAATTTGATGGTGATGACGATGTCCGTAAAATAACCAGAGAAGAGTGGAAAGCACTTTTGGATGGTTATATCGCTGCCTGCGTGGATGATTCTATTCCGGAAATTAATTACTGGCAGGCAGGAGTAAACTGCACACACAACAGAAAGAGCTTTTATTCCAGCAAGGGAGCAGAAATTCATCAGGATATGCAAAATTGCTGGTTGACTGTATTTTACGGGTTTACAGTGGATGGTGTAACTACCTTTGGCGGAAAGCCTTACAGCAAGATGTATTTTCATGAGTTAAAGGGTAAGGAAGAAGAAATTATAAAAGAACGTGACCGCTATCTGGATTATGCAAAGAATGCTGTACAGGCGGAGCCGGGTGAATATACCGTAGTATTATCGCCTTGTACAACTGCAATGTTTACCCATGAAAGCTTCGGCCATAAGAGCGAAGCAGACTTTATGTTAAACGATAAGACCCTGCAGGAAGAATGGGTGATGGGCAAGAAGGTTGGTAATGAGCTGGTCTCCATTTGCGACAGCGGAAAGCTGTTGAATCACGGTTATGTGCCTTATGACGACGAAGGAACCACAGCGGGGGAAGTATGGCTTATGAAAGACGGTGTGTTAACCGGAAGACTTCATGATGCAAAATCTGCGTCCACGCTGAAGGAAGACTTAACCGGTAATTCCAGAGCCCAGAGCTACAAGCATTTTCCGGTGGTGCGTATGACCAATACCTATATGGCAGCAGGCAAGGACGATCCGGAGCAGATGATAAAGGATATTAAAGAAGGTATTTATGTCTATATGGTAGAGTACGGTACCGGTCAGGCAACCTTTACCATGAAACCATCTATTTCTTACAGAATCCGCGACGGTAAGCTGTGCGAGCCGCTTAGAATTAATGTATTAACCGGAAGTGTGTTTGAAACCTTATTTGAGATTGATGCGGTTGGTACGGATTTTGAATTATTTGATACTTATACCTGTGGTAAAAACGGTCAGTCTGTTCCGGTAGCTGCAGGCGGACCAAGCATCCGTATCAAGAGACTTACGGTAAACTAGAAAGGAGTGGGCTTATGAGAGAAAAAATAATGTTTGAGGAAGTAGTTTCCCAAATTAAGTACGAAGAAAATAAGCTGCTTTCCTTTCACAGAAGCAGTACAGACACTACATCCTACCGTGTGTATGAAGATGGTAAAGCAGGTATTCATTATCAGGTAGGAAAAATGAGTGATGAAGAAGGTTTTGCCCTGGCAGAAGAAAACTTAAAGGTGCGTCCAAGACCTTATCCTTTTACTTTAGAGAGTGGAAAGCGAAGTAGAAATAAAATCGAAAGAGAAGTAGCCGATAGAGAATTGCTGGATATTGCAAAGGAGTGTATGGCATATATTTGTGAAACTTATCCGCGTTTTGTGTTTGGTGCAAGCTTTTCCCAGAGAAAGGTAATTGCCCGTCAGAATAACGATGCGGGTATGGAATATGAGAATATTGACTGTGCGGTAAGCGTAGATATCAACTTTAAACATGTGGACAGTAAAGATATTACCGATGGTTATTTCAGCTTCAGCTTAAGAGATTTCGATAAAGAAGTTTTCACAAGGATGGCAGATAACTATTTGGCTAATTATGAGAAGGAAGTGGAGCTTCCGGAGGAAATCATTATTGATACCCAGTATTATGACTTCCTTGGTATTTTAAACAGCAATTTGGACGGAGAAAGCATCGCATTAAAAACTTCCCTGCTATCTGACAAAATCGGTGAAAAGGTATTTTCCGAGGACTTTACGCTGGTACATGATGTATCTGATGAGGAAACTTGGTTTAACCGTTTTTGGGATGGTGATGGCTGTGTTACTGAAAATGACAAGCGAGTTTTCATTGACAAGGGCGTAGTGCTTACCGGTTATGCTGACAAGAAAAATGCTGATAAATATAAGATTCCTCATACCGGAAACGCCTATACTTCCCTGGCGGATATTCCGGGGGGCGGCGGTTTAAATCTAAGAATTGCCCGCAGTAAAAAGACAGTAAAGGAATTGCTGGACGGAAGATACTGTGTTATTCCTGTGATGTACAGTGGCGGTGGATTTGCGGATAACGGTGACTACACTATGCCAATCCAGTGTGCGATGCTATCCGATGGCGAAAGAATTTTAGGAAAGCTTCCTCCGTTTACCATGGTAAGCAGCATGTGGGATATGTTCGGTAAGGATTTTATCGGCGTAGGCTCCGACCAACCAATCTTTAACGACAAACAGATTTTATTCAGAGTAAGAAAAGGCAATATTTTATAAGCCGATATGAAGGGAGAATCGTATGGGCTGGGGTGACGAGTACGAAAATAAACAAAAACAGGAAGTAAAAATTAAGTACGGAAGAATTTTCAGCTTTAAAACCATGAGTTATGCTGTTAATAAAATCAAGGACGAAACAAGGGAATGGGATGACAAGCATCCAAAGGATGACCTGATGGCTATGTGGATGAACATCATGATTGTTTATCTTATATTATTTACCGTTACATATAATATTCTGATTGTTGCCACAGGAGTATTCTTTTTCTTTTACTTTTATGTATTGGTGCAGATGTACGGTGCATGGAAGCAGTTTGGATATTCCAAAGCAGGTTATTGGGTAATGACCATTGCGGGAATTCTGATAACCGGTGTTGTCGGAACTTTATTAAGAGGTTTTATTTTCGGATAGGGAAGTAACGTTACATAAATAATAAAAGCTGCGGTATTTGTGATTAAGAAATCACAGTTGCCGCAGCTTTTAATTTGATTTTTATATTTCCTATTGATACAAATTAATAATTTCCTGCATGTTACCGCCAACTAAGGTGCCGTCTGCTTTTCTTCTGAACTGAGAGAAGAACTTCCAGGCGTTTTCACAGTTTAAGTGCCGCATTTCATGGGCCTGGTTGCTGCCGCTGCCAAAGATGCTGTAGCAGCATCCGTTTTCGCTTTCAAACAGGTGCATGGTCAGGATGCAGTCGCGGTTGTCGTCTTTTGCTTTGCAGATAACATCGCCGTCGATGCCCCAGATTTTGTTTTGCCAGTTTTCACGGTCATCGAAGGTTACGTTGTACGGTGTTTTTGCACGGTTTACTTTAAGAACATATTCCATGCGGCTGCGGCATTTTTCTTCCTGGAACGGAAGCTCCGGAAGAGGGGTTAGTTCACCGCCTACGTAGAAGACCGGAAGGATGGTGTTCTGATTGTAATTTTCCACCGGTTGACCATAAGCATTGGAACCGACAGGGAAGGTGGCATCCATCGGAGCCACCGCAGCAAATACAGCAGGGTATTCCTGGAACATATCCCAGGTTTTACAGCCGCCCATGGAGAAGCCGGTAGAATAGATGCGTTCTTCATCAATCGGATATTTTTCTTTTAGTAGTTTTAGCAGTTCCATCATTTCGGTGGCGGTACTGTTTAAATGGTTTTCAATGCTGATGAGTAAAAAGTCATACTTGTTTACCACCAAATGCCAATCGGAAAGTGCTACCATGCACATAGCGGAATCACCACCGCCGTGGAAGCAGAGTACGGTTGGAACCGGCTTGCCGGATTCCATAATTTTTTTGTTGTAGTAGGCAACATAACCGACTTTGTGCTGTTTTGTATCTTTGTCATCACCACGGTTGTCCGGCGCGGTGGTAAGGGTTACAACGTCCGGTTCTACTGCCATGCCAAGAGCTTCTAAGTCCGGCTCAATATTTAAATAACCGACCATACGGCGGAACTTTTTACCGAAGGAAATAAAGTCGTTGTAATAGTCGGCGGTTTCCTTACAAAGAACGTAATCCAGATTGCTTGTCAGTGCATTGTTGATTGTTTCACTGTTTCCAACGGAAATTACGGGAATGTCATGTCGAGCAGGTGCAGGAAGTACGCTTAAGTTTTCTAAGCAGCACAAGGCAGGTGTAATATCGCCCTTGCCGAACAATCCGTCACCTTCGATGGTTTGCAACAGATGCGTGGCAATATAATCGGCAGAAGCACCGGTGCCGTACAAGAAGCTTCTGTGTAAGGCACCTCGAATAAATAATTCGCCCCATTCTCCGGTGAAACGGTTCCGCATTTTTGTCACACCGTTTTCGTAGTACTGGCCGATTTTTGTGTTAGAAATCAGGTCCGCAAACAGAGCCGGAGAAGCCGTGTTCCAATCACGGGTGGTTGGATAAATAAAGACTACGCTGCCGCCGTATTCTTTGGCAATAGCGGTAAGACCTTTGGCGTCTGCAAACTGTTTGGCATCTTCCGGAGTCCGTTCTGTTTCTTCAAAAACCAACAGGTACGGTGTCATGAAACCGTAGTTGATAATGTCGGTTGGTAACTCGCAGGTTGGAAGATAAACCTTTGCAGAAAAAGTATCAAAAGATTGTTCCCAATAATTGCTGCCGTCAGCAAAATTTTTTACTTGTGGCATAGTGTCCATACATATTCTCCTCCTATCGTCTGATGGCTTTATTATGGCATAAATATGCGGCAGAATCAATGAAATCTTCCTCCTTGTGAACAAGTTAGCAAGGATAGCATAGCATAGCAATTTCTGATGAATTATAATAAAAGAAAAATGGTGAAACAAGGAGGCGTAATTATGGGATATGATATGGAAAAACCGGGGAAACTGCTTGGAAAGGACTATTCCTTTGATTCTTTTGACAACGGACAGATTTTGTTAAATAAGAAAAAGAACCGTCTTCCGGCTATGGGGTGGAACAGTTGGAATGCTTTTGGCAGCGGAAATACGGCTGCTTTAACAAGAACAATGGCAGATAAATTTATAGAACTGGGCTTAGACAAGCTGGGTTATGAATATTTGGTGCTGGACGACGGCTGCTATAAGCAGGAACGTGTAGACGGAAAGTTATCCAATGAAGAAGTGAAATTTCCGGAGGGTTTCCGTGCACTGGCGGATTATATTCATGCCAAGGGATTAAAATTCGGTATGTATAATGACATCGGAACCAATTTGTGTGCCGGTGCGGCTGTGGGAACCTGTGGACATGAGGATGTGGATGCGCAGTCTTACATAGACTGGGCAGTAGATTTCTTAAAGGTGGATAACTGTTACTATCTTTGGGACAACGCTACCTTCTCTGCGGGAACTAATGCAAAGTTTGTGTATACTCCGAATATTAAGAATATCCGTGTGGTGGGCAAAAATTTTGAGCAGCAGTATAGTGCGGTAAAAGATGGTAAGCTGACCGGTCTTGGCTGTCGTAAGGAAGCAGATTATGTTACTAATATCGGTACATTTGACGGTACCAATGTAGGAACAACTCCTGTCGGACCAAGAAGCGGTGAACTGGAATTTACGGTAGAGGTTGCAGAAGCAGGGGAATATCGGGTATATGTAACCTACGCTTCCGGCGAAGAACCGGGAACCGGAAGATGGCTTCAATTGGCAGTAGGAGAAGAACTGTTTTATGATGATTTTCTTGCAGCAACTGATAACAAAGAAACTTTTGTTGATAGCCAGGCAATTACTGTAACATTAGAAGCAGGAGCAAACCGTCTTCGTGTAATGAATCACCGTCGTCAGGAAAACACCTTACACTCTTATGCGGCACTCCTTTCCGGCTTAAATAAAGCAAATCCGAAGCATGATGTAGTGCTTTCCCTTTGCGAGTGGGGAAAGACACAGCCACAGAACTGGGGCTACAAGGTTGCGGATTCCTGGAGAATTTTAAATGATATTACCTTCTGCGTAGGCGGCGACGGAAATCCGGGCAGAGGTACCTGGTTTGACGGAGGAACTGCCAGTGTTACCTCCCAGTATGATAAGGCAGTAGTTATGGATGAGTTTGCAGGTCTTGATAAGGGTTGGAATGACCCTGACATGATGATGATCGGCATGGACGGTCTTAATGAAACCATGTGTAAAACCCACATGGCAATGTGGTGTATGATGAATTCCCCGTTGATGCTTGGACTTGATTTACGTCGTGTCACTAAGGGAGACTGGATGTACAATATCATTGCCAATAAAGAGCTGATTGCTTTGAACCAGGATGCACTTGGCATTCAGGCAAAGCGTATATATACTACTATCGAAACGGATACGCCTGACAACGATTATATTACCAATCATAACCGTTGTGATGTTTTGGCAAAGCCACTGGCGGACGGTGATGTGGCACTCTGCTTCATCAATGTAAACGATCAGCCATGGGAAGGTGAGTTAACAATTTCCGCAGAGCTGATTGTTAAGTTATTGGGTCACAAGATGGTGAATGCGGAGCAGTTTGCGAAGGCAAAGACTTTTGAAGTAACCGATTTATGGAGTGGTGAAACTACACAAAATACAACCGGTAATTTTACTGTGGCAAAGCTTGCCGGTTGTGAAAATGTAACTCTCAGAGTAAAGGCATTATAAGTGTATGACAAGAAAAAAGATTGTAGGGTTAATACATGATTTTTTGCGAACAGAGCTACAGGAACCGGATGAAATGGATTCTGCTCCGGCCTATGTGCTGCAGGATTTGTTCGACTGCCGTGTCTGTGCGGGACATATTATTCAGGTGTATGTAAAAGGAATTATGGATGAAATTGTCCTGCCGGACGGAAAATTGATTTTTGCCGGGGAAAAAGAAGTTTCTAATGAGAAACTGGAAGATATAATAACAAAGACCTGTTTTCCGGAATTCCGCACACCACGCCGGACTGAAAAAAAGAATTGCAGTTCAGCCGGTGAACCGGAGGAAATTTCTTTGGAACAGGTAAAGCATTTGATGAAGGAAGAAAAACGTCCTCTGATAGTGGATGTCCGGACAGAGAAGGAATATGCAGAGAGTAGTTTACCGGGTGCGGTAAATATCCCGTTGCTCTCTATTATAAAAAATCCCTTTGTATTAAGTGAAAACCGTGACAAAATAATAGTATTATACTGTAGGGAAGGATACCAAAGCAAGGCGGCGGCCCGGTGTCTGCTGGAAGCAGGATATAAACAAGTGTCATTCTTTGCCTGGAAAGAGAATGCGTAATTATGTCATAGCAGTAAAGTTCATTCTGATTAGAACTTTACTGCTTTTTTATTTACAAAATTGAAGAAAAATGGTAAAATATTTAAGTAGGTTTTTGACAGAAAGAAAAACAAAAGCTCAGGAAGGATAAAACAAGAACAGATAAAGGGGTATGTTTTATGAATTACGACGAGAAGAAATTTGCCGCCAGTGCAAATAAGAAAACGATGGGAATGTGGCTTGCCATGTTGGTGGTTCTGTCTGCTGCATATGCTGTTGAGATAGTAAAAGGCTTAAAGACACCAACCTATTTTCTTATTATGGAGCTCATTGCGTGGGGACCGTTTATTGCAGGCCTTATTGTAGTAAAGGTACAGGGCTGGCATTCTAAGCTGTATCATAATATTTGCGGATTTGGTTATGGCTTTTTCTATCTGTATATCATGATAACATCACCGGGAACCTTGGCGTTTACCTATATTTTACCGCTGGTAAGTATGTTTGTTATTTATAAAAACCGTAACTTTATTATCCGTTGCGGTGTTGCCAGCATTGCGGTTCTGTTTTTTTCCATTGTCAGAAATTATTTGAATGGAATGAACACCACCAATGATATTTCCAATTTTGAAATTCAGCTTGGCATGATGTTGTTCTGTTATATCGGATATATTGTTGCTATCAATCATATGAAAAATCATGATGATGCTTTGATAGGTTCCATTCAGGCTAACTTAGACCGTGTTATTACCACCGTTGACCAGGTAAAAACAGCCAGTGATGAAGTGGTAGACGGTGTTACGGTGGTACGTGAATTGTCCGAAGAAAATAAAGAAAGTGCCCAGAATGTGGTAAGCAGCATGGAGGGCTTAATTGATAAGAGTAATGAACTGGGCGGAAAAATTGATTCTTCCATGGATATGACCAGAGACATTGACCAGCAGGTAAGTAATGTGGCAGGTCTTGTGGAGCATATGGTAGAAATCAGTAAAAAGTCTGCAGAACATGCAGGAAGCAGCTATAGCGAATTGAAAGGTGTGGTAGAAACTACCAATACCATGGCAAAGCTGTCTGCAGAAGCCGAAGTTATTTTAAACGAGTTCCGTAATCAGTTTGAAAAGGTAAAACAGGAAACCGGAACCATCGAAAGCATTTCTTCCCAAACCAATTTACTGGCATTAAACGCTTCCATTGAGGCTGCCCGTGCCGGTGATGCAGGCCGTGGATTTGCGGTAGTAGCGGATGAAATCAGAAACTTAAGTACCGGAACCCAGAATTCTTCCAACAGCATTATGGAAGCCCTGGGACATTTGGAAGAAACTTCCGCCAAAATGACAGAATCCATTTCCATTATTCTGAAGCTGATTGGTGAGAGCCTTGTTACCATGCAGAATGTTAACGAAAGTGTCGGCACCATTGCGGAAGATTCCAAGCAGTTGGGAGACGAAGTTCAGGTAGTAGATACTGCTATGAAGCAGGTGGAGAATGCCAATAAAAACATGGTTGACAATATGCAGCAGGTACAGGACATCATGGTCAGCATGGCCACCGGTATTAAGGAATCCGAATCCACTACGGTTACTATGATGAATAAGTATGAAGAAACTGCTAGAAACGTTATTAAGATTGAGCAGGTAGTCGGCCAATTGGTAGAAGAGCTTGGTGAAGGCGGTTTCATGAGTCTTGCAGATGTTACTCCGGGAATGAAAGTCATGCTGGTAGATAAGAAGCAGGATAAGAACTGTCATACGGAAATTGCTGAAGTAGTAGAAAACGGTGTTTTTGTTACTGCAACATCTCAAATGGAAAATTTCCTGGAAGCATATGCCGCAAAGCATCAGTTCGAAGTTCAAATTGTAGTGAATAATACGGTGTATATTTGGAACGGAGTAGATGTAAACCGTAAGGTAGTGAATGGTAAGTATCTGTTAAAATTAGCAGACAGTCCGAAGGTATTAAACAGAAGACGCCATCCGAGACTTTCTATTGATAATGAATGTCTCATTGCAATAAAGGGTCGTTCCTTTGGCGGCAGAATGGTAAACATCAGTGCCGGTGGTTTTGCTTTCCGTAGTACAGCATCTGAGTTTGCAGACTGCGTAGGTGCAACAGTAGAATTACAGGTAAAAGGATTGAATGTTTTAGAAAACAGAAAATTAACCGGTGTTGTAATCCGTTCTACAGATAATAAAGGCAGTTACATTGTAGGCGGAAGACTCTTAGAAGATGATGCAGATATTATGAACTATGTAAATTCCAGAATATAAGAAAAAATAAGGAGCCATCAAATTTACTATTTGGTGGCTCCTTTTATACTATTGTTTCCATTGGATTTTACCTCTTTCTTATTTTTGGAGTTGGATTAAGTTTTTGTTGGAGTATACCTCTCTTTCGTTAGATTTAGATTTTGAACCAGCAGCTGTTAAAAATCTATGATATGTGTGAGTGTAAATAACTTATGCCATGGGACTTTACCTTCCTTTCTTTAAGGATGAAAACGAATTAAGTTTCTTTATGTTGTCTTTATTATATCTGATAAAAACAAAAATGTCAATAGAAAATTTAGAAAATAATAAATTAAATTTAAT
>JAZSFC010000001.1:0-196619 GCA_045531955.1 Lachnospiraceae bacterium | reverse complement strand
TCTTAGCAATCACAAACGCTTTACGGATTGTTTTTGCCAAATCATTTACATCTTTTACAATATAGCTATGTTTGGTAATCGGCATAACAACACCGGCAATATCTACTTCCTGGAAGGAATCTTTTCCAAGTAAAGGAAGATTTACGTTAGCTGTAATCGCAACAACCGGTATACTGTCCATAAATGTAGTAGCAATACCGGTTACAAGGTTAGTAGCTCCCGGTCCGCTTGTTGCAAGACAAACACCAACTTTTCCGGTTGCTCTTGCATAACCGTGAGCTGCATGTGCAGCTCCCTGTTCATGACTTGTTAATATATGAAAAATTTCATCCTGATGCTTATACAATGCATCGTAAACATTTAAAATTGTTCCACCCGGATATCCGAAAACAGTATCAACACCCTGTTCTTTCAAGCATTCGATTACAATTTCCGCACCTGTTAATTTCATATATTTTCCTCCATATTAAGGTTACTTCAACATATTGATTAGTTCTTTGGTATTTCTAAAATAGCACCTCTGTTACCGCTTGTAACAAGTTGACGGTATCTTGCAAGATAACCGCTGTTAATCTTCGGTTCTCTAGGTGTCCAGTTCTTCTTACGCTCTGCTAAAACTTCATCCGAAACATCTACATTAATGGTGTTTGCAGGGATATCAATCTTAATAATATCGCCTTCTTCAATAAGGGCAATCGGTCCGCCAACAGCTGCTTCCGGAGAAACATGTCCGATGGAAGCACCACGGGATGCGCCGGAGAAACGTCCGTCGGTAATTAACGCTACGGAAGAACCAAGACCCATACCTGCAATAGCGGAGGTTGGATTTAACATTTCTCTCATACCAGGGCCGCCCTTAGGACCTTCGTAACGGATAACCACAACATCACCTGCTACAATCTTACCACCCTTGATGGCTGCGATAGCATCTTCTTCACAATCGAAGACTCTTGCAGGGCCTTCATGCTGCATCATTTCAGAAACCACTGCGGAACGCTTAACTACGCCGGAATCAGGAGCTAAATTACCCTTTAAGATAGCGATACCGCCGGTCTGGCTGTATGGATTCTCAATCGGGCGGATAACCTCAGGATTTGTGTTATATACATTCTTAATATTCTCGCCTACAGTCTTACCGGTTACGGTCATCAGGTCGAGATTTAAGAGATTCTTCTTACTCAGCTCGTTCATGACTGCATAAACGCCGCCGGCTTCGTTCAGCTCCTCGATGTAGCTGTGGCCTGCCGGTGCCAGATGGCAAAGGTTTGGTGTCTTTGCACTGATTTCGTTTGCAATGTCAAGATTTAAGTCGATGCCAACCTCGTGTGCAATTGCAGGAAGGTGAAGCATACTGTTTGTGGAACAGCCAAGTGCCATATCTACAGTCAGGGCATTCATAAATGCTGCCTCTGTCATAATATCTCTTGGACGGATATTCTTTTCCAATAATTCCATAACCTTCATACCTGCATGCTTTGCAAGAATGATACGGTCGGAGTAAACTGCCGGAATGGTACCGTTGCCCTGTAAGCCCATACCGAGAGCTTCGGTTAAGCAGTTCATAGAGTTTGCAGTGTACATACCGGAACAGGAACCGCAGGTCGGACATGCCTTGCACTCGAACTCTTCCAGTTCTTCGTCAGACATGGTTCCTGCACTGTGGGCACCAACTGCCTCAAACATGGAGGAAAGACTGGTTTTGCTGCCGTGCATCTTACCTGCAAGCATCGGACCGCCGCTGACAAATACGGTAGGAACGTTTAATCTTGCAGCTGCCATAAGTAAACCCGGTACGTTTTTATCACAGTTTGGCACCATAACAAGAGCGTCAAACTGGTGTGCCATTGCCATACACTCGGTGGAGTCGGCAATTAAGTCTCTTGTTACTAAGGAATACTTCATACCAATGTGACCCATGGCAATACCGTCACAGACGGCAATGGCAGGGAACACGATTGGAGTACCGCCGGCCATGGCAACACCCATTTTGACGGCATCCACAATTTTATCCAGGTTCATATGACCCGGTACAATTTCATTATAGGAACTGACAATACCAACTAAAGGCTTCTTCTGCTCTTCCTTGGAAATACCAAGTGCATGGAACAGGGAACGGTGTGGAGCCTGCTGCGCTCCGGTTTTAACTGCATCACTACGCATAATTTTAATCCTCCTTGTTTTTCGAAGAAAAATGCCCGCCCGCTAATGCGGGCAGAGGATTTATCCTCTCTTCTAATACAAAAAACGCCCTAAACAGCTTTCACTGCTTAGGGCGAATTAATTACGTATCCGTGGTACCACCTAGCTTCAAGAACAATTTATATTCTTGCACTCGATATTCCGATAACGTGGAATCACTCCGTCAGCTTCTACTGGGTTTCCCGTTCTTGCCGATGCTCCAAGGCTACCTTCCATAATCCCTTGTGAAAGACTTGCACCAACCGTCTTCTCTCTGACACGTAAAACTATGTACTCTTCCTTTTCATTGCGTTCAAAAAACTATGTAATTTGCACTTTAGTGTAGCAAATTACTAACGTGCTGTCAAGTGGTAAATTGAGTTTTATTAAAAATTATTCAAATCGTATGCTGACCTCACCGGAATTTAACACCTGAAGTTTTCCTTCCCGTTCAATAATTAAATTACCAAGTTCATTAATATCCACCGCTTTTGCGGAATAAGAACCTCCGGGTACGGTTTCATCAATTACCCTGATATCATTTCCAAGTAAGATGGAACGCTTTTTACTTTCCTCCAAAAAGCTGCCATCAGCAATCGTCGGATACCATTGTTCCAGTTGTTCCAAAATTTTATCAATTAAGGTTTCTTTAGACACCTCAAATCCGCATTCATTAGAAACTGAGGTAGCAATATGTTTTAGTTCCTCCGGAAATACCATTTTTCCTACATTTACACCAATCCCCAGTACAGCATATTCCAATGCTCCTGTTTCTGCATCAATTCCTGCCTCGGTTAAGATACCGCAAACCTTTTTCTTATTCAGGAAGATATCATTCACCCATTTAATCTTTGTTTTTATACCGCTCACCTGTTCTATCGCTTCCGCCACTGCCACTGCTGCCATGGATGTAATCAGCACGGCACGTTCCAGGGAAATATCCGGGCGCAATAATATGCTCATATATATTCCCTTTTCTTCCGGAGAAAAAAAGCTTCTGCCAAGACGTCCCCTCCCTGCGCTCTGCCGGTTTGCAATAATTACGGTCCCTTCCTGAGCTCCCTTTGCTGCCAATTCCTTTAAATAACTGTTCGTAGAATCCAGTTCTTCAAAATATAGTTTCTTCCGGTTCATGGTTCCTCCAAAGCTGCTTTTCTTTATAGACTTCTATATTATACTTATATTTTTTACTGCTTGCAAGCGTATCATAAAATGAATATAATAGTAGTAAGCAAATACTTCCGAACCAAAACAGAAATGGGGGAAAACACATGGCCAGACTAATGAAATTTAAAATGGAACGTCCGGGATTGGTACAGGAAGGCCAGGAAGTGGAAATCAGAGAAGGATACCTTCCTAACTCTGTTTTTTATTACGTTATCGAGCCTGCCGTTGCCATGTCCGGTAATTTTCCGTTGGGCGAACGGTTATTTGCCCGCACCGGTACCGTTACGGAAATTGCCGAAGAAGCCCGGGGATTTTACGTTACCGTTTCTTTTGAAGAATAAACACGAAAAAAATCCATATTCCACGCACACCCCGAATAAGGTGTTGCTTAGGAATATGGATTTTTTATCCGAAATATCTTTTTATTAACCTCATCCGGTCATAATTCCTACTGTGTAAAAGAAGAAAGCTTTTTTAACTCAGCCTCTGTTTTTTCTTTGCCGATTACCAGATTCAACTCTTCTTTTATACGGTCTTCCACATTTTTTAAATAGCGCTCGTCTGTGGCAGTTACTTTTTTTCCGGCAGCTACTCTGAGTGCTTTTCTGGCATACAACGTTTTTAAAAGTCCCAACCATCTGGAACAATCCACCGAATACAGTTCTTCCCGGTAAATGCTCTCACACTGCTTCTCGTTTAAAATCGCCGGTCCTTCAATTTCTGATGCCTTGCCCATCAGTTCTGTGGCTTCTTTCTCTGATAAAATTCTCCGCATGATTACTTTATCATTGTCCACCGGTGTATAGATTTTTTCTTCTTTTTTACTTACCGGCACCAAAAGATAGCATTCCGTATCCTTTTGCAGCCATGGTACCCCCTGCACAATTTCTTCAATCCGGCATACACCGCTTGTCCCGTATTGTACAAGTTCTCCTATCTGATACATTTGCATTCCTCCATTTGTATAAGAAGTCTACGCTGTCTATACAATAGTAATTTTAACACAAAATTTTCAGATTCGTAAGCACTTTTTTTATTTTTTCTGCTCCGTTGTCTACTCTACCTGATTGATTTCCCCGTCACTTTCCGCAGAAACAATATTTGCTTCCGTGATGATATAATCAATCACACAGTCTAACGTTACAGCCTCTAAAATAGCATCCTTTCCGTAATCAGCTTCAAAGGTTGCCACGTCTTCATATCCGTTATTAATCGCATACACCAATGCTCTTTGCTGATACTCATCATCTGTCAGTACTAAATTTTCCACTGTGGCAATTTCACTGAGAATTAACATCTGTTTTACCGTATCATACGCATATTCCTGCGCATATTCTTCCAATTGGGCACTGGAAGTAAATCCAAACATCTGCTGCAGTATCGTTTCTTTATCCATACCAAAGTAAGTGGCATACATTTCCGCATAGCTGTTATAATAGTCCAGGAAATACTGCTTCTCCTCTTCAATCATGTTTGCCGGATAGTTTTCCACTGTGCTGGATTCCATCAGGAATGTCATAATCTGTTCATTAAAGCTCTCCTGATTTCTTACCTCATATAATGCAGCAACATATTCACCAACCGTATCAAACGGAAGATTTTCTTTTGCAAAGTTATCATCCAATTCAGGTACTACATTTTCCTGTACAGCATTTACCGTAACAGTAAACACCACTGCCTGTCCTGCCAGTTCTGCGCTATGGTAATTTTCCGGGAAAGTTAAATTCAAATCTCTTACCTCGCCGGCCACAGCTCCAATTAATCCTTCTTCAAATCCGTCAATAAAAGAATGGGAACCCAGTTCCAGGTTAAATCCCTCCTCAGAATCATCTGTACCGCCTTCAAACGCCACTCCATCCTTTTTACCGACATAATTGATGTTTACGGTATCTCCTTCCTTAGCAGCACGGTTAACAGTAACCAGTTCTGCATAGCCTTCCATCATCTCGTGAAGCTCCTGGGCAATCACCTTGGAATCTACTTCATACAAGGTGATACCTTTATACTGGCCTAAAGTAATTATTGTTTCTGCAATATCATCTGTTACTGCCGGTGCCTCTGTCGGAACCGGTGTTTCTGTTGGAGCAACCGTGGATTCTTCCGTTGGTGCTTTAGTTTCCTCCGGCATAACTGTTGCTTCTGTAGTTGGCACCTGGGTTTCTGCCGCTGTTGTAGGAGTAGGAGTTACCTCCCCTTCTGTTTTATTTCCGCATCCGGCAAGAACTACAGCCATAACAGTTCCAGCCAGTAACATTGTCGTTACATTCTTTTTCATTCCTTATGTTCTCCTTTATTTCTGCATTCTGTTCCGGTCGTTGCCGCAACTTCATCATTATACGACAAAATCTCCGGCTTTGCAATCCTATACCAGACGAAATTCTGCCCCGTTCTTTGTACTGCTGTCACTACTGATATAGGCAACAAACCTGCCCGGTTCACTGACAAATTCCATATCGATATTGTAGAACCGGAGCATATCTTCCGTAATTGCAAAAGAAACTTCTTTGCTTTCTCCGGCCTTTAAAAAGACCTTTTGGAAGCCCTTTAACATTTTCTCCGGACGTACTACGCTTCCTGTTACATCCCACAAATATAACTGAACGGTTTCTACTGCATCGCGCGTTCCTGTATTAGTAACTGTAACAGTTGTCGTAACCGCTTCTTCCTTCGTCATGGTATCCTTACTGAGTTTTACTTCAGAGTACGCAAAATCAGTATAGGTAAGACCATATCCGAACGGGAATAACGGATAAATGGACTCATCAATATAACCATGAATAAAGCCCACTCTTGTTCCCTCTTCGTTCGGTCTGCCGGTACGGAACTTATTATAGAAAATCGGAACCTGTCCGACACTTCTCGGAAGACACATGGAAAGCTTTCCTTCCGGCATTACGTCTCCGTACAGCACATCTGCAACAGCATTGCCACCTTCGGTACCAGGCATCCATACCATGAGCACTGCCTTGGATACTTCCACTACCTCCGAAATTACCACCGGACGGCCGGAAAATACTACAGTAACTATGTTTTTGTTCACTTTTGCAACTCTATGTAACAATTCCAGCTGATGCTTCGGAAGCGTAATATCAGCGCGGCTTCCGCCCTCTCCGGTGTACTCTCTGTGCTCACCAAGGCAAAGAATTACCGTTTCTGCTGATTTTGCTGTTTCTACCGCTTCTTTCATCAGACATTCCAGTTCCTCTTCGGTATATACATCCTTTTGACCAACCTTTGCCTGCTTATCCTCATCCTGCATAAAGCAACCCTTAGAAACCGCAAGTTTTGCGCCCTTTGCTTCCATTCCCTGCTTAATGGTAACACCCAGTTCCGGCTTCTTAGGGAAGGACCAGGCACCAAACATATCCACCGTATCAGCATAAGGGCCGATAAGTGCAACTGTTCCGTTTGCTTCCTTGGCAAGAGGGAGAATTTTCTCATTCTTCAGCAAAACAAAAGACTTTGCTGCCATCTTTCTGGCCAGATTTCTGTGTTCCTTACAAAGCAGAATTTCCATTTCTTTTTCAACGGAGCCGTCTTTGAAAGGATTCTCGAATAAACCTAACTCATTTTTCAGTTTTAACACACGCATGCAGCCTTCATCTACCAGACGTTCCTCCACTTCGCCGGAGCGTACCAGTTCTGCCAGATAGCGGGTATAAGCATTGGATACCATATCCATGTCCACCCCGGCAAGAATCGCCAGTTTTGCCGCTTCCCTGCTGTCAGCAGCGATACCATGGTTTATCATTTCATCCACGGCGGAATAGTCCGAAATCAAAAGACCGTCAAATTTCATTTCTTCACGGAGTACCTTTCTCATCAGCCACTTATTACCGGAAGACGGAATACGGTTTAAAGTATTAAAAGAAGTCATAACCATAACACAGCCTTCCTCAATCGCTGCCTGATATGCCGGAAAATAGTCTTCCCTGAGAGTTCTCTCGGAAAGCTCTACATTTTCATATTCTCTGCCCCCAAGCGGTGCGCCGTAGGCGGCAAAGTGCTTTACACAGCCTGCAATATTTCCTTCTTTGGCTAAATCCAAAGTTTCTTCCTTGCCGGAGCCCTGATAGCCACGTACCATGGCCTTACCAAGCTCCGCATTCAAATACGGGTCTTCTCCTGTGGATTCCATGACGCGTCCCCAGCGGGCATCCCGTACCAGGTCAAGCATTGGAGAAAATGTCACATGCAGCCCGGCTGCAGTTGCTTCCTTTGCCGCTACTCTTGCCGCCCGTTCCACCAGTTCAGGCGAAAAAGTACAGCCTTGTCCTAAAGGAATCGGGAAAATAGTTTCCATGCCATTAATCACATCATACATTAACAACAGCGGAATATGATGCGGATGATTCGCCATAAAGTTTTCCTGCATTTCACGAAGGTCCTCCGCTCCGGTAAGACCAAGCACGGAACCAATCAAACGCTTCTGTTCTTCCGGCAGATGCAAATAATCCACCTGCCCGGTAATCAAACCTTCCTTTGCAATCATTCCCGCAGGAAGCTGCACCATCTGACCGACTTTTTCTTCCAGTGACATATCCTTTAATAACTGTTCTAACTGTTTATATTCCATAACACACTCTCCTTCTCGTTCTATTTCTTTTGCAGGCAAAATTTTCTTGCCGTAAATTTTGGAAATTAATTAGAATTATATCATATTGCTTTGCTTTTTTGAACATAAAAAAATGCTATTGCATCCGACATTTTTATTCTGAATGCAATAGCACTTTATTGTTACACAGGACTCACAAAGATTCCAAGTTCCGGAGGATAAACGCTGAATACCATAAACGCCAAAAGAATCGCATACATCACGTAACGGAGTAGCTTGGAATCTTTTCTGATACATGTCTGTGCCACCCGGTATACCACATAATACGCCGCTAACACACTGATGACATATAACGCAATATTCACCCAGTCCACACGGAATCCCAAAATACCGGTATAGGTATAAAATATTGTTGGTATTAGAGCAAGCCCTACCAAAATGCCGGTAAACATCGCATTGTAAATGCAAGGATACTCTTCCTCAAGCTTTTTTCCTGCAATCAGCGCATAGGCAAACATTGGGAAAAACAAAAGCTTCATATGTTCCCAGGTTGATTCGTTGATTGAGAAAAATAAACCTACAAAGAAGTTTTCTCCGGACCAATCATAAACAAAATGAGAAATAACACCTAAAATAACGGTTACCGCCGCACCAATCACGCAAAACCATTTGAGTGACTTCATAAAAAATCCCCCGAAAGAAATAAACTGTTTACCATAGTTTACGTCCTCCGTGGAACATTTATGCTCTATGTAATTATGCTAAGACACGTCTTGCCTTATACGGCTTCATATAGTTATATTCCGAAATGGTAATACCCTTTCTTTCATTTGCGGCATGAACCACTTTTCCATCGCCAATGTAAATGGCTACATGGTAAACCGTTCCACTACTGTTCGCATAGAAAATTAAGTCGCCCGGCTGCAGTTCAGATTCCTTTACTGCCACGTCGGCATATCCCGCTGTTTTTGCCTGGTCCCTGGAGGATCTGGACAAACTGTAGTCGAAATGTGCAAAAACAGACTGTACAAAACCGGAACAATCTGCACCGTTTGTTAAGCTTGTTCCACCATATTTATACGGATTCCCAACAAATTGAAGGGCATACTTTACTAATTCACTTCCTGCGACAGAAGTTGATGTATCTTCTGTTCCCTGCTTAGGAACTTCTGTCGGAACCGGGGTAACTGTAGGCGTAGCAGTCGGAGTTACCGCAGGAGTGCTCACAGGCTGCTTGTCCTCTGTTTCTTTCTTTTCTCTTTCATGAGGAGGCACCGGTTTTTGGTGCTCTTTCTCATGCGGCGGTACCGGCTTCTCATGCTCTTTTAAATGTGGAGGCACCGGCTTCTCCTTCTTTTTTTCATGAGGCTTTGGATGCTCATGCTTTTTCTTTTCCTCTGTTTTAGCGGCAGGTCCTGCCGGTGCAGCATATACCTGTTGTGCCGGTAAGCATAGAATACAAATTCCCAATAAGAAACAACATACTCTTCTCTTCATAACAATCCTCCTATGTTTCCTTCCTTTGTTTAAAAACCACCCCATAGTTTTCTGTTGTTTTCAGTTTACTCTATGGATTTGTCAGAAGAAAGGTAGAAAAAAGGCAAATTTGAGTCACTTTTGATACTAAAAAAAGTTAGACACGTCATAAGCAAAATGCTTAAAATGACGTATCTAACTCTATTTTTAGAAAATCAATTGTTCAATTATTAGAAGCTTACCAAACAAGTTCTAAAAAACTAGAACTTGTTCGCCTTAGCTGCTTCTTCAATAGAAACTGCAACAGTCATACCAACCATTGGGTTGTTACCTTTTCCTAGAGTGCGTGCTTTGTTATGCTCTTCTTTGCTGTGGCGTGCTTTGGAATTCTTTTATTTTAGGGCTGACACGGTACAACGCTTGCCAGTTTGTGATTAGTTTTGATTTGTGGTGTTTATGCGTGTTTTGGTCGCATGTGGACGAAATGTGGATGAGGAAGGTGGGGGTAAGCAAATCCTTGCGGCCTCCTGCTTAATGAATAAAAAAACACTTACAGCATTACTCAAAATTCATTACAACATGTTTGTATTCAATGCCTTCAATACCCTGATTCACAATACTTAGAAAGGAAATGATTCTTCTTTATTCACATTATCCAAAAGTAATTTATTTTTTCCTATCTCACTTGCAAAAAGTTGTAATATTTCATACCAAAACTCACGTTGTTCCTCTTTAAAAAAACCCTCCGTATTACAGTGAACTACCAATGTTCCTAAAAGTTCATTTCTATGCGATAATACTGGCAAAACAACCGATGACTTTATGCGTTCATTTTGATTCTCATAAAGAAACGTATAACCTTCAGAAACATTTTCTTTTTTTACAGTACTCTCAATAATTTTAAAAGATGGTTTACAATGAGTTGCGTACTCTTTATATATTTCTGCCGTTACTGTATTGTTATAAATATCTGGATTTTGATCCCTCATTAGCATTGACGTTGGCGTACGTTTTTCTCTATTGCACGAACATGGAATTGTAATCTTAGAATCCTTATATGACAAAGTCATATAGGTTACTTCAAATTTAGTTCCTTCAATTAAAATTTTTCCTCCTCCGAAGGAAGAGTAAAAGAAATCATAACATTTATCCACCGCTAATTGTATATTTTTTAAAAACCAATTAGTTAAATCTTTACTCTTCTCCTCTTGCAAAAAACTCTGACTTTCTAATGACAAATCTTGTACTGCAAGGTATGCTTTTTGAATATATTCGTTGAGATTTTCATCTTTAAAAATATGTTTTTTTATTATTTTAGATACTATAGAAATAATAACAATAATGCCAAAAACAAATATAAACAAAGTTATAATTATATAAATATTAGCTCCTCCTGTATTCTCTCCTTTAAGTTTGTCATATACAAAATTAGTCAATATTGATAAACCTATAGATATCAAAGATGATACTATATTTGAAATATGATCGTAGTTATTCTCTATCCACTTTTTCATCGCTTATGTTTCTCCTTATGAACTCTAATACCGTATTATTATTTATTACACCATAAACTTCATCTATAGATGATACATGTGCTACTAAAACATTTTGTCGATTTTTAAATCCATTAGCATAAAATCCTGTAGTAAAATTATCAAGGACTATTAAAACCATCGGCTTATTTTGGATGCTCATCATTGCAATCTCCATATGAACACCAATGCTGTTAGATATAATAGCAACAATTAAATGACTTTTCTTCATGTTGGTAATCATTGCTTCAACAATTTGGACATTTGAAATATAAGTTCTACCCCAATTATTTTCATCTTTATGTGGAAGAATTATATCAAATTCCCCATCATTTGATAATAATTTCTTTATTTTATTTAAAAAACTTTGATATTTTTTTGGAAGAATATTGTAATCTCGCCTTATACTAATATCCATTAACAATTGTTCTTTGTCCTGTGGAACTGGTTCTTCTGTTGCAAATTCAGTAAATGGTGCCGCCAAATATATCTGTTTTTTCTTGACATTAAACGTATTCTTTTCAAAAATAAAATTGGACGAACCATGCGTAACTTTAATATATGGACTAGATATACTTTTATTGGTTCTAATATCATTGCCACTATCAAAAAGCGATAATTGCTCATAATCTTGCTTGTTTACCTGTTCAAATACATATGACATTATATCTTGTACTGTATTATCATCACGCACATCAAGCAAACTTGTATCCACCTCTACAACAACTGCATCATCCGGCAATTTTATAGAATCATATCTATCACAAAGTTGTTGAATATAATCATGTGGATATTTAACTTCAAATGGTCTTTTTGTTCTTAAATTAAATCTTTCTAAAAGAACCTCTTTCTTACAATTACATAAAATATAAATATCTGTTTTGGGAATAGTTTTAAGTAAGTACTCAGCTAAATTTTTATATAGAACTTTTTCCTTTTCATCGATTGAATAATTATCCATCCATAATTGAGCAAAAATATGAATATCCTCATATAAACTTCTATCAATGACAATATTGTTAGTTTTTCTTTTCTCATCAATCTCTGAAACTTTATTAATTAAGAAAGAGGTTTGCGTTGCAAAAAAATATTCAGGAATATTTTCAAAAAAATCATCTAGGAACTTTAATTCACTTCTTTTAGATGGAACATATGTAAAATCATATAACGAACATATTTTTTTTGCTAATGTTGTTTTTCCACTAGAAATATTACCCGCAACAGAAATAATCATAAAAATCACCACTAAATATTTATTGAAAACATTTACAACATACACAAATCAATACTGCAACCCACACTAATTTCAGTAATATTATAGCATACATTTAATACTAATTCAATATTGATGCAATTACGCCATACCTGATTGTTATATGGTTCATCTCTCGCAATTTCTCTCTTTATAAATCAAAAAGGCGAAATGCTTTTCGTAGCATTCCGCCAAAAGCCTAATCGGTTTGAGCACTCTGTGCTTGATTAGGTCTGTATTTATATTCTATGCTGTAATCTCTTTTTTATACGCTTAAATGTGTTTTCCAATCTGTCGGTAAATTCATGGCTGATAAATTAATTACGCCTGCATATGTTTGAAATAGTTTGTCCAGTTCATTCACAAATACCGTCCACTCCGCATCTGTTGACCTGATATACTTCATTGCCAGCAACACCTGATATAAACCATTATGACTCGGTGCAGGAGTAACCTTATCTGCATCTAAGATTTCCGGCGTTGTATGTATCGTTCTATTGTATATACGAGAATTATGCGCACACATATTTCGCAATATAGCAACAGCCTGTATCCATGAAGTAAGCATTTTTAAAGAAGGCTTTACCTGATTTCCTTTCAGACTTTTATATTTATAATTATTTGCCAATGCTGTATATGCGCTTCCTGCCCCTGTTTTCAAATTCTTAATAACCTTTGATAATGTACCAAAGGAAAGAACCTCAACCGCTGCCCATAAAGGAACTTCACCCTCATGTTTTACAAAATTATGTTTTATAAACACATCATTAGAACGAGCTATCTCCGAAGCTATTGTAGAAACATTCTGCCAGTACATTTTTTTGTCTTTAAATACTGAAGAATCCTGCAATATCAAAGCATCTCCGTACACTAACAGTGCGTCTACAAGACGTACCCTTAGTGCTACTTCTATCTTGGAAATCATCGAAAAAATCATTCCAGACAATTCTTGGTCAAAGTGATACAACTTCACTATATTCTCAAATTTTGTTTCTGAAACATACTTTTTGTTTGCATTATCATATAACTGAAAGGAGTATCCCCGTAAGCGATAATATCCAATCGTTTTTAATGCTTCCTCCACTTCATCAGTAGAAGTAATTTCCATCCCTGCATCAATATAGGATTGCAGTTGCTGAGCAATTGTTAATATCTGTTTTGGATATCGATACATAAATTCACCTCACAAATAAAAAAGTCCCACCGGGTTGCGCATGATAGAATCAGAGGCGTGGTGGGTTCTGTTACTTTTATTATACATATTTCAGAATTCTTGTCAAGTATTTTTGTATAACTTCCCATCTTTATCAGCATCTTTGTCTGTTACACTGAAAGTGTAACAGACAAAGATGCTGAAGTCAATCAAAAATTCCTACTTTTTTCATGATCCTTATCTTACTTTGCCCTCTACAATACTGCAAATATTATCCAAATCCGTCAAATCCATTCCGTCATATTTTCTCAAAAAATCTTCCAATGACCCTTTCCGTATCTTGATACTCCCGAGTTTCAGTGCCGGAAGAAGTCCTGCATGAATCAACTCATAAACTTTATGTACATTTACCTTCATGATTTTCGCTACTTCTTTTACAGTGTATAGTTCGTCCATTTTTGTATCTCTCCTCTATAGCCTAATGTCTTTCACTAATGCTATAGAGGGGAATTCTTCAGAAGTGCTTATTCCTTCTACAAATATTGAAAATCATGATTTAAAGTAATTAACGCCAACAGCAAAATATGCTGTTGCCATAAACCATTATATCATACCTCTAATGTCAAGGTCAGGTGTATTCTCTAACGAGAATCTCCACCTTTCCCTTGACATTCATTTACAGATAAACTCCAACCGTTCATTGACGCAAATGCATACCACATATCAAGCTCTATTGAAACTTTGGTCACATTTTCGACTGCTTTTCCAACAGCGGATACATTTTTCAAATATTTGTTTATGCAATATACTATTTTTTGTATATGCTTTTTTCTAACGTTAGCATATGCATTATTCCGTATTCTGTATATGCAAATCTTCTTTTTTCATCGGCTCCCTGTTCCTTAAATTTGCTCCAGCTCTAATCAAAATTCCCCGCTCCCTCTATATATTTTCTGAACAGTGCGAAAAGATTTTTTACGACTAGAACCACAGTATGCCTACTCGGCATACTTTCCAAGGGTAGCCCGCCCTTGACCCGGTTGGAGAGCCAAACCTTTTGCCTACGACAAAAAGATACTCGCTACACTCGTAAAAGTTTTCATTTTCATTCATTATAGAAAGTCAGGCAAATAAATATAGATCAAAGTATTCTTTCCAAATATCGACAAAATTAAAGATAAATTTATCTTTCGATTATTCCTCTCATAATCATTTGGCAACGATAATAAGAAATTATCGGGAGGTACTTTAGATGAAAAAATTAAACCAAGAAAAAATAAAAGAATTCTATAACTCTGTTGCAAATGTCTGGGGCGAACACGACCCCTGGCATGATTATTCAAAAAAAATCATATCTTCATATATTTCGAAAAAAAATATATTTTTCAATTCTACTGTACTTAATGCAGGTTCAGCGGGTAACACTTATAATATTGATTGCAAAATAATGTATCATGTAGATATAGCCAATGAAAAAATTAGAAATGTTGAAAACTCATATGTTGCAAGCATTGAAAATCTTCCTTTTGCTGATGATTCCTTTGATAATATTGTTTGCGTGGGAAGTGTCATTAACTATTGTGATGCACTTGCAGCAATATCAGAGATGAGTAGGGTACTTAGAAAAGGAGGAAATCTTATTTTAGAATTTGAAAGTAGTTGGGGATTTGAATATTTAGGAAAAGAAGCCTATAAAAAAGATGCTTGCATTATAACCACCGAATATATTGAGTCCCAACATACCCAGTGGTTATTTTCTCCTGACTATATTATTGCAATTTTAAAAGCACATGGTTTCTGTATTTTGAATAGTACTCCGTTTCACATCATTGATGGTATACTTTCAAAATTTTTGAATGATCGAACATCTGTGAAATTAACCAAACTAGACGCTGTTTTAAAGAAAACACCTTTTTTCTGCACACACGGAAATAATATTATTCTTCATTGCAAAAAAGACTGCTAAGATTTTTTTTTGGCAACTAATAAACTGGTTATAGAAGTTATAATTGCACTAATTATTGTAGCTAATGTGCTATTGCTAGAAGATAGCGTTATACCCAAAAGACTTAATATTTCGTTATATCCCCATATTAGCAATATTGGTAAAATAATAAGAATAGGTATAACAAATAAAATCGGAGCACTTTTTTTACTTTTTTTGGTAGGGATTGAATTTGCCGAAGTGCCGGTTCCCATATCTAAATAGCTACAGCTACTGTGCAAGACAGGCATAGTAGTTGTAGAATTAGATAAGCTTTTCTTTATTAAATTAAAGTTATTATCTATACATTTTTTGTAAATATCTAGTTCAGATGAAACTAACAGAGGGGTATACCATGTATACCAATAGTCATAATAGATTGATTCTACTATATCTTGATATGTTTTTGAAGAAATGCTTTGAATAGGCTCCACTCCTTTAATATAAATGTGAGCAACGAAATTACTTTCATGGTTTTCGAGCCCTAATGGTAATGCATAATATAATGCATCTATTTTCCCGTATTCTTCTACACATAAAATTTTCAGAGAAATTCTGCTCTCTCGGTCCATTTCTTTTCCAGATTCTTTATAGCTTATTTCCGTTAAATAATAAGAAGTTTCTATTCCGGATTCTTTGTAATAATTACGAATCAGGCTTTCATATACCAAAAAAATAGTTTGAATACGGTACTGCTCATAAACCGCAAGATATTCATCAACCACTAACTTGGTTCTTTTTATATATGAAGTCATAGATAACCCAATAACTTCTCCATTTAAATACAATATGAACGCATGAACTTCAAATGGAGTACTTACTTTTTGTTTATTAATCCAAAAGGTTATTTCATTTGTTGGAGTTTTAATTTCATAAGGGGTTGTATCATTATAAATACGCAATGCTTTAATATAATCATCATCAGATGTTTTCGTTACCCTTTTTATCGAAAATATATGTTCTAGCTGATTGTTCATATTGCTTCCTTTCTTCGTTAGTAAAATACTGACCAGATGTCGTTCAAGCAAATATATTTAATACTCCTTGAAGTACCTCCCGATAATTTCTTATTATCGTTACCAAATTGATAATATCACATTTGTATTACTTTTTCTATGAAAACATGCTTTTCATTTTCCCATTTCTATAAACATCTTATTTCTAGGGTGCTTTGTTCGAAGGATTTCTCGCTCCTTTTCTACCGCTACGAATGTATATATTTGTGTCGTTGTAATAGAAGAATGCCCCAGCATTTTCTGTATATAACGTATATTAACATCCTCTTCCATCAAAAATGTAGCAAAGGAGTGTCTAAACATGTGTGGCGTAACATTCACATCCTCCATAACTACTTTGGTATGCTTATGTATCATTTGCCTGGCCGACTGTTCTGATAAAGGCTTGCCGTACCGATTAACAAAAAAATAGCCATGTTGTTCGATTTTGTCTTGAAACATATCTCTATACAAGCATAGCTGCTCTAAAACTTTGGTATTGGCAATTTGCAAATAGCGTTCTTTTGCTCCCTTTCCACGAATACATAAAATACCATTCTTTATGTCAAATGCACTATCTCGCAAGTTACATAGTTCTGATATCCTCATCCCCGTAGAAAAAAGCATTTCTATAACGGCTATATCTCTTAAAACTAATTTTTTCCTACCTTCTGAAAGATTCTCTTTTAAAGCCAACCGATACAAATAATTCAACAATTGTTCGATTTTATCTCTTGATATAATTTTAGGCAATATCAATTCTTCTTTAAATTTTGTTTTTACCGCATGAAACGGATTAACATCCAGAATCTCTTCATCAAGTAAGTAATTAAATAACGCTTTGGTACTTGCAAGCTTTCTTTTAACAGTTTTTTTCTTATACTTTTTTTGCAACTCCATTACATACAAATTTAGCACCTGCTTAGATAACAATTCGTCGTGTAGTCGCATAAACTCTTCAAATTGCTTTAAATCATTCCGATACGCCTTTACTGTCTTCTCATCCAATCCCTTCTGCAACTGACAATAGCATAAATACCTTTCAATCTCTTCTTTTAATATCATTACAAACCTCCATTGACATGTGTGATGTAACGATATTATAAGATAACATTTTGTTTTTATATACTCTGTAGAATTATATTTCTTTCAAAGAGAAATTCAAATCCCACATATAACCACATTACTTCGTATTTATTCTAACATATTTCCCTTCTTTTTTCTGTAACGTTTCACGAAAATTTTAGTAAAATCTGCAAAACCTTCCGTTACAGAGTGCGTATATGTGGCGTGTATATAAATTCCCACATCAGCTTTTAATCTTCACGATTTCACGTATATCGGCTTGCTTTTTTCATACATAAATACAGATATCTTATATACTACTTTTTCTATACGAATTCGAAATCATTCCCGCGTCACGTGCAGCAAAAAGATATGAATTTTTTTCATTATACTCTACTGACTCAGCAGAACCAAACAATGAAGTTGCTACTCCTAATATCGTATTTGCTGCTATTAATCCTTCCTGAGATACTTTTCCCCTAAAAGCCAGTAATTCAACACCTGTAGTTATTGCTACCGGTATCATAGTCCTAACGGTTCTTTTAAGAGTTCTCATATTTTTTGATTTGATTAATTCATCTATTTCATTTAGTTCATCAGCAATATCGTTTCTGAACATCTTCGTACGCTCAATAAGGTCTTCTGTATTCGAGCAATATGTTAAATTCCATTGAAACTCTTCAAGCCGCCTTCTAAAATGACATAACTGTTTTCCATGTTCTAATTTAAATTCAATAATGTCTTCTAGCGGAATATTCATATTTGGCATAGGTAATATCTCTTGTAAAGCAACATCTAAAAAAATTTGTTTTTCAACTGTACTCTTTTGAGTTGTACGAATGTATGGATAATGAAATTGACTTGTTTTATCCGTTCCAATAACCATGTCCCGCTGAAGTGCTGCTAAATATTTTGCTAGCACGGACATATAGATATTTGCATCCTGCATCCGCATATCAATCCAAGAACCATCACAATTTCTTAGAGCCACACCTTCTTCGAGTAAAAAATCCAACATACTTGATGGCACTTTATCAATATGAATCATACTATTCATCGACATGCTCATCTTTTCAATATGCACCTTAGAATATCTTTCCTTATTTTCAGCATATCTGCTTCCACGTTTTTGCTTTATTTCTTTTCGATACTTTATATTTTCCTTTACCTCTTGACAAAATTTTCTGCATATTTCCTCATTGTCCTGCAACATAATCGGATAAACCGGCTCATATATTCCCACTCTTCTTAAAAATTCTACTTCGATCGAATTAAATTCACTGTAATTCATTCCTGGCACAATAGAAGCCACTTTATCCCAATATAGTATTGCATTTCTCAGCCAATATCCATCTTTAATTTTTATAGTTGGATAATATAATATTGTTTTTTTATCATTTCGCATCTGTATCATTTCCTTCTCTCCTTTGTACCCTGTTGACCATATTCAAATTTCTAACATAAATCAATCCCCAGATTCAATCCACATCCAAAATTACATAATGCCCTACCGGAACATATATCACACTTGTTTTTCTTTATATTTCTAAATTGCTCAAATTGCGGGCTGTTCCACGCATCAACAATTTTTTTATCCTTTAATGATACTTTGTATCGTCCACTCTGATTATCAAACGAACATGGATACGCATTCATTTCCGCATCGATATACATTGAAAATCTTGCTGCTTCGCATGCATCAATAGATGATTTATCAATATATTCATCATATTGAATTAGTGCAGAGGTAAAGCAAGTGTCAAATCCAATTCGAAATGTGTGGTTCTTTTTTACTGCCGCATCAAGAAAAATTTTCAGTCTTTTATCATTTTTAACCATTTTTTCTCTTTTCCCTAATCCGACTGGTTTATACAAAATAAATATAATAGCACTGATATTTTGCGGCCAAATATCATTTTCCAATCTATATATTGCTTCCTCAATCGTTTCATCCGAAATAACAAAGTGTACATTTGTAATACACTCTGCATCTATAAGCCTATTTATTGCATCAATAGTTACTTCATTTTCTTCCCTACCGGTTCTTCCTAATCTGGAATAGAATGAAACTGCAACCGCCCCACAATACTTTTTTATATTTTCTATTTCATTATCGGAAAGATTATAGCCGCTGGTTGTTAAATTGGGAACAATGCCATATTTTCTAGTCAACGACAATATTTCCACAAAATTTTCATGTTTGTTTGGGTCACCTGCTCCGCCTAAAGCCACTTGAAACACTTTATTTTTACTCTGCAACAAAATACTTTCATAATCATTTATGGACATATTCGCTTTATTAGAATTGATTGCATTTTGATAACATTCAATTCCTGCTTTACTGCACATTCCGCTCTTTGCTACATGGCACTTTCCCATTATGCCAATATCTATTAATTCTGGAAAAGAACGCATTGTAGCATCATTTGAAGTTCCTCTAATATTACTTCTTATTAACGTTCCATTTTCTTCATTGAACAATTCAAAGTAGTTATATTTCTTATCCTCATAATAAATCATTTACATCACCACATACAGTCTCGTGCAAAAACATAAAAGCCACTCTCATCTATTTCAAAGCTATCTGTCGTAAAGAATGTTGTTAAAGTATCTTGGTCACTACCAGTATATCCCATATATCCTTTATACCCTTTGCTTTGATATTTTAAAAATTTTTCAGCAGCTTTTTCTCCAAAAGCCTCTTTTATATTATCATAATTCATTTCGTCAAAACTATAATGCCTTAGACCTCTTTGGGTCCCGTATAAAATATTTTCACATAATAGCATAGCCTCTGCCTCAATCGGTGAGTTTTTCTTAAATCCTAATTTTTTATATAGATATTCTGCTGTTAATTCTTTTTTTGACAATATCAGAAAATTCGTAGAAGAACTATTTGTAACATATCCGATTCTAACTTTCATCTACCATACCTCCAACAAGATTCCAAAATTTTTCCGTTAACATTTCGTCATACGTAAAAGAATTCCATATTTGGTCTCCTTTCCAGCTTAAATCAACATAATACTTTTTTTCGTTACATATTTTTCTCGCTAATTCTTCTGGCATATTAAAGTGGCAAATTAAATACTGATCGCAATATTCAAATTCTTTTTTATAATATTTTATAAATTCGCTTTTTATATTTATCGGATTTCCAAACAAAGAATTATAAATTCTATCTACTACTTGACCTGCATATGTATTTTTCTTTACTTTATACAATCTCAAGAGTTTACTTCTTGTTCCAATCTCTTTTTTATTAAAAAAGAGATAGTTATTGAACTTCAGTATCATCGTTCTCTACCTCCTGTTGATCGAAGTATACCTTGCCTGTTAGTTCATGTCGTATTGATTCCACATCGCATACCTGCTCAAAATATTCCTGTACCTCTGCTTTTCCTTCCCAGTTCAAGAAATTTAAAAACAAGAACAGAAAATATCTAAAACGTTTACATCCATCTGGATTAATAGCCTTCAAACTCTTGTCTATTTCTATAAAGTCAGATATACTGATTCCATCCATGTTCCATGACGATACCGATTCTTTTAAAACGGTACAGAATTTCTCTACTTCATGAATATCAAAAAGCGGATTTAAAAACACATCCAAATTATGCCTTCTTTTGAGTTTCTCCTGATGAATTAAGTATTCAACCATTCTTGATAATTCATTTCCAGGATTCTCTTCTACAATAAATTGAATATATTCTTTTTCGTAATCACATAAACTATCATTACTTTCAAAGATAACTTTCAACCCCCAGCTACTCAATCCACTCTCCCTATTCATTCTATATGGTTCCATTACCTGATCATGTTGCTTCATGTAGCTATGCAAAATTAACTTACACATATCCGCATTCCCCTGTCCTTTATAGAACCAATATATATAATTTATTACCCCCTCTGCACAAACACTTTTTTCTGCTACCAATTTATCTAAAAAAGCAATTACTCTTTTTTCTACAGGATTTCCTGCATCTGCACAGAGGTTATTTAATACATATCTTGCCACGCAGTAATCGCGCATTTCATCAAAAACAAAATATATTTCCTCCTCGTGCGTTTCAATAATTGAATTGGGATGAAGGACCAACTTTCTGCTCAATAAAATCGATTCATCCACAAAATCTCGTATTGTACAAGACATTTGATTTTCTTTTAATATTGTTGATAAATACACTGCGGAATACACCTGCAATTTACACATCTGCTCCACTACTTTACATAAAAATATATCACACTCCTGCTTGGCATCCTTCATAACTGAATCTATATATCTTTGAAATATCTCGTATTTATTTAAGTTAATCACTGTTGCATTACTATTTCTATTAACCTCAAAAAACATTCTCATTAATAGTAACTGCTTATACAATTTTTCTTTAACTTCTGATGAAACTGTCCCTGAAAAATTAAAAGCCTTTTTATAATTTTCATACATTCGTTCTTTGGCAACTATAGAATATTGTTCTTTCATAATGTCATAACAAAATGCAACTTCATCTACATTGTCAACAAGAATATTTCTGTATTTCAAATCAAAATACTCACTTCTACAAGAAATAATAGTTTTAACATTTGAAGACCTCATTGTGTTATTTATAAAATCCGGAAGTGATTCAACAAATTTTTTTGACTCATCTTCATTGACTGCATCGATAATTATGTATATTTTTTTTCTAAGTAAAACACATATGAAGTTTTGAATCCACCAATATACTTTAAAATATTTTCTTCCAAATCCCATGAGCTTTTCTTCCAAGTACAGATCTATATTTTGAGATACTTCTTTCGTATTTATGAAAATACAAATCTTCCCTGTCGACATTACTAATTCGGCTAAGCTGCATAATAAATTTGTTTTACCATTTCCTGCACTACCAGTCAGTATAATATATCTCTTTCTAGCAAACTCCACTTTGTTTTTTAATTTTTGTAATTTTTCAACATACCGATTTCCATAAACTTCAAACAACGTAGCCGTCTCCTTGTATTCCTCAGGAGTTGCTATTTCCCGTTTTTCAATTTTCTTCAGTAACGCTATCAGTTCGTCAATCGAACTACAAATTTTATCAATTGATGTCGTTCTACGGAGTCGAAGCCTAATATTATAATTCTTATATATTTTAGTGAGATGTCGCCCATTCTCATCATCAAATAAGGTATTATAGTCTTTAATTATTCGATTTTTCCACTTGTAACCATACAGAAAGTATCTTGTCAATTCTTTTGTATCATTCAGTTCAACAAATAATCCTCTTATATATTTTCCATTCTTTGATAATGCCTCTATCACTGATTTACTTATACGATTAGCACGTTTTTTAAAGGAAAGCAAAAAAATAAATAATGACACCAAAAATATTACAATTGGTCCGAGAGTTGTAATGTTTCCAATAAATTCTGCAAAAACCCCAACAATGCTTTGATTTATTTTATCAAAAACTGTTTGGATGGAATTTTCACTGACTTGATTTATACTTTCCATTTCTGTTAAAAAGATATTCATCTTAATTATTTCTCCTTTATCGTACTCTCTTCACTCGTTGCATCTATTGTCTTAGCTACTTTAAATACGTTTCATTTTTAATTTTAAGTATATCATATTTATACAAAAAATTCCATAGACGCAATAACGATCAGTTATATTCTTATTAGACATATTACAAGTTCCCTGATACTATTAAAAGATCATTATCTTCAATTATCGACAGACTAAATTAATAGCCATATTTTTTTCTAAAATAGTAAACCTATAAAATAAGCAAAGAGAACACTTTTATTGTCTATGTTCTCTTTGCTTATACCATCTCATTATGTCAAAACTCAAATTATTTAATCAATCTACTTTACACATATTCCCCAACCGAAAAATCCAGCTTATTCATTTCATGTGCCAAATCCTCAAATGTAGGATGTGTATATACCGATTCCGTCACATCTCCATTCAGGCTATGCCCCATAATACGTTTCCTAATTCCGGAATCCATACCACAACGCTTTGCCTGTGTAGAGAACGTATGCCTTGTGCAGTGAGGAGTCAATCCCCTAAAGCCCATTTCTTTCATCACATTCGTAAATCTTCCCCGGTACATGTCATAAGTCATCTTGGTACTCTGCTGTCCTTTTGGGTCATTGAAAAGCCGATCACTATGATACCGTTCTGTAGCCTGTAAATATCGTTTCTCCACCAAAGGCTTAATAGCAGGATGAATTGGAACAACTCTATCTCTTCCATTTTCCGTTTTCATACCACCAATGATTTTATTCTCGTCCAGAAAGATATTCTTCGTTTCCAATACTGCTACTTCCTGTGGACGAAAACCGGTATACATTGCAATAAGCACCATGTCCACAAATGCAATATCGTCCACATATTTCCATAATTCATTGACCTGTTCCTGTGTAAAAGGAATTTTACCCTTGGATTTCTTTTGAATCTCTTCCAATAGATTGCCGATTTTGAACGTTCTGGCCGGATTACTCAATACTAATCTTCGCTCCATTGCGTAGTCAAACATCAAATTACACATTGACTTGATACGTTCCTTTGTGTTAATGGAAGCATACCTCTTCTTCCCTTTGTCCTTACCCATTGTAGGAATTACATATCCCTGCTCCATGGCATCCTTAATATGCCCCGGTCCGATATTCCGAATCGGCATATCATACAAACCACTGCAATAAGCATAGGCACTTGTCACTGTCCGCATGGAACTCTCACCTTTCAGTGTAGAGAAATAATATTTCGACCATACCTCATACAAATCTGCAAAGGTTTTCACTGATGATGTGAGTTCATAAGGTGTTCTTGAAAAATCTACCAGAGCATTTTCAGCTTCTACTCTGGTTGGGAAATTACCAAGGATTTTATATACTGCCTGCGTCTTTCCATTCTTATCTACCTTGGTTCCCACTGGTACCTTTGCTCTAAAAGGATTCTTTTTACTGTTTACTTTTTCTACCGTACCCCTACCATTTTCTCTTCTGACTGCTTTCTTTTTTGCCATAATTTTTTACCATCCTTTCGCATCCAGCTTTGAAGTATACCAACCATATGCTACCTACCCTAACTTTAAAAACTTGGGGTAGGTATAGTGTAGGTAGTGGTGTAGGTAGGCAGAAAAAACGAGGGCAAACCACGCCATACTACAACTTGGTTTGCCCTCTAAAATAAAGGTTTTTTTATGTTTTATTAGAACTTACCAGCCTTAGCTGCTTCTTCAATACTTACTGCAACTGCTACAGTCATACCAACCATTGGGTTGTTACCTGCACCGATAAGACCCATCATTTCAACGTGAGCCGGAACGGAGGAGGAACCTGCGAACTGAGCGTCGGAGTGCATACGGCCGAGAGTATCGGTCATACCGTAGGAAGCAGGACCTGCTGCCATGTTATCCGGATGAAGTGTTCTACCTGTACCACCACCGGAAGCTACGGAGAAGTACTTCTTACCCTGCTCAAGACATTCCTTCTTGTAAGTACCTGCAACAGGATGCTGGAATCTGGTTGGGTTGGTGGAGTTACCTGTGATGGAAACGTCAACACCTTCCTTGTGCATGATAGCAACACCTTCGCAAACGTCGTTTGCACCGTAGCAGTTAACTTCTGCACGAAGACCTGTGGAGTATGGCTTACGGAATACTTCCTTAACAGTGTTTGTGTATGGATCATACTCTGTTTCAACATAAGTGAAACCGTTGATTCTTGCGATAATCTGAGCAGCGTCCTTACCAAGACCGTTTAAGATTACTCTTAACTTCTTAGTACGAACCTTGTTTGCCTTTTCAGCGATACCGATAGCACCTTCAGCTGCTGCGAAGGACTCGTGACCTGCTAAGAATGCGAAACACTCTGTTTCTTCTTCCAGGAGCATCTTACCAAGGTTACCATGGCCAAGACCTACCTTACGTGTATCTGCAACGGAGCCTGGGATACAGAAAGCCTGAAGACCTTCACCGATAGCTGCTGCTGCGTCTGCTGCCTTTCTGCAACCCTTCTTGATAGCGATAGCTGCACCTACGATGTATGCCCAGCAAGCGTTCTCAAAGCAGATTGGCTGGATGCCCTTAATCTGATTGTAAACATCAAGACCTGCATCCTTTGTAATCTTTTCAGCTTCTTCAAGAGAAGCGATACCATAGCTGTTTAAAACTGCATTGATTTTGTCAATACGTCTTTCATAAGACTCAAATAAAGCCATTATAGTTTCCTCCTCTTAATTAAATTTCCTTATCTGTTCTTGGGTCGATAATCTTAACCGCATCAGCAACACGACCGTACTGGCCACAAGCCTTTTCATAAGCGGTGTTAGGGTCATCACCCTTCTTGATGAAGTCTGTCATCTTACCAAGGCTTACGAACTTGTAACCGATAATCTGGTTGTCAGCGTCAAGAGCGATACCTGTTACATAGCCTTCTGCCATTTCAAGGTAACGAGGACCCTTCTTTAATGTACCGTACATTGTACCAACCTGAGATCTTAAGCCCTTACCTAAGTCTTCAAGACCTGCACCTACAGGAAGACCGTTTTCGGAGAATGCGGACTGTGTTCTACCGTAAACAATCTGTAAGAAGAGCTCTCTCATAGCGGTGTTGATAGCGTCACAAACTAAGTCTGTGTTTAATGCTTCTAAAACTGTAAGGCCCGGAAGAATTTCTGCTGCCATAGCTGCAGAGTGTGTCATACCGGAGCAGCCGATTGTCTCAACTAATGCTTCCTGGATGATACCTTCCTTAACGTTCAGTGTCAGCTTACAAGCGCCCTGCTGTGGAGCACACCAGCCGATACCGTGTGTCAGACCGGAAATATCCTTTACTTCTTTTGATTTTACCCATTTTGCTTCCTCTGGAATTGGGGCTGCACCGTGATGTACACCCTGAGCTACTGGGCACATTTCTTCTACTTCATGAGAATAGATGATCATGTTTGGAACTCCTTTCAATCCATCTTTTTAATTTTCAGAACAGAAACAAGTCGTCGTTAGTTTTTTAACAAACTCTCAAAACGACATTTTTCTGCATCGTACCTATTTTCTCACAAAAAACCGATTTCGTCTATACCTTTTTGATAAAAATTTTCTAATTTTATTTTTTAATAAAGCAGACGGTGGAGTTTTATCCTTCGGAACACGCTTTCGCTACCATCGAAACGTAACGGTACTAGGTTCGAAAACACCTCACCAAGTACCGACGTTTCTCCAGGGTTCCGTTCAGATAAAATTCCACCGTCTGTTTTGCATAAAATCTAAAACAAAAACTAATTATCAAAAAGATATAAGACGAAACCTATCAGATTTTGTTGCGAAGACGTTCTTTCTTCTCTATCAGCTTTCTTGCAGAACGTTTCTTAACGCCCTTTACAACGAGCACGAGAACCATGACAAGCAGTAATACCACAAATAATACTATGCCGAGAATCCAGAAAAAGAACTTATTTGGCTGCTTTAACAAATCGCCAAGCTTTTTGCTGTCTTCTACTACTTTTCTGCCTTCATAGGAAGCATAGCGGGAATCTACATTGGCAATGCCGTCGCCATCCGTATCTTCAAAGGATTCCATATAATTTGCAATGGCTTCCCAGGCCTTTACTTCTCTGCCTTCTGTGTGAATGATAGTGTCGGAGAAGTTCTCAATTACATTCCCCTCTGCATCCTTCGGAATAATGGAAAGCAGTCCGTAGGAAAGGTCGGTTACGGAGCTTAATAACTTTAAGCTGTAAAGGTCTGCTACCACGCGGTATAATTTATCTTTTTCGATTTCTGTGCGTTCTCCGTCCAAAGTTACCAGATGTGCGTCATATGCCTTGCTTAAAATTAAGCGGTTCGGGTTAAAGGTCCACTGAAGTCCGGAAGTATATAATCTCGCATAGTTCATCAACGGAGAAATGGAAGCATCAATTTCTGCAATCAGCTTAATTTCTTCCCCGGTAAAGTACACACTAACCAATGGGTAACCTGCCATGCCGTCCTCGCCGATACCAAGAGAGAAAGAGTTGAATACATCCTCGACGGTAATGTTGCCCATTGGGTAAGTTTCTCTTACCAGACCCTTAGGTACTGCTGCCACATGAACAGGGTTGCCATCCCAATCCGGAAGGCTTTCTACATAATAGCGGTAGGAATCCGCCATAATGCTGCCAAGGTTCCGTTCCTCATGCTTGGAACCAAGACTGCCTGCGGAGCAGAATTCCACATCATTTTCTGCCAGCACCTGGGTTCTTTCAAACCCGTAAACCGATAAGTAATTCACGTCAATCTGTGCCAGATAAGTATCGATGGTAGCCTGCATTTCTTCATCTGCAGGAATAGCTTCTGTAATTTCAAGAAGCTCATAGTTATCTAACTCCCAGGTACCGTCTGTGTTCTGTATCAAAGACATGGAGCCTAAATATCTGCCGTATTCATCTGCAGAACCGATATAGGTCGTACCGTGCACAATAGCTTCAGGATGTTTGCTGTGGGTGTGACCGCTGACGATAACATCAATTTCAGGCACTGCTTTGGCAATCAGTTCATCCTCGGAAGTTTCCGGATTGGAGGATGTTCCGCTGTGGGATACACACACAATCATATCTGCATCTTCGTTGGCTAAAATTTTATCTACGGTATCTCTTGCACCCACTACCGGGTCCTTGAAAATCAGTTCGGAAAACGGTGCACATTCTACGGCATCCAAACCGAAAATACCCAGTACCGCAATATTTATGCCACCCTTTTCCAGCATAATATATTCTTTCACGCCGTAACTTTCAAAAGCTGCCAGTAGCGCATCTCTTTTCTCACTCGGAGCCTGCGCCTTGGTTGCTTCCATATCGATATTGGAAACTACAATGGCAGGAACTTTTTCTCCACTGTTCTTTGCAGTCATCAGGGAGCGGGCAAGACCATCCGGTCCAAAATCATATTCGTGATTTCCTAAGGTCAAAGCATCCACACCCATGGCGCCAAGAGTTCTGAGTTCTGCTGCATCCGTTTCAAATACGGACTGTACCACAGTACCCATGGAATAGTCGCCTGCATCTACAAATAAAGTATTTGGATTTTTTGCATACTGCTGCTTTACCAAAGTCATCATGCGGGACAAACCGCCCACCTGCACCGCTTCGCCGTCTTTCATTACGGTAAACGGATTCAAATGGGAATGCATGTCATGCATAAATAAAATGTCTAATGTTTTTGGTTCCTCCGTTGCGGTAGCAAGACTCGGAATGGTTAGCGTAAGTGCCATTACCAAAGTCAACACTGCTGCCAGAAGTTTCTTTCTTAACTTCATACCTGTACCTCTTTCTTTAATAACCTTTTGTTCCTATCATCCGGCGATGCCTGTATCGGCTCCGCCGCCCACGCCAGTATACCATAGGTTCCTGTAAATTACAATTTTCTTTTTCACTATTGACTTTTTGTATGCTTTGTATTACTATCAATAATACAAACGGTGTATTTTATAGTAATTACTGTATTTATACATATCTGCAAAAGAAGGGAGTTGTAAAACCATGCTGTTAAAACTGGATTTTGCCGATGAAACGCCGATATACATGCAAATCCGTAACCAAATCGTGTTGGGCATTGCAAACGGAGAATTAACCCCCGGCGAAAAACTGCCACCCATCCGTACCCTGGCAGCAGAAACCGGAGTAAACACCATGACTGTTAATAAAGCCTATCAGTTATTGAAGCAGGAGGGGTATTTAATTACCGACCGCCGTCTCGGCGCCATGATAAATCCTGCCAGAGTGCCGGAACAGCATCCGCCACTTACCGAACATCCGGCGCTAAAATTGTTACTTTCCGAACTCTATGTGGACGGAGTCACCAAAGAAGAATTACTTTCCGCCTGCAGCAAATTATATGATGAATTAAACAAGGGAGAATAAGGAGGAAAATTATGAGTTTTATTGCAATCATGAATTTATTTCTGGCCATTTGCTTTGTACCAATACTGCCGGTCCTTTACTTTACCATGTTAAATGAACGTAAGCCAAAGAATAACCTGATTCTTTCCACCACTATTCCAAAAGAAGCCTGGGAAGATCCGCGTGTTCTTACTATTACAAAAAAGTATTCAAAAGAACTTACCATTACCTGCATTCTCTTGGCATTGCTCTATATTCCTGTCTTTTTTATGGAATATCTCTCCGTTATCCTGACCTACGTTATGCTATGGGTGGACGCCATCATCATTGTTCCGAATATTCCGTATGTTAAAGCAGTAAAAGCAATGCGTGCATTAAAAAAGGAAAACTGGTATCGTCCGGAGCTTGTAAAGATACAGGTTGCCGACACCTCTCTTGCCGACCTATTTGAGGAAAAGCAAAGCACCTACACCTTTGTCAATTTCTTATTGCCGCTGTTGGTCAGTCTGATTCCTCTGATGTTTCCGCTTGTGGTTCCGGTGGAGGGTTCCCTTCCCGCACTGCTCATTGTGATTTTGTGCAACTCCTCCACTATTTTAGCGTGCTACTACTGCTATACCGTACTCCGCAAAAAGGAGGACCGGGTCAACAGCGATGTTACCCTTACCGCAGTGCTTACCCGCATCCGCCGTTATTACTGGAGCAAATGTTGGATGTATGTCAGCTGGTTAAGTGCCGCCATCAGTTTTAGCGCCCTGTTGTTGTTTGTTTCCGAATGGGCTTTCCTCATTGCCCTTGCTCTTTTTGTAACCGGCATACTTGCTCTGGTAGTTGGTATGGAACTGAAAATCCGCAAAGAGCAACAACGCCTTAACAAAGAACAACCTTCCGAGATTCTGATGGATGAAGACGATAACTGGCCATACGGAATTGTCTGCTACAACAAAAACGACAACAATCTGTTCGTCAATTCCCGTGTAGGTTTTGGCGTTACCGTAAATTTTGCCCACCCGGTCGGTAAAGCGTTAGACATTTTTGCAGTTGTCATGTTGCTGCTTCTTCCGTTTATCGGGCTGTTTACCGTCAAGGAGGAATTTACCGAACCTACGGTGGTTTTAACCGAAACCGCTCTGGAAGCCCATCACACCGAATTGGAATACGCCATTCCTTTGGATGAAATTTATGCAGTCACCTATCTTACCGAGATGCCGGAAGCCTCCAAAACCTGGGGCACCAATTTCCCGCATTTATACAAGGGAAAATTTAGTATCAAGGACATGGTACAAAGCGGTCTGCTTTGTCTGGACCCGTATGATGATGCCTTCTTGCTGATACGCACCATCGACGGAACAAACTACCTGTTTAGCATGGAAGATTCCGCTGAACTTGAGAGTATATACACTACCCTTAAACATTTGAATTAACGAAAGGAGAATAACTTATGAACACTGTTATGGAATGGGGCACCGTCTCCACAGCAAGCTTGATTGGTATGGTACTTTCACTGATTCTTTCCATCGTTTTGCCGATTGTACTTTTAATTTTGGTAAAAATCAAGTTAAAAGCCAAGCTAACCTCTTTTGTTATCGGCTGTGCAACCTTCATTGTATTTGCACTTATGTTAGAGCCACTGTTACACTCTGTTGTGTTAACCGCAACCGGAACCCTGCTTACCGACAATATCATTCTCTACGGATTGTACGGCGGGCTGGCAGCAGCACTATTTGAAGAAACCGGCCGGCTGATTGCCATGAAGTTCTTCATGAAAGATTCTTTAAATAAACCAAATGCCCTGATGTACGGTATCGGTCACGGCGGTATCGAAGCTATCCTGCTTGTGGGTATGACTTATGTCAGCAATTTAATGACAGCATTAATGATTAATTCCGGAGCTCTGCAGGCTTCCGTAGAACTGGTAGATGCCGAGCTTCAACAAACCACCTTTGAACAAATAAAAGTACTTTGGGAGCTTCCTTCCTGGCAGTTTTATATGGCTGGTGTGGAACGTCTGGCCGCCCTCGTCCTGCAGATTGCCCTTTCTGTATTGGTTTACAAAGCAGTTTCTGTCAAAAGCAGAACCTATTGGTTTATTGCCTTTGGCATCCACTTTGCGGTAGATTTCCTAACTGTGGTAATTACAGGTCTTGGTGCTCCTGTCTGGATTGTAGAAGTACTATTACTTATTGCCGTAGCTTTCGTTGCTCGATATGCATATAATCTTTACAAAAAGGAGGAAAGCGTATGACCCCCGGAATTTATGGTTTTTCTGCCTTTGCACTGATTGGACTCTTCTTTCTTATCATGGGTATCCGATGCCGCCATTCCGACAAACCAAGCGGCTTCTGGGCCAATGCGGAGCAGTTTGAAGTAACCGATGTCCGTGCCTATAATAAGGCTATGAGCAAGCTTTGGTTCGTGGCAGCAGTTCTTTACACCGCCCTTGGGCTTCCACTGCTGACACCGGCTAATATTCTTTTGGTAATATTGGTTTCTATGGTTGGATGCATGATTGTCAGCATCGGACTTATGATTTTCTTTACCACGGTGATTGAACCGAAATATAGAAAAAAATAACAGTAGAAAAGCATATCTCCTTTGAACCCGCTAACGCTAACGGTTCACTCGGAGATATGCTTTTCTTATTTGCTGGATATTAGTTTACACTGTTTTCCAAACGCCGTAACACATGTACGATTGGCACAATAAGTACTCCGCAGATGAAGTTACTGATTCCGTGGGTAATATCAAACGGAAGTCCGGCAGCAATCCATGCCAACATTCCCTGAAAGCTCAATCCGAATAAAAGTGCCTGCGCAGGCGCGTATAGTATGCCAAAAGCAAATCCGTGGCAGGCATTTACCACCATATACACGATTGGCTGTATCTTTTTGGGCATCTGCTTAGGTAAAAGCATGGTTATGCCCCATAGCACTGCCCAAACATATAAATACGGAATCCACCAGGTGGCAAATCCGCTGAATAAACCATTTAACAAAACGTAAATGTAAATCGGATACAGCGCTTTTTTTCTGTAAACCACAGTAAAAGCAATGGTAAACACTCCAAGAAGATGAATATTCGGCAATACTTCCATGAGCATTTTGGAAGCATACATCAACGCCCCCAGCATGCCAAATACTGCAATTTCCCTAATCTTCAGCTTCATTACCTTTCAACCTTAAAACTATAGGTTGCACCGGCTTCTATATTGGTAACATCCACACCGGTCATACCGTATTCACCATTGATGTAAAATGCCCAATAGGTCTGGTCCACATCATAGTCAGCCGTGATGCCGTTAACCTGCTTTACATAAAGACCATAGGCACCTTCTTCACCTGCAATTAAGCCAAGTTCCAATAATGCATCCCCGACGGTGGTTTTGTCGGTATGGATATCAAAGGCTGTTTCCTTGCCATCCTTATCCACTACGGTAAAGTTAAACTGAGTCTTTCCTTCACCTAACTTGTTAACAGACACTTCCTGTCCTGCAGAAGAATTATTCTCCTGCTGCTTCTTTCCGCCACATCCTGCTGTTAATGCCATAGCCACAATAAGCATCATACAAAGGAGTAACGAAGTAATCTTCTTGTTACTTGTAAACTTCATATAATTTCCTCCTAAATTAAATTGTATTCCCTTTTTGCCGGCGCCCGCGGCATACTGCAAAGGATGATAACAGCCGGGTATTTCGACTTGGCGATATCACGGTTCGTCTTCTCGGATTTGTTCCAATGACGTGTCCCCTGGTTGTGGCACCAAGGTTAGAACCGCAACAAAACATTCGCTTCACGGCGACGGGCTCGTACAGGAGTTTCACCTGTTTCCCCGAAACTGTTACTCTATATCATTTTAATGATATACTACTTATAATTTTTTGCTGACTCTATAAATAATCCCACAATGGAATTCTGGTTATTCAATCCTTTAACTCCATTGGTCATGCGGCTCACAAAGCCCTCCAGCTTCTGCATGTACTCCTCAGAAGTAATACTGCCCTCCGCAACGTAAGTAAGGCCCTTTTCCCAGCTGGCGGTAAGCTCTGCGTTAAGCAGCGACTTGATGGAGCATGCCACCACGTCGTAAATCACTTCGCCAAGCAAGGTTGGTGTGATAATCTGGGTCTTTTTATTTAAATTCAAATATGTAATCTTAATCAGCTTGTTTAAAATTTCCGCACGGGTTGCACTGGTACCGATACCACTGCCCTTAATCTGGGCACGAAGTTCTTCATCTTCGATAAGCTGACCCGCATTTTCCATGGCAAGAATTAAGGAACCGGAATTGTACCGCTTTGGCGGTGAGGTTTCGCCTTCCTTGATGTTAAATTCCTTTACGGGAAGCTCCATGCCGGATTTTAAATTTTGGAACAGAGCAAGCATGTCTTCGCCGAATTCCAACTCTTCTTCACCGGAGTCCTTGGCTTTTTTGCTATCCATATCGCCATCCTCACTCTCTTCGGATGCATTTGGAGTTCCGCCTGTTTCTTTCGTTTCCTGACGCTTCTTTCCCGGATTTCCTGCCACCTTATAGTAGCCCTCGTCAAGCAGCACTTTAAAGTTGGCAAAGAAATGTTCTTCGCCGATTAACAGTTCAATGGCCAGCTTCTGATACACTGCCGGCGGATAGAAAATGCTTAAAAAACGGCGGCAGATTAACTGATATACCTTACCGGCCACCGCAGACACGGAATTCAAGGCAGATAAACCCTGTCCCGTTGGGATAATGGCGTAGTGATCGGTAATCTGCTTATCATTGACGTATCTGGTTTTTGCCAGTCCCTGATAGCTCTTATTTTCTATAATTTCGGAAGCAAAGTTTCCTGCCGGACCAAAATTTCTGAGGCCGGCGATGTTCTTATAAATTTCTTTGGCAACTGCCGTAGACAGCACTCTGGCATCGGTTCTTGGGTAGGTTACCAATTTCTTTTCGTATAATTCCTGAGTGATTTTTAAGGTTTCATCCGGACTGATTTTAAACAGCTTGGAGCATTCATTCTGAAGTTCTGCCAGGTTAAACAAAAGCGGCGCATTTTTATTTTCTTTTTTACGCTCCACCTTGTGTACTCTGGCAAGCTGTCCCTGTAGACTGTCTATCAAAGCTTTGGCATCTTCTTCCTTTTTGAAGCCGTTTTCCTTATACATCATAGGTGTATTAAAGTATTTGCTGCCCTCCACTGCACGGAATTCCGCATCAAAAGTTTTGTCACTGTCTCCTGCCTGTACACTGGCCAGTACACGGTAGAACGGCGTCTTTACAAAAGCTCGGATTTCCCGCTCACGGCGTACTACCATACCAAGAACGCAGGTCATAACCCGTCCTACGGAAATCGGGATATTTTTGTCGGATTTCATGAAGTTACGGACAGAATATCCATATTTCAGGGTTAAAATACGGGAGAAATTAATACCCATCAGGTAATCTTCTTTTGCACGCAAATAAGCAGAGTCCGATAAGTTATCGTACTCCGTCCAAAGTTTAGCCTCCCTGATACCGCGAAGAATTTCCTCCTCTGTCTGGGAGTCAATCCACACACGACGACGCTCCTTATTTGTAGGAACCTTTGCCATCTGGTCTACCAGGCGGTAAATGTATTCTCCCTCACGTCCCGAGTCGGTGCAAATGTAGATACAATCCACGTCCTCGCGGTTTAAGAGCCCCTTTACAATTTTAAATTGCTTTTCCACGGCAGGAATCAGCTCATACTTATATTCCTTCGGCAAAAATGGCAGTGTTTCCACTGCCCATTTTTTTAATGCCGGATCATAGACCTCAGGGTAGCTCATGGTAACCAGGTGACCTACGCACCAGGTAACCACGCTCTCATTTGACTCCTGATAGCCGTCTTTCCGGGAAAAGTTTTGTTTCAAAGCCTTGGCAAATTCTTGTGCCACGCTTGGTTTTTCTGCAATAAAAAGCTTTTTACTCATTCTCGGATTCTGCTCCTTCAAGTTCTGTCTCTACCGGCTGAATAATTACCGGTTCCTCATTATAGTAATACCCTGTAACGTCAATCTTTTCTACTCGCAGGAAAGCAACGGTAGCATCCGCAGGAGGAAAATCCTCTTCATGCTCCTTTTCTTCCTCGGTTTTCTCCACCACAGGTTCCTTGTAACTATACTTGGTAATCAACTGAAATTCGTTGTCATATTCATAAAACTCTGCCTTTTTATCGGTAGCAAACAATAAATGATCCCCATACCACTGGATACTTCCGTTGTCACCAACCTCCGGTAACACAAAGCTGTCTACCAGACGCACACTTCCCTGGGCATCCTCTCCACCTTCCGCATCATCTACCAAATAACGGTAATAGTAGGCATAATGCTCCTGCCGCTTTTCGTATTCGAAATCCTCATTATTGTGAAGCAGGCAAATATAATGTCTGGTTTCACGGATTAAGTCATACGGCTGATAAGTAATCATATTAAGGCCATGATGCATTTCAAATTCATTATCTTCCTGTGCAAACAATGTAGTATACGGGGTGTTCTTAAATTCTTCCGGATTACCAATCATAAAGGTGATTTTCGGGTCGTTATACAGGCGGCGGATTTTGATGATGGTATCGGTTTTGTCACCACTTACCATAACCCGGTTGCCTTCCACCAACGCAATGGAATTTAAAGAAAGCCAATCCTGCACTCCGTCTTTTTTCTCACATTTTACTTTATATTCCGGAAGCAGGTCGCCCAAATCCACAAGTTCGGTTATTTCCGAAGTTACACGGTTTATGCGGATAATACAGTCATCCACGGAAGCCTGACGCTTATCGGATGCCAGTACTAAAATGTCATTATTTTTATCAAAGCAGTAATCATCACCAAAGGAATAATTTTCATCTGTTATGATTTTTACCACTTCGCCAAGCCGGTTGATACCGACAAACTTCTCCGCAGACACCTTAAAAAAGATTAAGTCATCCAATATCAGCATACGTTTTGTACCATAGGTTTCCAACGGAATTTCACAACGCTGTACACCGTCGTTATCATAAAAGCGCAAGTACGGAGAAACTTCGTTAGCCGCAGGAAACACAACAAACATTCCCTCTGCTGCCTGCTCATTGCTGGCAGGTACGGTACTGAAAGTTTTATCTTCATTTTCTACTTCTTTGGTTCCCTGTTCTGTTTTCAATTCAATAGCAGATGCTGCAACAGCATTTTCGTTGTAAAAATAGAACCGGCGGATTTTTACTACGCCGTTTATATCCATCATCCGAAGGGTAATCATATTGGTTTCACTCGGAATCAGACCGATTATCTGAAATTCATGCACCTTGGAAGTATCCGGACGATGAGGCACGGTAAAAGCTCCAAAATCCTCATAATCTGCTTCCGGAGTATGTACGGAATAAGAAACCGCATACGCCTCTTCGGTTTCAAAATACACGTAAAGAGACTGGGAATTGGTTAAAAACGGATTGTAAATCACCAATGGATTATCTTCCGTATAGGTATTTGCAGAAATTAAGCCATTTATTTTTTCCCGCACCAAAGACTGGAATTCTGCGGTATAAATGCCAATTTCCGAAGCTTCTGCAAACTCTTCTTCCACCTTAACCACGATTTCCTTATTCATATTTTCATCTGCAATATAATTATCCTGATACCCTTCCAATGTTCCGGTATTGTTCTGCTCCGGAAGTTTTTCTGTATCACCAAAGAAAAGCACTACGGCACCAAGACCCAGCAGGCTCAACATTGCTATTAATATTAAAATGATATTTGTCTTTTTCATGGGGCCACCCCTTTTATATTCATCCTGTAACTGATTTTCATATCAGATACATCGCCTTTAAGTATAATATATTCTTAGACAGATTTCCAGTAGGATTTTCTCCTTATGGGCAAACTATCCCTTACTATATCTTTCGGCTAAAAACCTTGAAAGCATTAGAAGAATGTAGTAAAATGAACGAAAAGATAACTATTCGAGAAAGGCAGGTAACCCCATGTCCACACCAAAGCAGCAATACTACGAAAATCTGGCTGATTCCCTTATTGACAAGTTCAATTTAAGAGGAATTGAAGGCTATTACTGTGAAACTAAAGAAGAAGCACTTCTTACCGCAAAACGCTTTTTAACTCCGGGCTGTTCTGTTTCCTGGGGAGGCTCCATGACGTTGGAAGAAATCGGTTTAATTGCAGACCTTAAAAATTCCGACTATACCGTGTTTGACCGTGCTACCGCAAAAACACAGGAAGAACGGGATGCCATTTATGCAGAGGTTTCCCACTGTGACTACTACTTTATGAGTTCCAATGCCATCACCCTGGACGGCCAGCTGGTAAATGTAGACGGTCTTGGTAACCGTGTGGCAAGCCTTATCCACGGTCCAAAAAACGTAGTGATTGTTGCCGGCATGAACAAAGTTGCTCCTAATCTGGATGCAGCCATGGACCGGGTTCGAAACATTGCCGCACCGCCAAACTGCATCCGCCTTGGCCTTAACACCCCTTGTGCCAAGTTTGGCCGTTGCGTAGACTGTCTGGATGACGCCTGCATCTGCTGTGAAACCGTTATTACAAGAAAATCCCGCATTGCCGGAAGAATCAAGGTGATTCTGGTGGGTGAAGAACTGGGATACTAAAAACCACCCCGCCGGAGTATATCTGATATGCTCCAGCGGGGTATTTATTACTTTGCTATGTTCTTATAAAATTCTGCTAACACCTCATCCATCATCTGATAAGTGTTTCGGTCATAATGACCTCCCGATGTACTCCATAACACCGGACAGATGCCACGTTCATAGGCCTCCTTACAAACAGAGGTGAGAAACAAACGAACGGACTCTAATTCCTTATTCTCTACCGGGCAGCCATATTCCCCAATAATTACCGGAATACCCTTATCCACAAATCCGTTTTTCAGCATTTCCATATAGCGAATCAAATCTTTCACCTCTGCATCAGTTCCCCATGTTGCCTGAGCCTTTCCCCATGAAGCATCCTCTGTCAAAATTGCAAAAGTAGACGGATTATAATAATGCACAGAAACTGCACACCTTCCTGCTGGGTCCTCCGGCATTTTAAAAAGCTCATCCAAAGTATGCTCAATACCGGTGTTATAACCGGAAATCAGCAAATGCCGCTCCGGATTTTTTCCTCCGGAAGCCCGGATAACATCCACGAAAGTCTGATTAATTTCGTTCACCAGTGCAAAGGATTCTTCCTTTCCTTTCGTACCGCCCCACGGATTCCAAACAGAATTCCACCCCAATTCCTCATTTTGGGACTCAAACATAAGATGTTCATCATAATCTTTAAAATTCTCTGCCACCTGCTCCCAAATGCGATAATATTTTCTCATACAATTTTCTTTATCTTTAGGGAAATTTTCCAACCATCCATTGTCATAGTGAAGATTGATTATCACATACAAATCATACTTAATTGCCCAATCCACCACTTCCTTAACCGCATCAATATATGCCTTTTTGATGGTATAATTTGCTCCCATCATATTAGACCATGCCACAGGAACACGCAGCACGCCAAAGCCAGCATCTGCAATACCTTTTATCATTTCTTCGGTTATGACCGGACTTCCCCAGGCGGTTTCATAGGATTCCGGCGTACCATCACCCCACTGTGCAATCCAGTCTCCGCAGGCTTCATAGGTATTTCCCAAATTAATACCAACTCCCATATCCCGTACCAATTCCATAGTCGTCATGGATGGTATCGGGGTTGGGGTCGGGGTATTGGTTGCCGTCGGTATCGAAGTACTTGTGGCCGTCAGCTCTGCCATCGGTGCCGGTTCATCTACCTGTCCCTTGTTTTGGCAGCCACCAAAACACAGCATACCAACTGCTAATATATAAAATAAAACTTTCTTTTTCATCGATTTTCCCTCCAAAGTGTTGCAAAAGCTTATCCTTTTGCCTGTATTCTATCATAGCATTTGAAATATCACAATCTTTTCCCTGTCCTTATTTTCTTCAAACAAATCACTACAGTCGATTTCATCATAAAAGCTCAGTTCATCCACCGTCATCAGGTAAGAAATATACTCCGGGGACGGAAAATAGAAAAACAACAGCATTTCCCTTGGATTTTCATAGTAGGACTCTAAAATTCTTGCCATTGCCGTCTGCAATATTTCCACGGAAAACGGGTTAAAAAAGAAAATCCTGTTTACATGTTCCGGTACCGGGAAGGTCTCCGCATTTCCAAGCAGTATTTCTACTCTACAGGCAGAAACAGCCGTATTCCTGTTTTCATTTGCCACCGCAATAATACGTTCATCATACTCCACACCGATACAGTGCGCCCTTGTCTGATAGGCCAGAAAAAAGTCTACTCTTCCTTTTCCGCAACCGTAATCCAGTACTACATCCTGCTTGCGGATCAACCCACTGTTGGCCAGGCGTTCCAGTACTGCATAAGGTGTTGGTTCATAAGGGTACCGGAAACAGTCCGACTTCGTATCGTCCCGCCCGGAAGTTTTTATTTTTAAAAGCTTGTCCCACTGTTGTTCTGACTGACTCATTATTGACTCCTGATTCTGCTCGTTACTGATTTATTATCGCTTGTAAGCCAACGCGGTAAACTCTCCCGGAATGGTTTTATTCTCCCATGCCGGATGCTCATCAAACTGTTCTAACATAAATCCGTTTCTGATGATTCCGTTGATAATTTCGCTGATGGTGTATTTTCTGTAGCTGCACTTTGGCATCTGCTGTCTGATTTCCTCTTCATAAAATCTTGCATGAGCCATTTCGCCCTCAAACACTTCCGTGGAGAAATAGTCCATGGACGGCTGCTGCAAAACCAAAATATCTGCTATCTTACTAAAAGGATGGAAGTCACTGCATATCAGCTTTCCGTTCTTTTTAAGCAACCCATACATAACTTGCATAAACTCATCGATGTCATGGAAATAGTGCAAAATGCCGCCTTCCATGAACACCACGTCAAACTGTCCGTAAAACTGATCTTTATCAATTTCTAAAACGTCACCAACCACATAATTGATGGTTGCACCGGCAGCTTCTGCTACCTCTGTTGCATATCTTTTGTTGTCCTCTGAAATATCAAACACCGTTACATCTGAACCAAGAAGAGCCAAAGGAATTGCTTTCTTGCCACAGGAACCACAGATATTTGCAACTTTAATGTCCTCAAAAGAGTCAAAATATTGCGCATATTTCCTTAAATGCACTTTCGGATTTTCTAAAATCTTTTCCGCCAGTTTCTGCGGAGTGCCGTTTTGTTTCACCCAGAAGTCGTAGGCACTGTATTCCCATGCTTTTTTGTTTTGGATGGTGTAGGGTTTCATTGGGTTACCTCCTTAAAATCACAATACGATTTCATACTTGTAATCTTTCATAACAATATCTGTCCCTCGTTTTTTATACGTGCTTTCACTAACAATTTTTCCTCCGCATTTTTGCGCAACACGATTAGATGCAGCATTTTCCTGACCCACGAAAATGGTTACCTTTTCTGCTCCCTGACTGCGGGCATACTCTATCATCCCCTGCGCAATTTCCGTCGCATAACCCTGACACCAAAATCTCTTATGTACGCAATAGGCTATATCATATATCTTTTTGTCTTCACTTATCATGAAACTGCAGGTTCCTACCCGTTCCAAAGAATCCTTGAATACAGGAATCAAATAGCAACATTCTTCATCCTCGCCCAAGCCTTCTAACATTTTTAGATATTCCTCATCGATTTCTTCTTTTGCTTCATCCGGCAAATACTGTCCCATCTCCGGATTGTTCCAGATACTATATGCCCATAAAGCATCGTCTTTTGTAAAGCCTCGCAGTAGGAGTCTTTGGGTTTCAATGGTTTGTATTTTCATTTTCAATTTCTCCAATCAATATTCTATTGCAAATCCAATCTCCAAGTAATTGCATCATACAACCCGCCATTTACTTCCCGATAATCCTTCTTACGGCATACTTCCTTAAATCCTAGCTTTTCTGCAACCCGCATCATAGGCAAATTGCCGGACCAGGTCTGGGTATAAAAGGATTTGTGACCATGCTCTTTCAAATAGTCTATGTACATTTGCAGCGCCTTTGTTCCGTTACCGCACTTTCTGCCCTCTATACAAGGAATATCCAGTCCAAGAGCCCAAATTTCCTCCGGATTATCTAAGTATCCCAAATCCGTATAGGCACATATCCAACCGATATGTTTTCCATCGCACTCAATCTCAAACTTCCAACGGACAACTTCATCCGACAGATTCTTTACAGAATCATAATATTCCGTCCAGCCCTTGCGTTCTTCTTCCTCAGTGCCCTCGAAATGGCCTTCCCACGGAGAATCCCAATTGCCCCATTCTGTTTCTGTTGTAAACCATCTGACATAATCTTCGATATCAAATTCCCGCATATCTCGTAGTATTAACATGTTATCTCCTCTTTTATCCATATAGATTATTTTTTCAGCATAAACTCATCAATCTTTTTTAATAGCTTTTCATCCGTCTGATAGGAAAAATCATCCGCATTGATTTCTATCCGTTCACCCGGAATTTCTTCTTTTCTTGTCCGCTCAAGATAACTTTTGAAATCTTCATATACATCCAGTGTTGTACTCAAATGCACCGGATGTCGGTTTTCATTTTGCATCCGATTAAGATAGCGCTGATGCAAGACATCCGCATTTCCACGAAGCACTATTGTCAAAACTTCATAATCATTTTCTTTTGCCATTTCATGCAAACGTTCCAACTCTCCTGTATGGAAATTAGACTCCAGAATTAAAGGCTTACCCAATTTTTCAAATTCCATAAACAGAAACATCATAAGCTCCATGGTTGCTTTGGATAGTTTTAAGTTTTCCTCTCGGTTTGTAAAACCAATAGTATCTCCGAGCACTTCCTTAATGGTATCTTTACCAAACATACTGACACCGTATCTCTTGGAAAGAATATTGGCAAATGTGGACTTTCCCGTAGCCAGGTCGCCCATAATCAGTAGTAATTTACTCATTTTTTCCTCCAATCATGATAAGCTAATCTCTTTCGAAATCATTTGCCGGATTCTATGAATTTTTTCCTCATCATGCACATACTCTTTTCTTGGCTTTACAAAATTTCCGCTTCCACGTTTTTCAAAATTATAGCGTGGAATCAATTGTACATGATAATGGTTGTTCGGTCCATCGCACATGGTACACATATAAACCCTCTCACAGCCATATATCTCTTTAATAATTCTCATAAACCGTTTTGTATACCGAACTATTTTTTCATTGATTTCATCTGGTGCTTCGCTCATATCATGATAATGCTGTATTGTAGAAATTGCCATGTGCCCATCACTTCTAGGATTCCCTACGAGAAAACATTCAATGTCTTCATCTTCATATAACATTTTATCCTTGTTATCTCCATATAAAATTCCATTATGCTCACGGTTAAAACAGGTCGGACAAATGCCCCTGTCAGTCAATTCTCCGGGAGAGCATTTGAGTAAATCTTTTGTTTCCATATGTATTCCCCTTTTGATTATTTAGTAAATTTTAACACGATTTCAAAACAAATTCTACTCTTAAACAATATGTTTTCTCACAAGTATCCCAGAAGTGTCGTCAACTTTCTATTTCCGGCATCACTATAAATGATAAATCAAATTTAAACAATCGGGCAATTCTTCATCCACATATCCGCCATCTACAAATCCAACTTTTTCATAAACATGTATTGCTACAATGTCATCCCGATTAACGCAGACTTCCACACCACCATATCGACCTTCCTGTTTTAGAAGATTTAAAACTTGTTGTAATGCTTCTGTTCCATACCCTTTGTTTTGAAACCGTTCATCAATCATAAACTGTTCCAATTCATAGTTAAGCGGTTCCTCTGTAAAATCTCTAACTAAAGCAACACCAATCATTTGTGAATCATCAGCAATACCAAATACCCGCGCATTACAGTTACGATAAATGTATCCTCTTGCAATGATTCCGGTTGGGCGGTCCAGAAATTTTGCTGATGCTCATTCACTCTAAGTTTAATAATGTCCAGCCAATTTTCTTCATTTACATCAATTAAATGTATCATATTTTTTCTTATTTCCTTTCATCCGCTTACTGTTTTTTGCAAGTTCTTTATGCCATTTTGCCTTGTCCCGCATATAGGTTGTTTTGTCGTCAGAGTATTTGGCTTCATTTTTCAGTTTCAAATAACTCTGCCAACGTTCCAAGGATAAATTTCCATCCTCTAATGCCTGTTTTACAGCACATCCCGGTTCTGTGTTATGCTTACAATCAGAAAACTTACATTTTCCTAAGTACTGCTCCACATCCTCAAAGGCTTCACCGAGTCCGGTGGAAATATCCCACATGCCAATGCTGCGCATCCCCGGAGTGTCAATAATCATTGCGCCATTCTCCAATGTAATGAGCTGCCTATAGGTTGTCGTATGGCGCCCTTTACTGTCATCCTCACGTATGCCGTTGACACCCATGATTTCTTCACCCGCCAAGGCATTTACCAAACTTGATTTTCCTACACCGGAAGAGCCTAAAAATACAACCGTCTTTCCCGGCTGCAGATATTTTTTCAGATTTTCCATGCCATAACCGGTTTTGGAACTGACCAGATGCACTTCCACTCCCGGTGCAACAACGCCAATACTTGCCACATATTCCTCATAATCTTTTACCAAATCTGCCTTTGTCAACACAACAACCGGAGTTGCACCGGACTGCCATGCCAATGTCATATATCTCTCCAACCGTTTCGTGTTAAAATCATGATTCAACGATTGCATGATAAACACATAATCAAAGTTTGCTGCCACTGCCTGTTCCCCCCGGCCCGGCGTTGGGTCTAAACGTGAAAAGAATGTTTTTCTTGGCAGTGTTTTTATAATCTGACTGTCACCGTTAGCAATATAGTTAATTAGTACGAAGTCACCTGTAGTTGGAAATTCCTCCAATTCCACATAATACTCTTTTGTTTTCAATCTCGCATAAATTTCACCATGTTCACATACCAACTGATAACGTTCCCTATGAACAGCCGTTATTCTCGCTGTTATAATTATATTTTTTTCTAAATTCACCTATATAATCCTCCTGTATTTTAACTATTTCTCTTAACATCTTTTTCATAATTAACAACACTTCCTTTCCTTCTTTTTTTCTAAAAAAGGGTACAAAAATACCGTAGAAAGGTAACCCTGTTAGTGCTACCCCTACGGCTAAAAAAGGACATAAAAATAACACACCTTTAAAGTGTGCTACAACCGACAGTTATAGTATTCACGAAAGGTTCCTAATAACGGCACAACGACAAAGAGGTATTCACCTCTGCATTACTTGCACCCTTCTTATTCAGTTACGCTACAATTACCTCGCTTAAAAATCTCATAATTCATTTCTCCTTTCGTCTCTGCTTTGCAGATTTATTTTCTTTAGTATATCGTTCGAAGACTCAGTTGTCAACTGGTTTCTCTTAAGAACAAAGATTTCTGTACTTTCCTATAACGAAAAAAACCGTATCCGGCGCATCGACTCCTTTGGAGATGCAAGGATACGGTTTTTTTCTACTTAGTTCTCACTATAAATAACGGTTAAATCCGGATGAAGCTGCAAAATAGAAGCAGGAACTGCCGGTGTGATTGGTCCAAAGAATGCCTTCTCAACAATGTCCTTCTTGTTCTTGCCGTTGGCAATTAAAAGAACCTTCTTAGCGCTCATGATGCCGCCCATACCCATGGTAACAGCCTTTCTTGGAACATCTGCTTCGGATGCGAAGAAACGTGCATTTGCTTCAATGGTGGATGGGTCAAGGTCTACAACGTGAGTTGCTTTTTCGAAGTAGGAGTCCGGCTCGTTGAAACCGATGTGGCCGTCAAGACCGATACCAAGTAACTGAAGATCAATGCCGCCACTCTGCTGAATCAGTGCATCGTATGCTTCACATTCCTTCTGAAGATCTGCTGCGCAGCCATTAGGAACGTTGGTCTTTGTTACATCGATGTTAATCTTTTCGAACAGTTTGGTGTTCATGAAGTAACGGTAACTCTGGTCATTGGAACCGTCAAGACCTACATACTCGTCAAGGTTGATGGAAGAAACCTTGGAGAAATCTACTTCGCCATTAGCGCACTTTTCAGCAATCTTTGCATAGGTACCAAGTGGGGAAGAACCGGTTGCCAGACCAAGTACGCAGTTTGGCTTCATAACTACCTGTGCGCAAATAAGTGCAGCCGCCTTTGTGCTTAATTCATCGTAATTGTTTACTTTAATAAAATTCATACTGAAATCCTCCAAACAATTTAAAATATACTGTCAAAAGTCCTATAACACCTGTTTACACTCTCTTCACCACGGTCTTCTGATCCTTCACAATGCAGTCTGCCGGATAAACACCGCGCAGGGATGTCAAAGGATAAACCGTAGTATTCTTACCAATTACGGTTCCCGGATTGATAACGGAACCACAGCCTACGTCTGCGCCGTCTGCCAAAATACCGCCGATTTTTCTAAGACCGGTTTCGTAATCTTCCTCACCGTGGATTACCACTGCCATACCATCGGACTTTAAGTTAGAACAAATTGTGCCGGCACCGGTATGTGCCTTGTAACCAAGGATAGAGTCACCGATGTAGTTGTAATGCGGAGCCTGCACCTTATCTAATAAAATACAGTTTTTAAACTCGGAAGAGTTACCCATTACACAGCCTTCACCGGTAATTACACTTCCTCGGATATAGGCCCCCGGACGTACCTCTGTATTGGAACCGATGATGGTCGGACCTTCAATGGTAGCGGTTGGATAAATCTTTACATTTTCACCAATCAGCACATCATCCGCAAGCTTCGTATAGCCCGGGATTCCTTTTTCAATTAAGTCTAAAATATAGCCCTTAATCTTTGGAAGCATCTCCCACGGATACTCACAGCTTTCAAACAAATCCACTAAATATTCCGGCTGGGAAGCGTATAAATCCTTTGTTTTTACCAGTTTATTCAACGCTGTGACCTCCTTCGATAATTACCTTAATAATCATATCCGCATATTCCACACACTGTTCCTGGGTTTCGCTTTCAATCATTACACGGATTACCGGCTCGGTACCGCTCTGACGAAGAAGTGCTCTGCCCTTTCCTGCAATGAGTTTTTCTACTTCATCCTTTGCTGCAAGCACATTGGCGTCGGAAAGAACTGCTGCCTTATCCTTAACACGGATGTTCTTTAAATACTGCGGATATAGCTTAATCGGCTCAGCCAGCTGCGCCAGGGAAGACTTGGAATCGCAAATTTCTTCTGCAATCATAATCGCGGTTAAAATACCGTCGCCGGTAGTTGCATACTTTTTCATGATAATATGACCGGACTGCTCGCCGCCGATGGCATAATCATTTGCCTGCATGCACTCATAAACAAAGCGGTCACCCACCTGGGTCTGCACGCAGTTAATACCGATTTCCTTTAAGCTGTTTACAAAACCGCTGTTAGACATGATGGTGGTAACTACGGTATTGTCATTTAAAGTGCCTCTTGCCTTCATTCTCTTACCGAGAATATAAATCATGGCATCACCGTCTACTTCGTTGCCGTTTCCGTCCACAGCGATACAGCGGTCTGCATCACCGTCAAAGGCAAAGCCTAAATCTAAATGCTTATCTTTTACCAGCTTCTTTAATTTCTCAATATGGGTGGAACCGCAGCCTTCATTACAGTTTAAGCCGTCCGGTTCGTCACCGATAACATAGGTCTGGGCACCAAGGGCACTAAATACCGCATTGGCAATGTTCCAGGATGCACCGTTGGCACAATCCAGTCCGATTTTTAACTTCTTGTAGGAGTTGGACGCTACGGAAATTAAGTAACCGATGTAGCGGTTTCTGCCTGCGGAATAATCGTGAATGCAGCCAATTCTTGCTTTCTGGGCCAGTGGGAGATCGTCACCGGTTACGCCTAAGGTCTTTAAATCGCCGTCAATATAAGCTTCAATTAACATGGTAGTTTCATCATCCAGCTTTTCGCCGTGGGAATTGATTACCTTAATGCCGTTATCCTGATATGGATTATGGGATGCAGTAATCATGATACCGCAGTCAAACTCATCTTTACGGGTTACATAGGAAACACCCGGAGTAGTAATAACGTGCAGCATATAAACATCTGCACCACTTGCAGTGAGACCTGCAACGATGGAGTACTCTAACATGTAGCTGGAACGGCGGGTGTCCTTACCGATAACGATGCGGGGACGGTAACCGGTTTTGGTACAGCCGGAAAGCTTGGAAGCATAGTACCAGCCAAGGAAGCGGCCCACTTTATATGCCTGCATGGAGGTCAAATTGACATTTGCCTCACCACGGAAACCGTCGGTACCGAAATACTTTAAGGTTCTTGGCTCATTTGCCGGTCTTCTGTTAATTTCAATTTTATCAAGCAATAACTCATCAGTGGATACACTGAAGATTTCTGCCAGCTGTAATACTTTGTCAATCTGCGGAAGTGCCTGATCCATTTCCCACTTGGATACAGATTGTCTGGAAACACCGAGGGTTTCTGCCAGCTGTTCCTGGGAAATATCTGCGGCTGTTCTGAGTTGAATAATCTTTTGGCCGATGGTCATGATAAAAATCTCCTTTTTCTAATTATCTTATCTTGATACCCATTATATCAAGTCATTTTTGTAGTTACAAGCAACTTAACAATGCACTTTTTGCAACCGTCAGTTGCATTATATTCCTCTTTTCTGTTTTTGTCCACTGAAAAATGCTGCTTTTTGAACATTTTTATCCTTTTCTTGCAAACTAAAGTTTACAAAAGGAGTGTTTGTCCGGTTTGACCCGGATAACACTCCTCTTCCTTTTCCTTTTTAATTAATCACAGCGTAATTTCACCGGTATAGTTGGTTTCAAAAATTCTTTTAATCTCAGTCGGGTCTTTTGTTTGTCCCAAAGCCCAGATAAGCTTCGTCACCGCAGCCTCTGTAGTCATATCATAGGCACTGATGACACCCTTTTCCAATGCCAGCTGTCCCACCTGATAAATAGACAGGTCACTTCGCTCATACAGACACTGGCTGGAAACCACTACGGAAATTCCGTATTCCACCATCTTTGCCAACTTGGAAATCAAGTCGCGGTTAATGAAATGCAGACCACCTGCACCAAAAGCCTCAATAACAATGCCCTTGTAATTCATCTGCAACAGCACGTCAAAGATTTCCGGATTTAATCCCGGTGTCAGCTTAATTAAAAACACATCCGGACACAGGGAATCTAACAATTCACACTTTCCCAAAGGATTTTTCAACAGCTTCTCGTTGATATTTAAACCATTGGAATCAATGACCGCCACATTTTTACAATTCACACTTTCAAAGGCATCAAAACCGGTAGTACGCACCTTTACCGCCCGGCATCCCAAAATGATTTTCCGGTTGAAGCTTACGAACACGCCCGGCGTACCGCTGGCTGCCATGGCAAAAGCATACCGCATATTGTCTGCTGCATCCGTAAGAGGGTGGCTCATCGGCAATTGGGACCCGGTAAGCACCACCGGAATCGGCAGATTTTTTAGCATATAGGACAAAATCGATGCAGTATAGGCCATGGTATCCGTACCATGGGTAATGATGATTCCGTCATAATCCTTATGATGCTCATATACGCTGCGGGCAATGATGACCCACTCCTCCGGCTGGATATTGGAGCTATCCAGATGCAGGATGTCCTTGGTTGTTATCTCATAGTTTTCTGCCACACCTACCAGATAAGGAAGCAATCCGCCGGCTCCTACCGCAGGTTCCAGACCGTTTGCTCCCGCCTCGGAAGCAATGGTTCCGCCGGTGGCAAGTACTAAAATTTTCTTTTTCATAATTGACTCTCTCCTAAAACATAGTATAATTACTATTGTATCTTAACTATACCGAAAATAACGAAAAAAAACAATAGGAGGATTCCATGAAACAATTCACTCTTACCGTTGAAAATTATATGGTAGTTCCGGTGGACAAGGTAAAAAAGGGAAGCTTTAAGCCTGCCACCCTGGACTGCTTTTTACTTGACAAAGAAGATACCCCTGCCACAGAAGAACTCCGCCCTGCCATTATCATTTGCCCAGGCGGCGGCTATGAACATCTTTCCGAACGGGAAGGTGCACCTGTAGCAAAGAAATTTAACACCCTTGGTTTTTCCACCTTTGTGTTAAAGTATCATATTGCACCCTTTGAGTTCCCATCCTCTCTTTGCGACCTGGCAGTTGCCGTGCGCACCGTCCGCCAGAATGCCGCTGAATGGGGCATTGACCCGGAACGCATCGCAGTAGCAGGCTTTTCCGCCGGTGGTCATCTGGCAGCCAGCCTCTGTATCCATTACAAGAAAGAATGGCTTTCCAGCTATTTGGATAACTGTGCTCCGGAAGAAATTATGCCAAATGCCTGCGTCCTCTCCTATCCGGTAATAACCTCCGGTGAGTTTGGACACCAGGGTTCCTTTGAAAACTTACTTGGCATGCAGTCCGATGCTGACAAAGCCAAGAAATATAAGCAGGATTTGGTAGAACTGGTTACTTTAGACCGCCACGTTACCGAAGACGTGCCGCCAACTTTCCTTTGGCACACCTACGAGGATTCCTCCGTTCCGGTAGAAAACTCCCTGCTTTACCTGAGTGCCCTGATTGAAAAGGGCGTGCTGGCAGAATTCCACATGTTTCCATTTGGATGCCACGGTCTGGCCCTTTGCAATGAAGAAACTTCTAACGGAGAAGAAAAATACATCCAGCCGGACTGCGAAGGCTGGCCGGAAATGGCAGCCAAGTTTTTAGACAAAGCAATGTAAAAAATAACACCCATGCTGACCCGCTCATCGCTAACGGTCTGCATGGGTATTATTTTACTAAGCGTTATTGTTTATCCTTCCAGTACCTTAAACAAATCCGTCCCAAAGCTGGTATAGGTCGGTTCTCCCGGCAGCATCTTAAAGGTTCTGGTGCCGTTTTCGGTACGCTCTGCCACCAGGAAATGACTGCCGTCTTTTGCTTCGTCATATTTTTTCTTTGCTAACTGATACAAGTGGGTTACCATCATAGTGGTGATGTTCTTTTCATAAAATGCATTGATAATATTCTCTGCTATTTTAGAGCCCTCTTTTTCTGTGGTGCTGGCAAAGGATTCATTTAATAAAAACAGGCTGTTTGGCACGGTTTTATTAATCATATTGCTCATGCGCTGCAGTTCTTCGCTTAAACGGCCGTTATTCAAATGCTCATCTTCGTTACGGGTAAAGTGAGTAAAAATTTGCGGATACAGAGGAGCAGAAAACCTGCTTGCGGGCACCGCCATACCGCACTGCATCAGCACCTGGGCAATACCGTAGCTTCTAAGGAAGGTGGACTTGCCGCCCTGGTTGGCACCGGTAATAATGGTCATGCGATTATTTTGCAGTGTAATCGAATTCCCTACCGGCTTTCTCTGGGTATATACTGCCATGGAAAGCTCATACAGCTGCTCAAAGGAAACATCCTTGGAACCAACCGGCTTCGGCTCCGGCAGCTTTAACGTAACGTAAAGCTCATCCATACGCTTCATGAACTGTACCGCACCCATGTAAAAGGAAATCTCTTCACAGTAATGCTCATAAAACACCATCATTTTCTGCAGATACGGTTGGAAGATGGTAATAATCTGCCCCAGCGTTTCTTCCGCCAGATGATTGACATCCTCCTGCAGGGTAACATCGGTACCAATCAAAATAGCATTTCGTTTCAAAAAGGTCAGGTAAAAATTTTCCAATCCGTTCTTTTTTACATCTCCGGCCGGACGGATAAAATTCAGTTCCGCCTTCTCCATTTTCATTCCGCCGCCAAACTGAAAGGTGTAACCCGCTTCACATCCGGTGGTAAGGGAATTTGCCTCTCTAAGGCGCTCCTTAATACTTTCCAGCGGCATCTCTTTTAAACGTTCCAGCAAGTTCTGCACGCCCTCAGACTGCCAGGCATCCTTCTTTTGCAGCAACAGTTCCCTGATTTTTAACAAATCATCCTGCCCCTGCATCAGATAATTCAGGCATTCAAATAACTCACTTGTTTTTCTTGTGGATTTAGCGCGGTTGCTCTTTATTGCCGCCTTTAAATCTTTTAATGCTTTGTTCTGACGCACCGCAATGGCATAAAAATCCTCCAGCATGGCATCCTGACGGCGCAAATCCCTAAGAACCTCCTGACGGTAGAAAATCTCTTCCGGTGTTGTCAAAGGAAGCATCATTACCCGGCGTACCTTTTCAAAAATCAGGTCATCCTGTTTCGCCATGGTTTTAAAGATAATGTCCAAGTTTAAGTCTTTAATTACATCCCTCGGAAAGGCGTAGCTTTTCTTTCCGTCGGTGGAAGAATCCCGATATAATAAATAAGGTTCCATTATGACAACCTCCTTATAATCTCTTCATATTCCAGATGGAATTTCTTTACAAGGGCATCGGAATAACCGTAACCCTGGGCCTTCATCGGAAGCATGCGGTAACTGCGCTTGCTCTCTTCTCCCGGCTCCAGCTGAGCCACCAGACTGATTATATTATCTGCTTCCTCTGCCAGCTCCTGAATATGGGTAACATAAATACCGTAACACTCCCTTGCCAGGAAGGATTCCATTACCTTGCGGCCCATTATCATGGCATCATGGGTTGTCGCCGTGGTAAACAATTCATTCAGCACAACAAAACAGTTACGGTTACTGTCCTTACGCATCATCGGAATAAGACGGTTGATTTCCTCCTTCAGCTTGCCGGAATTGGACTGCAGGGTTTCTTCTGCTTCAAAGTGGGTGGATATTCCGTTAAACACCGGCATATGAAATACCTCTGCATTCACCGGTAGCCCCATAAGTGCAAAATATACCGCCTGGCCCATGGAACGGGCAAAGGTAGTTTTTCCTCCCTGATTCGGTCCGGTTACTACAAAAAAGCAAGGATGATTCTTCATGGAAAAATCATTGGACACGACTTCATAGTCATTTAACTCCTGCTTCCAAACCAGTGCAATGTCATATACTTCCCGTCCGGTAAATTCTCCGTTTTCTGATGAAGTTGCCATTCCCATCGGATATCCCATGCCGAGAGTTCTTGTTCTAAACTTCTGGAAGCACAAATAAAACTGTATTTCTTCTTCGAAATCCAAAATTACTTTTGGATAAATATCAGGAAAATTCTTTTTGAATCCGTTGATTTCTTCGAATACCTTTGGCTTGCTCTTTTTTAAGATACCTACCAGTACATGCTCCAATGTGGAGGTTTTTAACGGTTCCGGGAAAATATCCCGCATGGCAAGATACTGCTCCTGCATTTCCACGCCAAGCAGTTTTGCCAGTTCTTCAAAATAATTTTCTACCGGCTTTTTGTCTTTTCTTTCACGCTTTTTAGCGGCTTCCTTTTCTTCGGATACAATTAACTTATCCTGATCGATAGAAAGTGTAAACTTAAGCTCGGAAAAAAAGCTGTTTGCCCGGTCAAGTGCCGATACAAATCCGGTTTCTTCCTGCTTTTTCAATTCTTCCTTTATGTAGGTATAAAATTCTGTCAGGCCTTCTGAAGAAATACGCTCAATAATTTCACCCAGCTCCTCATCAAGCTTTAATAATGCCTCACGATAAAGAGTTGCCGCCCGTAAATGATAGGTCGCAATTGCTATCACTCCCCTGCTTTCCAAAGAAAGGTTATAAATCTTTCTGGATTCCGCCAGCCTTCTGCAAAAACTCCAAAGCACGGTACAAAGCGCTTCCGACTCCATGTCTTTACAAATTTGCTGCCGGTACCGGATGATTTCTTCCGCTCCCGGAAACGTATAAAAATACGGTGCTGTTTTATAGCCTTTACTTTGCTCTAAAATCTTCTCCACCAGATAGTCCAGCTGCAGGTCCTTGAAAAAATCCGGTTCCGCTTTTACAATGTCAACTTTATAACTGCCGAACAATATACTTTGAAACCCCATCGTTGAAATTCTCCCTTCTCTCCCGAATCATTCTATTGTTATTGTAACACATTACTCTCATAAAGTACAAATCGAAAAAGAAGAACCCCTCCGCATATTTTGCTATGCAAAGGGGGTTCGTTTCTCTTTTATAATCTTACACTTGCTCCAAACGGCATAAGAGCCAGTTTTGCCAGTTTAAAATGCTGTAATCCGAACGGAATACCGATTACAGTAACACACAATATTGCTCCAAAAACCAAATGCTCCACGGCCATTGGTATACCGGTTACAAGAATCCAAATGATATTGGCCAAAAATGATACCGGACCGCCACCGTACGCTACCTCTTTTCCAAACGGAAAAAGCGTTAAGCCTGCAAATTTAAAGCACTGAATTCCGATAGGAATACCGACAATTGTAACGCACCATAATAATCCTTCTATCATCCAGCATATCGCACCGATGAAACCGCCGCATAAAAGCCATAACAAATTTCCTAAACAACCCATACTTTTATCTCCTCTCTTGTGAATCAGCAATTTATCTACTTTATGTCAATATCATATATGAATTCAGACATAAATTCCATAAAAGGAGCATGAGGGTTTCGTTAGAATTTGGTTAGAAGTTTTCCAATCAATTTCCGGAACTCTTATAATATTTCAAACTGAATCTCCAGAACACATAGGCAAGCAAATACATCACAACTCCCAGCACCGGTGTTATGTACAAATAGATCTCCGGATAAGCTGCCATGTCCTTCTTACGGAGCAAATACTGAGCCGGAAAATAATTTACAAAAGCAAAAGGCACCACATAAAGCATCACCGCTTGAATTGCCTTATGGAAAATACTGAGCGGATACCCCGCAAATTTCCTAGCATTCCAGTAAAACAGTTCCTTCAGACTTCCTGTTTCCAGCAAGTAAATATTTAAGGTTGCCAGAAACAAAAAAATTGCTCCCTGAATCAGCACCCCGCCAAATATCGCAAACATATAATACATTGCTTTATCAAAACTCCACACAATTCCCACTTTTGATGCAGAGATCAAAAACAGCACAATGCCAAGACCGCCATGCCCAATGGCAGCAAACCAGTCCGCATTAACAAAAATAATCTGGAACAGTAAGCCTCTCGGCCTTAAGATATATCGGTCAAAGCCACCGTTTCTGACGGTCCCTCCAAAGTCCCGGAGACCTGTAAAAAACAAAATCATAATACCGTATGTCACAAATAATAAACTGAATAAAAACAGCAATTCATATATATTCCAGCCATTTAAGGTATCAAATTTCAATAAAGTAAAATACACCACAATAATACCCGTGGATTCCCTAAGAAATACTGCCAGGGAGCGTAACACTGCATCCACCTTATACTGGAACCAGGATTTCATAATGGTTTTTGTATATACACCTATCAGATGTAAAACGTCACGTACCATCTCATCAACCTCCCTGCACCACAAGTTTCTTTTTTCCTTTTTTCCAAAATATGTTGCCGCACAAATACAACACACCTATCCAAAGCATCTGAATCTGGAACTTCGTGCCTATTTCTTTCGCGGTCAGCTGTCCCAGATAAATTTGGACCGGTGTAAAGTAAATCGAGGAAAAGGGAAGCAAATTCATTACCGGTACCATCCAATCCGGCATAAACCAAAGCGGAATCATGGAACCGGAAAGTACATTTAGAAATACGTTCTTAATTGTCATCAGACTCCACATATTGAGCAGCCAGAACGCAAATGTCTGCAACAGAAAACTCAAATTCCACAGTACACCGTAGCCCAAAACAGCACTGATAATAAACAACAGAAAACGCCCAAAACTCACCGGTGGCAACACACCTACTGTAAAAATACAAACTATCAATGCCGGTGCAAAATGAAAAATCAGCTGAAACAGGGTATTTCCCAAATTTTCAAACAACATTCTTCCTTTAAAACTGATTGGCAGTAGAAGCTCCGTTGCAATACTTCCGTTTCCGATTCTGTTCGGAAGATAATAATCATTGATGGCAAAAAGAGCATCCATTCCGATAGACAAAACAAAATTTGTGGTTACCATTGCCATTGTAATACCGTCTACTTCATTTCTTTCACCGTACAGGGCACGGTAAATGCACCAGAAAATGAAAATTCGAACCAAAGTATTTAGAATGCCCATAAAATGATTAAAACGATATGCACTACGATTTAAAAAGCTCTTCTTTGCAAAAGCCAGATACGGTGTCAGTTTCATTACGACACCTCCCCGTTATAAATCTTACGGATAAGACTCTCGATTTCCGGTTCAGAAATATTGATATCCCGGATACTGTATTTTGTCAGAAGCTCGTTCATCAGTTCATCGATTTTCACATCCCGGTTTTCAAACACAAATCTCTTTTTCCGGTTATCCAAAGGAATTACCTGTACATTTTCTACCGGTTCAATCTCACATTCCTGAGTGAATTCCACATCCAGCTGACGCGTAGTACCAAATTTTTCACGGATACCGGACAGTTCGCCATCGTACACCTTAGATCCTTTATCAATGATAATCAATCGGTCACAAACCTTTTCGATGTCCTGCATATCGTGGGTAGTAAAAATCATGGTGATATTATCCGTTTCATTAAGTTCACGGATAAACTGACGGATTGTTTCTTTTCCCACTACATCCACGCCGATGGTCGGTTCATCAAAGAACACAATCTTCGGAGAATGTAAAAGCGCCGCCACGATATCCGCACGCATACGCTGTCCCAAAGACAACTGACGCACCGGCTGATATAAAAAGGATTCCATCTGAAGCATTTCGGTAAAACGATTTAAATTTTTTTGGTACAATTCCTCCGGAATGCGGTAAATTGCCTTTAACAGTTCAAAACTGTCAATTACCGGCAAATCCCACTGTAACTGTGATTTCTGACCGAACACCACTCCGATGTTTCCCACATACTTTTTTCTGTCCTTATACGGCGTATATCCTCCAACCTTGATACTTCCGCTATCCGGACACAAAATTCCGGAAAGCATCTTAATTGTCGTTGATTTTCCGGCCCCGTTTGGACCTATAAATCCAATCATTTCACCTTCTTCAATAGAGAAGCTGATACCATCCACTGCCTGTTTGTACTCGTACTTTGGCACAAACATATTGGCAATCATCCCCGGAATTCCACCGGCTCTTTTGTTAATCCGGAACCGTTTACTCACATTGGTTACTTCAATAAAGCTCATTTGTTATTCCTCCCGCCTTTTATCTCAAAAATCACATCTGCCAAATCCGGCTTCTGTATGGAAACCTCCCGGACTGAAGTTTGTTTTAATAATTCTTCCAAAATTTCCGATGCTGTAATATGGTTCGAGTTATATGTAAGAACCAATTCGTCACCTTCCACCACATATTTTTCTAACGGCAAATCCTCCATGTCAGGAATATTTCCGGCAATCTTTAGTCTCATGCTATCCATCGGTGCGTATTTCCGAAGCAAAGTGCTTTCTTCCCCGTAATATAAAAGCTTTCCCTGCTCCAGGAGGATAATCCGGTTACATATATCGGAAACCTCCTTCATGTTGTGGGATGAAAATACCAGTGTCATCCCCTGTTGTACCCGTTCTTTCAAAACTTTCTGCAGTGCCTGTTTTGCATTTTCATCCAGGCCGTTAGTTGGTTCATCCAGCAAAAGCAGTTCCGGCTGGTGAAGTAATACTGCTGCCAGTTCCGCACGCCTGCGCTGTCCAAAAGAAAGCCCCTGCACTGTGGAGTGCTCAAATTCCCGGATTCCAAAAGCGTCTGCCAAAACGCTGTACTCTGCTTCAAATTCTTTATCAGATATCCGATGCACAATTTGCAGATTTTTCAAATTGTCCAACACACTTACCGATTCCTCCAGCACCGGCATCCGCTCCAGCAGACAGCTAATCCGTGTACTCAGCACACTTCTCTTCTCCACCGGATTCCGTTGCAACGTATAAACCGCTCCTGCCTCCGGCGCAAGCATTCCACAAGCAAGCCGAAGCAGAGTCGTTTTTCCTGCTCCTGAAGGGCCGATAAGCCCTACCGCTGCGCCTCTTGGAATATGCAAGCTGAAATCAGAAAATATGAACTTACTTACATGTTCAAAGCTTAACATTTTTACTCTCCTTGTACCATGCAGCATATTCACTGCCAAAACTATACTCTGAAATAAAAGTAACCCCTGCAAAAACATTTTGCAAGGGTTTGGGATAAACTGCTTTTATTTTGGGATGAACACCTTCACACAGAAGAAATCATCCTCTTCATAAAAATCTGCCATTCCTCCGTATTGCGCAACAATTGCTTTGATTTTTTCTACACCAAGACCATGCAGGTCTTTTTCTTCCTTGGAGGTTTCAAGGTTTGGATTGTTTACAAGAACAGAGTCCGAGATCTGATTTTTCACACAAATGGTTTCATACCCCCTTTGTGCAGAAATCACCACCTGCATCTGCAGTCTTTGGGATAACTCTTCCTCTTTTTCCCTCAAAAGCGCCTCAATGGCATTATCTAACATATTGGAAAGCAATGCCGAAAAATCCATCCGGTTCATCTTTGCAAATGCCAGATTTTCAATTTCTGCCTTTACTAAAATTCCCATAGATTTAGCATAAGACAATTTTTCATTGAGAATGTGGTTCAGCAATACATTGCCAGTTTCGATATAGCTGTGCATTGTGCTGAACTTATCTAGAAGTTCTGATGTATACGCCCTTGCCTGATCGTATTCCCCGGAATTCAAATAAGAGGTCATCACCATCAGATGATTTTTCATATCGTGCTTAAGCTGCCGCACATTCTGATGAAGTTCCCGAAGTTCAGCCTCCTGAGAGTGCATTTCCTCCGTTTCTTTTAGCAGCTTTTCATATTGATATCGTAACTCCGCTTCCTTCTCAAACAACGCCACATACTTTTCTTTTTCCTGCTCCAGTTTCTGCTGCAACTCTTTTTTTCTTATCATGACCGTAAATACCTCATAAACTGCTGCCGGGCCTCTTCTGCATAGGTTTTCCCAACCGGAAGAGAGCTGCCGTTTGTCAGTTCCACTGCTTCTGTCCCAAATAAACGGATAGCACACTGATTCACCAAAAAGCCCTTATGTACCCGGATAAATCCATCTTTCTCTAAGGAGTTCTCCACAGCTGTAATCGTGCTTCGGAAACGGTATTCCCCGCTTTCCGTATACACCTTTAAGTAATTACCTTCCGATTCGAAAAAGAAAATCTCCGATAAAAGCAGACACACTTCCTTTCCTTCTGCCCGGAAATTGAAATGCTTTCTTCCCTGTTCCAGTTCTGCCACACAGTCCTTTAACACTTTGCCCAGTTCTTTACCAAGGAACTGCTTTCTTACAAATCCAAACGGATGATAGCGGAAGCTTTCATACACCAGTTCATCATGGTTTGTAACAAAAACAAGTAACGGTTTTTTCGGAAGCTCCGTAAGCCTTGCTGCCACTTCCATTCCGGAAAGCTTAGGCATATCGATATCTAATAAAAGAATATCACAAAGTTCTTGATTCATTTGCTCCAGTAGCGAGCTTCCGCCAGAAAACTGCTTCACATCTGCTTTCGGTAAAACTTCCGCCACAACAGCAATAATTTCATCCCTAATTTTTTGTTCATCATCACACAAATAGATTCTCATTCTTATTTCCACCTACATTTGGATTAAATAAAGGAGAGGTTGCCAAGCTTTCGTCCCGACAACCTCCTGCATTTAAAACATAATTTCAGATTTTCTCTTTAACAGCTTAGCACCGTGCACTATAGCAAATGCACCGCCTACTGCTGCTGCAACACCGGCAATGGCCATTACAATTCCCACTACCACATTAAAGATGCCTGCATTCTTCATGGTTACATATACTTTTTCCATAGACTACTCCTTTTCCGAGAGAAATCTCTTTCCAAATTATTTTACGCCATACTGCTCATAATATGCATCGATGGATGCCTTCATAGCGTCATCGATAAGCAATTCGCCGTTGCATGGCTGATTGTGTAAGCATTCAACCACATCTGCCATGGAAACAATAGCGCGGGCTTCGAAACCATACTTTTCTTTGATTTCATCTAGAGCGCTCTTCTTGCCGTCCATACCAACTTCCATACGGTTTAAAGAAACCATAAGGCCAAGGATTTCTACATTTGCAGCACCCTTTACCTTTGGTACAGTTTCTTCCATGGACTTACCGGAGGTGGTAACATCTTCAATCATGATAACTCTGTCACCGTCCTGAAGCTTGCTGCCGAGGAAGCTTCCCTTGTCTGCACCGTGGTCTTTTTCTTCCTTACGGTCGGAGCAGTAACGTACTTCCTTGCCGTATAACTCACTGTATGCAATTGCTGTTACAACACTAATCGGAATACCCTTATAGGCAGGTCCGAATAAAACATCAAAATCATCACCGTAATTGTCATGAATTGCCTTTGCATAGTACTCACCGAGTCTCCTTAACTGGGAACCGGTTACATAAGCACCTGCATTCATAAAGAATGGGGACTTTCTACCACTCTTTAAGGTGAAATCACCAAACTTTAATACCTTGCTTTCTACCATGAAGTCAATAAATTCTTTTTTGTAAGCTTCCATTTATAAATCCATCCTTCCGTTTTTTCTGAAATTATAGTAGCACAAATACAAAATGTTTTCAACTGTGGAAATAAAAATAACAGCACGCTCCAAAACGTTTGACAAAGCTTTGGAATATTGATAGTATAAAATCAAAGATTATTTCACGGAGGATTAAGAATGGAACGTCGGGATAAAATCAACTATTATTTAGATTTGGCAGATGTAGTATCTAAAAGAGCCACCTGCCTCAGAAGGCGCTATGGTGCAGTTATTGTAAAAAACGATGAGGTTATTTCCACCGGCTATGTAGGTGCTCCCCGCGGCAGAATGAACTGCAGCGACTTAGGATTCTGTATTCGCCAACAAATGAATATTCCGCGTGGTGAACGTTATGAGCTTTGCCGTAGTGTACATGCAGAAGCCAATGCAATCATCAGTGCAGAGCGTGAAAAAATGATTGGCAGCACCATTTATCTTTCCGGCCGAGAAGTAGATACCGGCGAATATATTACAAAGTCCAATTCCTGTTCTATGTGTAAGCGCATGATTATTAACGCAGGAATCGAAACAGTAATCGTCCGTGATACAGAAAACGAATACCGTATCATTCAAGTTCAGGACTGGATAGTAAATGACGAATCCATTTCCGGAACCATGGGATATTAATCACAGATAATAAAGGCGGGTCATAATGGCCCGCCTTCTCTCTACTTATTTTACACATCCAATCAGTTCATGAATGTCTGCTACATTATATTTCTTCATGTAATTTTCAATTCCTTCGATAACTTCCAGGGTTGCATAAGGATTGTGGAAATTTGCGGTACCAACAGAAACCATAGTTGCACCTGCCATAATAAATTCTAAGGCATCCTCCGCGGTTGCAATACCACCCATACCAATGATAGGAAGTTTTACAGCATTTGCCACCTGATATACCATGCGGACAGCCACCGGCTTTACCGCAGGACCGGACATACCACCGGTTTTGTTGGCAATAGCAAAGGTACGACGGTTGATATCGATCTTCATACCGGTAAGTGTGTTAATTAAGGACAAGGCATCCGCACCACCTGCTTCTGCTGCTCTTGCCATTTCGGTAATATCGGTTACGTTTGGACTTAATTTCATTACCACCGGCTGTTTAGCACGTTTCTTAAGTTCAGAAGTAATCTTTTCTACCAGCTTAGGGTCCTGACCGAAGGCGATACCTCCGTGCTTTACGTTTGGACAGGAAATATTGATTTCCAGCATATCCACCGGCTGGTCTGCCAGGCGTTCTACTACTTCACAGTAATCCTGCTCGGAACGTCCGCATACATTTACAATAATTTTGGTATCGTACTGCTTTAAATATGGAATATCTCTGTTGACAAACACGTCAATGCCCGGATTCTGCAAACCAATGGCATTTAACATACCGCCATAGGTTTCCGCAATTCGAGGGGTTGGATTGCCTTCCCATGGAATATTGGCAACACCCTTTGTGGTTACCGCACCCAGACGGTTTAAGTCTACAAATTCACCATATTCCATTCCGGAGCCGAAGGTACCGGAAGCAACCGTTACCGGATTCTTAAATTCTACACCTGCAATATTAACTTTAGTATTCATTACAGCTCCACCTCCTGCGCCCAGAACACCGGACCGTCCTTACAAATTCTCTTGTTATTTACGTTGGAGTGATGATCCTTTTCCTTGCTCTTGCATACACAGGCAAGACATGCACCGATGCCGCATGCCATCTTTTCTTCTAAGGATATCTGGCAGGCAATTCCTGCACTTCCCGCAAACGCCTTTACTCCGCGAAGCATCGGTGTTGGTCCACAGGAATATATTGTATCTGCGGTAAGTCCCTTTGCCTTGATGGCATCAATAACATTACCCTTTACACCCACACTTCCGTCCTCTGTAGCAATGACAATCTCTGCCACTTCTTCAAATTCCTTTGCAAGGAAATTCTTTGCATCACGGTATCCAAGTACTGCAATCACCTTCTTGCCCTCTGCATGAAGCTTCTTAGCAAGACCCAGCATCGGAGGAATACCGATACCACCGCCGATAACCATGGAAACCTTATCTTCGGTATCAAAGAAACCATTGCCCAAAGGTCCCAGAACTTCAATGGAATCACCTGCCTTCAAGCAGGAAATCTGACGGGTACCCTCTCCGGCAATACGGAACACCATGCGGATAGTGCCTGCTTCTTTGTCAATGCCGCAAATACTGATTGGTCTTGGAAGCAGTCTGCTCTCATCATCTAAATACAGAGAAAGGAACTGACCCGCCTTAGCAGCTGCCGCCATTTCCTTTTCTTCAATTGTCATGTCGTAAATTGCATCCTCTAATTGTTCCATACGGATAATCGGAACACGTACTTTTTTCTTTTCTGCCACGATTAGTTCTCCTCTTCATTTTGCTTTTTTTTCAAAAACTCCAGATACTCCCACATCGGAAGCGGTTTGGAGTAATAGAATCCTTGAATGTAGTCAATACCTTCCTTACACATACTGATTAATTCTTCTTTTGTTTCAATTCCCTCTGCCACCAGTTTCAGTTCCATGCCGTGAGCCATACTTACTACAGCACGTAACACCAATTTTGCTTTGGAAGAGCCAAAAAAAGCTTTTGTTAAATCATAATCCAGTTTCACAATGGATACCGGCATTTCTACCACATACATCAGATTGGATTCGCCTTTTCCAAAATCGTCTAAGGAAAACTTAAATCCGTATTCCATCAGTTTCTTCATATTGGCCAGCAAGGTTGCTCTGGCACTGATAGATGCTGTTTCTGTAATTTCCAGATTAATATACTCCGGAGAAACTTCGTATTTATCAGCAATGGCAATCAGACGCTCCGCCAAATCTCTTCTTTCACACTGAATTACCGAAAGATTTATCTCTACAATCCGGAGTCCCAGTTTCAATGCTTCGCTGTTTTTCAGGAAGGAGCATACTTTTTCAAACACCCGCTCCCCTAATTCTAAAATCTGACCGCTTTCTTCTGCCACCGGAATAAATAATCCCGGCGGAACCAGACTGCCATCCTTTTCGCGGATACGTACCAATGCCTCCGCAGAAGTAAAACAATGTTCCTCTGTAGAATAAATCGGCTGCAGAAACACTTCCACTCTGTCTTCCGCCAACGCATCCGTAATCATTTGCTCAATTTCAAACTTCTTTTTATATTTGTCAATGATGCTTTCCCCAACAGGAAGCACTCTTTCTTTCTCATTTACATATTCCGTATGCAGGAAGTTAAGAAAACCAAACAGTTCCTCTGCATCAGCAAAGGAATCACACTTTTTTACCAAAGAGAGGCTTGTTTCTTTATGCCATTCCATGTCCTTTGTAAAATAGGCTAAAATATCAAGGCCTAACCGATACAATCCGTCACCGTCGTCACTGATAAAAACAATATCCCCATTTGTATTTTTAAATGCCAGTACCTTTTTTCTGTGGCTTACTGCATTTAACATTCCCCGCAGCATTTCTTCCGCATAGGTTTTATTATCCTCCAGCAGTTTCTTATTGCCAAAAGCTAAATTTAATACACTGAATTTTTTCTTATTTCGGAATAACTCCTTTGCATATTCAGACAGAGCATAGGAGTTAAAGCAACCCAGCCGTCTGTCCAGATTAGACTCCGGATTTTCCATAATTACCAGTAAAATTAACACGCCCATTGCGGTTGCAAATCCTACCAGCAGCAGTTCATTATTTAGGAACTGGACAACTGCCGCAATAATCCACATAATCATCCAAAGGCTTACCGCAAATCGTCTGCGCCTGCTGACCCTGTTACGGTAAACAATAATTATTACAAGGGTAGCAATTACATACAAAAGTGCAAACAAATAAACACACAGTACCGCCGGGCCGTATGTGAATACTTCTTTTCCTTCTTCGTGAATATATATCGGCAATGCATAAACTATAAGCCCCTGAATACTGGTTGTAATTATCATTGCCCGAATTAACAATTGATGTTTTGTCTTTGATAAAACTTCCGTTAGTACATAAAATGTACCACTCATTCCCATCCAAATAAGGGAAATAATATAGGTTTTGCATATCAGATGTACCAAAATAAGCGGTAACATCTGACGATATTCAATTGCAATCAGAGATAAAATATCCAGGCTGAGACTGGTCGTGGCAACAATCATTACCCAGAAAAAAATTCCTTCGGAATAGAGTTTTAATGTTCTGTTACTTTTATAAAAAACAGCCAATACAATTAAAATAATCATACCGCAAATCTGCATTTGTATATTCATGACCAGCCTCCTTTCCTGAATTATTTAAAATAATTAATGTTCGTTTTTCTTAATGTTTACTTTTTCAGCACCAAACACATAATCATTGCCCGGTAAAATTGCATTTAAAATAACACCTGCAATAGCTGCCAAAGCAAGACCTGTTAAAGTAATGGATGTGCCTGCAACAGTAAAGGTAAGACCGCCGGAGAAGCCAAGACCGCAAACTAAAATAACCGCTGCAATTACCAGGTTTCTGGACTTTGTGAAATCTACCTTATTTTCAACTACATTTCTTACACCAATGGCAGAAATCATACCGTAAAGCATAAAGCTGATACCACCGATAATTGCAGTTGGCATGGAACCGATAACTTCAGACATCTTAGGGATGAAGCTGAGCACGATTGCATAAACCGCAGCCAGACGGATTACTCTTGGGTCATAAACCTTACTAAGTTCAAGAACGCCGGTGTTTTCGCCATAAGTTGTATTAGCCGGACCGCCAACCAGTGCTGCAAATGCAGTAGCCAGACCATCACCGATTAAGGTTCTGTGTAAGCCCGGATCTTCCACATAATTTTCACCGCAGGTAGCGGAAATAGCAGAAATATCACCAATATGCTCCATCATGGTAGCCAAAGCAATCGGTGCCATAACTAAAATTGCGGTAATATCAAACTTACAAATCTGGAACGGAGGAAGACCTACCCATTTTGCAGCTTCTACTCCTGCAAAATTTAAGATTGCACTGCCGTCAGCATTTGTCATACCTGCCGCATTTAAAATAATTGCAACAACATAAGAAATCACAACACCCATAAGAATTGGGATAATGCGGAACATTCCCTTGCCCCAGATATTGAAAATAATAACCGTACCAAGTGCAATGATTGCCAGCAGCCAGTTCTGGGAAGCATTGCTTACCGCAGAAGGTGCTAAAGAAAGACCGATACAAATAATCATCGGACCGGTAACAACAGGAGGTAAAAATCTCATAACCTTCTTAATGCCGATTAACTTAATTACAAGTGCAAGCACTAAATACAGGGCACCTGCTACTACAATACCGCCGCAGGCATACGGGAGTTTTTCTCCCATTGTCATATTGGCAAACTTGCCGGTATCTAAATTAGCCACTGTAGAGAAACCGCCTAAAAAAGCAAAAGAAGAACCTAAAAATGCAGGCACCTTAAGCTTTGCACACAGATGGAAAAATAAAGTTCCCAAACCTGCACAAATTAATGTGACCTGAATTGAAAGTCCTTCTCCGTTAAAGTATCCGTTTACCAAAATTGGTACTAAAATTGTTGCGCCGAACATGGCGAACATGTGCTGCAAGCCGAGAATTAACATTTTTGGAATTCCCAGTTTTCTCGCGTCGCGAATTGGTTCTTGCTGTTCCATTTTTGTAACCCCTCCTTATTTTTTGTCCGGACATAATCGCCCAATCTTTATTATAATTTCAGTTTGACAATATTACAAGCATTTCTTTCCTTTTTTCGACAAGTCTTTTCTTTAACAAACAAAAAGGTCTGCACAAACCGCAGACCCTTTTGCTTAGGACACTCTTTCTATGATTAGTATTAGTATAAGCTTTCAAACTCTGTTTCTGCCTTCTTTACCGCATCCTCCAAAGTCATGCCCGCAAAATACTGGGCACCTAAATTTCTGCCGGACTTTTTATCATCCACAAAAACACCTACCACAATGCCCGGGATTGCACTTTCCGGCGCATTAGGCGCATGAGGACCGCCAAGGTCGGTTCTGCACCAGCCCGGGTCGGTAAGGTTAATCATAACATCGGTACCTTCCACCGTGTGACCCAAGTCAATTGTTATTTTATCAAGCGCAGCCTTACTTGCGGAATAGCCTGCCTGCTGCGGGTCTAACTTAATGCCGCTGGTGGTGTTTAAAATACGGCCAAAGCCGTACTCCTTCATCTTCGGCATAAAATGATAGCAAATCATGGCAGGCGCAATCGTGTTAATTTTAAAGCTTTCGGTATAATCGGACACCGGAGTTTTAAAGTATTCGTTACGGTAAGCAATCTGAAGACCTGCGTTATTGAGAACGATGTCTACTCTCATACCAAGTGCATCGATTTCCTGAAGCATTTTTTCTACCGCATCCAAATCGGAAAGCTCTGCTCCAACGGCATACACCTCTACGCCAAGCGCCTTTACTTCCTCAAGTACCTTTGCGCAATGCTCTTTGGTTCTTCCGTGCAAAATTAAATTACAACCCTTTTCTGCCATATATAATGCAGTCAAATATCCGATACCACGGCTGGCACCGGTAATCAGTGCCCAACGTCCCTTTACATCAACCATGTTAAAATTCCTCCTTCAGCTTCTCTAATTTAGCAATTACTTTGTCGCACCATGCATCGAATTCCGGATCCTCTTCCTGGGTTTCCGGATGGGAAAGCATGTATTCCACCGTTTTGCGGATACCTTCTTCTGCCCGAGTGGTACATACAAAACCCGGAACTGCATTTTTCACCTTAGTGTTATCAAAAACCACACTGTTTGCCTTATCGCCGATAAGACCGCCCTTAAAATCATAATGTCCCAACGCATCCAGTAAATCGGAAGCCACATAGTACGGCTTAAATTCTACTCCCAGGGCATCTGCAATACACTGATGAATCTGATTCCAGGTTACGGATTCGTCGGAAGTAATTTGAAAAGCTTCTCCGATGGCATGGGGATTGCCCAGCAAGCCGATAAAAGCCTTCGCGAAATCTTCATTCCAGGTAATGGTCCAAAGAGAGGTTCCGTCTCCGTGCAGGATAACAGGCTTGCCCTCTAACATTCTTTTTAACACCTGCCAGCTGCCCTTGTCACCATGCACGCCAAGGGGAACTGATTTTTCGCAATAGGTGTGGCTTGGACGGATAATCGTAACCGGGAATCCGTTTTCGCGGTACATTTTCATTAAAAATTCTTCACAGGCAATTTTATTTCTGGAATACTCCCAATAAGGATTTGCCAGTGTTGTTGCTTCGGTAATGCGGTAGTCACGCACCGGCTTATGATAGGCAGATGCGGAACTGATGAATAAAAACTGCTTTGTTTTTCCGGCAAAAAGACGGTAATCCCGCTCTAACTGGGCCGGAACAAAACCGATAAAGTCGCAGACCGCATCAAAGTTCATGCCGGCAAGTGCTTCCTTTGCCTGCTCTTCGTTGTTGATGTCTGCTACAATCTGCTTAATGCCGAGTGGCAAATGCTTGTTATTGTTGCCGCGGTTTAATACGTAAACCTCATGCTCTGTTTCTGCCAACTGTCTTGTAATGGCGGAACTGATGGTTCCGGTGCCGCCGATAAGTAAAATTTTCATATCTATTCCTCCGATTCTCTTAGCCTACTGTCTATAGAGTTGCCTTTGCCGCTATTCTGTAAATTTCTGCAATATCCTTTGCGGAAAGTCTGACAAAGCCCCAGGTTAAGCCGTCACCCACGCCGTGCTTTTCCACTAAAAGCGGAATATCCTCTTCCTTTGCTCCAAGTTCTGCAAAGTTAATCGGCATGCCGATATTATGCAGGAACTGACGGAATGCTTTAATACCTGCTTTTGCGGTGTTTTCCGGATTTGCCTCGTCCAATTCACATCCAAACACTCTGGTTGCCATCTGCACAAAACGGTTCACATCATGCTTGTACACAAATTCCATCCAGGCAGGCATAATTACCGCCAGACCGGCACCATGGGCACAGTCATATAAACCGGATAATTCGTGCTCGATGTTGTGACTGTTCCAGTCCTGGCTTCTGCCTACACCGACGATATCGTTATGAGCCACGGTACCCGCCCACATAATGTTGGCACGAGCCTCGTAATTGTTTGGATTTTCAATAACCCTTGGTGTTTCTTTTACCATGGTAAGAAGCAGTGCCTCGCAAAGACGGTCGGTACATTCTACTTCCGGTGTGTTAGTAAAATAACGCTCAAATACATGGGCCATAATGTCGGTAGCACCACAGGCTGTCTGATAAGCCGGTAAGGTACAGGTAAGTTCCGGGTTCAAAATAGAGAACCTCGGGCGAAGCAGATCGGAGCCCACATCACGCTTTAACATGCCTTCTTCTTTGGTTACTACACTGGCACCGCTGCCTTCACTGCCCGCTGCGGCAATGGTAAGCACCGTACCGATTGGAAGCGCCTTGGTAACACCCAGCTTCTTTTCGTAGAAGTCCCAGAAATCGCCTTCGTAATCTACGCCTACCGCAATACCCTTGGCACTGTCGATAACAGAACCGCCGCCCACAGCAAGAATAAAATCTACTTTTTCCTTACGGCAAAGCTCGATACCCTTGTAAATTAAAGTATCTCTTGGATTTGGCTGTACGCCGCCAAGCTCCACATAAGCAATTTTTTCTGCCTCTAAGGATTTTTTAACACGGTCAAGCAAACCGCTGCGGACAACAGAGCCGGAACCGTAATGTACCAGAACCTTGCTTCCGCCGTATTTTTTAACATATGCTCCACTTTCATTTTCCGTGCCCTTGCCGAATACAAACTGGGTTGGGCTGTAAAAAGTAAAATTATCCATAAACCAACTTCCTTTCTTTGTTCATAACCATTTCTTTTATTGTAGCATTTTGAAACTTCCTGTGCTATAATATATTTACTAAAAAATTGTAAAAATCTATTTTATTGCAGGAGGTTTCTGCATGAACCAGTTGTTTGAATATGGCGATATTATCAATCGCCCGATAGAATGCTTTTATTTCGTCTCGGAGCATAACAAATTTCCCGTCCGTGCCCACTGGCACTACTATATGGAAGTTCTTTATATGCAGGAGGGGGTTGCCACCATCGTTGCAGACAATATTACATACCACCTTTTCCCGGGTGACCTGATTCTGTTTCATCCGCAATCCATCCATGCCATCGATTCCGATGCACCGATACGCTTTGCCGGATTTAAATTTGATATTAACATCATGAACCAGTTTCAAAGCAGTTCTTTAAAGCTGCGTAATATCTTCCGAAATGCCAAAGCAAATAACATGCCTATCTATTTCCCCGCAGGGAGCATGCAGGGCTTTGATGCATTTCTCACCTTTCACAAATGCATTGAGGAAATCCATCATCAATCCTACGGTACCTGGCAGCTTGTCCAGTGCCGCATCAACGAGCTTTTAATCGCTATTATCCGTCAGTGGATTGCAGATGGCTTTGTCATTGACGATGTATCCTATCACGAAGATACCTATGATATTTACACCATCACCGAATACATCGACCAACACTTAAGCGCAGAGCTTACCGTTCCGGAAATTGCAGAGGCTTGCAATATGAGCTACTCCTATTTTGCAAAAAAATTCCCGGCAGTTTACGGAAAAACCTGCAAAGAGTATTTGGAAGAGCGACGGCTCTATAAAGTGGAAGAATATCTCTTATACACCAACTTTGATTTAAACTATATTGCCCAGGAAACCGGTTTTTCCGACTGTAGCCATATGATAAAGAGTTTTAAGAAAAAGCATAATGAAACCCCTAAAAAGTTCCGTGATATTCACCGCAAAACCTTCGCATTTTCTGAATAAACAAAAGCAATGTACCGCAAGACAACCTTTAACTCTTTGCGGTACATTTTCATCAAGGAGGGTTTACATTATGAAAAAAACAGTTTTTTTTGCAATATTTGCATTATGTGCATTGTTATTGGCGGGGTGTCAAAGCAATGCCCCTGAAATAATCCCTGAAAGTCAAACACCGGGAGCAACAGAAACACCAACACCCGAACAAACGGCTACACCGTTGCCAACCGAAGAACCGACCCAAGCGCCGACTCCTACACCGGGACCAAGCGCAAGCAAATTAAAGGGTTACATGAACCTTGTAAAGAACTACAACTTTGAAGGCTACGCTAATCCGGAAGTTGTAAACGAACCAATGAAACACGCGGAGGAACTGATTGCCTCCGGCACCGCCACACAGGAGGATTATGATATGGCATTACAGGCAATTAAAGACGCAATGGGAATGTTACACGACGGAAGCGGATACCCTGCTCCGGAAATGTTAAAGAAAATCACGGAATATCCGGATGCCTTCACTTTTTTTGACGGCACACCGGTAAACTTACCGGAAGACTGGGCTGCAAGAAAAGAAGAATTACTGAACTTGTATCAGTATTATATGTATGGGGTAAAACGTGATGGTACCGGTGAAACTTTAAGCTGTAAGCAAACCGGTGACGGAGCAACTGTTACTATTACTAATAACGGTAACACCGGAAGCTTTTCTTTTACGGTATCCACACCGGACCCTGAAAAAGTGCCAATGCCTGAAAACGGCTGGCCTGTTATTATTGCCATGGGCTGGTTCTTCCAGGCAGAATATGCCAACAGTCGTGGTTATGCGGTTATTACCTACGATTACAACAAAGTGGCAGCAGACAATTCCAGCCGCACCGGCGCATTTTACGATGTTTACCCTTACGGCAAAGATTGGACGGAGCAAACCGGTGCCTTAGCGGCTTGGGGCTGGGGTGCATCTAAAATCATTGATGCCCTGGAGCAGGAGCTTGGCGCTGTTTACCATATTGACCCTACCAATACCCTGCTTACCGGCGTATCCCGCTGTGGTAAGGCTACCGCCATTGCAGGCGTTTATGACGAACGTATCCGCATCAGTATCCCAACCTGTTCCGGTGCCGGCGGCATGGCAATGTTCCGCCACACCTCCGAAGGTGACACTTATAATCTATCTTCCATCGGTGCAGATGCAGCCTATACCTTTGGTCAAAATGAACCACTTGGAAGCCTGCAATCCGGTGCGGAAGGCCACTGGTTCAATGACGCTTTCTTAAAATTTAACAACATTGCTTCCTTCCCATTTGACCAGCACCTGCTGGCTTCCATGTACGCGGAAGAAAACCGCTACCTGTTTATTATTTCTTCCTACATCTACGAGGACTGGACCAACCCGCCAGCCATGTGGGAAACCTATAAGGAAGCAAAGAAAATATTTACGAAGCTTGGTTATGAGGATAACATTCTGTTCCACATCCATAAAGAAGGACATGCAGTTATCGATGAAGATGTAGAAATTTTCTTAGATTATGCTGATAAATATTTGTACGGTAAAGATATAGAAAGAGACTTCAGTACCGTAGATGATTGTTTGTTTGAGGTGGAATAAACTATGCTAAAAGGAGATGCGCCGGACTAAAGTGCATCTCCTTTTTATATAATAAGTATTCTACTCCGTCCAGTTCATTTCATCCTCGGTTATGCCACGCTTCCGGCATTCTTCGCACACTGCCACCTTCTCCTTGGCATTCCCTATGTGATACTGCAATACCTTGTTCCGAAACACCACATACTTCACATTTCCTGCCTTAAAATCTACAAACCAGTTGCCGCCACGTGAATCGTCCGCAATCAACACCTTAGAAACCTGTTCCGGAAAATTCGCATGGGCACTGGAAAAATAAAGGATTGTCCAGTATTTTGGTTTTCCTCCGGTATTCCAAAGCTCCACCTTATGAATATTCAATAAATCAAGAACCGAGTCGTCTTCTATACTTTCTTTCACCAGGGTCCCTTCATACACTTCTGTTTTCTTTTTGGAAAGAGCATTGTCACCACAGGTATGCACTTCTTTTACATAATTTAATTCTAATTCATCTTTCACCAGAACGTCAACAGATACGCCAAAGGTTTCGCTTAAAACAAGCAGTTTCTCCAGCTCCGGCAAGGCAATATCCGCCTCCCATTTTGAGATGGATTGGCGGCTGACGTTACAAAGCTCCGCAAGGGTTTCCTGGGTCATACCTTTATTTTTTCTAAGTTCTATAAGTTTATCGGATAATTTCATGACAATTCCTCCCGTTATTTCTTATGAGGCTATTGTACAGGAACCCTCCGGCTTTTTCCACCAATTTGTACGTGCTCTTTTGCAACCCACAGTTGCAATTTTTTTGCTTCCCATTCGTGCCATTTTCTGTTATACTATATGTAAGCGCTACCAAAGGCAGCAAAACACACTACTGAAGGAGATGTATTTTATGGAAAACTACAATCCGTTATTAAAAAACATTGACAGTCCAAAGTTCTTTACCATTGGAGAAATCATGATGCGTCTGACACCTCCAAACTATGAGAAAATCCGCATGGCCAACGAGTTCGAAGCAAGCTACGGCGGCAGTGAAGCAAATATTGCCTTAGCTCTTGCCAACCTCGGTATCGACAGCACCTTCTTCAGCGTTGTTCCTAACAACAGCCTTGGTAAAAGTGCAGTCCGCATGCTCCGCAGTAACGACGTACACTGTACTCCTATGATTTTAAGCACACCGGAGGAAACGCCTACCCACCGTCTTGGTACCTACTATCTGGAGACCGGTTACGGAATCCGCGCCAGCAAGGTAACCTACGACAGAAAACACAGCGCTTTCACCGAATATGACTACTCCAAGCTGGATTTAGACGCATTATTGGATGGCTACGACTGGCTGCACTTAAGCGGTATCACTCCTGCCCTTTGCAAAAACTGTGCCGACCTTATCTTAAATTCCTTAAAGGTTGCCAAAGAAAAGGGGCTCACCATCAGCTGGGACGGTAACTTCCGCAGCAGCTTATGGACCTGGGAAGAAGCAAGGGATTTCTGTACCTTATGCCTGCCTTATGTAGATGTTCTCTTTGGTATTGAGCCTTATCACCTTTGGAAGGACGAAAACGACCATTCCAAGGGCGACTGGAAGGATGGCGTTCCGCTTCAGCCATCTTACGAGCAGCAGGACGAAATCTTCCGCCGCTTTGTAGAATGTTATCCAAACATCAAGTGCATTGCCCGTCATGTACGCTATGCCCACAGCGGTAGCGAAAACAGTTTAAAGGCCTTTATGTGGTACGAAGGACACACCTTTGAAAGCCGCCTGTTCCGCTTCAACATTTTGGACCGTGTCGGCGGTGGTGATGCTTTTGCCAGCGGTCTTATCTACGCCATGATGAAGGACTACAAGCCAATGGATATGGTCAACTTTGCCGTGGCAAGCAGCGTAATTAAGCATACCATTCACGGCGACGCCAATATTACCGACGATGCAAAGAGTATCCGCAAGATTATGGATATGAGTTTCGATATAAACCGCTAAATACTAAAAAAATCCATATTCCTCACATGTCCCCTTGTTAAGACATGTTCCGGAATATGGATTTTTTATGTCTATTTTACCAACTTAGCATCCAGCACACCCTTGCAGGCTGCCTTGAAATCTTCGATAGTCTTTTCTCTCCATTCTTTTTCTGTTGGATAAAACATCTCGTGATAACGTTCCCTGATAACCTCATTAGTAACCTTATTATTAGACGGATACCAATGGTTCTGATTCTCTTCTATGGTATACTTCATGGACATAACGGAATCCAGGAAACCATCGCCCAGGGTACCAAATTCAAAACAGGTCGAAAACAGAGAATTCTGCTTGCCGAGTTTTTCCCACAGACGGTAATAAAAGTCAGTAGTATCACCGGTAGTTGGATAGAAGGACTCGGAATCGTAGGCAATAATGTAATCGTAGTTGAATAATTCCTGTGACTCTGCCTCCGTATAAGTATCATAGATGGAATTAAAAATTACCATGTTGTAGCGAGGACCGTAACCGGAATGCACATCGATGTGCACGATATTTTCATACTCTCCGGTCAGTGTCTGCTCAAATATATCCTTTACGTATACGGTAGATGCCTGGTCTTCCAAACCGCCGTAGTACACGCCTTCCGGGTACTCATACTGACCGCCGGTCAGGGCATTGGTTATGGTAGCCACATCATTTTTGAGTACTGCCCCCAGCATACCGCCATAGAACTGTACTTCATGCCAGAACAGATTACCCATCTTCTTTTCCGGTCCGAAAAACTTATCCACCTTCGGATAATTTTGATTGGAGGTCAGGTCAAAGGACTCCCAATCCAGAATGAAGTTACGGTTTAAATCCACATTATTTTCGTTATATCTTCTGTGATATTTCATACCGTAAGGATTTACGTTAGCAATTACCAACACACCGGTATTCTCTCTATCCAGGGTCGGATACACCTCATCCCAAAATACGTCCAGCATAACCGAACCGATATAGCCTTCAATACCATGAACACCGGTAGTTAATACAATCAGGTTTTTCTTCTCCTGTACCGGTACATATACGGTATCAATGTATAAGCCATCTGCCTCGTCGATAGCATAGCTTTCGGATTCGGTTGTAATGCCCGCCGCATTTAATTCTGATACCTTTTCTAAAAAGTGGGCACGTACCTCGTCATATTCATTGAAGAATACTTCACCATAGTTGCAATCTTCTGCCACCTTTTCCTGGCGGACTCCAAGCAGAATAAGACGCGGCACAAGCAGTGTGCATACCAAAAGCACCGCCAAAATCACACCAGCAATAATTAGTAGTTTCTTTTTCATAGCAACTCTCCTTCGTTTTTAAGCCAATTCCTTCTCCGACTTAATTTTCTTAATCCATTTTCCGCTGCGTAAACGGATGATACACCAAATCAACTTTAATACCTGGTCAATCTTTAAAGCAAAATAAATCCAAAATGCCGCAAGATGCAATTCTAAACCAACATATTTACCCAACGGAAGGGCAGCTGCCCATAAAAATACATTGTCAGCAATCATGAGCATCTTGGTGTCGCCACCACCACGCAGCACGCCCTTTGTCATAATGCTATTGGTTGCCTGGAACACAACAATCAAGCTGATGGACAGCATTAACTGCTTTGCAATCTCTATCGTTTCCGGAGATAAATTATAAGCGTTTATCATCGGGTTACTGATTAACATGATAATGCCGGCTGCAATAGAACCGAACACAAGACCGATACCCAGGAACGCATATCCCTGCTCTTGGGCCTTTTCCTTATCTCCTTCACCAAGAGTATATCCCGTAATAATGGCACCCGCCTGTGAAAAGCCCTGAATCATTACCGAGCTTAACTGCTGGGTAACCGTGGTAACTGCATTGGCTGCCACAAAGCTTTTGCCAAGTCTGCCTACTATCATGGCAACAGAGTTATTACCAAGAGCCAGAATACCGTCACTGACAAGCACCGGAATACTGATTCGTATGTACTCTTTCCACAACTTGCCCACCGGAGCAAACAAATCCTTGAAACGGAACTCAATTTCTTTATCCTTAAAGAACAGGTAACCGCAAATCATGGAAAACTCAAATATACGGGCAATTAAAGTACCGAGAGCTGCACCGGCTACTTCCATGCGGGGTGCACCGAACTTACCGAAAATGAAAACATAGTTGGCACCTACATTAACAAAAAATGCACCGATGGACGTATACAATGGCAACCGTACTTGTCCGACATTTCTAAGGACAATGGTACTGGTTAAGGAAAGTCCCAGCAGGAAATAGCTGACCACCGACCAAATCAAATATTCTGCGCCCTTTTCTATGATTGGTGTTTCTACCGTATAAATCTTCATAATCTGCTGCGGCAGGAATATGGTTGCCACGCAAAACAGGGTTGCCATGGCAAAGCAAAGCCTCAGCATAATAGCTACTGTTTTTTTCAAAGACTGTTTATCCTGCATACCAAAGTATCTGGCTACCAGTACAGAGGCACCCATACCGATACCCATACAGAAAATGTGGAACACACTGATAAACTGGTTTGCCAGGGAAACTGCTGACAGTTCCGTTTCACCGATTTTACCAATCATGATGGTGTCCATCATATTGACGCCGCTGGTAATTAACCCCTGCAGGGCAATAGGGATTGAAATACTCGCCACCTTTTTATAAAATTTTACGTCTTTTACATAAAGCTTATGCATGATTACTACCTGTCCTTTTTGTTATTCTTTCTTTTTACACACGAATCCATTGTATCACGAGCCTGTATTAAATACCACGTTTTCTTTGCTTGATTTTGCTTAAAATTGGGCAAAACAAAGCATGAATTATCTTGCTGTGTCTTCTGATTTATTTTATGCTGAAATCAAACCTTATGGGGAGGAGAATTCTATGAATAAATTTTTAAAGTCCATTACATTATGTTTACTTTTTTCCATGCTTGCGGGATGCGTTTCCAGACCGATAGATACCCCGAATTCCGATGATGCACCTGCAACGACAGAGACACCGGACACCACCGATGCTGCTCCTACAAAAGTGCCTGCTCCAACCGGCACAGAAGCAACTGCACCTACACAAACTCCGGTTCCTACCTCAACCGAGGCGCCAAAGAAGGAAACCACAAGACTTTCCTATCCTACCATGCATGCGGACATTCCTGACTTAGACATCATCCGTGTTGATGAAACCTACTACATGGTCAGCACCACCATGAATATGTGCCCGGGTGCACCAATTATGAAATCCACGGATTTAGGTCATTGGGAAATTGTAAATTACGTTTACGAAACCTTTGCCGATGACGACGTGACTAACTTGGAAAACGGACGTGACATGTACGCCCATGGTTCCTGGGCGGCATCTTTAAAATACGACGAAGCCACGAGCCTTTATTACGTTGCCTTTAACAGCAACGACCATGGCTTTTTTATCTATACCACCGATGATATTGAAAACGGTACCTGGACGAAGCACGCCTGTAGAAATGGCTTTCACGACCCTGCCCTGTTCTTTGAAAACGGCAATCTGTACGTTATATCTGCTGTCGGCGGAAACTGCTCCATCCAGCAGCTTTCCTTAGACTCAGAAAAGGGTGTGGTAAACACCATTGGTTCTTCAAAAAGATTATTCAGTGCCTCCAGCGAATGGGCACTTTGGGAAGGCGCCCATGCCTATAAAGTGGGCGATTATTATTACATTTTTATCATTGCTTCCCCGGCGGACCGCTGGATGCGTACGGAAGTTTGCTACCGGAGCAAAGATTTATTCTCCACTGACTGGGAAGAACAGATTGTTTACCAGGGCGGATGCGGCGGACAAAACGCCGGTCTTGCCCAAGGCGGTATCGTGCAGACCCAGTTTGGCGACTGGTACGGCTTCCTGTTCCAGGATCGTGGCGCCGTTGGCCGCGTTCCGTCTATTGTTTCCGTTAATTGGGAAAATGACTGGCCATACATGGGTGCCTACAGCGTAGACGGCAAATTTACCAAAAATACAGCCGGCGTGGTTGCCATCATCAATCTTCCTACCGGCGAAACGGAAAACTATTTCACCGGCGACGACGATTTTACCTATCAGCCGGGCGAATCCTTAAAAAAAGTATGGCAATGGAACCACAATCCAAAGAAGGATTATTGGTCCGTTACCGATAGAGAGGGCTTCCTTCGTCTTACTACCGATACCGTGGTGGACAACCTCTGGTACGCCCACAATTCCCTGACCCAGAGAACCTTCGGCTATACTTGTACTTCTGAAGTAAAGCTTTATACCGATAACTTAAAACCGGGGGATTATGCCGGAATCAGTGCCATTGCCGACCACGGTGCCATGATTGGCGTTACCTGCGACGATGCCGGAAACCGTTACATCTTCCAGGCAGATGCCAACTTTAAGCAGTCCTTTGACACTCCAAATGCCACTGTTGCCGAACCACTGGCACCGGAACAGCCGGTTTATTTAAAGATAACCTATGATTTCAAAAAAAATACCGCAGATTTCTCCTATAGCTTAGACGGTGTGTCCTGGACTGCCCTTGGTAACACAAAGAACCTTGGCTTTTCCACTTCCACCACCTTTATGGGCACCAGAACCTGGCTCTTTACCTACGCAACAAAAGAAGCCGGCGGTTATGCCGACTTCGATTATTACCTGGTGTATGATTCCGAAAAGAACCGTCCAAGCGGATATTAAATTTTCAAATCACGAAACGGAATAAACTCCTTCGGCGGGCAGCAATGCTCGCCGATGATTTTTTCCATGATAATTAAATTATACCAGCGTCCGAACTTGCTTCCGCATTTTTGGAATCTTGCTACCGTTGTATACCCCATAGCTTCGTGGAACCGTTCACTGTCTCTGGTAAGAGATTCGTCCTCTTCCACCGGGTCTGCCACACCGGCATACAGGTTAGTGATGTTTTGCATCTTAAGGATTTCCTCTAAGCGTTCGTACAGCATTCTTCCAAGTCCCATACGCTGATACTTTGTATCCAGGTAAATTGACGTTTCCACACACCAGTCGTAGGCTGCCCTTGTACGGAATCTCCCTGCATACACATATCCCGCAATCTCACCATCCACCTCTGCCACCAGATATGGGTAGTTTTGCAGCGTGGTTGCAATTCTGCTTTGGAAGTCCTCCAAGGTAGGACTCTCAAATTCAAAAGTAATAGCAGTATGCTCCACATAATACGCATATATTTCCAAAAGTTTTGGTGCATCACTAACAGATGCGGTACGGATGTTGATTTCCATGACAAACTCCTTTTTATAGTTCTTTGATATACCAGACATCGCAGGAAAAATGCTCCGTCTGTAAATATGGTGCTGTAAGCTTTTCAAAGCCGTTCTTCTGATAAAATCGGTTGGCTGCCAGCATATTACCGAAGGTTTCCAGATAACACTTTTTATAGAGCTTTTTGGCAAATTCCAGACAAAGCTGCATTAACTGTTGTGCCACACCGGTACCTCTTACTTCCGGCAAAAGATACATTTTCTGCAGCTCGCACACATCCTCTGTTAACGGTCCGATACCGGAGCCACCAACAATGTTTCATTACTGTATTGAATTGAAGCTTGCATTTTTCCCATATTATCAACTATCTTCCTAACTTTTCTGCATACATGCCATATCTGAGTCCCACAGACCAGACAACCTGCTTTTCTTCTATCATTTGGAGGAGTTCTTCATGGGACACCCATTTTGCATCCACAACCTCTTCCGGTTGTAATACAAGTGCAGAAGATTCCATATCTTTCTTTACAACAAAGATGTCCATGAAATAGTTTTTATGCTGATATACTTCCAGTAAAGAAAGTTCTGCTTTCTCTGCGGTAACACCCAGTTCTTCTTCAAGCTCCCGTAATGCCGCCTGCTTTGTGGTTTCTCCCGCAAGAACACCGCCACCGGTAAACTCCCACAATCCGCCTGCCTTTTTATCCGGGTGTCTCTGTGTCATAAGAAGCTTTCCTTCGGAATTTTGCATCCACACTTCGCAGCACACGTAGTACTCGCCTTCTGCAAAAGCATCACCTCTTTTAATAGTTCTTCCCAACGCTTTTCTGTTTGCATCATACAAATCCCAGTATTCAGCCATGATGATTCTCCTCTCCCTTACTTGTATTTATTACGAAATGATAGCACAGAAGCAGGTATATGTCTAATCATATTTCTCATCTTGTTCATTAAGTCTTGCTATCTTTTACGCCCAAACTCACGCTCCCCGTGAATCATTCTCACAAAACGAGAGGTTGTGCCGCATCCAAAAACTTGCTACAATAAGTCCAAGAAGAAGCGCTACTTCAAATATCCCATGGAAGGAATCACATATGAAACTTTATATCGGAGAACAATTAAAAGCACTCCGCAAGGAGAAACAGATTACACAGGAGGTCCTGGCGGACGTCCTCGGCGTATCCTATCAGTCCGTGTCCCGCTGGGAGCTGGGAGTATGCTACCCGGACATGGAGTTGCTGCCGACAATTGCCAACTATTTCGGTGTCACCATCGACCGGCTGCTTTCCAATGATGTTACCTCCAAGGAAGCAGATTTGAAGCGCTTTTACGACAAGCTTAATTCTCTGGAATTTGGCAGTCTGGAGCAGATGCAGTTTGCGGAGGAATACTATCACAAATATCCTGACAACGACCGGATTGCTTTTATTCTGCAGGATATCATGAAAAACTACCTGCTGGTGAACATGGATAAGCTTTCCGATTATCTGCCGGACATGATAAAGCTCTATCACCGTTTAAAGGGCACCTATTATCATGAGGGTGCTGTTAGCAATATTATCTGCGTCTGCCCGGAAGAAAATTTGGAACAGTGGCTTGACTTATGTTCCTGGGACTCCTCCTATACCCGCAGAGGCTGCCTGGTATCCCGCTATGATGTGCAGCTTGGCCACCAAAAGGAGTATCACCTGCATCAGAGCATCGAAGCCTTTGAAAATTTCGCCCTGCAGTTGGACCGCCGCTTTCCGGACGCCTTCGGCCCGACCCGTAAGGCAGAATACCAACGCGGCGTTTTAAAAATTCTTGCCGCCTTTGGCAATGGCACCACCCCACCGGACGGCTGGGCACTGTTTTACGCCCACAAGCAATTAGTGCTTTCTGCCTGCCTCTTTGGCGACAACAAACTGGAGGAAGGCTGGAAAGAATTCGATGAGGCTATTGCTACCCACCGCCGCATCTTTGCACTGGAAGAAAACTGGCTTCCTCTTGGAAATGCCATTTTCTCCGACTTAAAAGTCCGCAAAGACTACCGTTACATGCTGGATTCGGAAGGCAACGAACACGTAATTTACGGTGCTTATTACACCAATTTCAGTCGCGCGGGTTTTCTGCACGAATTTCTGACGAATGAACGTTGGCATTGGTTTGATGAGGTCCGAAATACACCTAAATATTTGGCCGCTGTAGAGTGGGCGAAGGCAGAGGCAGAGAAGGAAGAAGCGGAGGAAAATCCATCTTAATGAACATTTCCGCGTAATACTTGATTTCCGTACTAAATATGGTACAATAGTTTTATACTAAATTTAGTGTCAAGAAAGGAAGTCTAACCTATGAATTATCGTAAATTTGGCAATACCGGTGAAAAAATCTCTGCTCTCGGTTTTGGTTGCATGCGCTTTCCGGAATATGAAAAAGACGGTCAGAAGTTTGTAGACCAGGACAAGGTTGACGAAATGATTGCCTACGCTTACCAGAACGGCGTAAACTACTTTGATACCGCACCTTTTTACTGCAATTCCAACAGCGAAGCGGCCTTGGGCCACGCAGTAAAAGATTTCCGTGATAAAATCCTCATTTCCACCAAGTGCCCTATGGACAAGGGTATGGGTGCCGACGGCTACCGCCAGCACTTAGAGCGCAGTCTTACCCGTCTTGGTACCGACCACATCGATTTTTATCACTTCTGGGGTATCAACCGCGGTTCCTTCGATGACATCATCATCGGAGAAAACATTTTGGAGGCGGCTGCAAAGGCAAAGGAAGAAGGACTCATCAAACACATCTCCTTCTCCTTCCACGACCATCCATCCGCAATCAAGCACATCGTGGATACTGCTGAAGAACACGGTGTCAAGATGGAATCCATGCTCTGCCAGTACAATCTCCTTGACCGTTCCAACGAAGAAATGATTAAGTACGTAAACGAAAAAGGCCTAGGTACCGTTGCCATGGGTCCGGTAGGCGGCGGCCGTCTTGCGGCTCCAACCGACCTTTACGCAAAGCTGACCGGTAAGCCATCCATCGCTACATACGAGCTGGCATTTAAGTTCTGTCTCGGCAATCCAAATTTAAATTGTGCCCTTTCCGGTATGCAAAATCTTGAAATGGTGCAAAAGAATATTAAGGTTGCCTCCGACGACACCACCTTCTCCGAAGAAGAATGGACAGCCCTTGGCGTGGCTATCGAAGAACTTAAGAAGTTCTCTGATCTGTACTGCACCGGCTGCAAATACTGCCAGCCATGTCCTGTAGAAATCAACATTCCTCATATTTTTGAGATGTGGACCTACTACAACGTATACGGCTTAAAAGACCACGCAATGTACATGATGCGGGAATATCTCAAGAAGGGCGGTAAAACCTTTGCTGACTGTTTGCAGTGCGGCCTGTGCGAGACGAAGTGTCCTCAGCATCTGGAAATCCGCAAGAACTTGGAGAAGGTTTGCGAGATTCTTTGTGAGGGTGAAAAGTAATTATTGGTTTATTTCTGAGTATAGAAAAAGGACTTGCCAAAGGCAGGTCCTTTTTTAGCGGAGACGGAGGGATTCGAGAAAACGAGTGTATTTTTTGAATTCTTTCGAAGTCCAAGAAATACAGTGTTTATACACCCTTGCGCCTTTTTCTATATTTTTAACAATACCAAATTTTGATGAATTTTAACGGATTTTCATAAAAAAACTTTGGATAAACTTTGGATTTTTACAGAGCCTCTAACAGCTCCACTGCCTGATACTTCTGACTCTCCAACACATGCGTATATGTGTTGAGTGTAATCTTAATATCCGCATGTCCCAACAGTTCGGAAACCACCTTTATCGGTACTCCGGCAGCAATCGCCCTTGTCGCAAAGGAATGTCTTAATGCATGCAAGCCTTTGAACTCTATCCCGATACGTTTACACCATCGGTCCAATTCCTGGTCGAAGCTGCGGGAATGTACATAGACACCATCCCTGTTACATACCACATATTCTGATTTAATCCCCAGATCATCATTTCTCCGTTTCATTTCCTGTAAGTAAGAAACCGCCTTAGTATTTAGATAAACGGTGCGGTTGCTGGTACGAGTTTTTGGATTCATCATCTTCGTCTCATATCCGCCGATATACTGCATATTTTCATCACGCTTTTTGTATCTTGCAAGAGAAGACCGAATCTTAGCAGTGTTATTTTTGAAATTGATATCCTTCCACTTCAATGCCAGTAATTCGCCTCTTCGCATACCGGTGTGCGCTAAAAATAAGTACATCGGAGATAATCGGTATAAATGCTTCTCCTCATATAACGAAAGATAGGTTTCTTCCATCCGTTTTAAATCATCATCAGAATATATTTCGATGTCTTTGGTTTGTACTACAACAGATTCTTTGCTTGGCATCTTCACACCCAACATTGGATTCTTAATAATGTCTCCGGTTAGAGCCGCATGCTTAAAGCATGGCCGTACCACTTCCATTACCTTTTTAATCGTAGAATAAGCCCTTATTTTAGAAAGGTCGTTGAACATTTTCTGCAAATCGGCAGAAGTCACTTCTTTCATTTTCAGATAACCAATCCGGGGTATCACATGATTCCGAATCACCTGTTCATGCTTATCGTAGGTTGTGCATTTTACTGTCGTAGCCATAAAAGTTTGCAGCCAATACAGAAAGTAATCTTCCACCTTCATATTGGTGATTTTTCCAAACTCCTGTGTCAAAATCTCCTTTCTTTTTTCCTTCATTCTTTTATTTAATTCCGTCTGAGTTTTTGCACTGACTGATACGGTGCGACCAATACGCTTATCGTAGAGAATCCCTTCAAAGGAACCATCTTTTCTCTGACGTACATGTCCAAGACCATAAGTGCTCTTTTTATTGCAATCTTTTTCCTTCATAACATACCTCCTAAAGTCAAAAGCATTACAATAATATATCAGATGATTCTATTGTAAGCCTTTCACCAATACCCGTCAAGCGCCCTGCTCATATAAATCAAACTCTTTTCCGGTGTTGCGCTTAAACCATTCCTCCAACTGTTCTTTTGAAACACGGTACTGTCCGCCCAACTTCACCGACGGAATAATCTGCTGCTTCAATAATTGCTGAATTTTTGTTGATTTAAATTGCAAGATGCGCTCCAAATCTTTAGGGGTATAGAAGATTAAATCTTCTTCTCTTTGGTATGTTACGTTACTTTGTGTATTCATTTTATCTTTCCCTCCATATCATCAGAATTTATTCAAAAATGATATAGAGGGGAAGGTTTCTGCTTTTATTGATGTAATTTAAATATTCCTACGCCTTGAGAAATGTCAAGGTCGCCCTGCTCTCTTGACATTCCTCATTCTGTATGATGCCTTGGCTATGCCGACGGAAATAAACCAAATCATTTTTCATCGGCCTATCCAAGTCTATCATACAGAACCGGCTTACGTTTTCGCTTTAGTAATCAGGGCGGTGCGCCCGCCCTCTTGCCCTTGGAATGCAGGGCAATTCACCCCAGCGGCCTCGGAAAATAAATTATGCTGTCACGCTAACACATAAGCAATTTGCTACGTTTTGCATATGCATTTCTCTATAATTCGCATATGCAATTTTCTGCATTTTGCATATGCAATGTATTGTACTATGAGCTTCACACTCTTTTACTAGCAATTCTCTTTTAGAAAAGTATTCTCCTCTGCCAAATAATTCTGCCCATTGTCCCCTTTATATAGTTTCTGAGTGAACAAAAAAGCGTTTTTTTAACTCGAACCACAGTGTCTAGGTACCTACCGGCACCTTCGACACGGTTCGTCAGGCTCACGCCCGACACCTTGTTGGGACACCCAAACCCTTTTGCTCATGACAAAAATGGTACTCGCTACGCGAGTAAAGATTCCAGCTCACACTATTTCAGAAAGGCAGGTACAATAAAATGAAAATGATTAAAGTATGGATTGATGAAGAACTTTTTGACATTGTAAAGGAGGCGGCAGACAACAAATCCATGTCCGTATCAGAATATGTCCGGGATATTCTATCAAAGAACTCCTATGTAGACATTACACTGGACTTTGCGGATGTGTACCGCTATGTAGAAACCATTGAAGATTTAAAGCAGAAAATCAATTCTATTCTTCCCTCTATCTTTCGCTCCGGAAGAATTTACGAGCAGGAAGCCGTTATTATTAGACATACCTTGAATCAGATTTCAGAGAAAGTAAATGACACCTGGCGTTATGTCACCACCATGCGTGCTGATATGTACGATAGCGTAAGAAAAAAGCTCTATCACACCATCCGACAGCATAGTTACAGTAAACGCCATACCAAAGAAGCTTTGGGTAGGCTTGAGAAAAAGTATGGTTCCGGTGACACTTCCTCTGATTTGTAAAGGAGCAAACACTATCCCCCGCTTTATACGCTTTCGTATAAGACGGGGGATAAAATCCGTATAACTTTTCTGCTGACTATTCCGCTGATTTTGTATGTCTGCATATACTTGCACACACTTGCACACACTTGCGCACACTTGCACACACTTGCACACACTTGCACACACTTACATAAATAATTATTGTAAAATTACAATTATATATCACTACTGATATGCTTTACATATTTTTGCTTTGAGCTTTGTGGTTTATCCGGAATTGTCATATCCACCTTGCCAGCTTCAATCAACGGATTAAGAACATTCTTCCTGAGATGATTCCTTGACTTATATCCCAAAAAATCCTGTATTTCTTGTCGTGTTCTTGGTTCATCTAGAAATTCCATCAGTCGTACATATTCTTTTACACCTAATCCCATAGAAACAGACGAATGCTGTAATTCCTCATTACCTGCTTCTTTCTCTCTTCGAACTCCATCGGCACCCACCTGTCCATACTGGCCATATCTCAGCACTGACATGTACTTTTCACATCCTGCTGCCCGAATAGAAACACCACCGTTTTCTGCATCAATAACCGGAAGAGGTGCATTTATGCTCTTACATTCTGCCTTAATCTTCAAAAAGCCTCTGCCCCAGGATTCCACATCACCGGAACGGAACGCAACATCCGCAATTTTAGGATTGTTTGGCACGGATTCATGTTTATCGTATACTCTTTCATCCTTCGGCACACGCTGCGGCCAAGTACCCATATTGAATATCTCTATTTTGTCTTCATATACTGATACCTGAATTGGAACACCTGTAGCATAATCTTTATGATTGATGGCATTAAGAAGCAGTTCACGAACAATTCCTCTTGTCAGCATATTGGTTTCTGTACGCTGAATGCCCTCATAATCCACCAGAGCTTTGAAATATTTGGTAAATATCAGGTCGATTGCCTTATCCACTTGTAAAAGTAACGGTCCGTCCACAACATCCTGATATTGCAAATCTTCTATCGGCTCCGCATCCTCACCAAATGCTCCCACCAGTGAAAAGTATCCGATTTTAATATAGGAACCGGTGACAAAATATTCCGGTGTTGGATGGAACAGCAAAATGGCAGCTCTGGTTAAATACTCACCGTCAAACAGTTTCAAATTTCTAAGCAACAATTCATCGGAAACACTTACTTCACTTTCCGTCATTCTGTTACTTTTTACAGCTTTCTTTCGGAATGCATTCAGTGCCTCTTTGCTTAAATCTTCTACCTTTACTTCCGGGATTGAAACCGCATCCCATGTCTTTCCGGCACGTTCTAATAAAAAGTTTTGCAGTTCGAATCCATTCAGTTCATGCAATGTGGAGCCGGAGCGTTTATAATATTTTCCCTCGCACGAAACAGCAAACGGATACTTAATAATTTCAATAGAAACATACTCTCTTGTACCATCTGCCATTTCCCAAATCTTATTCTCCCTTTCAATAGTTGCAAGGGATTTATAGCGTCTATCTGCGCTGTCCAGCGTTTCGGTACTGATGCTTCCACAGGCATACTGATTAATCAGCTTGCTTGCAATATCTTCCGGTACAGCATCACCGTAACGCACGTTTTCAGCACCACTTGCTCTGTGGATATTTATACTGGCTATGATTCCGAGCTTGTCACTAATTTTATTCGGGATGCTTTCTAACATTCTTTTGGAATCCTCGATACCTACCACGTAACCATCATCATTTACACCAATGTATAAGGTGCCGCCTTCTGTATTAGCATAGCCACATAACCATTTTAAATATTCATCCTGCCAAGACCACTTCCATTCGGTTTGCTGGGATTCTTGGGAGTTATTGTAGTTGTTTTTTGGAGACATTTTTTCACTTCCTTTCTATAAAATAAAATTCAAGTAATTCTCTGATACAATAACGCTATAATATAAAGCTACTGATGCCTCTGCGCAGCTACCACATATTAGCGAATTAGATAATAAGACTTTTCCTAATTTCACACTTTTATCCACTTTCTTTATTTTCTTCCAAAATTGACATCTACAATTGAATCCAGCTGAGCACTAATCTTTTCAAAATCCTGATTTAAATCCAATGTTTTCACGCTAATCTTGTTTCCACTCATCATATAAGTATGATCCGGCTGAATTCGCTCCTCCGTTTTGGCATACAGCAACATTCCTAATACTTCTCTATTATCATTCATATCCATATTTTTTACGTATGTAAAAATCTGATAAAGATTATTTGAATGCACTGTACTGACATTAAATTGCGTTTGCATCGTCGTTGCATAATACTTAGCGTCAATAATTAGTATACGCTCAGAATTACGTAACGTTATATCAGTCTGCATAACTGGAAGAAAATCGGCTATTCCATCGTCTAAAATCCATGGTATCTGGTCCGCATTCGGTGCTAATTCAGAATGATGATATCGATAGTATTCCAAAATAAATTTTTCATATAAGCGACTCATTCTTTGTTCATCGATAAATGTTGCCCATTTAACATTCCCTTTTTCTGTCGATAATATCATTCCTTCCAGCACAAGATTACATACATTTATTAGCATTCTATAATCCTGATTTTCTCTTCTGAATCTAATGTTTTTCCAATGTATATCTTGAATCCGAATCTCTTCAATATCGCTGAAAAAAAGCAAATTCTTTTTTAATAATCGTTTACGCTCTTGTCCCACCTCTGGATGCCTTAACAAGATTAACATTGTGGTTTTCAATATTCCGTTAAGCAGGTTATTTTCAGACAGCTCATCAAACTCACAATATAGTTTGTTATTCCGAGCAATTTTGTTACCTATGGTTCTCTGCAAATTTAGTTTTCCACGTAAAGTACTTAAATTATCTTCACATTCTATGTATTCTCTATATAGTCCTTGCTTTAACTGCTTTGAAACACCTTTACCCAAAATTGCAGCAAACATGTCCTGAATATTATCAAAAGTCTCGGTAGAAATCTGCTCATAGTTATCTTGTCTCAATATCTGAAAAGCATAGGACAACATATAATATATATTTTTTATCAAAATCCCTTTATCTACCGTCATTAGTCATTAAACACCCCGCGCAAGATATTATGCCATTTTTGCACCTTTGTCGGTTCATCAAACCAATATTCTTCAAGTGTAGGAAGAATGTCATATTCAACTACCGATTGCATCCATTCATCTGTACATTCTTTTTGATTACAAAAGTAGCTATGACCTATACAGAATCCGCTTCCAAGCGAACTATCCTTGGATATTTCAACATTCAAATCAATTATCCTATCTATCAGCATTCCAAAGGTCTCATTATCAAGTTTTTGCATATATTTTTGGAATCCTTCCGCTGTAAATCCTGGCTCCATAGAGCAAAAACTAAATCTACGTCTCAAAGCATAGTCAATCATCGCAAGGCTTCTATCTGCTGTATTCATCATTCCAATTATATATACATTCTTTGGAACAGAGAATGTTAATCCGTTATATGCCAGCGTCACCTTCGTTCCCCTATATTCCTTTTCAATCAGCATCAACAATTCTCCGAAAATCTTACTTAAATTGCCTCTGTTTATTTCATCGATTATAAAGAAATAGGGTAAGTTAGGTGTGTTACCGGCTTTTTGGCAAAATTTATAGAATATGCCATTTTGTAACTCAAATCCTTCTCCAGTCGGCTTATATCCCATGATAAAATCTTCATACGAGTAGTTTTGATGAAACTGCACAAATTCAACCCTGCTATCATCCTTAGATCCTATTATGGAATATGCAAGTCTCTTGGCAGCAAATGTTTTTCCAACTCCCGGTGCCCCTTGCAAAATAATATTTTGCTTTTTCGAAAGCAAAGCAACCAATGTATCATATTTTTCTTCTGTCATGTACACATCTTCTAAAAAATCTTCTTTGCCATAAGCGTCATAATCTTTATCAGGAATAGGATTCTCTTCTCTGATAATATCCATAATAAAATCATACTCACCGCGCGTGAGTTTAAACAAACTGCCTTGTGGATTATTGAAATACTCCATTTTTTCTAACTCAGGAGCTTCTTTTAGGCGTGCATATTCTATTGCAGATGTCAGACCTTCTATTTTTTCAAAATAGAGATTCTTCCCGTCATTTTCCTGACTAACTTTAGCTATCGCAACTATTTTTTTAACCGGATATGATTCATAGCCAATTACCATATCTCCGGCCTTTGCATCCAAAAAATTCTGATATATTCTTCTCTTATTTCCATTTTCGTTAAGAAGCGTATAACTCTGAACATTGCCGACTGGCATATCAGAAAAACTCCATATTTTAGGATTTGCATTCAGCCACCAGTAATTCGGGCCACTATTCTCCCCGTCTGAATATAACATAACTGACGAAAAATTATATTCCTCAAGTGCAGCAGCAAGTTCCTTTCTAAGTTTCCATACAAATACACCTGCTACATTCGGATCAGCTTTTTTTCCAAGATACAACACAGACCACCAGCGTTGTTTTCCCTCTGAATCTATTCTTACATCACAATTCACTTTATCCGCGACTCTTTTCCCTAAACTTGATGATCCAACATTGTAATAATTTGGCGCTTCTCCATATTTCACTGATAACTGTTTACAAGTTGCAGTTCCACCATAGTCCTTCAAACGATACATAATCTCAAGACTCTGGGTTGTAAAAATTTCTTCATCGGACAATAATTCGAGCCACTTCTCTTTTGTTATTCCCGGATCATAATCTTCAGCAACCCATTCATCAGCCTTTTGCTTTTTCCCTAATTTTTCAGAAATATAAAAACTCAAATCAAATGCTAAAGTTTTATGCGCAGGATCTTTGTAGCAATTTGAATCAAGGCTATTATTAAACAGTGTCAATAATTCCTCATCATTATCTATATACTTTACAAGGATATCAATGAGTTCACTATTCCCTTTAATGTTCTGTGCTGTATCTCCTTTTTTTGGCAAAAAAATGCTTTCCAAATATGAACTCACTTCTTTACAGACTGTATATTTAAATACAGTATACTTATCAGGATATCTAAGCCAAAGATATACAGTTATTGCCATTGTTCTCTGATAATGCTGCATTCCAGGAGACAACTTTGTACACAACTCGTCAGCGTCTTCTTGAAACTTTACTATTCTCTCAACTACATCCCGTGATTCATCATATAGATTGAGAAACATTTCTCTTACAGTTTCTGGTTCTTGGAGTGCATATTCATAAATCATTTTTCTTGGAAAGTTATTCATAGATGCAAGTAAACCATATGTATTTTCCGTTGCTTCGTAGAACATTTGACTAAAATTTTCAGCATTTATATCCCATTTTCTTCTGAAATTCTCAATCGCCTCCCATTTAAATTTTTCGTCTTCCCAACGACCATTAAACACTAACTTATACTTCTTTATCGCATCTTCCAATTTGACATTGCTTATCATTTTGCCCCTCTCCTCTTACCATTTGATATAAGTGTAACTTCCTCCACCTTCCCATTGAAGGTCTTTTGAAATTCCGCCTTTCTCACCAGAAACAACTTTATCCATTCTTGCATTTATATATTTGCAGGTTTCTGGATTGCTTTCAACACCAAGGTATCTTCTACCCATTTTATGAGCCACTGCAGCCGTAGTTCCTGAACCCAGAAAACAATCCAACACAAAATCCCCTTCATTTGTTGCAATTTCAAATATCCTCATAATCAGACGTTCAGGTTTCGGTGTTTCAAATAAATCCTTGTTGTATACCTTCAGTTTCTGAAGATGATTCTTAGCATCCTTATTTGTTCCTGCATAATCCGATAACCATAGAGTTTCTGGAACTACGCCTATAGCAGAAGATTCAGATATGAATTTTTTAATTCTAGGCACGCCATTCCCATCGCTTCCGAACCAAATATTTCCTTCTTCAATCTCCCTCTCCATACGCTGTTTATTATATACCCAACATCTTCCTTGTGGTGGATTATGTTTTTTTCCGTTTGGAGCTATTATTTCATAAAATTGTGAAGGTACCGCATGTCCTGCCTGCACATTCGCTGTTACTGACTGCCAAGGTCCTCTTGGATCATTGTCCGGATTCGAATATCTTTTTAAAATTTCATCTGTAACCGGTAACAGATTCCTCTTTTTCTTAAACTTAATTGGGTTTGGAGAATATACCAAAACATATTCATGATTATTAGAGAATATTTTTCTATTTTCCCGTGTATTTCTCTGCTGCCAAATTATCGTTGTAATAAACTTGTCTCTTCCAAAGACTTCGTCACATAAGACTTTTAAATAATGCATTTCCCCATCATCAATTGAAATCCATAGACTTCCATTCTCTTTTAACATATCTTTTAAAAGAGAAATCACCTTTTTCATATATTCTATCCAATCATCATGCGATATTTTATCGGAGTAAAAATTATACGATTCACCATTATTGTAAGGCGGATCTATATAAATACAATCTACCGTTCCGGCATATTTTTTGACCAATTCATTCAGAACCTTAATATTATCTCCTTGCACAATGAAGTTATCATGCAAGCTCTCATTCGCTAATAATTCTTTTTTCGTCATTGTTCTCCTCAATTCTTGCATAATATAAGTAATTCCGCTTCATGATTCGCATCAAAATTCTTATCCGTAGAATTCAGCTTACTATGCGTAAACTCTCCCGGTGACATAGTTGTTACCTCTGAAAAATACAATTCAGCCTTTCTTACCAACTGATCTATCGTTTGCAGTCTTGGTGTAACCGCTTGTGATGAATCAAATGGTGAATATGACAAAACTAAAGGAATATCAAGGTCTCTAATTCCTTCAAAAAGTTTTTCAAATGCCCCCTCTGCTTTACTCTTTATACAAAAAGGGGATTGATGCCTTCCTTCTCGATATATTGCCCTACTAATTCCGCCAGTTCCATTCGGGAAAGTAGTTGTAACCTCTGGATTGTCTCTTAGGCACATCGTCTCAAGCACATGATAGTATCGGCTATAATGATATCTTGTATATGGTGGATCTGCATACACAACCTTCACATTTCTGCTTTTTAAGGCTTTGAGCACATTTACATAGTCATCACAAATAATGTCAAAATCATACAAAGGTTTCTTTATACTCATATAATGTTTCAACCATTTTTTATATATAAAGATTACATCTAATGATCTATCATCAATAATCTTTTTTAATAATGATTGCTTGTATTCGCCTTTTGCATTCCGCACTTTTAGTGGCTGTGCAAATTGTTTCCCAACTGTATTTACAATCTCGCTTGTTGTGCTAAGCAATGCAGCCAACATTTTAGTTTTTTTAATGCCACCGTTTAAAAATACATAGTGCGCTATACAATCCAGCCGTACAGCCTGCTCATAAGAAAAATACAGTCCACCATAATATCTTGTTATCATTATATCTGCATCTTCTTCTAAACTATTTTCTGTAATACGTTTGCCCAACAGTTCAAGATGAGATTCCAATTTTTTAGATCTGTCGACACATTCTCCCTTTTCGAAAATATATATAGACCCGCTTTCAATAATTTCGAATAAATTATTAATGTTACCCTTCTTCGCATCATTGACACATTCTCCTTCATATGTCAAAAGATCATCAAAAACATTTCTAAGTTTCTTATAATGCTTTCCACTAAACATTTCATCAACAAAACCATCAACATCAAAGGTTTCTGATAAGCCACTCATTTCGGCTTCACAGAGGACACTTGAATATACTTGTATATCCGAAGAAATGACATTTCTATAATTCACAAAATATTTCGATACGGTACCCGATCCAGAAAACAAATCACAAATTGTACCACCTGTTGGATCAACTATATCAATAGCATTTCTTACGGTATCAAGCATTCTAAGTTTACTTCCCAAATAATGTATAGGTCTAACAATTGCGGAATCTTCATTATTCATCTTCTTCTACATCCAATCTTTTCCATATTGATAATAGGGGAGTATTTTCAAAAATTTCCCGACATTGGTATCGAATCCGTCTCATTCTATTTGAATAAGCTTCTTTACTGTCAAGAACTTCGATACATGACTGATATGCTGGCTCTCCAGGCATAACTAACTGGTATATGAAATCTCTAGGGGATACTTTAACAAAAACACCCACTGGCCTATCTTTTCCTGCCGGGTATGCTCGTCCCTTTGCCGCATCTAACTCAAATCTATAATTTTGACTTGAAACAGAAACGCTAGGCCTTACTTCCACATCCTGCAAGATTCCATCTTCTGTCATATTTCTAAACAAAATGCGATATGCACCATTTTCACCGCATGTGGCTCCAAAAAATTCTTCAAAAGTCTTCTTATCAAAATTAACTTGTTGCCACCGACTACCACTTCTCGGAATTTCTGCAACAAGTACTTCACTATTAAGATATACGGTCCAATACGACATATCAATATCCACATCTTCACCATAGAAATTGGACTGAGCATGTGTTTGGATATCTGTTACTACAAGTTCTTTTGTGGCTTTTTCTTTTTGAACAGAAGCATTTTTATTTTTTGCCTGTAATCCTAATAACTCTGCATATTTAAATAATCTTTCTACATCAGTCTGCCTACCATATTCTTTTTGAATCTTAATCATTGCACTCATCTTACGAGTATTTTGGATTGCATATTCATGAACAATATCATCGTTAATGTCGAACAGAAACATCTTGCTATGATTTAACCAGTTATTCCATTCAGAAATCACCTCATTAAAACTTTCATCTTCATATTTCTCAATGCTATATGCTTCTCTATTCTGTCTCAAGCCCTTCTGTGTCAAATTACCTGACCCTATAATCAAAGCCCCTCCTTTTTTATAGGAAAACCAACTATATTTTGGATGAAATGTTGAACCTTTACTGTTATGTATATACGCCTTTACTATAAGATGTCCTGCATACTTCTCCTGTAATTTTTTCAAAGCATCAATGGAATATATATTGGTTATAGCATCCATTCCTACTACCAATGTAAATATTCCGTTTTTCAAAAATTGCTTGAAATTATCATCTTCTATTAGCAACTCAATTCCATCTTTTGACGCAAAAGCATATGCTCCACCACCTAAAACACCATTCACGCACGAAGATATAAGTGCCTCATGAAGATACGCAGACTCTTTATATGAAGGATCTTGAATACAAAGTCCCATAATAGCCCTCCTCCTATATTTTTTCACATTAATATATTTTTTAACCACACTATCTAGTTATCTTTTTAGCTACATATTTATTTTATAACAATCCAGCCTATCTGCTGTCCTTTTTAAAGGACACCTGTCATCTCAGTTTTCTTATTGATATTTCCATCATCAATCATTTCCATAATATCAGAAACATCACATTGCAAACCTGTACATATCTTTTGTAAAACCCCTGTTGTCAGATTTTCATTTTTTCCAAGTTTCGCAATGGATGCCGAACTAATTTTGCAGAGTTCTTTCAAATCCGTACGTTTTAATCCTCGGTCTATTAGTAATTTCCATAGTTTGTTATAACTAATAACTTTAGCCATCTTCTTTCTCCTTATTATCACAAGACAGTATAACTTACTTTAACCTTTGCAGAAAACCACGTGTGTCCTTATTCATATTTTGGACTCCTATATAGTATACCACATCATTGTTGATAAATCGATATTTTCTTTGCGAACAAAGATTTTTTCTTTTCTTAACCGGTATGTATTTGCATACATATATTTTACACCAACTTCCAGTTTTTTTCGAGACCGGCAGTTTTTTCTGCACGAAAAAGGAGCTGGCACTAATTACTTAGTGCGACAGCCCCGGAAAAGTACCAGCACTAAGGCAGTACTCCTTTTTTGTTCTTGTTATGCAATTTTTATAAATACGCAAAAATGTATACTTCTTTAAATAAATTACTCCACAAATTCGTATTCTTAGCCAACGAATCCGGTGTTTCAGCTTTTTCATCCAAGAGAATTGTCACTAACTTTGTTCCCAAAACCTGCCAAACTTCCAATGGATTCTTTTTCCAGTAATAACAGCCAGTATTATTATCGACTTGAACCAATGCCCTAAACGCACCCATCAATGGATACATTAAACCTTTTGGAACAATATGTTTCAAATCTGTTTCGTAAAAGAAAGACTTTCCAACAACTTTATCGCCATCTGCTTTCGAATATTTTCTTGAGCCGTATCTTTTTCCTGCTTTCTTTGCCATATTTGCAAAAGATGTTTCAATTTCTTCCCACAATGCAAATATATCCGGCACAATCGGGCTTAAATTCCTTATCATTAATTCCCGTTTATTTTTTTGCTGCTCTGGATCAGTGCAATTACATTTAAGAAATTTTCTCAAACTAGCCTCTTTACCCGAATAACACTGAATCGGTTGTACTTCAGATAAAGTTCCTTGAGCATTTTTATATGGATAAATTTCCTGACTAAACATCAACATAATAGCAATCAATTCTCTTACATCAATTTCTGTTATGTTATCGTCATTATAATGCTCATTCATTTTATATTGAATTCTATTCGAAAAAGTTAAAGGTTCAAACGCTTTTTTTATAGTTGCAAAGCTATTTTCCAATTCCGCAATTGATTTTAGATCAACTTGAACAGACGTATTTCTGGCAGCCGCAAGTTCGACCGGACTTTCCAAGCCTACGATTATTTCCATAAATACATATCTTTTACTAGATAATGTATTGTCATTCTTTGCCTTTAAAATAGCCCTCAATGTATGTCCACCATCAATATTTCCATGAATATTAGGGTCTTCAAATTCAATCAGTAACTCCTCTGTTGAATTTTCCCATTTTACCCTTTTTGCAGACAGAAGAATTCCTCTGTTTAACTCATGAAAATTATTATTTTCCGCCAAGCTTTCCTGAATTTTCATAGCAACATTCGTTGTCATTTTTTGTTCTCTCGGATTCGTTCCCATCCACTCATCCATATTCTGCGGTATACTGTTTGCTTGAACATAGCATACATATTTCATCCGCTCACTCATTGGATTGTTTGGGTCCAACATTTTCTTAAATTCTTTTGCCTTGAGTTTCATCTGTGCCATAATCCACATCTCCTTATAATAAAAAAAATCTGTTATTTGCAAATGCAGAACAACAGAATACACCAATAAAAGGGAATAACATTCCCTACAGTTTTCATATTCACGTTTCATTCCACATCTGCATAAGATACTGGTTATCTAATAGGTCAACTCCTATAGACAATTCAATTATATAACGCTCGACTATTTTTTTCAAGTACAATTTCAAATTAACAATGTCACCACAATAAAAAGAAGCACCACCCTCCGGCAATGCTCCTCTTCACATTCTCACTGTCCAATTTTCTGTCTATTAAGCAATTCCCATCCTGCATCCACCTTCAAATCACAAAAAACTTTGGATAAACTTTGGATTGAAATCTGATATACTTTGTAATGCTTATAAATAAGCCCCTTGCGGGGAACGGAGACGGAGGGATTCGAACCCTCGTGCCCTTTCGGACAAACTGATTTCGAGTCAGTCTCGTTACGGCCTCTTCGATACGTCTCCAAATGTTAAATTGTATGAAACAACTTAAACATTTTAACACAATTTTCTATAACATTCAAGCATGGAATTTTGTTTCTGCTAACTCTTATTAGAAAAACCTCATAATCAGCCACAAAATCAAAATGTGTGCCGGATAGAAGGCATAGCAAAAATACTGGAACCACTTGCTGTGATAGCCCTGCTTGCCGTTATACAGCCAGATTGGCACCAAGGCAAGTACAGCGAAGTACTGCTGTCGTACCTCAAACATGTATCCAAACAGCTCCCACTGATAGACCATGCCTCCCACTTCTTTGTTTATCAGAATCATCAACAGCAGCTGGCCCGCATAATTCCACCACTTCGTGCCGCGAAGAAAATAAAAGGTCAGCACCATCCATACACCGTAGTGCATGTAATCCATGAAAGAGAGCATGCCCACCACGGTTCCGAGCAAAACAGTACCAATGGCCGTAAGTCCCCGAATCCACCATTTGCCGGTGTCTTTTGCTTTTTCGTTAAGACTCATTAAGCCAATACACAAAAGAAAGCACCATAGCACATTCTGATGGAGCGGAAAAAACACCCTTCCGCACATCATCAGGTTAAACGGTATCTCAGAAATCAGGGCAAACAGCAACAGTCTTCCTGCATAGCGTTTTAGGTTTTTGGTATAGAAGAAGCCCTCCACCGTCATAAATGCAAAAATAGGAAAGGCAAGACGACCAAGACAGGTCATCCATTCTGCATTCCACGGAATAACAGTTGCCCACAAATGGTCACAAAGCATAAAAGCCATGGCAAGGATATGCAGTGCAAAAGAAGTAATTCCAAACTTACATCTGTTTTCTGACAATGAAGTATTCATCTCCTCTCTTATAGTACGGACAGGATTGACGATGGCCGGACACAAGTCTTGCGTACTCGTCCTCATCCATATTCATTTCGCACATATATGCCTCGTAGTCCTCATCATAAGCGTAGTACTGGCACTCTTCACACTGGGTCATTTTGCTTCCTCCACATTCATTATTGTGCCCATAAACAGCGGCTCAAAATTATCACATTCCACAATCAGATATACAAACGGACGGTTTAAGAAAACTTCCTTCGAACGTTCCAGCGCCATGGATTTATTTGCCATAGCCACTGCTGTTGCCGCTCCGGCCTTCGTGCCATACTCATCCACCGCAAGAAAGCACTTTTGGTCTACACTGCTGATATAAATGTTACCTACATCAGAGGTTGCCATCTTGGTAAAATCCGCATCGCTGTCAGAAAAAGCCTCCGTCATGCCCATCTGCATCAAAATATCATTCATATGAAACTCATAATCCACCGAGAATTTCGGCAGCATGGTAGAAACCGTTGTGCTCATTTTATTTTGGAACAAATTACGTATCTTCTCCGCCGTAAGGCTTTCCACATACTCTGCCATGGTCATGCCTTCCTTCGGTAACAGCGCCACAAAGGCGTACTGTCTGTCGCCGTAATATTTCATAAATCCAGTGGTGTTCTCATCCTTAAGATAAACATTTTCCTTACAATTCATTACAGCTACCACCTTCTCTTCGCCGTTTTCGGTGGTAAAAATGTCCCTTGCAATCTGTGTCTCGTTATAGATTGTACTCCATTTTGCATCAAAGCTTAAAGCATTTACCAGATAGATAACATCCTCTTTTTTGATTTCTTTTAGGATTTCAGGAATCATACCCTCGGTGTTTTCCGATACCCAGTTATTGATATTTTTCAGAGTACTGTCATCAAAAGGAGCCTTATAAGCTGCTGCATCAAAAAAGGTTTTGTTGTACTGCAAAAAGTAATCGTTCACATGAAGACTTGGTACGTTCTTGTACCAAATACCGTTTGCCATGTGCACCTTGCAATTGTCATTTTCCGGAAGCAGGAAAGTAAACTTCTTTGCATAGGTCAGATAATCACCTTCGGTAACTGCCAAAGCCTCCTGCATCTGCTGCTTAGTTTCACCGTTTGCTCCGGCTTCTACCATGCAAAGTACTGTCCAGGCTGACATTGGGGAAATCAAAATATTTTCACCCTTCTTCGCCTGTTTTAACGTATTCTGAAGCAGTGGTACACCAAACTTGGTAATCGGATGGTCCGGAAAATTGTCGCTCCATTCCGTGGACATCAGCTCGATACCGTCCATAAGGTCTACGGTTTCAGCAGACATTCCTTCCGGTGTTTCTACCGTCAAGTCGCCGTCCGCCAAATCTTCTACCGGAATGTTTGTTACCTGACCGCCATCCGATGCGGTTTCACCGGTACACCCTGCCATCCCGGCAAGCATACATCCACATAATATCATGCATAAAAATCTTTTCTTCATTATCAAATCATCCTTTCCTTCTGCGATATATTTCGCCTTTACCCATTAGACGCAAACCCGCAGGAAAAAGTTTCAATAATTTATCCGAGCAATAATTCTACTGCCAGTTGTTCTTTTAAGCGGCCGGACTTTACATCTTCCTCCAGAGTGAGGCTGTAATTTACCAACTTCTTTAAATCCTCCATTTGGAAACGGTCTGCCTGAGCCATATATTTCTGCACTGCAAACGGAGGCACCCCGAGAGCAGATGCGATACTTCCCTTGTCTGCCCGGTTCTTTTTCATTTCTTTCACAATCAGCAAATAGTGAAATTGGCGCTGAATCATATACAGGATACCCATCGGTTTTTCCTGCAGAGCAATCAGGTCGTAATACAGTTCCAACGCCTGCTTTTTGCGCCCCTGTGCCATGGCTTCTACCATAACAAATATTTTACCCGTAATCTGCTCGGAGCACACCTGTCTGATGTCTTCTGCAGTAACCACATCTCTGCCCATGGTATAACACACCAGCTTTTCCAGCTCATTCTGAAGCTTTGCCATATCGGTGCCCACCTGCTCCAAAAGGAATTCGATGGTGGATTCCGTAATTTTACGCTCTTCCCGCTTCAGCAGGGAAGCTACCCACATTTTCAGTTCCTGTTCGGTCATACCGTTCATCTCACAAACATAGCCATGCTCCTTGACCGCCTTATACATACGGCTCCGCTTATCTACCTCGGTTTCCACAAACACAAGCACTGCCGTGTCCGGAAGCTCCGGTACATAGTCCGCAAAGTCTGTAGAGTTCTTAAACCAGCCGGTATTCTCCAAAATCAGTAAATGATAGTCCGCAAAAAAAGGCAATGTATCCGCAAACTCTCTTACCTCTTTTTCATCAATGCCTTTGCCGGCATACTCTGCCATATTCATGGCATCAGAATCCTGTAATACCGCCTCTTTCAGTTTGTTTTTATAGAGGCGTTTTAAATATTCTTCGGTGCCGTATAAAAGGTATACCCTCTTAAACTCTCTATTTTTAATGTCTTCCTTTATAGTTTTCATGGATAGCTCCTTGACAAAACAGTCCCTTTCTCACTCAAAATTTTCGAAAAAGAACAATACAAAAATAATACAAACAAGTAAAGCATACCACATTTTTGTAAAAAAGTACACTACTCCCTAACCCTTTTTCGCCAGCCGTACACCCTTAACTCACCAAAGAAGCTATATTCCACAACAATTGCTCCCTGCAAATCGGTCCGCAACACTTCTGCACCACTTGCAAGGAACCGCTCCACCACCTCTTTGTGGGGATGTCCGTAGGAGTTGTGGTACCCACAGGAAATTACTGCTATATCCGGCTTTACAAAATTAAGAAACTCTGTACCGGAAGACGTTTTAGATCCATGATGGCCTGCTTTAAGTAACACGGTTTTCCCTTTGCTTAAAGTATCCATATTTACTGCTGCCAGACGGGACATAATATCTGCTTCCGGTGCAATTCCCGCATCTCCCATCAGCCAAACAAGAAGCTTCGGTGTCTGCAATAAAAATACAAGGGAAGTATCGTTTTCAGACTCTTTTGCTTCTCTGGGATAAACACACTCTATCAGCAGTTCTTCTTCCTGGTATAATGTTTCTCCGGCCTGTAAATAACGCACCGGCACCTGCTTAACAAATGCTAAGTTCTCAAGTTCCGTATACGCTTCTGATTTATCCACTACTTTGGGAAGTACCAGTTCTTTTATTCCCACCGCTCCTTCATATTCTGCCAGATATGATATGTTATCCTCATATATCGGCATCGCCTCCAAAATTTCTTTAATACCACTGGTATGGTCACTGTCCAAATGCGATACCACTGCCGTATCCACTAACATAATTCCTTTTTGCTTCAGCACCGGAGAAACCCGGTATTGTCCAATTTTTGAGACATCACTACTGCCACAATCAGACAATATTACTTTTCCTTCTGTCGTAGTAATCAGCGCACTGTCTCCCTGGGAAACATCCAGGAATAAAATCTCCGTATTCCGCCCTGCCGGAAGAAATAAAATTCCCACAGCCATAATCAATCCGGCAAATAATATTTTCTCCTGTTTCGCTACGTTTTTCGCATTATGAAAAAACATAATAAATGCTATTAACAGCAAACTGTAGTACACCAACACTTGCCATACTGCCGGACGCCCTAAAAGCACAACGGAAAACGGTAATTTCTGTGTAATTTTACATAACCACTCATAAAATTCCAATAAAAGGTAGGTGCCTCCCACCGGAAGTCTTGCCGGTATTCCCCACCAAATCCCCAGCACTGCTGATAATAAGCCACCTCCGATAATTAATGATACTAAAGGGATTACCAGCAAATTTAATAATATTCCATACGGTGCCAGCTCATAGAAAAACCATAAAGCTACCGGCAGGGTAATAACTTGAATCATACCTCCGTACAACATAACGCACCACCATGGCCTTTTTCCTTCATGCGATTTAAGCACCACATACTCCGTTTCCTGTGCCAATGCCACTCCAAACACCGCACCAAAAGAAAGCAAAAATCCGGCTGAGGTTATTTCTGCCGGCCACACTGCCGTAACTATAATAGCCGCAAAGGAAAGGGAGGAAAATAAATCATAGCTTCTGCGCAGTAACAAAGCACCAAATGTAACCAGACTCATAACAGCTGCTCTGACCGATGAAGTACTTGCTCCGGTAAAAACCACGTAGAACAGTAAAAACAGAACAGATATTGCTGCGGATAGCCGCAGAGGGACCGTTAGTTTGCGTAGAAAACGAAATAATCCCATGCAAAGCATTGAGATATGCAAACCCGATATAGCAAGAATATGCGATATACCGTTTTGCCGGTACAAAATTTCTATCTCTTCCGGAAGTAAATCCTTGTCGCCTAGCAACATGGCAGTCAGTACCCCCGCTTTTTCTTCCGGATATAAAGAAGCGATGCTCTGCCGTAACCGCTGCTTTATTATAAACAGACTATATCTTTCTCTGTCCTTGGTGTTTTCCAAAATAGTAATCCGCAGCGCAGAAACATCAGCAAATAAGCCCTTTTTCGAATAATTGTCATAAGCATCAAACTGCCCCGGATTTCCAGCCGGTTGAAAGATAGAAAACTTACCAAATACCCGTATTCTATTTCCTATCATGGTTTCCGGCAGCCACTCCTTTCCTTCTTCCTCTACCCGGACACGGCAGTCCCCTGCTGATTGATTTTCTTGGCCGTAATATCCGATAATTTCACAATCCGTAAGCTCCAGCAGTATACTTTCTTCCGCCTTTTTTGCTGTCACAACACCTTCCACGGTAACATAGCTTTCGCCCTCCTCCATAAGAAGTTGCCAAGGTTGCTCCCACAATCTCCGATCATCCGCATAATCGTTCATACGCCAAAACCCGGAAATAAACAGGCACGGAATTAAAAAAAGTAATAAGGTAAACTGGGGATACCATTCTGTTTGCATATGGGAATTTAAAATACGGGGATACTTTTTTAAAATTAAGAGTCCGATAATAATCAGAATAAAATATAGAAATAAAATAATAATTGCTTCAAAATCCGGTTTCCGGCTTGCCAAAATTATTCCGGCAAGCCAGGAAACTGCTAATAAACCCATTGGTCTTTTCAAAATTATTGTTCTCCTTCAACGATTTCTAAGTTTCGTTCAAAGGTAGAAGAAAAGTCCAGATTATAATAATTTTTCTTTATCGATCCGTTGATTAAAAACTGCACACGGTATACGTTAGAAAGTTCTGTCAGGGAATTCACCACCGAGTATATTGCCACTTCTTCCGAGATTCCCTGCCGTTTTTCCATAAATTTTTCGTTAAAATCCACATAACAGATACCGTCGCGGATTGTAACCTTATTCAGCACCGTTCCTTCCGGAATTACCGGTTGCCTGTCCTCTCGAACCGGTCCGTCCATCAACTGTTGTAAAATCAATCGTTCTGTAGACATCATACCATCATAGGTGACTTTCAAATTGGATTCCAGCAACGCATCTCCTTCAGAGTTTGCAAAATATACAGAAATTTTTGCTTCCTGATAAAACTCCGTATTTTCTCCGGTGCTGTCAATGAAATCCTCCGAAGTCAGTATACCTACCGGTTTTCCGGCAGATGTAAGCAACGGCTGAGTCCCGATAAAAAATTCCACTGCAGTGACCTTGTCCAGCTGGCACAAAGTCTTTACTATCGATGCACGCCGAAGCACCTCTGTAATACTTGGAGATGCATTATAATCCGAAGAAAAACGAAGGGATAATAAACCGGCCTTATCAATCTTATATTCATAAATCGGATTATTTCCGGAAATCAACGATTTTTCTTCTTCCGTCCAAAGAACTGCTTCCAGCTCCGTTAACAGCTCTGATACCTGTTCCTCCACTGTTCCTCTGGAAAGGTCATAGTTTTCACTGATAACCTTCGTCCGTTCTTCATTCAGATAATACAATTTTGTGGAGCCTTCCGGTAATTCTACAACAAAAACTTCTCTTATCGAAGTTTCTTTTTCCGAACATGCAGTCAAAAGAAAAACAAGCATCAAAAGAGGGAGCAAACATATTCTGCCCCATCCAAGTCCTATCTTATTTTTCTTCCTGTTTCTATGCATTAATATTTCTGTCACGGTATAAAGTTCAGCGGAATGCGAACAACAAATACCGAACCTTCTCCTTCTTTTCCTGAAACCTTAATATTTCCTTTGTGCATCATTACTGCACTCTTTGTAATCGCAAGTCCTAGACCGGTACCACCGGTTGCTCTGGATCTTGCCTTATCTACCCTGTAAAAACGGTCAAAAATATATTTTTTCGCTTCTTCCGGTATTCCGATGCCGGTGTCTTCTACACGGACATAAAAATATCGGTGATCTGCATTCAAGGTTACTTTTACCGTACCGCCTTCTTTATTATATTTAATGGCATTTTCAATCAGGTTTGTAAATACCAGTGACATTTTCACCTCATCTACTTCTGCCAATACATTACGGAAACTTTCAAATACCATTTCCACATTACGTTCTTTGGCAATAGGACGCAGACGGCGCATAATAATTTCCAAAAGTTCATTAATGCTTACCTGGGCAATCTGCATGTCCCCTTCTTTCCGGTCCAGTCTGACAATATTCAGCAAGTCGGTAATAATCTCATTTTCCCTGTCTATCTCACTGTTTATGTCATGCAGAAACTCCTGATACAACTCTTCCGGAACTCCTTGCTGTCCTACCAAAGATTCAGCCAATACCTTCATAGAGGTAAGCGGTGTTTTTAGTTCATGAGATACGTTGGATACAAATTCCTGACGACGCTGTTCTGTATTACGCATGTCATCTAACATATAGTTTACGGAATCTACAATTTCCTCAACTTCATAGCTTCCCGACACTTCCAACTTTTCTCCCAAATCACCTTCTGCCAACTGTCGGAGAGAAAATGCCAGTTTCTTAAACGGGAATGCCATTTTTGCTGCCGCAATTAAGATGGCACACAATGCAAGACCTACCAAAAATGAGGTTAGCAATAGGGAATTCCGGCTGATATCATCTGCCAGACCTACCTGCTTCGGATTTTCGTAAGTAAAAATGACACTTCCCAGTACTGCTTTTCCCAGAGAATCCCGTATCTGATAGATAATTTCAGTAGTATCTTCATAAAAATATTGATAGGATAACGTTTTTCCCAAAAGAGACTGCACCACTTCCTCAGAAATCATGGTTCTTCCCTCTTCTCTGTTAAATGTATCCTTCACAATTTGAAGCTCAGAATTAACTACCATAATACGTCCATCAAATATTTGGGAGGCTGTATCCATAGCTGAAGAAAGCTCATTCTGGGCAGCATTAGTCAGATATCCTGTGTTCTGTATTCTATTGGCAAAATCCGCGCACAATTCCTGTACTTTATTCAACCGCTCCTGTTTTGTCTGTTCCCGGTAACTGTTGACAAACAATACCGCAACCACTGCCAGCGGAATAATACACGCCAATACAAGAGCAATGATTACCTGTACATGGAGACTGTTCGCTTTTCCCGAACGCCTCTTAATGTTCAAAGTAATACCCCACTCCCCATTTCGTATGTACATACATTGGTTCACTTGGATTCTTTTCTATCTTTTCACGCAGACGACGGATATGTACATCCACTGTTCTTGCATCTCCCGGATAGTCCTTTCCCCATACAATATCTAATAAAGAATCTCTGTCATATACTTTGTTTGGGTGAAATACCAAAAGTTCCAATACGTCAAATTCTTTTGCTGTTAAATTTACTTCCTGACCTTCAATGTATACACGGCGGCTGCTGCAATCGATGGTGAGGTCTCCGTACGTAGCTTCTTTTGCCTCATCCTCTTTTCTGCTGCTGCGTCGCATAATTGCTTTAATACGCGCCTTTACTTCCAGAATATTAAACGGTTTGGTAATATAATCGTCCGCACCGTATTCCAAGCCAAGAATCTTATCCATGTCATCATCCTTGGCAGTTACCATAATAATCGGTACATCAGAGAATTCTCTCACCAGCTGACATACCTCATATCCGGTGAGTTTTGGGAGCATTACGTCTAACAGAATAACATCGTATGTATTCTCTTTAATCATATCCAATGCTTCCTGACCGTCATAGGCACAATCCACCTGCATTCCTTCCTGTTCCAGACTGAATCGTATTCCCTTTACGATTAGTTTCTCATCATCTACTACAAGTATTTTTTTTGCCATACTGTTATACGCTCCTTTCCTCGTCCCTATTTCACAGTAATTTTGTCTTTGATTTTTTCAAACATTGCATCACCGATTCCACTGACATTTTTGATTTCTTCAATATCGGTAAATTGTCCTATTTTTGCCCGATATGCTAAAATTGCTGCTGCCTTGGCTTCGCCGATTCCCGGAAGTTCCATTAATTGTGCTGCAGTTGCAGTGTTTAAATTGAGTATTCCATTGGTGTTAGACGCCTGCTCAGCACCTTCCTCGCCGGATGCCCTAAGTTCTGCAGAAAGCTCTTTCGTTTCTGACGCACTTAAGATATAAATCCGCTCACCATCCGTAATGCTTCGGGCTAAATTATGATATGCAGGATCTGCTTCCGGAGAAAAACCGCCCGCCGCAGTAATTGCTTCATACAACCGGCTGTTTTTAGGCAGGGTATATATTCCCGGAACATTTACTGCGCCACATACATAAACCACTGCTTCTTCCGTCTTTTCTTTTTCAGAAACTTCGCTTATTGTTGGTTCTGCCACAACAGTATCCAAAATACTGGTCAGTTCTGTGTCACTTTTTTGTTTTTCTAAAACACTTTTACCGAAGAAAAAATACCACACCCCGGCCCCCAAAAAGAACACGAGAATTAGTGCTGTTTTAACATATTTTTTTGTTTTCCGATTCAATTCGTTCCTCCTTTAATTTAGGAGTCACTCATTTCCGGCCGCTCAGTTTCATTGTACCCAAAAACACTCTTAAGTGCAAGAATTACTTTTCTATTTCCACTTAAATACAATTATTCCGGCTATTAATAGAAGAACACCTATTAGTTTACTCATATCGAAGGATGCTTTCTGTGTTCCAAACAGTCCGAACAGTTCAATCAGATATGCCACCAGAAGCTGGGTAACAATGATAAACATATTTGCCTTGGCCGGTCCCAACATTTCTACACCTTTAATCACGGTGTAAGTAATAAAAGCACCCATAGCACCGCCTAATAGCATATATTTATTATCAATCGCAAACAGGGAAGCTACCGTTCCCTGACGCCCGGTAATAAACCAGGCCGCAACACACACCAGCAGTGCTGAAAATTGTACAAAGCCGGATGCCACCCAAATACTGCTCTGTTTTGTCACTCCTGTGTTGAATACTCCTTGTATGCTCATTAACGCACCGGACAAAATAGACAATAACATACCAAGCATAAATATCTTCCTCACTTTCCGAACATTTCTTTTTGCCTAGTATTTCTTCCTTTCACCCGTTTTATTCCTGCGGAACCGTAAACAATATCTCAGATTTTGTAAAATCCTCCGGCAGCACCAGCCATCCTCCGTTTCCGTCAATATCATATCCGCAGGCCCGAAAAGCTGCCCATACCAAATGCGCACACTGAGTTCCCCAATATTCTCCATCCATGTCCTTATCGTCTATCACACCCGGACTTAGCATATACGAAATATTTACCAGATGCTTTTTTGCGTACTCCGCCACTGCCCTTCTGATTTTTTCCGGAGCCTTCAATCTTAAAACCAATACATGAGGATACCTTTGCCATTCACGCAGTTCCGAATATTCCGACTCCGTACCGATTCCAAATGCCTCCAGTGTAATTCCTTTTTCTGCATCTGTTACAATGGCCGCATGACCATGCCTAAAGCAAAGACAATACGTGGAATCTGTCACCAAAATATCCCCGTCCTGTATGTCCGTAAATTCCGGGCAGTATACTCTTTGTCCCTTCCGGTCTTCCTCATATTCTTCTTTGATTACATAATAAAAAGTGTCCGTTTTATATTGGCTCTTATCACTTTGAAATACCGTCCAATAGTTTGGAACCGAAATTAAAGCTACTAATAAAAGTGCTACCGTAAGTACACATAAAAAACGCTTCATTTTTCTCCTCCTGCCGTTACTTTTTCCCAATTGCGTTTCCAATATGCACCTTTTTTCACAAAAAAGAAGCACCGCCTAAGCGATGCTTCTAACTATTCTATATTCGGTTAATTCCGCGTAAAACCTCATCCATCCATTTATCTACGGAATAGGTTTCCGTATCAAAAATTTTTACAATAACTCCGTATGGGTCTGCATCACCGGCAAACGCATTTGCTTCATCGGTATCTACATGCATTGCCAACCTAAATGACGGGCTGACGCGGACTACCACATCTGCATAAATTAAGTTTCTTTCGTAGCTTTTGGTAATGACAAAAACATTTTCATTATCCCGGACATTATACTGCAAGGCATCCACCGGACGCATATGAATATGGCGTTTTGCGACAATAACACCCTTATCCAAAGTGATTTCCTTATCTCCTGCCCGTAAAATGCATCCCGGAGTTCCTTCAATGTCACCGGATTGACGGATGACACTCGGAATACCAAGCTTTCTTGTATCGGTTACGGAAACCTCTACCTGGGTTTCTTTACGGAACGGACCTAATATGGATACCTTTTCAAATTCCCCCCGGGGACCTACTACTGCCAGTTTTTCTGCTGCCACATACTGACCGGGCTGGCTTAACTCCTTTACGAAAGTTAATTCCCGTCCTTCACCGAACAGTGCTTCAAAATCTTCTTTTGTAATATGAATGTGTCTTGCCGATGTTTCAATCGGTATTCTTGGCGGCATGTCTTTTTCCTCATTTCTTTTCTTTTACTTTGGTATAATCTTTATCAATCTCAATCACGGCAAAATAAACCGGATTATATTTCCAGATTTTATTTTGTATCTGATCTGCCAAATCCACATCGGATATCGGGAAATCAAACGGAACAACCATGTCAAAAATTAAATTGGTATGGGTTGGTCCTGCTACTACCCGGAAATCGTGAATGGATAACACCTCGTCAACCTCTTTCACAATACCGGTAACAACTTTTTTCAGTTCCAACGTCTGCTCATCTTTTGTGCTGACCGGATCCATATGAATTACCGCTGCGCAGTGTAATTCACTCTTTAAGCGGTGCTCCACATTGTCAATCATATCATGCAACGCTAAAATATCACCATCCGCAGGTACTTCCGCATGAAGAGAAATCATTACCCTGCCCGGTCCGTAATTATGTACAATCAAATCGTGGATACCAATGATTTCCTCTTCCTCATTCACAATTTCTTCAATACGCTGCACAAACTCCGGCTCCGGTGGTTGCCCCAGCAACGGATTAATGGTTTCCTTGGCAGAATTAAATCCTGCGTAGAATATCAATAATGCTACCAGCACACCACAAATACCATCAATCTGGATACTGGTATAATGGGACACCAGCATGGAAATGAGCACCACCGTAGTGGCACCCATATCACTTAAGGAATCCATAGAGGTGGCTAACATTGCTTCACTGCGGATTCTCTTACCAAATTTTCTGTTGTAACAAAACATATAAAACTTCACCAGAATGGAAACCAGCAAAATAACTAAAATAACCGGTTCAAAACTGATTTCTCCCGGATGAATAATGGCATTTACCGAAGATTTTAATAACTCAAATGCCATATAAATAATAAGTACCGACACCAATAACCCGGATATGTATTCCACACGTCCATGCCCAAAGGGATGGTCCGGGTCAGGCTTTTGTCCTGCCAGTTTAAATCCAAACAAAACAATCAATGAGGAACCCGCATCCGATAAATTATTTGCCGCGTCTGCCATGATAGCAATGGACCCGGATAATAAACCTGCTACGAATTTTCCTATTGCCAAAAGTACATTGAAGAAAATACCGACAGAACCGCACAGCACACCGTACGCCTGCCGTGTTTCTAAAGATTCCGTATCCTTAGCCTTTACAAAATACCTTGCCAGTAATTCTACCATTGTTCCTGCTCCTTAAAGCCCTGTCTATATAGTTTATACATTTACAGTTTAAACAGACCTAAGGACTGTTCCAATTCCTTAGAAAGCTCTACTAACTTTTCGGAAGCAGACTGTAATTCACCCATAGTGATACTCATGGCGTCTGCAGAATCCTTAGTACTATCTGCCGAAGCGGCATTTTCGTAAGAAACTGCCGCAAGATTACTTACTGCACCTCCGATGGTATTGCCGAATTCATTTAAGTTATCTACGTTACCGCGGATATTTTCAATCTTTTGCTTGGAATGTTCTACCTCTCCTGCAACTGCTACAGATTTAGACATGGTTTCGTCCAGTTTTTCCTGCTGCTGATCCATCTTGTTCTTAACATCACCCATAATAAGAACCATTTTTTCAGAGGTAGATACAACACCTTCAATTACCTTTTCAATTTTACCAATGGAAGAATTGGACTGTTCCGCCAGCTTGTTAATCTGCTGTGCTACTACCGCAAAGCCACGGCCGGCTTCACCAACACGTGCCGCTTCAATACTGGCATTTAATGCAAGCAGAGTAGTTTCATCTGCCACGTTACGAATCATATCTAAGGCCGCTGTAATATCGCGGATAGAATCGCTCATCAGTGTAATCTGATCTGCCACCTGCATTACTGCTTCCTTCGTTTCGTTATTGGAAGCATTCAACTCATTGATGATACGCTCGGACTCTTCTTCCTCTTCTGCCATTTTAGCGGCATTTTTATTTAAGTTTACTACTTCTTCTACAATTGCTTCAATCTGCTTACCCATACGGATAATGCTGTCGTTGGTTTCTGCGGTGTCCTCTGCCTGCTGCTTTGCACCCTGGGAGATTTCACCTACCGCCTGAATAACATCTTCTACCACAGAGTTAGTATTTTGTGCCATATCGGTTAACTGGTCAGCAGAATCATTCAATCTGGACGCAGACATCTTAATTTCATTAACAATCTGACGTAATGTATTTTGCAGTCTGGTTGCCATGCGGTAGATGTCACCAAGTTCGTCGTCACGGTTTTGCCATACATCATCCGGCTGAACACCTAAATCACCGTTTGCAATCTTATGTAAGAATTTTCTGATTGCAGTTAAGCCATTAACCAAACTCTTAGATAAGAGTACCACTGCCACTGCAGCAATTGCTACAAATAAAACAGAAAATGCAACAATAACCCAAATCTGTGAGTTGATGGTTTTGTTTACGCTGGAGGATTCTACAGCCGCTTCGATTGCACCCACAACAGTTCCGTCAGAGTTGACTAACGGCTGATAATATGCGTAAAACAGATTTCCGGCAACCGAATAACCACTTACGAAAAATTCCTCTCCTGATTCTATTCTGCTGTAATTATCCTTTGGAATACCGATACCGTTTGCTCTTGCGCCGTTTGGGTTCCGAACGGTTGTAATGGTACGGGAATTACCAAACAGGAAAGATACTTCCAGGCCTGTCTTTTCTTTAATACTGTCAATCAGACGGTTATCTGCGGTAATCTGTACACCGCCCTTGGTAACTCTTCCGGTTAAATCTACTACATAGTCACCCTCATAAAGGGTAGTATAGGTTTCATTTACACTTGCCGTAACAATTTTTAAGGATTTTTCGATTTCATCTTCGATACCGGCACGTAAACGGGTGGCACTTAATACTGTTATCAGCAAACATGCCAACGCCATCGGAAGAAGGCACAGCAATAACAGACGTACGGAAAGTGTAAGAACCCTCTTTTTATTTTCCTGAATCGGCTTTTTCTTTGCTGCACGGAATACCGGTATTTTGATTTTTTCGCTCTTGCTAACAGGCAACTTAACCTTTGGAAACTTGATTTTAGGCAACTTAAACTTAGGCAGTCCGGTTTCACCTGTCTTTTTTTCTTTTACCGGTTTTTCTACCTTAGGGAGTTTTTCTTTCTTTACTTTAGGCTCTTTTATTTTTTTCTCCTTAGGGAGCTTCAATTCTTTTTCTTTTTTCTCCTTTGGAGCTTTAAACTTCTTTACTTTTGGAGCCTTTTCCTTTTTCTCTTTTAACATATTAAATGCCATAGTATCCCCCCTGTAAGCTTTGCTTAAGTATTATTTTAAGTATACCACAAAAAATATGTTTTGCCTAGCCAAAAACGAAAGTAAATTTACATAAAATCAACAAATTATATATTTAACGCATAATATAATCCTTTTTTCTCCATCAATTCCGCATGGGTGCCCTGTTCTGCAATGCCTTTGTTGGAAATATACAGAATTCTGTCCGCATTGCGGATAGTAGAAAGACGATGCGCAACAATAAACGCTGTCTTCTCTTTGATGATAACATCCAGTGCCTGCTTAATCAGATTTTCTGTTTCCGTATCAATAGAGCTGGTTGCTTCATCCAAAATAATTACCGACGGATTTTTCAGAATAATTCTGGCAAAACTGATTAACTGCTTTTCTCCCGCAGACAGCCCTTCCCCTCGTTCATCCAGCACATGCTGATAGCCATCCTTTAATTTATCAATACAACGGTCTGCATAAATTGCCTTTGCTGCCGCAATGCATTCTTCATCGGTGGCATTCGGACGGCCGTAACGGATGTTTTCCATAACCGTACCCTTAAAAATAAATGGGTCCTGCATAAGTACGCCTACTTCCCGACGTAAAGATTCCAGAGTGACCTCTCTTACATCCTTACCGTCAATGGTAACGGAGCCCTTCTGCACATCATAAAACCGGGTGAGCATATTGATAACCGTGGTTTTTCCTGCTCCGGTTGGACCAACCAGGGCAATGGTTTCCCCTTTCTTCACGTGCAGATCAAAGTCTTCCAGAATATTTACACCTTCTTCATAGGCAAAAGTAACGTTGTTAAAATCAATGTTGCCTTCCACATGTTCCAGTACGGTACTGCCTTCCGTATCATGAATGGAAACCGGATAATCAATGGTATCAAACACCTGCTCCAAATTGGAACTTACCTGGGCAAGGTTCTGAATCATGGCAGCAATCATGGCAAGAGGACCGCTAAACTGGGACATATATGCCGTAAACGTCGTCATCAGACCTACATTGATTATGGAGTCACCGTTTAAAAGCATACCAAGAGCAACTGCGTATAAGCACAAAGTTCCCGCATTCCAGAAAAACTCTACAATCGGTGTGTTTAACTCATTCCGCAGATAAATTTTTCTCCACTGCTTTACACTGGTATCATGCACTTCACGGTATATTTCTTCATTGATTTGGGCACGGTTATAGTTCTTTACAATCTTTTCGCCCATAATGGATTCCACCAAAAAGGCGGTACGGTTGGAAACCTTTGCACGGTGCGCTCCAAATAATTTACGGATGGTATAGCGAAGGCTAAATACACAAATCATCATCGGAACCACGGTACAAAATACAATCAACGTAAGCTTCGGGCTTAAGCTGAGCATGAGCACCGTAACAACCAAAATTTTGATAATGTAAATGACAAACATCATGACAAAGTTTGTAAAGAAGTTTGCCAGACCGTTTACATATTCCGTAACACGTACCACGATTTTACCGTTCGGACGGTTATCAAAATAATCAAACGGCAATTCCTGCAACTTATAAAAAATATCCTGACGGATTTCTGCAATCAGGGAATGTCCTGTTTTACCCATTAACCTGGAATGCACAAAGGTGATGCTGATTTCTACCACGGCAAGTAACGCCATGCTAAGTACCATGTAAGCCAGTGCCGCATAATCCTTATTCGGAATTACAACATCCGTAATATTCTTTAAAATCAGGGCCGGAATCAATGCAACCAGAGAAGAGACAAACATCAGAATGCCCACAAGAAAAAACACCTTTTTATACGGCAGTACATACCGTAAGGTTCTGCCAAGCTGCTTGATATCAATTTTCCGTTCAATTACCTCATCCTGAAAATAGGTATTCCTCTTTGCCATTTAATTCACCCCGCCTTCTGCTGCCAGCGCATCAAAATCAACCACCTGCTGTCGCTGCGCCTGCTGGATATTATATACTTCCGCAAAATCACCGTTTAACGCCATCAGCTCTGCAAAAGAGCCACGCTCTGTGATTCTGCCGTCTTTCATATAGATGATTTCATCACAATCCACAACGGAAGACATACGATGGGCTGTGATAATTACGGTTTTATCACCATATTCTTTGTTTACCGTTTCCAAAAGCTTTTTCTCTGTATTAACATCCAGTGCACTGGTAGAATCATCAAAAATCAATACCGGTGCATTTTTAAGTAACGCTCTTGCAATGGAAACACGCTGTTTCTGTCCGCCGGAAATACCAAGACCGCGCTCACCAACCACGGTTTTATAACCCTCACTCAGTTCTGTAATAAAGTTATGGGCCTGGGCATCCATGGCAGCCTTAATCACATAGTCATCCTCGACTTCCGGAGTACCGTAGGCAATATTGGAATCCACTGTATTTGAGAACAGGAAAACATCCTGAAATACATAGGAATATAATTCTCTCAGACTCTTCAGACTGTATTCCTTTACATTCTTTCCATCCACCAGAATGGAACCGTTACTAACATCATGAATACGCACCAGACTCTTTAACAGTACACTCTTTCCGCTTCCGGTTCCGCCCACGATACCAAGCTTCTTTCCGTAAGGAAGCTCAATGGAAATATGGTCCAGTACCTTCTGTTCATCAATACTTAAAGAAATATCCCGGATAGAAATATCCGGCTGCTTTGTTGCTATTTCTTCCGTACCCTCATCCGGGATTCTGGAACTAAACTCCATGAAATTCTTCATCTTCTGACCGGCAACAATCTGCTGCTGCATTTGGAACAGCATGTTGTTAATCTGGGTGATGTGGTCCATGATTTTCATAACGTATGCCGAACAGGTAGCAATATAACCCACCAGCATATATCCTTTGATTACAAGAACTGCGCCGATGGCAATGGTGCCGATATAAGCAATCTGCCGGATAGAATGGAACACCACCTCAAACTTGGAATGCAGCCATACCTGACTAATATGGGAATCCTTCACCTTCTGATTGGTTTCGTCAAATTTCTTTCTCTCCAACGGTTCATTGGTAAAAGAACGTACCAACCGCACCGCCTCGATATTTTCCTGCACCGTAAGATTCATTCGGCTGTCGCACTCACGTATTTTCCGGAAATTTGCTTTTGCTTTTTTCCGGAAATTCATTAAGGTAGCCGCCAAAAACGGCATTAAAACCAGCGGTATTAAAATAAACCAAAGATTAATGGTGGATAACAAATAGGTTGTTAGGCCCAAAACAAAAATACTGTCAATAATGTTTGGAATCATTCTGCAAAACATTTCTTTAAACATAATGGTGTCACTGTTGATAATCTGTAACAATTCACCGGAGTTATATTCGGAAATTGTCATACTGTCCAGTTCCATCAGTTTATGAAAAGTGGCCATACGAAGGTCGGTTTCCAGATTCAGTCCCAAATGCTGATTTACCGTATTTTTTGTATAAATTAAAATAATACGCACCAAAATAAAAATGCCATATACTGCTGCCACATGGAAGAACAGTTCAAAGGTCTGTACTCCTCCGAAGCTTCCATCCAGTAAAAAAGAGAAAACACCGCCGGCACCGTCCTCAATCTTTTCCCCTTTGATAATATAATTCAACAAAATACCGGAAAGCATCGGTATCATTAAATCAGCAATGATTGCCAAAAAACTGATCAACTGGGTAAAAATTGCACCGGGCACATTTCTCTTCCAGTATTTAAATCCAAATTTTAAAGTTTCCATAAGTCCTCCTTTGTTGTCTTAACTTTTCGTGTGCGTACACGAAATCATATATAAAATAATGCGTGCCTCTATAACACACATTATTTATAGGCTTTCACCCTCAATAATTGTATACTCGGTTATGTATTCCCGAATCTCGGAATCACCGTTGATTATCTGCAGTAACGCCTGGAATGCCTTCCGGCCAAGTCCTGTGATTTCACAGTCCACAGATGCCAGTCTCGGAGAAATGGAATCGAGAATACGGATATTATCAAATCCCATGATTCCCACCTGCTCCGGAACCGAAATTTCATGCTGCTTCATTAGGTCAAGTACATGGATTGCCACAGCATCAAAGGGACATAAAACAGCCGGTTTTCCACCTTCCTCTTGAATAAATTTCTTCAGTGGCTCCCAGTCATAATTCGTCAGAATGACCGGTTCTCCCAATGCTTCCTGCTGCATTCCGTCAATATATCCTAAGCGTCGCTGATTCAGGGAATAACGGTTATTATTCAGGTTTACGGAACGTTCGTAGCCCGAATCCAAATAAACAATGCGCCGGTATCCCTTCTCCGCCATCCTGTGAACCGCATTTCTCATAATTTGCCGGCCGTCTACCTCCACGTGGGTAAACTTATCGGAAATCCGGTTATACACCGTAACAATCGGTATTTGAAGATTCAACAGCTGCTTTTCATAGCTTTCTCCCATACCCAGCGGAATAATAATCAGACCATCCACTTGCCGGCCTGCCAGATACTCGATACCTTCCAGTTCTTTTTCCCTGCTGCCGTGAGTTAAAATCAGATTTAAATAATATCCGTTTTCATAGGCCATCCGTTCAATGGATTCTACAAACGCACTGAAAAACGGATTATCCAGTCCTGCACAGACAACCCCGATGGTTTTGGAACTGCCTCTTGCCAGACAGCTGGCCAAATGATTTGGCCGGTAACCCATCTCCTTTGCTACCTGTAAAATTTTCTCTTTTGTTTCCTTTTTTATGCCTTCCCTGCCGTTTAAAGCGCGGTCTACGGTGCCTTCAGACACGCCGCACTTTAATGCAATATCTCTAATTGTCGCTGATATTGTACTCACCTCTTTTTATTTTCGTGTGCGCCCACGAAAATCTTCTTACCAGTGTTATAACATCTTATTTTTTAAATGTCAATCCCAATATGAACAAATAAGCAGTGGTCGAGATTTACTCTGCCACTGCTTACTTTTACAAATTATTTTTCCTTTTTCGTTATCAGTTTTGGTGCCCACCGGTGCACAATAAAATAAGTTAACACCGCTACACCGATACCAAATACCATACCGCCTAAAATGTCTGTTGGAAAATGCACAAACACATACATTCTGGAAAATGCAATAAGTGCCGCTACAACCAAAGCTGCAACACCCTCTTTTTTGTGATTCAAAAACACCGTAACTGCGGATGCAAAACCGGCAAAAGTATGTCCGGACGGAAATGAATAACTGGACGGTGCCTTTACTAAAAGCTCCACTGTCGGATCAATCCAGCAGGGACGTTCTCTCATGATAAGTTCCTTTAATATCATATTACCGATTAACTCCATTAAGATTAAGGAAATACCTATACTAATGGCACATTTACGGTACTTTTTAAAAAACACAAAAAACACAGCCAATCCAATCCACAACAAACCATCATTACCAAGAGAGGTAATAAACACCATGATTTTATCCAATACCGGATTATGTAACTCCTGTAAAAAATACAAAAATGAAAACTCCCAGTCCATATGCCACCTCATTTTATTCAAATTTTATTGTTATGTTTATTATAAAGTGGTAAAATATTATTTACAAGAAAAACTTATGATAAATATATCAAAGGAGGAATCCCCGTGAATCCGATATTACTCGGCACGCTATATTTAATATTATATTTCGCCCTTGCTGCCAGCACTGCTCTGGTAAGTCACTATTTGCTTCCGATTCCGAAAGAACTGTTCCGGAAAATTCTGCACTTTATTCTTCTTGGATCTTTTTTGGTGTTTATTTTTGCCTACCCAACCTGGCAAAGCGCAGCACTTGCTGCCATTATTTTTGAAGTACTGGTCTATCCGGTACTTGCTTTTTTCGAACGTTTTAAAGGATATTCCGAACTCACCACCGAGCGGAAACACGGGGAGTTAAAGTCAAGCCTGATGTTAGTATTTACCATGTTTGCCATTGTGGTTGCCATCTGTTGGGGCATTTTCGGCGACAAATACCTGGCACTGGCAAGTCTTTATGCCTGGGGCATCGGAGACGCCTTTGCCGCACTGATTGGCAAGCAATTCGGTAAGCATAAGATTAAAGCGCCAAAGCTAGACGGCAAAAAGAGCTACGAAGGTACCGGCTCCATGTTCACGGTTTCTTTCCTTACCGTAACTACCATTTTGCTTTGCCGCGGAGGTCTTGGCCTTGTTCCATGCCTGATTATTTCCCTGATTGTGGCCCTGGTTGCCGCCATAACCGAGCTCTATTCCAAAAACGGCAACGACACCATCATCTGCCCATTGTCTGCAATGGTTGCGTTATTACCACTAGTTTACCTGTTTGGAGGATTATAAAATGAGTAACGAACATACACAAAAGAAATCCGGCACTAAAACCCTGCTTTGGTCCGTCATTATGAGTGCACCGGGACCACTGATTATCGGACTTGGTCTTTTCGTAGGCCGCAGTTCCACCCAGATTGCGGATTTCGTCCGCCGAAGTTCCGAGCTTCTTGCCATTATTATGGCTTATGTAGTTTATAAGATTACTACCAAAGACGGCGTTTGTGATACCGCAAAAAAAGAAAAGCTCGAGAAGTTTTCCAACCTGTTTGTAGGTGCCATGATGTGTCTGGGTGGAACATTGATGTTGCTCCTAGCCTTTGTTTCTGAAAATGATGATAAAGGAAATGTTATTCCCGGTCTTGCGATTGCCCTGCTTGGTGTAATAGCCAATACCATCTTCTGGCGTAAATATACTAAGTTAAACAAACAGGAGCCAAATGCTATTTTAGCAGTACAGGCAAGACTTTACCGGGCAAAAAGCCTGGTGGATACCTGCGTTACCATTGCATTACTTTCCGTAGCACTTTTCCCGGAATCCCCTGTTTCTTATTATCTGGATTTGATTGGTTCTGTCATTGTGGCACTATACCTGATTTGGTGCGGCATTCAAACTATTTTAGAAAGAATAAAGAAGTAAAGAAGCGTGTATCAGAAATCAATTCCTGATACACGCTTTACTAATATTGCTATTGTTTCTCTACCAGCTGCTTTGCCACAAATCTGGATACATTAAACTTCCGCAGGGAAGCTGCGTCCTCGGTATCCCATTGATATTCCACCTTTTCAATGCCGAAATATGGTACCAGAACCGGAGCCGCATCGGCACTTAAATCCCGAAGATACCCTGCATCCATAGCAATTACTTTGTTTTGATGGGATACATTGTATTTTGCAATCCAATAATCCGGATGCGCAAAGGATAATCCCAGATAGCAAACCGTTACTACCACCACACTATATCGGAACAGGGAAAACTGTTTGTTGTACAATGTAGTAATCACCCCTGCAAACAAGATTGCAAGCACCATAAGCCCCCACAGAACCAGAATCCGTAAAAATGTCAGGTGATAGGTTTTGATATACAGAACCATTCGCATGGCACTGGATGCAATCATGATAAAGGTACAAAGGGACATCAACGTGAGCAAAACAGTTAAAATCTTATTTTTCTTAAAAAATTGTATTCCCGCCAGCACTAAAAGTAAGTTAAAAATGCTGACCGCCAGCAGCTGGAAAAAACCTTCTCTGGCGTACATGGCATAGGTATAACCTTTTGGCAATGTCATTTTGCCGAGGAACAAACCGCCAATCTGCACCACGCTGAATACCAGATAAAGTGCCGTAAGAATACCTGCCATCGGAATAGCAAGAATGGGTTCTGCCTTTTTCCCTTCAATTACTTCCTCGTTTATATCTCCCTTTACTACATAAGAAAGAAAACCATACACCGCAAAGAACACCAAGACAGTCAATGCCAAAACACCAATGATATTCTTTAAATTCAAGCTTTCCAGCACCCGTTGTGCCATGTCGCCGAAAAGAACATCCGCACTCATAAGCAGGTTAAGTACAACCGCCACCACCGGCACAGATACCGCCACACTGACAGCAGCGTAAAGTATTGTCTTTCCTTTGCTGCCCAGCTTATTTTTACAATAATATTTTGCATCTCCAAAGGGACGTACCCACTCCCCCCAGGACCACAAAACACTTTGAATAATGGTAACTACATATTTACCGAGTCCCCAGCTTTTTGTTTCAAACACGTTAAATAATACCATGGAAATCATCAGCAAAAACACGCCGGTCTTATTAAAGAAAATGATTCTGGCATCATCGGTGCAGAACGTGGAAATTCCCAGTAACAGGATGCAGATTACATAAAACAGGGTTCCTTTTTTTGCCGCAAATCCGAACTGTTTCCCGCAATATTTCACATAATATAAACCCGCTGCCACCAGAAACAGATACGTAATTCCCGCATCGTTTTTATACATGCAAAAGGAATAAACACAGGCAAACAAAAAGGTCGCCACACCAAAGATTTGGAAGTTTTCGCGGATGGTTTTACTTTCCTTATTCACTTTTCCTACCGGCTCTTCCAAATAAGTTTCTAATTCTTTATTCTCCATATACTACGTTCTCCCTTACTAAGACTACATGACCTAAAAGGACGCTTTGAAAAAATACCACTTTCCTCTTATTTTTGATGTCATGCCGTGATTATCTCCTTCAGCAGTCCATTCCCAACGATTCTTGCCTACCTGCACCAAATTCACTTCTGTATTCTGAAATGCTAAAGGTACGTCATCCGGTGAATAATAACATCCGTAATACGTATCTCCGTATGTCATAATCACAAATTCTGTCATAGGATGTGAGCCTTTCCAACTATTCACATACTGATAGCCAAATAAAACCGCCTCATCCGCAGGCACACCATTGTTTGCCATCAAATTCTCTTCTATCAATTCGTGATACATATTCACAAAAAGGGTAACCCGAAGCTTAGGAATGCCATAAATGCTTAATAAGGACAGAAGCAAAATACTCAGAAAGATTCCAAAGCTAATCTTTATTCTCTTACTCATTCTTCCTCCGTTTCTCCGGGAACATATTCCAACACATCACCCGGCTGACACTGCAGTACCTCACATATTTTACTTAAGGTTTCCAACTTGATAGCTTTTGCCTTTCCGTTTTTCAGAATCGACATATTTGCCATGGTAATTCCCACCCGGTTAGAAAGTTCCGTTACACTCATCTTCCGCTTGGCAAGCATTACATCTATGTTAATGATAATCATTCGCTTTTCCTCCTCTTAGATGGTCAAATCGTTTTCTTCCTTTAACTGGGCAGCTCTGCGGATTAGTGCAGAAAGTGCCAGGCACAGAACACCAACACCGCATACCACGCACATCAGCAGAAAATAAACAATAAAATATGCTATTCCTAAGAAGCCCTGAAAGCCTAGGAAAATCATAGCGCCCGTAAGCAATACGCCAACTCCGAAGGAAAGAAGTCCCATACGCTTCATACCGTCCGCATTTTCATTGCAGAAGCTGTTATCTTCGCCGATTCTTATGCAAATGCTCCAGAAAATTCCCAGAACCAAATAGCACAACACTGCAATTACGCAAATTCCCACCAGCCCCGGCCATTTTAAATATGCTGCTTCCGGATACATAATTGCCAATTCCTCCACAAAGAGCGGTGCATAAACGAAGAAGAAAAAAGCTCCCACAACCGCTACTACTACACAAAATACTTTTAACATCATTGCAATACTTTTCTGGCTCATAAAAAAATACCTCCATAACAAATTCTGTTTCTGGAGGTATCATAACATTATGTATTTTGTTTGTCAATATATTTTTATCGTTTTACGATAAATTTTATTTCTAATTCAATATTTTATTATCGCAACCTGCTTCCTTCAAAACGGATACGCTGTTCCAGGGTGCGTTCCACAAAATCATATCTGCGCTCTAAAGATTCTTTATCATCCGGAAGTAAATCCAAAGAAAGCTCAATGGTTGTCATCAGGCTTTCATCTAAATCCATACGGAGCTCCCGCAGTACCTTTAACTTTGCCTGCGCATCCTCTGCGTCCAAAAAACGCAAAATTTCCGGACGCACAGATTCTTCGTCGCCGGTTTCCTCTGCTGCTTCTATCTTCTGTGGTTCCACTACAGGAGCGGTTTCCTGTACTTTTTCCGATTCTTTGATTACCGACACAGCCTTCTCTTCTGAGGAACCCGGCACACACTTCTCAAACCGGTACTCCTGCACTGCATCCGGATATTTTTCTTTATCCACCGGACTCAAAAACATCTCCAAAGGTCTGGTGTATAAGCAATAATCACCGTACAATGCCTGATACACCACCATCGGCTCCATGGTTTCGGAATGCTTTGCCACACCGATAATCTGATATAAATTGCCTTTAAAATGCCGGTAAAACTCGCCGGCAACAGGAATCGCTCTCTTTTCCATAACCGTACCTCTTTTCTGCACCAATCTTGTTCAAAAAAACAAAACGCAACCTTGCAAGCTGCTCTTACTGATGTTATTATTATGACATAAGAAAACTTTGTTCGCAACAAAAAAATCACTGTTTAATACGGAGAATTCATGGGTACATTAACCGTTTTTACTGCTACAGGAAAACAGAATATTGCGTTTGAAGGCACTCCAACCGTACAGCAGGTACTGGAGCGTGCCGGCATCTCCATGGCACACCCTTGCGGCGGTGCAGGAACATGCGGAAAATGTACTGTCAACGTTATCGGATGCGTTTCCCTGCCGGATGAAACAGAACGTTCTGCAGGTTGCAGATTATCCTGTCGTACCAGATTGTATGGCGATGCCATCGTAACCCTAAAAGAACAAAATGATTCTTCTCTAATAGCAGAAGGTTTTGAAGAAAATATAAAACCTATAGAAAACTTTGAATATAGAATTGGGGCTGCCGTAGATATCGGTACCACCACCATTGCATTGTCAGTCTATGACCTTACCACCGGCAACTGTCTTGCAACTAAGACCATGTTAAATCCGCAATCGGTGATATCTGCAGATGTCATGGGCAGAATTGACGCCGCTGTAAATGGAAAGCTAACAAGAATGCAGGATATGCTGATTTCCGGCATCTGTACACTGGCTAAAGATACCGGCTATTTTGACCGGATTGATACATGGTGTCTCACCGGCAACACCACCATGCTCTACCTGTTCTGCGGCAGAAATCCGCAGAGCTTTGCCACAGCACCATATATGGCAGACCATTTCTTTGGCGAAGAAATTTCTTTCCTTGGAAAGCCTGCTTACCTGCCACCCTGCATGCATGCCTTTGTAGGCGCCGACATTACCTGCGCTGTACTGGCCGGCGGAATGTGTAACAGCACCGGAACCGCACTGCTTTGCGATATCGGTACTAACGGAGAAATTGCCCTTTGGAAGAACGGAACCTTATATGTGACTTCCACCGCAGCCGGTCCTGTATTTGAAGGTGCAGGTATTTCCTACGGCTGTCAAAGTGTAACCGGCGCCATTGAAAAGGTGACTTTACAAAACGATTCCTTTTCCGTAACCACCATTGGCAACACAACTCCCATCGGCTTATGCGGCTCAGGAGTTATCGATACCATTGCCTGTCTCTTAGAAAATGGTACGGTAGATGAAACCGGTGCCATGGAACCGGAAGAACTTCTTCTTTGCGAAGGAATCTCTATCAACCGGCAGGACATCCGTAACGTCCAACTGGCAAAAGCTGCCATCGCCGCCGGTATCCGCACTCTTTTAGAGGTGACAAAAACCTCCGAAGATGAAATTTCTGTATTTTACTTAGCGGGCGGCTTCGGAAAGCACTTAGATTTGGATTCCGCTGTACGAATCGGTCTGTTTCCGGCATCTTTCCGTAACAAAGTACGCATTCTCGGAAATGCCGCATTAAAGGGTGCCGCTTCCATGCTCACCGATGACTCTTTAAAGGGTACTGCACAGACGATTGCAGGAAAAGCGGATTACCTTTCTCTTCCCGACAATCCGGCTTTTAGCAAAAATTATATTGGGGAACTATCCTTTTAAAACTTTATAAACCAGGAGGAATGAAACATGATACAACATCACAGTGACCGGGTTTCCGGTTTAACCGTAGCTTACATCGGCGGAGGCTCCCGCGGCTGGGCCTGGGGTTTTATGACCGACATTGCCTGTGACGAACAAATTTCCGGTACAGTCCGTCTCTACGACATCGACCGTGAAGCCGCACAACGCAATAAAATCATCGGCGAAAAAATTTCTGCACACCCGGATGCCAAATCCCACTGGGATTTCGAAGTATCCGAAAGCCTTAAAGAAGCTTTGACCGGCGCAGATTTTGTTATTATTTCCATTCTGCCTGCCACCTTTCAGGAAATGCGTTCTGACGTACACGTTCCGGAGCGGTTAGGCATTTGGCAGCCGGTAGGTGACACGGTTGGGCCGGGCGGCTTTATGCGCGCCATGCGTACCATCCCGATGTTTGTGGAAATCGGTGAAGCCATCCGCGACTATGCTCCAAATGCCTGGGTTATCAACTATACCAACCCAATGACCATGTGCATCCGCACTTTATATGAAGTATTCCCTGAAATCAAAGCTTTTGGCTGCTGCCACGAAGTATTCGGCACACAGCATCTGCTTTGCACTATGCTGAAGGAACTGGGCATCGACGAAAATGTAAAACGTCAGGACATCTATACCACCGTTGTGGGTATCAATCATTTTACCTGGCTGACCCGTGCTACCTGGAAGGGCATGGACTTATTCCCTCTCTATGCGGAATTTGCAAAAAAATGTGCCGGTGGCTATTCCAAGGGCAAGGACGAAAACTGGATGAACAACTCCTTTGAATGTGCACAGCGCGTGAAGTTTGACCTGTTCAACCGCTATGGTGCCATCGCCGCAGCCGGCGACCGTCATCTGGCAGAATTCATGCCACCATGGTATACCAAAACTCCGGAAACTGTAAAAGAATGGCAGTTTGGTTTAACTACGGTAGACTGGCGTGAAAACGATTTGAAAGAACGCCTAAAACGCTCCGATGACCTTATCTCCGGTGCAGAACCGATTACATTAAAAGGTTCCGGCGAAGAAGGACACTTACTCATTAAGGCACTTCTTGGCCTCGGCGATTTAGTCAGCAACGTGAATGTTCCAAACCGCGGACAAATTGAAAACCTGCCTCTTGGCGTTGTAGTAGAAACCAATGCCCTGTTTGGCTACGACCGCATCGAGCCGGTACATGCCGGAAAGATTCCGGAAAATATCCTGCCTCTGATTTCCCGTCACGTACAAAATCAGGAAAACACACTGCGCGCCGCGCTGACCTGCGACCGCAAGCTGGGTCTTTCCACATTTATGAACGACCCTCAGATGGGAGCCATCACTCCTGCAGACGGAGAAGCACTGTTTAACGATATGTTGGAAAACCAGCGCCAGTGGTTACCGGAAGGTTGGTTTTAGTTAATTATTAATAACGCCCCTCCATGCAGGAAAATTCCTGACGTGGAGAGGCGTTTCCGTTATTTTATTACCCGTTCAATATCCTTCGCAGTAATAATCGAGTACACCTTGGTCCCATACTTTTCTTCTATCATGGCGGTGCCAAGTCCTTTTGCTCTTGCCTCCTCATTGGTCAAGTCGGCAATTACTACCAAAGCCTCCACCTCAATGTCTGCCTGTTCTTTCAGGCGGTCAATCCGCTCGCAAATGGTAAGCCCGGTGCTCATCAGGTCATCCACCAACACTACTTTATCCCCATCCTTTAAGGTGTGACCGCATATCATACGACCTTTGCTGTCCGCCACCTTCCGGTCGAAGCAGTAATCCACCGTAACACCATATTTGTTGAACAATGCACAGGCAGTGGCTGTGGAAAAAGCAATTCCGTGATAGGCAAGCCCCATCAGCACATCAAAGTCCAGATTGTTTTCCCTGATGCAGTCTGCAAAATACTCGCCGATTTTTGCTATCTGCGCATTGGATGTGAACTTTTCTGTATCCAGATAGTAGTTCTTTTTCTGTCCGTGCTTTAACTCGAACTCACCGATCTTTAAGATGCCGTTACCAAGCATAAACTTTACAAACTGCTCTTTATAAGTGAGTGCATTCAGTTTATATCCCATCAGCTCGTCAATGCTGATTCCGAAGTACTCCGCCATCTTTGGCAAAAACATGATATCCGGCAGCGCAGATTCGTTTTCCCACTTACTGACCGCCTGTCCGGACACGCCAAGTGCCTCGCCAAGCTGTTCCTGGGTAACTCCCTTGTTCACACGTAATCTCTTAATATTGGTTCCGATTGTCATATGGTATTTCCTCGCTTTGTTTGATGTTAAGGCGCCTTACGCATTTACTATAACAGATTTTAAGACAAGGCACAATGGAGGCTCCGTTGGCCTTTATGAAACTGTAGGTTGAATTATCCCGAAAAACTACAGCTCAATTACCCGGTTTGCCACCCGCTCTCCAAACTCCTCGTTGTGCTCCACAAACACCAGCGTCAGTTCTTCACCGGACAAAGCCTCCTCCAGCTGGGCTTTAAACTGCACATCCATATAGTTTAGGGGCTCATCCAAAAACAGAATCTGATGATGCTCTGCCAAAGTTCTTGCAATGTCTACTTTCTTTAATTCCCCACTGCTTAAAGTCTCCAACGGACGACGCTCAAAATCCGACGGTACATCAAAGAGCATGCAAAGTTCCTTGAATCTGCGGTAATCTGCCTGAATACCCGCTTTTACATCACCGCTTCGTTCTGTTGGCTCCTGGGTGATGTAGGCAATCGATATTCCACCCCTTCTCCTGATTCCTTTTGATGAAAGTTTTCCGGCCAACAGTTTTAATAACGTTGTTTTTCCGGCACCGTTTTTCCCCCGCAGCCAGATTTTATCTCCCGGATAAATGTGTAAGGTTACATCCTCCAGTACAGGTGTGGACGCTCCTTCATAGCAAAAGTTCACATGGTCTGCCATAAGGAGACAGTCCTGTTGCGGCTTCTCCTGGGTAATATGTAATTTCCGTTCTTCCTCCATGTTTCGGAGCAACTGTTTTTTCTCTGCCAAATTGTCCTGAATGTGCTGCTCTGCCGCCTTGGCCTGCCGCATATAGGCACGTGTTCCGTTGGTCCTAAAATGGCCTGCAAAAGGGTATTTCTGCTTATTGCCGATATTGGACCAGGCTCGGGTCTGCTTGGACTGCCGCTCCAACTGACTGATTTCGCGCTCCAGCTTTTCTCTTGTTCTCAGTTCAAACTGCTCCTTCAGCTCCATGTTGTTACGCCAGGTGGAATAACTGCCCTGCTCTATGGAAATGTCCGCCTTGTTAATGGCAAGAATGTGGTCGCACACCGCATCCAAAAACTCCGTATCGTGGGAAGCGATGATATACCCCTTCTTCTTTTTCAGATATTCCTTCAAATGCTCTTTCTTTCCCACATCCAGATGGTTGGTGGGTTCATCCAAAAGCACAAAGGTATCTTTTCGGAGGAACAACGCAATAATCAACATGCAGGTCTGCTCCCCACCGGACAACGTATTAAAGTCCTGTTCCAAAAGAGCCTCGGAAAGTCCCATTTGAGATAGTTCTTTGCAAATGCTGCTTTCCATGGAGTAACCGTCCAGTTCGAGGTATTGGTTTAGAACTTCATAGTAAGTTTCTTCGAAGCATTCCTCATACTCTTGTAACTTTAGTTCCAGTGTCCGAAGTCCGCCAATGCATTCCTTCACCACATCCATCGCCTTAGTAAAAGACGCATCGTAAAAATACGGAAAATAAGACACGGTACCGCTTCGCTTTATTTCCCCGGAGGAAGGCGTCAGACTTCCTGAAAGCAGCTTTAACAGCGTGCTTTTTCCCCGGCCGTTTCTTCCCACAAGCGCCATTTTCCAATCAGTGTCTAAATTTACGTTTAAATGTTCAAATACCGGATGATAAAAATCATCATAATAAAATGTCATATCTTTTATTTCAATTTGTGCCATATTCTTCTCCATTCCGAGAACGTTCTTTGTTCGAGGAATTGCGCAACAGAAATTCGCGTAGGCGATTTCTGTTGTCGCATCATGGCTAATTTGTGACGTTCCCGGCACAAATAGCCGTTTGAAAAATCAGCATATCAATGTGATTTTTCAAACTATCTCCATGTTCCAACAATCCGATAGCACAAATTTGTTACCGGATTGTTTATAAAATAATTGTCTTTGTTGTCATTTCCGGTCTTGTGAAAATAATCATAGTGATTCTCCTTTCCTTTTATTTTCCTTGTTTACTACATCACCGGAGCCAATCGGCCCTTGCCGTCCTTTAATAAGTCCAGCAAGCAAACCAGTTCTTCATGCTCCATTGTAAAATCATCATCGTCCATGTCCATAACCACATGATGCACCAGCTTGATTACCCGGTATCCTTGTAAAATATCCCAATCCGGTGCTTCCTTTTGAACCAGCTCACGAATACGATTATTAAACTCCTGCTCTTCTTCAACAACTGCTACAGCATCGCATAAATTCGGGCGTTCAAAGGCGGTATTTAAAAGCATCATTAAATCCGCTTCTTTCGGTGCCATTGCGGCACACTCAAAATCCATGAGGGCTGTAATTTTCCCTTGCTGCCACATTACGTTTGCAGGAGTCAGATCTCCATGCACCGGTACCAACTGTGCGTTTTCCATTGCAGTCTCAAAATGCCGGATGTACACTTTAAGCATTTCACATTGTTTCTCACTCAGAAATTTTCTCTCCAGTAAGCGTTCTGCTTCTGCCGTGGCATTTTCTAAGGTTGTCATATACCAGAGCGATTTATTCACGCATGCTTCTGTTGCTTTTGTATCCAAACTATGAACAAACTTCACCCGTTCCCAAATCTGTTCCAATGCATCAGCCCGTTCTTTCCAGGAAAGCTTTTGCCATGCATCCTCCAAATTTGTTCCGGGAATTCGCCTGCAAAGCATCCAGTCGTATCCATCCGTTCTTCCGCTGCCTATAAGCTCCGGATATCCTGCTTCTTCCGGCAACAGCTTTGCCAACTGCTTCTCTCGGCTTAGACGACCACTTTCCAAATTTTCCGTAAAGCGAAGGACAAAATTTCCTGCTTCATAAACAAAATTTGTCCATCCGCCGGAAAGCCGTTTCGGTTCAGAATTTTCGCCATGAGCCTTAAAGATTTTACGCACAAATTGTAACATAGAAAACTCCCGAATCGCTTCTGCCTCAAATCCATCATAAATCAGTGTTTGCCACTCGAATTCCCCGTGGTACACCTCCAAAAACTTCTCAAATCCAAACCTTTTGATAAAATACCACACATAAATCCCAGCATAATCATACCCGCCGTTATCCACGAAATTATCAAATCCAACCAGTTCAGCAAGCTTGGGATATTCTGTCTTGCTGACATACTGTAATTCCGTCTGCTCCGCATAAAGAACCGCAATTCCCTCAGCAATCCACACTTCCGCATCATCTTCTGCCACACCGGTAGCATCATCAAACATCATATGTACCAGTTCATGTACCGCCACCTTTTTCATGTCCTGATTTGCTGCTTCTTCGCTTGCATTAGGTGAAAGCAGGCAAATGGTATGGGTATTACCATTAGAATGCCCCACCATCCAGTCCTGATATTCCTCCTTTGTTTTTCCGGTCTTTTCAATATACTCCTCCACATCGTTGCAAAGATGGAACGTATATTTTTGCGTTGCTTCCTTGAATCGAAATGCAGCTTGAATTTCTTTGTACTTATCCTCCAAAAGTGTGATAAACTGCTCTGCCAGCGTCGCTTCTGCCTCGTGATAATGTGTAATAAAATGTGTTGTTTCGTTTATCATAATAATCCCTCCAGTCTGTAAAAAAACACGAAAAAAAGAGCCTGAGAATCCTCCCACGCAAATAAAAAAATCCCACCTGTAATGCACATAATCAGAGTACACAAAGAAACACCCAATCCATTACAGGTGGGTTATTGCTTTTTGTCTCTATGCATTTCGTGGAATCTTATCTTCTGCGAATAATCAAGTTCTCAACCTCTTATTAGTTTGTGTTATTTTGTTACCAAGGAGAATTGTAGCACAATTAATCTACGATGTCAATTTTTGTTTCTGGGCATTTCGCCCCTCTCCCCGGGCACTTACCCAGTCCGCCTCTTGCAAAACTTTTTCCGGAATGCTATCCTTACCTCATCAAAAACATACCTGTGTGCAAATGATAAGAATGCGAGGAACCAATCTATGAAAATAATAATTGAACCACAAAATAAAGTCGAAGAGCTTCTTGTAAAAATCCTATGTAGGGACGAAAACGAAGAGGTGCATCGCCTTTATCACCATATTGCAGGTTATGCCCAGCCTTTTTGGGTTTTCAAAGACGGTATACAGCATAAGCTTTACGAAACAGACCTTTATTATGCCGATACTGTGGAGGGAAAAACCTTTTTATACACCGAAAATGAAATGTATGAAACCACAGAAACCTTATCCGGCATTGAGCAACGTTTAAAAGGAAAACAGTTTGTCCGTATCAGCAAAAACTGCCTGATAAATATTGATTTTCTGATTAGAGTAGAGCCTTACAGCAACCACCGTCTGCTTGCCCATATGAAAAACAATGAAAAGCTCATTGTAGGCAGAACCTATATCCCTGAATTAAAGAACATTGTAAAGAAAGGAAGATAACATTTATGAAATCATTCACAAAATTCATTTTACCGCAAACCGGATTATTTACCATTGCACTCATACTTATATCCGCCATTTACAATATTGTTGGAAACAGTCCGGAAAAACTTTTATTCATCAACCTGCTTATTATTATTGGCGGAGGCCTTCTTCTTAGCTGTGTAGAATATTACCTACTCCCTTCCGTATGGCAGGCCAGCGCAAGAAGAGGCTTGTTTTTCTCCTGTCTAACCTGGTATGTAGGAATCGGAGTCCTTATGCTTGTCACCGGATGGGTAGGCTTTTCCGTACCAAACCTAATTGCCTTTACCATAGATTTTCTCATAGTTTACTTCCTGTTTACCTGGTATAATATTTACCGTTTAAAAATGGATGCAGAGGAAATTAATCGTTATTTGGAAAATAGAAATGCTGACAAATAATTAACAGCAAAGGTGCCGCACACTTCTCTGATGCGGCACCTCTTTTTCATATAAAACTTACTACTTCTTTACCAATTCCACCAACTGCTTAAGGCTCATCTCCCCCAGCTCCTGTTTCTCAATTTCCGCATCTCTTTGTCTCACGGAAACAGAACCGTTCTTCTCCTCGTTCTCGCCCACGATTACCATGTACGGTACCTTATCCATGCGGGCTTCGCGGATTTTGTATCCAAGCTTTTCGTTTCTTAAATCCAATTCCACACGGACATCTGCATCTTCCAACTGTTCAGCCACTTCTTTTGCGTAGTCCATGTACTTGTCGGAAACCGGTAGAATTTTTACCTGCACCGGGGCCAGCCATGCCGGGAACTTACCTGCATAATGCTCAATTAAAATGCCGATAAAACGCTCGATGGAACCGAATACCACACGGTGCAGCATAATCGGGCGGTGCTTTTCGCCGTCGGCACCAATATATTCAATACCGAACCGCTGTGGTAACTGGAAATCCAACTGAATCGTACCGCACTGCCACGTTCTTCCCAGGGAATCCTTTAAGTGGAAATCAAGCTTCGGACCGTAGAAAGCACCATCTCCCTCATTTACCACATAGGACTTGCCAAGGCCCACAACTGCCTGCTCCAGAGCCTTCGTTGCCAGTTCCCAGTCTTCATCACTGCCGATGGAGTTTTCCGGTCTCGTAGACAATTCAATTTGGTAAGAAAAACCAAACTTCGCATACACCTTATCAATCAACCGCATCACGCCCTGAATCTCGTCCATCACCTGGTCTTCCCGCATGAAAATGTGGGCGTCATCCTGCGTGAAAGAGCGGACGCGCATCAATCCGTGCAGCGTTCCGGACTTCTCGTTGCGGTGCACCAGACCAAGCTCTGCCATACGGATCGGCAGTTCTTTGTAGGACTTTGGTTGCAGCTTATACACCAGCATGCCGCCCGGACAGCTCATCGGCTTGATGGCGTAATCCTCATCCTCCACCTGCAGAGAATACATCGTCTCTCTGTAGTGGTCCCAGTGACCGGACGTTTCCCAGAGACTTCGCTCTAACATAATCGGCGTGGACACCTCCACATAACCCTCCCGATGATGAATTTTTCTCCAATAATCAATCAGGAGATTTTTTAATACCATGCCCTTTGGCAGGAAAACCGGAAGACCCGGGCCTTCCTCAAAAATCGTAAAGATGCCAAGTTCCTTGCCAAGCTTTCTGTGATCTCTCGCCTTTGCTTCTTCCAGCAGGTGAAGATATTCCTCCAACTGGGATGCCTTTGGAAACGAGATACCGTAAATTCTCGTTAACATCGGATTCTTTTCGTTGCCCCGCCAGTAGGCACCTGCTACCGACAACAGCTTGATTGCCTTAATTTGGCACACATTGGAAATGTGGGGACCTGCACAGAACTCCTCGTACTCACCCTGCTTATAAAAGCTGATGCGCACGTCGTCAGCCAGTTCTCTGATGAGTTCCAACTTATATGGCTCCCCTGCCTGCTCCATATAGGCAATAGCTTCTTCCCTCGATTTTTCACTCACTTGCAGGGAAAGGGATTCCTTCACAATTCTTCTCATTTCCTCTTCGATTGCGTTTAAATGCTCGTCAGAGAATGGGAATGCAAAGTCAAAATCGTAATAAAAACCGTTTTCAATTGCCGGACCGATGGCACATTTCGTTTCCGGATACAACCGCTTTACCGCCTGGGCAAGCACATGTGCACTCGTATGCCAGAATGCTTTCTTTCCTTCCTGTTCCTCGAATTTTACTTCCATTACTTCGTTGTTGTTTTGTAGAACCTTCATAGTTGCTACTCCTTTCTTTACTGTTCTTGAATAGTTATGTAACTATTCAGCCACCACGGCATTCAACAACATAAGAAAAGCACCCATAAGACCAACTTAATTAGCCTTAAGGGTGCATTTAGCACGGTTCCACCTTAACTTTTCACTTCAGATTCCAACAAATCCTATCCTTTAACGCAGGCATACGGTAACACTTACTGACTTTGGGCGTTACAGCTCTGGAATGGTTTTCGTCTACGTTCCGCATAAGCAGCTTCCACCAAATGCTGCTCTCTCTGGATGCTTCCGGTAAACTACTTGTTTCCGTCAACGCTTTTCTTATGTTATTGTGGTGATAATACCACCGTCCGATGAAATTGTCAAGCAATTTGTTTACACTCTTTTCGTTGCCCGCCATATACTAATATTGAAACACAAAAAGGAGTATACCTTCTATGGCTATTTTTACAAATCAGGCAACCCTGTCCTACAATAATACAACAACAACTTCCAATATCGTTACCGGCGAAATTATCGAAGTACTCTCTGCTGCAAAGAACGCAGTAGACGATGAGTACCGCTTCGGTGATACCGTAACCTATGTTGTAAGCATTGTTAACACCGGCACAGCCGCTTTCAACAACTTAACTATCACCGATGATTTAGGCGCATACACCGCCTCGGGCGTAACAAGAACCCCTCTCACCTATGTGGAGGATTCCCTTGCCTACTACGCAAACGGCGTTTTACAGACCGGTGCAACCGCAGTAACAGGCCCGTCTTTAGTTATCAGTGGCATCAACGTACCGGCCGGCGGAAATGCCGTCGTTATTTACAATGCCCGTGTAAATGAATTCGCGCCTTTAGCTTCCGGTTCTACCATCGTAAACGAAGCTACCATTTCCGGTGCAGGTCTCACAACTCCGATTACGGTATCCGATACTATTACCATCGCAAATGCTGCCCAGCTTTCCATTACCAAAGGTCTGACACCGGAAACTGTTGCTGAAAACGGTCAGTTAACCTACACCTTCACCATCCAAAACACCGGCAACACCCCTGCTGTTGCTACCGATAACGTGACTGTAACCGACCTTTTCAATCCAATCTTAGAAAACATCACCGTAGCGTTAAACGGCACAGTTTTAACAGAAGGACCAGAGTATGTCTACGATGAAACCACCGGTTTATTCCAAACCGTAGCAAGTGTAATTACCGTTCCTGCTGCCACCTATACCCAGGACCCTGTCACCGGACAGTGGACTATTGTGCCGGGTGTTACCGTGCTTACCGTAACCGGAACCGTATAAAAATTCAAAAAGGGGCTGTTATCCAGCCCCTTTTGTTTACATCCTTTTCCCGTTTAAAACAGTTTCCACCAGATTATCTCCTTCATATCTTAACTTTAAGGAAAATACCGGTATCTCCTCTTCCAACAACCGGAAGAATACCTTATCTCCCTCCCATACGGGCAGTTGATATATCTCTTCTTTTTTCACCCATTCCAGGTTGCCTTCGTTGCATTCCGTTATTTCACCTTCATAGGAATCTGCAGTATATAAAAACATATACTCCGTCGGATAAATGTCCGTGGTAAAAGTAACAATTCCGCGAAGGCGGAAACTTATCAGTTCCAAGCCGGTCTCTTCCCTCACTTCACGCAGTAAACATTCTTCCGGGGATTCTCCCTCTTCAAAATGTCCTCCCACACCAATCCATTTATCCTTATTGATGTCTTTTTCTTTTTTTACCCGATGCAACATCAAATAAGAATCGTCTTTTTCAATGTAGCAAAGAGTGGTACAATTATGTTTTTTTAAATTTTTATTGTCCATAAGACAGTCTCCTCAGCATTTGTAATACAATTACTTCACATAATGCACACATTTTTCTTCGTACTGGTCTCTCGCTTCCGGTTCCTCTGCAGGATGTCCGATAAAAATAATGTTTAACGGAACCTGTGTCGCTTTCAAGGCTAATAACTCAGCCACCTTTTTCTCTGCTCTCTTCTGCGGATGAATACCGCACCACACAGCACCCAATCCTAAATCTGTTGCACGAAGCAGAATGTTTTCTGTAGCTGCACTGCAGTCCTGAATCCAGTAAGGAGCCATTTGCATCGGCAGCGCTCTGGATAAGTTTCCGCAAACAATCATTGCAAGCTTGGCATTGAACTTAGTAAATTTGGATGCTCCTTTCAGCTTCTCCAAAACATCCTCATTAGTTACCACATAAAAATCCCATGGTCTCCGGTTGCAGGCGCTTGGACCGCTCATAGCCGCATGAAGGAGTTCTTCTATCATCTCTTCCGATACCGGCTCCCCGGTAAACTTTCTGACACTGCGTCGTTTTAACAATGCTTCTTTTACTTCCATAAAACCTCCTATCTGTTAAACAACTTATACAAACGTAAATTCTCCGCATCGTTTCCGCCAAACAAAACATAATACTCAATCTGCGTTTCCTGCTCGGTACAAATGTACTGCCCGTACACGCCCACGCCGCAGAAGTACGCAGCATCTTCCGCAGAAACCGCAATCCCGTATCCTCTTCCGGAAAGTAACAGCGGCATTCTCTTTTTCTTTCCTCCGATGGAAATATAGCGGGCTTTTCCGTTTACCTCTACCAAATCCTCATCCAAAATACCCTTTGCAGAGATTTTTTCACTTTTTGCCCAGTCAAAATAGTTCCAGGTTTTGGAAACATCCGGTTCAATTTGGTGCGGTTCTTTTCCTGACTCTTTAAAAAGCAGTGCTCCCTTCGTATCCAGGAAGCTTAAGGCACCTGTCTTTTTCTCCATACGGACAATCAGCTTTTTCGTGATTATTTCGTATACCGACGGATTTTCCCTGGTAATAAAGGATACCTTTTTCTCCCCCGTATACTTCCACTTTTCTTCGGCAAAGGTATCTGCCTGTCCTCTGACAAACTGTATCCGGACTATCGCATCCGTCACCGGTGTTACCCGAAGTGTTCCGTAGTTGCTTACAAACTCCACAAATTCTTTGGATTTCTTTACCCAGCGGACGCCGCAATCAATTCTGCTGTGCCCCTTTGGTGTTAGTTTATCTGTTGCCACAACAGTTGCGAACTGATATGGCGAAGTATTGATTTCTGCATCTGTCTCCGGTCCGGGCGCTTTTTTCGCAGGTGCTGCTTTTGTCACCGGTTTTTCCTCTGTCCTTTGTACCGGTGTAACACTCACTTTCCCCTGTTCCTTCTGTCCCTCAGTCTTTGGCTGATTCAGTCCGTACCGTTTGGTTGTCCGCTCCAGAAACATGGCAAGTTCATCCTGTTTTTCCTCTTCCGTCACCTTATGGATGACCCGGGGTGCTGCCACACGCAAAATATCCTGTTGCTTTTCCAATGATCGTTGCTTCTTTTCTTCGGACACCGGAGTTGCAATTAAATCCGTCAAGTCATTCCGATGTACCACAGCCAGTTCATGCAGTGCTCTGGTTGCTGCCACATATAACAGCTTCACATACTGATCTTCCATCGGGTACTTTTCTTTTGACGGATGATACAGTAAAACCGCATCAAATTCCAGCCCCTTCGTGTATTCCACCGGAAGCACCATAACGCCTTCATCAAACACCGCCGTTTCCGGATTGCTGTCTGCCAATGTAATTTTTCCGCCAAGCATCCAGGTGACATCTGCCGCTTCTTTCTCATCCGCACAAATTACCGCAATGGTTCCGTGACCTTCTTTTTTCCAGTTTTCAATGATGCTTACCACGGCACGGTTCATATTTTCTTCTGTGTCATATCCCTGAATAGTCACCGGATTTCCGTGACGCAAAATCGGTTCTGCCGGGTAAATCGGGAAATTACCGTGATGCAATACTTCCGTTGCAAATTCCGATATTTCCACCGTATTACGGTAGCTCTTTTTCAAAATGCCGAAGTTATCATAATCTCCGGTCAGAATCAATCCCCGTAAATCTTCCCAGTCATTCAATCCGTAACCATAGTGTATGTTTTGGGACACATCGCCCATAATGGTATAGGTACAACCTCTAAGACAATATGCCAGGGAACCATATACCATCATACCGAAATCCTGTGCTTCATCAATGATAACATGGGATGCTTCCCGGATTGGGTCGATTTCCTTAATCCGCTTATAAAGATACGCCAGTGCTGCCAGGTCGTACACGTCATAGGATCCGGCTTCCGCGAAAATTTTACTGCCTTTTTTTCTCTGATGTGCCAAAAATTCTTCGTATAAATCAAACAGGGAACCCTTCCATTCGTCCCTGCCAAAATGAACTTTGCAAGCTCTGTTCAGTTCTTTTTTCTCTTCCGGTGTATAGGAAACCGACTTTCCTGTAAGTTCATTTTCCAGTCTGCCAAGCAGCCATTCATTTAATGCATTGATTTTCGCCTGCACCGACATCCTTGGATTATTTTTTATATAAGTTTCGATGGATTTCTTTTCTAAAAGCACCACTCCGGTCTTTTCAATTATCACCGGCTCCGTCTTAATTGTTTTGGCTTCATATTCCTCACAAAAGGCTTCCAGGTCATGGAACCAGGCATATTCCCCTTTCCGGTATGCTTCTTTGTCGTTTGGATCTGTTGCCTTCACTTTGTGCTTTTTATCATCCCAGTCTTCATACAGCAGCCGGATAAATAACTGCTCCATGGTCATTTGGGAAACGCCGTATACATCTAACTCCGGCAGGACACCGGTGATATAGTTTAACAAAATACGGTTGCTTCCCACAATATAAAAATCCACCGGACGGAACTGTTCGTAATTGTACAAAATATAAGAAATCCGGTGCATTGCCACGGTGGTTTTTCCGGAACCGGCCACCCCCTGCACAATCAAATTAGTTTTTGGAGACATGCGGATAATCGCATTCTGTTCCTTCTGGATGGTGCCGATAATTTCTCCCAGCACAGCCTTTTTACTTTTCGCCAGACACTTGGTGAGAAGTTCATCGTTTGCCACAATATCCGAATCAAAAAAGTCTTTCAGCTTATCTTCTTCAATTTCATACGTACGCTTCCGGAACAGTTCAATCTCGTGGACCTTCGTTTCATCCTTTTTGGTGTCCTTCACCGTATAAGTACAATTTCCCAGAGCATTTTCGTAATACACCGATGCCATCGGTGCTCTCCAGTCAATCACCAGCTGTTCCACTCCGTCCGGTGAAATGCCGACACGTCCTACATAATAGGATTCCGGCTCCGAAAGAGCGGCATCCTGAAAGTCAATTCTTCCGAAATACGGCTTTTTACGTGCTTTGATACAGCGGAGCAAATCCTGCTTGCTCTCCTGAAATAAAGACTCCGTATTATGCCACAGGGCGAGCACTTCTTTGTCCCTGGTGTCATAAGACTCTAACATATCCTGCAACTGTTCCGACAGCCCCTTCTGATGCCCTTCTGCCCGCTCCAGATTGCGCTGCGCCACTTCCAGGATTTTTGTAAGCTGCTGTTCTTCTGCTTCTCTGCTGGTCCCGAATACCTTCATTGGTTTTCTCCTTCTCTTTACTGCTTGTCGTGCTCATCCCATCACTGTTTCTTTGCTACAAAACAATTCTAACATTTTTTTCAAAAAAGTATAGACTTGTTTTTCGAAATGTTGTATAATGCAAAATGAGGTGTGCCTAGAAATATGCACACCTCATTTTTTGTTTACTTATGATACGGTTCCCCCATCATGATTCTATAGCTTCTGTAAATCTGCTCCAGTAATACTACTCTCATCAACTGGTGCGGAAATGTCATCTTGGAAAAGCTGAGCAAATAATCTGCCCGCTTGTTTATACACTCTGCCAGTCCCAAAGAACCACCAATGACAAACACAATATGGCTGGTGCCGCGTACCCCTAACTCATTGATTTTCTCCGAAAGTTCTTCCGAAGTTAATTGCTTACCAAGAATCGCAAGGACACAAACATATGCATCATCCGGAATGTATTTCATCAGACGTTCTGCTTCCTTCTGCTTAATCTGCTCCTCTAATGCTTCCGAGGCACCATCCGGCGTCTTTTCATCTGCCACTTCGATGATTTCCAGCTTGCAATAACGGGACAATCGCTTGGAATATTCTTCGATGGCTCCCGTAAAGTACTTTTCCTTAATTTTACCTACACATAACACTGTAATTTTCATAACTTCTCCTACAAATCAGGGCATGAATTACTTCATGCCCTGTCATTTCATTTACACTATTATTCTTCCTCTTCCTCGGAAGCCTCTTCTTCCGGAAGCACGGTTACTCTTGCCAGAGTAATCATCTTATTTTTAACTTCCACAATATCAATCTGGCATCCCTGATAGGTCATGGTAAACTGCTCGCCCTCGGTTGGAATATGACCAAGTGCGGAAACGATAAGACCGTTGAGGGTTTCAAAATCTTCGCTGGTAATCTCATGTCCTATATCTTCGGACAAATCTGCCAGTGTGGTGATTCCCTTTACCAGATAAACATTTTCTGCTTCGGAAACCATATCCTCTTCTTCCCGGTCGTACTCGTCCTGAATGTCACCAACGATTTCTTCCAGGATGTCTTCTAAGGTAACAAGGCCCGCTGTCTGGCCGTATTCATCAATGGCAAGCGCCATATGGAACTTCTTTTTCTGCATATTTTCAAGCAGCACGTCAATGCCCTGGGTATCCGGTACAAAGAACGGTTTTCTGGTAATACTGCGAACCTTGCGCTGCTTCATTTTTGCGGAATTACCGGACATATATACCTTTAATGCATCCTTTAAATGAACGATACCGATGATATTTTCCACCGATTCTTCATAAACCGGAAATCGGGAGTAAATCTCATTTAACATAAACTTCATGGCTTCTTCCAGGTTCCAATCGGCATCTACGGCAACCATACCGGTGCGGTGGGTCATAATATCTTTTACTTCTTTATCATCAAATTCGAAGATATTCTGAATCATTTCCACTTCGTCAGCTTCCAAAACGCCACTCTCTGCTGCCTCTTCCACGGTGGAAAAAAGTTCTTCTTCTGTTACCACTTCTTCCAACTCAGAAGCCTTGATATGAAATAATTTTAAAATTCCTATGGTAATTGTTTCGATAAGCCAGGCCACCGGTCCTAAAACAACTACGAAGAAGCGAAGTAATTCGGCCAAAGCGAAGGAAAAGCCTTCGGCATGTTTAAATGCCAGCTTCTTCGGAAGCTTAACAGCAAACAGTTCTATAAGCATCACTGCCAGAAGCGTAATCAACACAAGAACCGCTATTGTTAAAACTACAGGGCCGTCAGCACCAAAAGACTTCTGCAAAAGCCCTTTAAAATACGGCAGAAAATACATATAATACACTACTGCAATGCCGGATACACTAAGCAGCCGCAACAAATCCGATACCGTTATATAACGGCGATGGTGCTCCAAAAGCTTTTGCACCCTTTTTGCCCTTTTGTCACCCTCCTCCAACCGTTTTTCCACGGCAGAATCACTGACACTTTCGAAGGCAGTCACCATTGCCTCAACAATCGCGTTTAAAACAATAAATCCTATTAGCCACATCACTCCGCATATGGGAAGACCGTCCATAAAAATTTTTTTCTCCTTTCGTAAAAACAACCGGGGATTATGTATCCAGCGCAAAACTGATAAGTAACGCCTGATTCACGCTTGACAGAATCTCCTGGTCAAGATGACAAACTTTTTCCCGGAGTCTTGATTTATCAATTGTCCGGACCTGCTCTAATAATATCACGGAATCTTTTTCGATTCCATATCGTTTTGATAATTCAATATGGGTTGGCAGCTTTGCTTTATTCATTTTGCTTGTAATTGCTGCCACAATTACCGTTGGGGAATGCCGGTTGCCTACGTCGTTCTGTACGATGAGCACCGGGCGGATGCCGCCCTGTTCCGACCCTACCACCGGTCTTAAGTCTGCATAATAGATATCTCCTCTTCGAATAACCACTGAAATTCACACTCCGTTTTAGGTTTTAGCAGCCTGCTGATGTTCCTAGTATTTCCTGCTTTTTCCTCACGTATTCTGTTTCTTTCAGTGTTTTATCTATTATTCTCTCGGAAGAAAACTAACTATTTCGACAATTTTTCCGTCTCTGTAATAAATTCTCGGTACTCTCTTACTGATATCGCAAACCACCTCATAGTGGAAAGAGTTACCTACGGTTGCTCCGATTTCCTCTGCGGAAATAAAATCATCTCCGTCTCTGCCGAGCAACGTTACCACATCGCCCTGTTTTGCTTCCGGAATGTCGGTTACATCCACCATGCACTGGTCCATACAGATTCTGCCGAGAATCGGTGCGGATTTTCCGTGAATCAATACCCTTCCTGCGTTGGATAAGCCTCTTGGGTAGCCGTCACCGTAACCTACGGAAAGCGTTGCCACTCTTGTTTCCTTTTCCGTAACAAAGGTGCCGCTGTAGCTGATACCTACGCCTGCCGGCAGTGTCTTAATGTAAGCAATATGGGTTTTTACTTCCATGGCCGGAGTTACCGGCATACGTTCCTTAGTAACCTCATCCGTCGGATACATCCCGTACATGGTAACGCCAAAACGCACCATATCAAGATCGCCCTCCGGAATATCAATAATTCCTGCACTGTTACACACGTGTTTGCAAGGAAGGTATACGCCTCTTGCTTCCAGCGCTTCAGCAAAGTCCATATACTTTTTTAACTGATTTTTTGCAAAGGTTTTGTCTGTTTCATCTGCTTTGGAAAAGTGGGTAAACATTCCGCCGATTTCTACATGGGAAAGCTTTGCAATTGTTTCAATATCAGCAAGACTTTCTTCACTGCAGGAATAACCGATGCGGCTCATTCCCGTATCCAGTTTAATATGTACCTTTGCAGTTTTATTTAATTTCTTTGCGATTTCATTATACTGTTTGGCAATTTCGGATTGGAACACTGCCATGGTTATGTCATACCGGATAGCCAGCTCTGCCATTTCCGGTGCGGTATAGCCAAGAATTACAATAGGTTTTGTAAGTCCGGCTTTGCGAAGCTCCACACCTTCCTCCGGCATGGAAACCCCATATACCTCCACAAGATCCTCAATGGCCTTTGCTACCGGAACGGCGCCATGGCCGTAAGCATCCGCTTTGACTACGCCCATCATTTTGGTACCGGCAGGAAGCAATGCTCTGCCACTTTTTATGTTATCCCGGATTGCGTCCAGGGAAATGTTTGCACAAACACGAAAATACTCTGGTTTCAAAATAGATTATTCCTTTCAGATAAAGTCAGCCGTACCGTTTTCTACAGTTTAAACCTCCTGCAGAATTTCCGGAATTGCCTCTAAAATATCACTTGCCAACATAGAGCGGGGCCCTTTTTTCTTAGCCGCAGCATCCCCTGCCAGGCCATGCAGGAAACATCCGGCCATGGCTGCCATTTTCTGCGGTTCTCCCTGTGCCAGTAAACCTGCAATCATACCGGCAAGTACGTCTCCGCTGCCGGCAGTTGCCATACCGTCATTTCCGCTTACATTAATGTAATCGGAGTTGCCAAAGGATACAAGAGTTCTTACATCCTTTTTTACATAAATCAAATCATTATTATACGTGCAAGACGCACTGCTGTCAATAAGGCATCCTACCAAATCTGCCAAAGGAATTCCCGTAAGTACCGACAATTCCTTTTTATGAGGTGTAAGAATGGTTTCTGCAGGAAGAAGTTCTGCTAAATAGCGGATTCTGCCTTCCACCCCTGCTTCTTCCGGCACCTTTTCGGAAATCATACGGGAAATAATATTTAAACCGTCTGCATCAATTACAAGAGGCACCTTACATTCACAAATAACGTAATTAACGATTCTGGCACTCATGGTGGACATACCAAGCCCCGGTCCGAGCACAATAACACTAGCCCATTCCACTGCTTCTTTTATACTTTCTGCGTCAGTTTCGGAAATACCATCTTCCAAAGTTTCATACGTAGTTAAAATTGCTTCCGGAATCTGCCGCTGTAATATTTCACGGTTTTCCTGTGCTGTTAAAATGCGCACTAACCCGGAGCCCATGCGATATGCAGCAGTAGCTGCAAAATACGCCGCCCCGGACATATTTTTGGAACCGGCAATCACAAGAACTTTTCCATAGGTTCCTTTATTGGAATTTTTCTGACGTATCGGAAGCAATGCGCCCGGCTCTTCGTCAAAATAAAATCTTGTCGGAGCTTCCGAAAGTCCGCCATTAGCAAAACCGATATCCTCCACAAATACCCGGCCTGCGCATTCTGAGCCCGGAAATAACAGACAGCCCACCTTCTGGTAGCCAAAAGTAACCGTAACATCTGCTTTTACAGCAATTCCCAGCACTTTTCCGTCGTCTGCACTGACACCGGACGGAATATCCACTGCAACTACCTTTGCTTCACTGTTATTTATGCTTTCCACAATTTTTCTAAACTCACCTGCCACTGCCCTGGTAAGACCGATGCCGAAAACAGCATCAACAATAACAGTATATTCTTCCCACTTCACTTTGCGAAGCATTGGGACACCAATTTTTTTAGCAATTTTCATTTGCTGCTTTGTTTCTTTCGTGGCGCGTTCCTTTTCCCCTACCATATAGATTGCTACATGATAGCCTTCCATAAACAAAATTCTGGCAGCTGCAATACCGTCGCCACCATTGTTGCCGTACCCGCAGACTGCCAGAATAGTATCCTTTTCGGAACACAATTCCTTTGTATGACGCACCACCGCCATTGCAGCCTTTTCCATAAGAACCATGGACGGAATGCCCACGGTTTCTATGGTGTACCGGTCTATTGCTTTCATCTGACCCGAACCAAGTGCGTATTTCATTTTTTTCTTTAAACCTCCATTACCACATAACCAACCGCATATTCCTTTGTGTTGGATATGGACACATGTATTTGCAGAATATGCTCTGCTTCCGCCTGCTCCTTTGCTGCTCCGTAAAGCACTACATAAGGTTTTCCGGAAGGCTCCCGCAAGACTTCGATATCAATGGCAGAGATTTTGCCAAAACCGGTACCAAAAGCCTTTACTACCGATTCTTTTATGGCAAAATTACCTGCCGCCCTTTGGGCATTTTCTGCAATGAGTTGCTGTTCCTGTTCTGTATATATTTTCTTCCGGAAAGATTCTTTCTCATAGGCTTTTTTTACGCGCTCTACTTCGATCAAATCGGTTCCGATACCGTAAATCATTTCTTCGCCTCTTCTGCCGCTTTTTTCTTGTAAGAAAGACGCATTAAGCTTTCGGTTAAATGCACGTTTTCCTGCACCACATCCGGCGGAAGCTGTAAATCTGTAGGAGCAAAATTCCAAATGGCCTTCACTCCCCATTTTACAATATTTGCTGCCAAGGTTGGCGCTACTGCCTTTGGCACGGTAAGTGCTGCCATATCTACCTGGTTTTCCTGAATGAATTTTTCCAGTTCATCAATGTGGGAAACCGTAATGCCGCGTACTGTTGTTCCTACAATATCAGGATTTACATCGAAAATACCGATAACTTCGAATCCTCTGCGCTGTAAGCCCGTAGAATTAGTTAATGCCATACCTAAGTTTCCGGCACCGAGAATAATTAAATTATTCTTTTGATCCAAACCGAGAATTTTTCCGATTTCCGTATACAGATACTCTACCTGATAACCGTAGCCCTGCTGTCCGAAACCACCGAAATTATTTAAATCCTGACGGATTTGGGATGCCGTGATACCCATTTTTTCACTTAATTCTTTGGAGGAAATCCGCACTACATCATGTGCCAGCAATTCTCCTAAATATCTGTAATAGCGGGGTAATCTTTTAATTACCGCAATGGATATATTTTTCACCTGCATATCGCGCACCCCTTCCGAGTAAAATCTGTAAATATCCTGATTTTTTAACAAATCAACTATTGCTCATTATACGGCATCGTTATATTTTTGTCAAATCAGAAAAAGCAGTCAAATTTCTCTTTGAGACGATTTTTTACTTCCTCTGTTTCCAATGCATCTTCTGTTACTTCAAATGCCAGTTTCCGGTCAAAATCCTGGCTTGCCTCATAAACTTCCCCAAAGGAAACTACCATGTAACGGTACATTTCATACAGATTTTTAATTTCTTTCTTTTGACCTTTCGATAATCTTCCCGCCGGGCGGTCACTCTTTTCCGGTTTGATTGCTTTTGCCAGCGCGTCTTCAATCTTTCTAAACATTGCATCACGGATTACCGCGCTTTGGATAATCTGTATTTCGTCCGAAATCTCCATTTCGTTCAAGCAGTACATTTTTTCTTTCATGGCGGTAAAGGTCAAAGCTTTCTTATTCTGTTTCTTTTTTTCCTGTCCAAGAAGCAGAAGTCCGTTTAACCATAACTGGCTTTCATTACCGGTTGCCGGAATTGTAGCCAGGGAATACGCCTGCTTTCCGTTTTTCAACTTCAATTCCAGAGAATCCACTCCAAATTCCCCATTGAACAAACAGGAAGCAAAACGATTTATCCGGCTTTGGTCATACTCACCCGGATAACAATAGTTCTCCGCTTCCAGACGGATTACCGCATATTTCTTTAAATATCTCTGAACAGAAACGCTACGCAGCTTTAACATATAATTTTCTTTTCCGGAGCGGATGATATATTTTCCTTTCAGGTCTCCTTCTGCTAAAATCCGATAGCATTCCCTACCGTTTGGTTTCCATACCGTACTCTTCTTAAACTGTTTCTTCCATGCTTTTTCAGAAGAAATCTGAACCGGAAGATAAAACATATGAACACTGTATAAATGCTCCGGAACAAACGTACCCAAGCGCATTTCTTCCTGATTTCGGATGTACAAAAGATACATTTTTACAATGTCATCTTCTTCGTATTTCGGCATTCTGCCAAGGGCAGAAAACATACTTTCCATAGAGAACAAAATCCGTTTATTTTCCATTCCCATGAATTGATTTATGTTGCTGAATAAACGGTAAATTTCCGGAGTAACCGCATCTACTATAATGTCTGCTTCCGGATACAGGGCAAGAATCTCCCTAAGTCTTACCGCCAGTGTTTCTTCCTTCATGCCGCGGTTTAACATAACCTGCTTTTTAGTCTTGAAATTTTTGTCTGTGATATACAATAACAAAACCGGCATTTCCTGTGAAATCTTCTGTCGGATAAAAATATGGGACTCCCGGTCGGCCTTTACTTCATCCACATATTCATGATAACGTTCTTTCATCTTTCTGCGGATTCCGGCAGAAAGATGCTGTTCTTCATCAAACACAGACATGGAAACCACACGGCCCATACTGACACAGTCGTGGATATACTCGCGTCCAAGACCGATTTCCGGCATAATGGAAAAGTCCGGATACTTTTTAGTAAGCGGTTCAAATACATATGTCATAACGTCCATGGCGTTGGTTGCATAAACATCCGCAGGAATCTCTTCCGTGCAAAGCAGTTCCCACTGTTCCTTAAACAGTTCCAATGGCTCCGGTGGCACCGGACGCTCTTCGGTTTCGGTCATCTCTTCCTGCGGCTCCTCTTCCGGAAGTTCCTCTTTTTTGAAATTGTATTCCTTTGTCCGGAAAGTACGGTCTTTTAAGAAATCCACCTGATATAAATAGATTTCCTGCAGCTGTTCCTCCTTTATTTCAACGTCAACATATAACTCTCTTTCCACAAGAATTGCGCCTGCCATTTTTCTGCCCCTGCCTTTCTCTTTTGTTAACAAAAACTTCTAATTCCATAGTACTGTTTTCCTGAATAGTTGTCAATAAAAACCGCATTGACTTCTATGTTTCCTGCGCTATATAATGAATATGCCCGTGCTGTCTTTCCGGGTAAATTAATCAACCAGAAGAAAGGGGAATCCCATGTCTGATATCTTAATGATTGGCATCGCCGGCGGCACCGGCAGCGGCAAGTCCACACTCACCGAGCGGATTAAAGAACATTTTGGCGAACACGTCACGGTACTTACCCATGACAATTACTATAAAGCCCATGATGATATGACCTACGAAGAACGCACTCATCTTAACTATGACCATCCGAATGCCTTTGACACGGATTTAATGATTGAACATGTACGCGCACTTCGTGCCGGCAAAGACATCATCTGTCCGGTATATGATTTCTCTGCCCACAACCGTTCCAAAGAAACCATTACGGTTCATCCGAATAAGGTAATGATTATCGAAGGTATCCTGATTTTTGAGTGCAAAGAGCTTACTGATTTGATGGATATCAAAATATATGTAGACACGGATGCAGATGTCCGCATTCTACGCCGTATCATGCGGGATGTAGAAGAACGGGGCCGTAGCTTAACTTCCGTTGTGAACCAGTATCTGAACACGGTAAAACCGATGCATGAACAGTTTGTGGAACCAAGCAAAAAATACGCTGACATTATTGTCCCGGAAGGCGGAAGAAACCAGGTGGCCCTGGACATGATTATGCAGCGGATAAAAAGTCATCTCGGAGGTTCCCTATGATAAAAATAATTGCCAGTGATTTAGACGGCACTTTATTACAAAACGGAGCGCAGAGTTTGCCGGAAGGAGTCATCCCTTTTATTGAAAAGCTTTCCACCGAATATGGTATCCTGTTTGTAGCAGCCAGCGGAAGACAGTATCCCAACCTGGTACGGCTTTTCGGTTCCGCTTCCAAGTATATGGCATTTATCTGTGAAAACGGTTCCCTGGTTTTTTATAAAGACAAGCTTTTGGTAAGCCATCCGATGGATAAGGATGTTGCCCTCACCATCAGCCATGATATTTTATCACTGCCCGGCTGCGAACTACAGATTTCAGGCGAAAAAACCTGCTATCTGATTCCAAAAAGCGAGCGTTTTGTGGACCGCATGGTAAACCATGTAAAAAATGACATCAAACTGCTTTCTTCTCCGGAGGAACACCCGGAACCCTATTACAAAATATCGGTATTTGAGGAAAGCGGCATTGCCGAAGGGCACGGTCCGGAATTGTTAGAACGTCATAAAGACAAGGCCCAATGTACCATTTCCGGCAAGGCCTGGTTAGACTGCGTTGCACCGGATGTAAATAAAGGAAGAGCCTTGGCAGAACTGCTGGATAAGCTTGGAATTACTCCGGAAGAATGTGCTGCTTTTGGTGATAATTACAACGATTTAGAAATGTTAGATACAGTTAAATACGGATATGTTATGGATAACGCTATAGATGTAATTAAATCCAGATTTAATTTTCATTGTTCTGATGTGGTAACTGCAATAAAAGAACTATTGAACATAAAAGAGTAACTGTATAACAAAAATAAACCGCCGTGCAACTGCACGGCGGCTCTTTTTATTGACCGGATAATTTCTTTCTGTGGCGCTCTTTTTCTTCATACATCAGACGATCCGAGCGTTCAATGATTTCTTCAAAGCTGAGTTTTTCATTTTCTTCCGTAATATATACTCCAATACTGGCATCTACCTCATACGGCTTTTCCGAAGAACGGTTAAACTCATTAAAATAATTTGTAAATGCCGTTCTAATCTTCTCCGGTTCGATTTTTCCGCGGCACACGGCCAGCATTTCATCACCACCGTAGCGGTTGAACAACGACCCTTCCGGACAAACTTTTTCCAATGCCTCCGCTACGGCACGGATGGCAAAGTCACCCTCTTTATGGCCAAAGGTATCATTGATATATTTCAACCGGTCTAAATCTGCAAGAATAATAGTCAATTGTAACTGCTCTTCTTCCGATTCTAACAGTTTTTGATATGCAAGAGCAAATCCGCGGCGATTATACAGACCTGTCAGCGTATCGATACGATACATTTCATCAATTTGCTGCATCAGGTGATTTTTATATCGCATATTACGATAACCGCCAAGTGCGGAATTTAATGAGTTGGCTATTTGAGTAATTCTCGACCCCTGAATATGATCCAGCTTCATAAAATAAAACGCTACATATCCCATTGGTGTTCCCATGTGCTGCAATGCCGTCAGAACAACAACTCTTGCATTATCCAGGCAATACTGGATACTCGGAATAATCTGCTTTAACCTAAACGGGTACGGGTGAAAGTCCTCATAATGGTTGCTGTCAAAAAGCAATAACATTTCCCGATTAATATCTGCCAGTTGCTCCGTCTGATATTCTGCAGGATTCATATTTTCTTCCAAAAAATACTTTTCCACAACGCAGGTCATATCATAAAACATGGAATGACGCAATTGTTCTATCACCTGTTCTACAGAATCACTACGATGAATCTGCGCCATAATATTGGATAGATTGATTGCTTCACTTTGATACAGATAAAATCTGTCATTTAACATATTTAAGTAGCGGGAGGCATCCACCGGAGCCTTTTCCTTGCAACCGCAGGACTCCATAAAGGAAAGTCTTGCAGGTACGAAAAAGCTTGCTGTCTGGCCTTTGTATTTCTCAATCGACACCAAAACTTCCCGTGTTTTTTCTGCAATATCCGCTGCTTCGCAGCTGGCAGAAGTAATACGCGGTGACGAAAAGTTAATTTCCAAAATACCGTCAAAACCGGTGATTGCCACCTGTTCCGGAATTTTTATTCCATGCTTGTTTAAAACACCGCAAACAGCAATCGCCATTTTATCATTGGCACATATAATTGCCTGCGGCAGCTTTCCCGATGCCACGATTTTTTCGGTTGCTTCTTCCGCCGGTCCTGACCAGAAATCGCCATAGCTTACCATAGTATCATCAAACGGAAGATTATTTTCTTGCAAAACCTTCTTAAACACATTCAGACGATGATCGGAAAAGGCGTTATTTCTCATACCTGCCATAAAATGAAGATTTGTCATATGATGTTCTTCCACCATATGGCGGACCATCGCTTCAAAACCTTTTTCCTGGTCGAACTTTATATTGACACAGCCTTCTCTCTGCTTACCAATGACAATGACCGGAACGTCAAAATTCTTTGCGTTTTGGATAATTGTCTGAATCACCACTTCATTCACAATGGTTTCTTCAAGAACTATCACAACATCTATGACGGAAAAATCCATTAGACTGTATATATAAAACCAGGAAGCATTATTTCTATCATTTACATCCAACACTGTACTGGTATTATATACTAACACACCATATCCTGCATCGGATACGACATCGTTCAGTGCCGAAATATAATCATTTGTCGCATCATCCTGTATTCTCGCTGCACAAACAGCGATTATTTTTTTGTTTCCAATCATAATGGGCACCTCGAGTTCCTGAATCTATTACTTAATTTACAATCTCTTGTTCTTTCTTTCCTTTTTTTCTTCATACATCAGACGGTCTGACTTTTCTACCAATTCCTCAAAGTCAAGGATTTCACCTTCACCGGTAATATAAATTCCCGTACTGGCTTCAATTGGATACTCTTTTCCGGAAGAACCGTTTAATTCATCAAAATATCTCCGGAATTCTTCCTTCATTTTTGCTATATCCTGTACTCCCTGACACACCGCCAGCATTTCATCTCCACCAAATCTGGTACAGATAGATCCTGACGGGCAAATCCGCTGTAATGCCGTTGCGACAGCCCGGATGGCAAAGTCACCTTCTTTATGACCAAACGTATCATTAATAAACTTTAAACGGTCTAAATCTGCCATAACAATTGTTAACGGCTTCCTACCTGCTTCTGTTTCCAACAGTTTACTATATTCCTTTTCAAATCCCCGGCGGTTATATAAACCGGTTAATGTATCAATCCGGTACATTTCATCAATTTGCTGCATCAGGAACTGCTTATAGCGCAAATTTCTATATCCGCCGAATGCATTATTTAATGCAGTTACATTTTGCGGGATTTTCATATAATTACTGCTGGACAGCTCGCTGAAAAATACACATACATAGCCAATCGGCACATCCACATGATACAGAGAGGTAAATACCAACACTCTGCCATGCTCCACCAGATAATCCACGTGAGGCGTAATATCTTTTGATGAAATGCTGTACGGAATAAATTCATCTCCCGTAAAATCACTGTCAAATACGACAACCAATTCTTTTTCTTTCCCCTCGGAACGGTTTGCCAACCGGATCGGATTGCATGTTTCATCCAAATATTCTTTTTCTACCATACAGCAGGTATCATAAATCACGTTTTTCTTTAATTCTACCGCCACCTGTTTCAAAGAGTCACAGCGCTGCACTTGTGCCGTAATCAGGGACAACTCCAACTCCTCATCCTGAAAACGGTAAAGCCGGTTATATAGCGTATTCAAATACTCGGAAGCATTTCTGGATTTTTTACCGATACAGCCGCAGGACTCGGCAATATACAATTTCGGAGCAACCAGAACTGTGTTTGTTTTTCCGATTAAAGCCTCGGATACTTCCAGGAGTTCCAATGTTTTTTCCGCAATATCATTCGGGTCACATATGACAGAGGTAATTCTCGGAGTTGTAACATTAATTTCCGGGATTCCGTCGAATCCCGTTACCGCCACATCCTCCGGAACACGGATTCCGTGCTTGTCCAGCACGTCACAAACAGCCAGTGCCATTCTGTCATTTGCACAAAGAATTGCCTCCGGAATATTACCGGATGCCACAATTTTTTCTGTTTCCCGTTCCGCTGCCACGGAATAAAAATCACCATAGCTTACCATGGAATCATCAAACGGAAGCCCATGTTCTTCCAGCACCCTGCGAAACGCATTCAACCGGTACTCGGAAAACTGATTTCCTTTGAATCCGGCCATAAAATGAAGTTTTGTCAAATGATGCTCCTGAATCATATGACGGACAATTTCAACAAAAGCATTTTCATGATCAAACTTAATATTTGTACAGCCTTCGTGAGGCTCACCAATTACAAGAACCGGCACCTGATGCTTTTGGGCTTTGGCAATCAGCGCATCGGTTACCGCCTGATTACGCAGAACTTCTTCATAAACAATTACCACATCGATGATGTCAAAATCCATGTAATCATAAATTGCAGTCTGGGTGCTGCCTTCATAAGAATCTACACTTACCGTAGAACAGGTATTGTACACAAAAATACTGTATCCTGCCGGTGTTACCACACGGTTTAATGCAGTAATATACTCATTACTGGCATCGTCCTGTATTCTGGCCATACAAAGTGCTATGATTTTTTTATTATAAAGCATGCTGCATCACCCCGGATTCTAATGGTATAGGTCAAAAAAACTTACTGTAAACTCTGCATCAATTCTGCCACCTGTGCCAACTGCTCACGAATCGGAAGCTTCTGTGGACAGGCATCTTCACATGCACCGCAGGACATACATTTGTCTGCTCTCTCTTCCTCTTTCATTTCGTGGAAATAACGCCACTTAGCAGAACCTGCATTGTTATACATACCGTAATTGTTCCAAACTGCAAAGTTTCTCGGAATATTTACGCCAAACGGGCAAGGCATACAATAGCGGCACGCCGTGCATCCATTCTTAATTCTTGATTTAACTTCTTTAACAACAGTTTCCACTGTTTCCAGCTCTTTTTCGGATAATGCTTCAAATTCACCGAAGGTATCTAAGTTATCCTTTACCTGTTCCTCCGTGGACATGCCGCTGAGAACCACTTTTACCTGCGGCTTACTTGCCACCCAGCGCAGTGCCCAGGACGCAATACTCTTTTCCGGGCGTTCTGCCTTAAAGATTGCTTCCACCTCTGGGGCATAAGACGCCAATGCGCCACCCTTAATCGGTTCCATAATAATGATTGGAACATTGAGTTTTTCACACAGGGCATAGCCCTTATCGCCGGCCTGTTCATTGGTATCCATATAATTGTACTGAATCTGACAGAAATCCCAGTCACGGTAAGTAAGAATTTCTTCAAACGCCTCATAACCGTCATGGAAGGAAAAACCAAGATATTTAATCTTTCCCTGATTCTTTAATTCTACCATATCGTCAATAACACCTAAGTCTTTCATTTGATTAAAGCTGCCTCTGTTCAATGCGTGAAGCAGATAAAAATCAACATAGTCAGACTGAAGATGCTCTAACTGCTGATGGAAAATACGGGTAGCATCTTCTCTTTCCTTTACGTTCCAGCAAGGAAGTTTGGTTGCAAAATAAAAGCTTTCACGAGGATACTTTTTCATCACCCTTCCTACAAACGGCTCGCTTTCCCCGTTGTGATACGGCCATGCAGTATCATAATAATTAATACCTGCCGCATAGGCTTCATCCAGCATTTGTTCCGCTCTTACTTCATCAATTTTTCCCTCTGCCGTGGTTGGAAAACGCATGCAGCCAAAGCCAAGCAAGGATGTTTTTATCCCCAATTTATCTAATGTTCTGAACTCCATAAATAACTCTCCTTCGTTACCTAATGTTTATTCTATCAGTATACCACACTTTTACTGTTCCGTCAAAGAAATTGCAACTTTTACCGCTTCCCCGGCATCCTTTGCATAACCATCCGCACCGATTTCTTTCGCATAGTCCTCTGTAATTACCGCGCCACCGATAATTACCTTCGCAGAAATTCCCTCAGCGTTCTTTAAATCCACCACTTCTTTCATTCTTGTCATGGTAGTTGTCATAAGAGCCGACAGTGCAATCAGGGCTGCTCCGGTTTCCTTTGCCCTTTCAATAATTGCCTCAGATTCTACATCTTTTCCCATGTCAATTACGTCGAAGCCATAATTCTTTAACATCAGGGAAACCAGATTCTTACCGATATCATGGATATCTCCCTTTACCGTAGCAATGATCACCTTGCCGCGTTTTTTTCCATCACCTGCAGCAAGCAGCGGTTCCAACACCTCCATTGCCAGTTCCATAGTTTCTGCCGAAGCAATCAACTGAGGAAGGAAATACTTCTTTTGTTCGAACAGCTCACCAACTCTATTGATTGCAGGAATTAAATCTTCATTTAATATTCTATTTGCCCGTTCTGCTTTTTCAGTACCATAATCAGCATTATCTAATGTGTTTTTAGTCAATTCCAGGATATTTCTCTTATTCCCTTTTAGCACAGCATGAAATAGCGGTGTATCTGTTTCATTGTAACTTTCACCTGTACTGTTTTTCTTTTCTCCTGACGTTTCCGGAATTTTCCCTACTGTAACAGGCGCTGCAACACCACTAACAGGTACCACCATATCCGCAGAGGCTTCAATAAACGCAAGATCCGCCCCTTCTTTTCCCATAAGTAAATCCGAAGCCAGCATAAACTGCATGGTCATTTTTTGACATGGGTTAGCAATGGCCATGGTAAGACCACTGCCGATTGCCATAGTAAGAAACGCCGTATTCACAAAGCTTCTTGCCGGTAATCCGAAAGAAATATTGGAAAGACCGATACTTGTAGCCAGACCTAAGTCTTCCCGGCAGTAACGGATGGTCGCAAGAGTTTCTAAAGCGGCATTCTTACCGGCACCAATCGTATTTACCAAACCGTCTACAATAATATCTTCTTTTTTCAATCCTTCCTTTAACGCCTCTGTCATAACCATATGAATAAAGCGGCGCTTTTCAAACTGATCCTTTGGCAGCCCTGCCTCGGATAACGGAAGCAGAATAAACATCGCACCGTATTTTTTTACAATCGGAAGCAGCTTTTCCATCTTCTCTTTTTCACAGGAGACAGAATTTACCAAAGCACGGCCCGGATAAATTCTCAGTGCCTCTTCGATTACATCCACATGGCTGGAATCAATAGCCAGGGGAAGCGAAGAATTTTGGGTCACTTCGTAAATAATCTGAAGCAGACGTTCCTTTTCATCAATTCCCGGCATGCCTGCATTTACATCCAAAATATAAGCACCTGCTTCTTCCTGTTCCTTGGCATACTGTAATACCAAATCCATTCTGCCTTCCTTCAGTTCTGCCTGAAGTGATTTCTTACCCGTCGGATTGATTCGTTCACCGATAATCTTGAACTGTCCGTCCAATTCAATCGGGAAAATATCCCGTTCCGTAGAAAGAATTGCCTTATGCTGCTGTCCTTCCTGCGGCTTCTTTTTCTTTATCATCTCAGACACTGCTGCAATATGAGCAGGTTCGGAACCACAGCAGCCGCCAACAATACCGGCACCTGCCTCTACCAGCACCTCCATATGCTTCGTAAATTCCTTCGGAGTCATCTTGTATACGGTTTTTCCTTTGGAGAGTTCCGGCATGCCTGCATTCGGTTTGGCAATGACAGGAACTTCTGCCACTGCTGCCATACGCTTAATAATCTCTACCATTGTTTCCGGTCCGGCAGAACAGTTTACACCCACCGCATCGGCTCCTAACGCCTGCAATACCACAACAGCCGCTTCCGGTGTAGTTCCGTACATGGTCTTGTTATCACCGGCAAAGGTCAATGTTACCATCACCGGAAGATTACAGGTTTCCTTTACCGCCAGCACAGCCGCACGGCATTCCTGCAGACTCATCATGGTTTCCACCACGAACAAATCCACTCCTGCTTCACAAAGCACCTGTACCTGTTCCTTATAGATATCCACCAGCTCTTCAAACTGTAATTTACCTATCGGATATAACAGCTCACCGGTCATAGTAAGGTCACCGGCAATAAAGTGTCTGCCCACATTACAACGCTTCTTTTCTTCAAATTCCGCCACGGCATCTTTGGACAATGCCACCAGTTCCCGGTTCATTTCCGCGAGTTTATCCTGTAAGCCGTACTCCTTAAGTTTCAACCGGTTCGCGCTGAAGGTCGGAGCATACAAAATATCCGTTCCTGCTTCCAAAAATGCGGTCTGAAGCTTTTTTGCCTTCTCCTTATTATCCAAAATCCACTGCTCCGGACATACCCCCGTCGGCATGCCTGCTTTTTGCAGATTGGTACCTGTAGCTCCATCCAACAATATAATTTTTTTCTCACATAAACTTTTAAACTCACGCTTTGTCATTCTCATTACCCTTCTTATCTATCAATTTTACAAGCAAGGACTTATTCGCCCAAAATTCTCTCCATCAGGCCAACCCGGTTAAACGGAAGCATAAAGTAGTAACCATCTACATGGTGCTCCAGCTTCTTCATCAGTTCTTTCGCAATCTCCGCTCCGACCTTTTCGCCCTCTTCTCTTGTCATATCTTCCCGATATCGGTTAATCACTTCATCCGGTACGTTCATCCCCGCCATTTCATTGCGGATAAAACTTGCATTTTTTAAGCTTACCGGCGGAAGAATTCCTGCCAGAATCTTTGCTCCCGTACGTTCCTTCAGCCATTGTATTCTCTCTACGTCTCCATCCGAGAAAATTGGCTGGGTTAAAAAGAAGGAACATCCTGCTTCCATCTTTTTCTCCATTCGTTCTGCCACTTTTTCCCCGTTTGGAAAATTATAATTCAAAGCTCCTCCGAAGAAAAACCCATCCTCCGGGAACAACTCCTGATTCATTTCCGTCACATACTTCATAAACCGAATGGAATTATAGTCAAACACGCCCGTGACCGTTTTCCTGTCGTCTCCGGGCACCGGGTCACCCGTAACAATAAGTAGATTCCTAAGTCCATTCATGTGCGCCCCCAACAAAAGGGACCGCATGGCAATCACATTCCGGTCACGACAGCAGATATGAGGAATTACCTGCATTCCCGTACCACTATTGATATGCAGTGCTGTCAGCGTAGAATCTGCCCGGCTCCGTCCCATAGGGGAATCTGCAAAGGTCAGCACATCCACCGGATACTTAGAAAGCGTTTTTGCACAGGCAAGCAGTTTTTCCCCATCCGCATTATACGGAGGGTCCAGCTCCACCGCAATGACTTTTTCGCCGCGGAGAAGTTTTTCTTTCAGTTTATTGTTTCCTCCTGTTTCCGGACGGTTATCCTCCTGCCCGGTACCGGTTGAAACCGCAGATTTCTTTGTTTCTGCAATGAATCTTTCATATTCTTCTTTTGAAATCCGCTCAACAGACTGCTTTCCGGAAATTTTCTTGCGCATTTCACGGATAAAGGACGGCATCGTACCACAGCAGCCGCCAACAATATCGATACCAAGGCCGGCAATCTGCGCCATATTATCGCCAAAATATCCGGCACTGTTTAAAAATGCCGCCCGGCTGGAGAAAGTTTCTGCATAACCTGCATTTGGCGCCGCCAGTACAAACACATCTTTTGGCAATCTGCACTTCGCCAATATGGACTTCATATGTACCGAGCCGATGCCGCAATTAAAACCGATGGCATCCGCCAAGGCTAATTTATCAGAAAACAGCAGACGCTCTGCTTTCTGTCCCGCAGTGGTAAATCCGTTTTTATTAATACAAAAGCTGACGGAACAAAAAGCTTCCGGCGCTTTTTTCTTTATGTACGATAAAATTTCCTGCACAAACTCCGTAGACGAAAAAGTTTCCAGCCAGAAAATGTCCATGCCTTCGCTTAGGAACACATCGCAAATGCGGTAATACTCCGAAAGAATATCTTCTGCGTTTGTTTCACCGCTTGCAGCAATCGGTCCGATGTCCGCTGCCACAAAGCAATCTCTTCCGGTGCGAAGCTTTTCTTCCTCTACCGCCTGTTTGGCAATACAACAGCCACGACGCAATAAATCTTCTTTTTCTGCGTTATCCATCTGCGGCAGCACCACGGAATTAACCGCAAAGGTATTGGTGCGGATGATATCCGCCCCCGCTGCCAGATACTCTTTGTGGATATTCAGAATCACTTCCGGCTGCGACAAGTTCGCCAGTTCTGCCACATTTTCCTTATTCTCTTGTAGCTGCTGATAATAGGTACCCATGGCACCATCCATCAGCAGGATATTTTCTTTTAGAAATTCTTTTAATTTCACTTGTATTATTCCCTCTCACAAAGCGTATTCTTTATCGCTTTATTGTAGCAGATTAACGCAGTATCAGTCAACTAATTAATTGACCTATATTAACGAATATAAGAAACCGCTCCCATCTCTTCCACCAACCGCATCCCCATCTTACGGTAAAAACTGTTAGCCTTTATATCCACCTTGTCCGTATACAACGACAACATCCGCACATCTGCATATTTCTCAAACACATGCTGAAGCAACTTCGTGCCAAGTCCCTGCCGTTGATATTCGGTTTTTATCACCAAATCCTCAACCACTACAATGTGCTCTCCGTCACCTACACAACGTACGAAACCAATCAAATTCTCCTCATCAAAAATTCCGTACACATAAAGAGAATTGTCGTAAGCCCGTTTTAATTTCTCATCATCATTTAAATAAGCAGTCCAGCCCTGTTCTTTGTATATTTCCTTAATCTCTTCTAAAAAGCCACTTCCGAATTCTTTATATTCTAGCATAACACCTCCAACCGCTGCCCGTCCGGCCTTCTTTACTGCCACCGTTTGGAATCCCGCTTCCAGATAAATTCTCTGTGCTTCCTCTCCTGCCGGCCAAAGGTAACAGTTTTCAATTCTTTGTTCTTTGCAATACTCCACCAGCGCATTCATCAAAGCTCTGCCCACACCGATTCTTCTGTGTTCTTTGGATACCAGTATGTAGTCATAACGGCAAACGCCGCTCCGCACATGCACATAAGTCATACCAACCGGATAACCTTGATAATATGCCACTAAAAACACAGTGTTAGAATTCCTTATCATTCGCTTTGCCACACCGATTTCCCATGGTTCTCCTGCTTTTTCAAAAATTTCCGTTGCAAAAGCTTCGTCCCATTCCGTAACACGTTTCACCAAAATCTCCGGATTGGTTACCAGCTTATTTTCTTCCAGAGGAACCATAATATGCAGTTCTTCTTCCCATGTCTTGAAGCCGTGCTTTGCAAACACATCTGTATTCGATGCAAAGTACCCTTCTTCTGCCGTTGCCTGATACAATATAGCCTTTAATCCCTTTTTTTCATAAAAAGCCGCAACATCCTCAAGCACTGCATCCAAATCTTCAATTTTCTCTTTAAAAATCACCGCATGATTACTGTCATAAGAATCCTTGTTGGACTCATCGTAAAACAGTATGCCGTATTCTCTTGCTTCAAAATTTGCAAATTCCCGTGGAAACAAATCCTCCTCACGGAAAATTTTATCTATGTTCATATAACCAACTCCTAAGTTCTTCCATCTGTGCTTTCTGTCTCTTAATCTGCGCAATGGTACCTTCCACCTGTTTTTTGCCTTCTTTGCGGTCTGCGACGTCTTCCCCGGTCATTCCTGCCACCCGACGCATATTGTATTCCAGCCAGCCGAGAATACCATCAAAACTTCGTAACAGCACAGTATCCCAGTCTACAAACCGGATTTCTTTATAAGTCCTATATGCATCCGTCAGAACTTCTAATTTTTCAAAATTATAACTGCCGTCAACTTCAGTAATCCAGTAATTGATTACTTCCACCAGTTCCTGGAACGGGTTCACATAGCCTGCTGCTTCCCAATCAATGATGTAAGGCTGATTTCCCTGCCACATTACATTTTTCGGATCTAAATCCCGATGACTGATGACCTTGTGGGAAGAGGAAATTTTTATTGCATGCACAACGTCTGCATCCAGTGCCAAAAGCTCCGGGAGAAAATCATTTAAAGCCGATACAAAGCCTCTTTCGCCACACGGCATTGCCTTACATAGTTTCTCCCAATCAAACACATCCCTCACTTCTGCCTCAGGCTCCATCCCTTCCACTTCCACATCAGCAGCATGGATTTTTCCAAGCAGTTCTCCGATTTTTGCGCAATGTTCCACCGTAATATCCGGTGCAAAAACCGAAGTTCCCTCCATCCAGTCAAACACCATAAACCAGCTGCCGTTATGTTCTACCACATGTGCTCCGTCAAATTCCTTTGCTGCCACTAACGGAACGATGTTTTCCAGTGCATGGGCAACCTTTTCTGAATTTACTGTATTTTGCAAGGCCGTCGGGCGCTGCATAATTTCCGGATTCAGCATCTTAATGGCGTAGGTACCGCAGGTTGTTTCCACCCGGTACATTTTATGAAGCAGACCACCGGAAACAGGGCGCAGTGCAAGCACCCCGCCCAAACCGTAATTCTCACAAAAGTTTTTCATTAAAACATCCATTTATAAATCTGCAAGCACAATCTCATTCAGTGCCTGTTTTACCTTTTCAAAATTTCCGTACTCGGAGCACTGCACCGCAACTACATATCCCTGCTTCGGAAGCACAATGGTTACCTGCCCAAAGGCACCGTCCGCACGGTATGCTCCTTCCTGCGGCATCATCCAAAACTGATAACCGTAACCACAGTTCCAGCTGTCACCCCCGTTTGTCTCGATCTGCTTTCTGGTTGCCTCTTTTACCCAAATAGAACTTAAGATGCGTTCTCCCTTCCATACACCATCTGCCAAGTATAACTGACCCAGCTTTATCTGATCGGTGATATTTAAAAACAAGCCGCTGCCACCGTTCGGATTGCCCTGTGGGTCGCATTCCCAAATCGGATAATCCATGCCCAGCGGACGGAATAATTTCTCATACAAATACACATTTAAATTTTTCCTTACCGCTTTGGCTAACATAAGACCTGCCAGATGACTGTCTGCGGTGGAGTAATCAAACTCCGTACCCGGCTTCTTTAAAACCTCCCGGGACATCATATATTCCAAATAATCCGGCAGACCTTCTCCTTGTCTTCGTCCGTCAATCATTAAATAAGCTCTGCCAAATCCACTGGACATGGTAAGCAGATTGCGGAACCGGATTTCCCTGAGCCACTTTTGATGCACCTCAGGCACCTTATCAGGAAAATACTTCACCAGCGGGTCCTCCAACGTAAGAGCACCTTCTTCCAGGGCAATACCCGCCGCCGTACTCATAAAGCTCTTGGTATGGGAATAAATATTACGACTCTGCAGTTTCACAAAACGATGCTCTAACAGCACTTCCTCCTTGTTTGCCAAAGCAACCGCTTCGATGCCCGGATTGTCTTTTTCCATATATTCAATAAACTTTTTGATTTTCTGTTCCATAAGACCCTCTCCTTTTCCATTCTTTCATGAAAGAATATTGCCTATTTCAATTTTACCACCCGGCACTTCTATTTGCAATGTAAATACTCGTTTCCATCAAAAAAATCCGGACAGCATTGCCATCCGGATTTCCAAATAATCATTATTCATATTTCTTAGCCAACACATAAATCGGAAAAAATATACTTACCAAAAGCACAACTGCGGTTACTCCGGAAGAAGCACCGTATACAACGGTCCATTCCATGCTTTGACTGAACCAGCATGTCACAAACCACACCACCGGGCCGGCAAGCATCATTAAAATCGACCATATCCGTATCCATCCCAGAATATGCTTCCAGTTGCTGTTGTTAAAGTGTACACCCGGAAGATTCATTCGGAACATACCGTCACTCATGGCTGAAATCTGATTTTCATCAAAATAAGACGGCAGCTTTTCTTTCGCACTAAAGCAGGCATATAGTCCAAAAACCAGTCCAAACAAAGGACACATAAGCGGCATCGGAACTGTCATCGGATTGACTCCCCGAAACTGTGAAAAATACTGATAGATTACCAGGCATAACAGAAGACTCACCACTGCTGCCCCGATAAACCAACTTTGAATCTTCTTGCGGGCTTTTTCCTCGGCTGCACGTTCCTCATCCGTCAACTGAATCACAGTACTCATCATAGCATCCGCCCTTTCCGGGGCAATCGACTCTTCCGCAGCATATCTTCGGCATTCCAAAAGCTCCGGCACCGTCACGCCAAGTAATTTGGCAAGCGGCATTAAAAGTGCCACATCCGGAATGCTGCCTCCGGTTTCCCATTTACTTACCGCCTTGTCGGAAACAAATAGTTTTTCTGCCAGTTCCTTTTGGGTCAGACCTTTCTCCTTCCTGAGCTCTGCCAAAAAACTTCCGAATTCCTTTTTGTCAATTTCAAACATTCTCCTGTCCTCCACTTCAAGTAATTGTTGCTTTCAGTATATAGATTCACATCAAATCCGGCAACCTACCGTTGGTGGAATTATGGCAAATCCGCATAAATAAAGGACTTACTCCGCCATAATTTTCTTTAACGCCTCACCCAGTTCCGGATCCTTCCACTCATATTTAAAGCGGTGGATAATCTCGCCATTGTCCCAAACCACCGGACAGCAGCCATATTCCAGTGCCACTTTAGTCACACACTCAAACCAGTACACCCGGTCCTCTTCATCCTTGTCCTTGTCGATAACACCATATTCACCAACAATTACCGGAATACCTTTGTCAATAAACCAGGTCTTCAATTTATCAAACTGGCCGCGCAGATAATTTACATCCGCATCCGTACCCCAGGTTTTCCGATAGCCCCAGGAAGTAGCCGCGTCTGCGATAGCAAAATCCGCCGGGGAATAATAATGCACGGAAACCATAATACGGTCGTCCTCCGGCAACGTATACTCTGCAGTACAGGTACGGTCGATATCAGTCCAGTAGCCTGCCAGTAACAGATAGCGCTTATCATTAAAACCACCGGTCTTACGGACTAACTCCACAAACTCTGCATTGATTTTACTGATTAATTCACACCCCTTTTTCGTTCCCAAATCATCAAATCCGATTTCATTCATGGATTCAAAAATCAACTTCTCATTATAACCGGAAAACCGCTCCGCAATCTGGTTCCAAATGGATGTATAACGTTTCATCACGCCGTCATAGTCTTTAGAAGCATTTAATAACCAGTCCCCTTCGTGATGAATATTGATAATGACAAACAAATCCTCTTCCATACACCAGTCAACTACCTGCTGCACACGATCCATCCAGTCTGCCTTTACCGTCAGTCCGTCCTCTTCCATATGGTCTAAGTAAGACACCGGCACGCGGATGGTTTTAAATCCTTCTGCTTTAATATGCTGAATCAGCTTCTGTACCACAATCGGATTTCCCCAAGCAACCTCTGCCTTCATATGATCTGCTCTGCCTGAATTTGCAGAATCCAGAGAATTTCCTACATTCCAGCCAACACCCATCAAATTCACATAGTCCTGAGTTGTTTCTGCCTTTACCACATCAAAGGGATCCGGTGTCGGGGTCGGGGTTTCTGTCGGAGCAGGTGTAGGTTCCGCTTCTTTTTCACCACCGCAACCTGCTGCCAGGGCAAGCAGTAATCCGCAAAGTACTATCCATTTTTTCATCACTGTTTCATCCTCCGTAACATCTTTTTTATCGGCACCACAACCGCTGCTGCCGCCAGAATTTTTATCAAATCAAATATCAGATAAGGAACGACACAAAGTATAAGGGCCTGCACAATGGAATAGCTTCCGTCCAGCACTGCCAGAAACCATATCGTACCAAAAAAATAGCAGGCACCGGTTCCCAATGTCATGGCTCCCATATTTCGCAGGAAGTTTCCGTTTCCCTTTTTCGTGTTTGTCATCCACCCGGTGATAAGCACACAAGGTAAATAACCCGCCAAATAGCCTCCGGTGGGGCCGAACAGTACGCCGATTCCTCCGGAAAAGCCGGAAAACACCGGAAGTCCCACCATACCGAGCAACAGATAAATAAGTACACAAACCGCACCCTGTTTTGCACCAAGAATCACCGCTGTCAAATACACAGCAAACAGAGATAAACTAAAGGGTACAGGGCTCATCGGCACCGGAACAGAAAAAGGGGAAACTATGCAAAGCACCGCACTCATCAGGGCAATTTCCGCCATCTGAACTGTCTTTCGTGACCTTGTCATACTTATGCTTCCTGATATACGTTAATCAGCTGTAATAAAAACTCTACAATCCGTTCCATATCCTGCACCGGAACATACTCGAACTTTCCATGATAGTTTTCACCGCCGGTACAAAGGTTCGGACAAGGAAGTCCCATAAAGGAAAGACGGGCACCATCCGTACCTCCTCGGATTGGAGTAATAATTGGTGTAATGCCAAGGTCTTCCATCGCCTTGGTGGCATTATCTATTAAGAACATATACGGCTCCACTTTTTCCTTCATGTTGTAGTAAGAATCCTGCACTACGCAATCCACCGTTCCGGCACCGTACTTTTCATTTAAAAATGCCGCTGTCTTTTCAAAACGTTCCTTCTTTTCTTCGAATTTTGCCTTATCGTGGTCGCGGATGATGTAGAACAATTCCGCTTCCTCTACGCCACCGGTCATGCGGTCCAAATGGAAAAATCCTTCATAACCTTCCGTATAAGCAGGATTTTGGGCCACCGGAAGCATCTGCTGGAATTCCATACCAACCAACAGGGCATTTACCATCTTGCCCTTAGCGGAACCCGGATGGATGCTCTGTCCGTGAATCTTTAACCGTCCGGATGCCGCATTGAAGTTCTCATATTCGATTTCACCTAAGGCACCGCCATCTACGGTATAGGCAAATTCGGCGCCAAAGCCTGCCACATCAAAGTGGTCCACGCCGGCTCCCACTTCTTCATCCGGTGTAAAAGCAATCTGAATGGTTCCGTGAGGAATGGACTTGTCCTTAAGCAAAATCTCCGCCATAGTCATAATTTCCGCAATACCGGCCTTATCATCGGCGCCAAGCAGGGTGGTTCCGTCGGTAACAATTAAGTCCTTACCGATGTTGTGGCTTAAGGATGGGAACATGTCCGCATCCATGGCAATATTTTCTTTCTCATTTAACACGATTTTTCCGCCGTCATAGTTTTTTACCATACGAGGTTTCACATTGGCTCCGCTCATGGCAGGAGACGTATCCATATGTGCTAAAAAGCCTAATACCGGCACCTTTTTATCCGATGTTGCAGGAATGGTAGCATACACATAACCATACTCATCCATACGCGGATTCTGGGCGCCGATTGCCACAAGTTCTTCCACTAACAGCTTCGCCAAATTCTTCTGCTTTTCACTGCTTGGAAAGCAGGAAGCATCTTCCACGGATTCGGTATCCACTGCCACGTATTTTAAAAATCTGTCAATTACATTCATCACAAATTCTCCTTCACATACTTCTTAATTATTTTCTGTTACAAACTACCCTTTATCTTATCACAAGTCTGCTGAAAATGAAACTCCATTCTTTATTGAAATTTCAGTAAGGTATCCGCCTGTACAGTTGACATTACATGGAAAATACGCTATTATTATACGGTGTATAGCTATGTGCCATACAACAAAATAACTTTAATAAGGAGTGATATTTTAAAAATGGACCCCAGTGTCGCGGCACAGATAATCGTGCTCATTGTTTTACTATTGTTATCCGCATTCTTTTCTTCTGCGGAAACCTCATTAACTACGGTGAATAAACTCCGTATCCGAAGCCTTGTGGAAGAGGGCAATAAAAAGGCAAAAATCATCAACAACCTGATTGAAAACCCATCCAAGATGCTCAGTGCCATCTTAATCGGCAACAACATTGTTAACCTGTACGCATCTTCTCTCACCACAACCTTAGTCATGGATGCATTCGGCAATGCCTATGCCGCTATCGGTACCGGTATTCTTACCCTGCTTGTCTTGATTTTTGGTGAAATCACACCAAAAACTTTGGCTACCGTTCATGCAGAAAAAATGGCATTCTTTTATGCACCTATCATTAGTCTGCTGACAAAAGTACTTACACCGGTTATTTTCTTGCTTAATAAATTATCCGGCATATTTCTGCTTCTGTTCCGCATTGACCCAAATGCAAAAGCAGGTGCAATGACTGAAAATGAGCTTCGTACCATTGTAGATGTAAGCCATGAAGACGGTGTCATCGAAAGCGAAGAACGCCTGATGATTACCAACGTGGTGGATTTCGGTGATTCCCTGGCAAAGGACGTTATGGTTCCCCGTATCGACATGGCATTTGCCGATGTTGAAATGACTTATGACGAGCTGGTAGCCGCCTTTGAAAAAGACATGTACACCCGTCTTCCTGTTTACAGTGAAACCCGGGATAATGTCATCGGTATTATTAACATGAAGGATATCTTCTTTTTCCGCGGAAATAAAGAAGATTTCAATATAAAAGATTTCTTACGTACTCCGTATTTTACCTACGAGTATAAAAAGACCTCCGAGCTTCTCCGTGAGCTCAAAAAAGCAACCAACTCCCTTGCTATTGTACTGGATGAGTATGGTGCTACCGCAGGTCTTCTTACCATTGAAGACCTGATTGAAGAAATTGTCGGCGAAATCCGTGATGAATATGACACCGACGAAGAAGATGCTATTCAAAAAACCGCCGAAAACGAATACACCATTCTCGGCACTACAAAGTTGGATGAAATCAATGAAATTCTGGAACTTGGTTTAGAGTCTGAAGACTACGATTCCATTGCAGGTCATGTTATTCATCTTCTTGACCACCTTCCGACCGAAGGTGAAACCGTCACAGAGGGTGCTAACACCTACAAGGTACTGGCCATGGACAAAAACCGTATCGACAAAATTCATCTTACCATTAACCCGGATTATACAGAACCGGAGGAAGAAGAATAACATTGGAGCAATCAATATGATACTTGCATGTAACAACATTACAAAAAGTTTTGGCGAAAAGGAAATCCTGCACGGGGTTTCCTTTCACATTAATGACAACGAAAAAGCTGCCATCGTGGGCATCAACGGTGCCGGAAAGTCTACCCTGTTTAAAATCATTGTAGGGGAACTTTCTTCCGATACCGGAGAAGTCACTTTCTCGAAAGGTTCCACCTACGGCTATCTTTCCCAGCATCAGGATTTAACCTCAGAAAATAGCATTTACGAAGAGCTTCTTTCCACCAAGGCCGACATTCTCCGTTTAGAAGAAAACATCCGGGCATTAGAGTTGGATATGAAACACATGGAGGGCGAAGTTTTAGAACAGGCCCTTTCCTCTTACACCCGTTTAAACCACGAATTTGAAATTCAAAACGGCTATGCTTACCGCAGTGAAGTAATAGGCATATTAAAAGGTCTGGGGTTTGAAGAGTCAGAATTTGAAAAACGCGTCAATACTCTTTCCGGCGGTCAGAAAACCAGAATCGCTCTGGGTAAACTCCTGCTCCGTAAACCGGATTTAATTCTGCTTGACGAGCCGACAAACCATCTGGATATGAACTCCATTGCCTGGCTGGAAAACTTCCTTGCCACCTATAAGGGTGCCGTAGTCGTTATTGCCCATGACCGTTACTTCCTCGATAAAGTTGTAACCAAGGTTATCGAGTTAGATCACACCAAGGCACAGACTTTCGATGGTAACTACTCTACTTATGCGCAGAAAAAAGCAAAGCAGCGGGAAGACCAGATTAAGGCCTACTTAAACCAGCAAAGAGAAATCAAACATCAGGAAGAAGTCATTGCAAAGCTTCGTTCCTTTAACCGTGAAAAATCCATCAAGCGGGCAGAAAGCCGCGAGAAGATGTTAGATAAAATCGAACGCTTAGATAAACCGTTAGAGGAAAGTGACGGCATGAACATCCGCCTGGAACCTTCTGTTACCAGCGGAAACGACGTTCTTTCCGTTACCGGACTTGCCAAGTCCTTCGGACCGCAAACCTTATTCACCGACCTTTCCTTCGAAATTAAGCGCGGTGAAAAAGTAGCCATTATCGGCAACAACGGTACCGGAAAAACCACCATTTTGAAAATGATTAATGGCATTGTAACACCGGACGCCGGGGCCATTAAACCGGGCGTTAAGGTGCATATTGCTTACTACGACCAGGAACATCAGGTGCTGCATATGGAAAAGACCCTCTTCTCCGAGCTGCAAGACACCTATCCTTTCATGGACAACACCCAGATTCGAAACACCCTGGCTGCTTTCCTCTTTACCGGAGACGATGTATTTAAGCAGATTAAGGACATCAGCGGCGGCGAACGTGGTCGTGTTTCCCTGGCTAAACTGATGCTGTCGGAATCCAACTTCCTGATTTTGGACGAACCGACCAACCATTTAGACATTATGTCCAAGGAAATTTTAGAGAACGCCATCCAGAACTATACCGGCACCGTTCTTTACGTTTCCCACGACCGATATTTCATCAACAAAACCGCAACCAAAATCCTGGATTTAACCAGCGGAAAGTTAATTTCCTACGACGGCAATTATGATTACTACTTAGAGCATAAAGAAAACATGGAGCGTCTCCACTTACAGGGCATCGGTTACGGAGTAGGTAAAACTCCTGCCGCCAAAAACACCCCTGTTGCTGCGCCTGCCGAACCGGAATCCGCCGGAAAGATGGACTGGAAGCAACAAAAGGAAGAACAGGCAAAAGAACGAAAACGCCAGAACGACTTAAAGCGTATCGAAGCGGAAATCGAGCGTCTGGAAGCCCGTTCCGAGGAGTTGGACACTCTGCTTGCCGACGAGGCAGTCTATACCAACCACACCAAACTTCTGGAAGTCACCAAAGAAAAGGATGAAACCGCCGAACACCTGCTGGAACTTATGGAACAGTGGGAAGCACTGGCGGACTAATAAAGGAAAAATAAGGAGAATCAAATGAAAAGAATCGTTAACAAAAAAACTGCAGTGCTTCTTACCTGCCTGGTAGTTGCACTGGCCGGCTGTGGGGAAGCTGATAAAGCAGACACCACACCAACCCCCGTGCCAACCACGGAAGCTGCTACTGCGCCAACCCAGGCACCGGATGAAACATTACCGGAGCCAACTAACGAACCATCTGTAGCAACGCAGACTCCTACGCCGGAACCTGCTGACACAAATGCACCAGAAAGTACTACCTCACCTGCAAGTCCTGTCGTTACCAGCGCCAATGTAGAAATTGAATCTATGGAAATTCAGGATGAGCATACTATCATAGTTACCTTAAACGGCGCTTTAAAAAATGCAAATCCTGAGGAGCTTTCTTTTAGTACCTACAACATCGACTGGGCCTCCTACAAGGAAGTAAAAGGAACCTTAACCATAGAAGACAGTTCCTTCACCACCAACGAAGAAGGTAAGACTGTACTGGTTTATACAGTTGCAGAACCTCTGCGTAACACCTCTGCTGTAATTCCAAAGTCCGCATCCAACTTCTCTAATTTGAAGTCTGCGGTTACTCTTGCTGATAACTACATCACCTGGCAGATGGACCACGGCGGTTGGGATAAGGCCATTGACGGCAAAACCGCCTGGACCGAAGGAAAGAAAAAGAATGCCGGCTCCGGCTGGACCGGTAAAAACGGTGAGCTCATCGGTACCATTGATAACGATGCCACCTACACTCAGATTCGCCACATTGCTGCCGTATACCGCGAGGTTCCGGAAGCAAAATATCAGGAAAGTGTCTTAAAAGGTTTAGATTTCCTTTTCAAGTTACAGTACGAATCCGGCGGCTTTGCCCAGGTTTATCCAAAGCGCGGCAACTACTCCGACAATGCCACCTTTAACGATAATGCTATGATTAACGTTCTCTACACCCTGGAAGATGCCCTGTACGGCCGCTATCCGTTTGATTCCGATATCATTCCTGCCGATTATAAGGCAAAGCTTCAGGATTCCATCGACCGTGCCATCGACTTTATCTTAAAGTCCCAGATTACCTCTCAGGGCAAGCTTACTGCATGGTGCGCCCAGCACGACCCGGTAACCTACAAGCCGGTAGGTGCAAGAGCTTACGAGCTTGCTTCCATCAGCGGTTCCGAATCCGTACCTGTTATCCAGTTCTTAATGAATCAGGAACAGACTCCGGAAATCAAAGCCGCCGTAGAAGCTGCCATTCAGTGGTTTAAGGACTCCGAGCAAAAAGATACCGAATATGTCCGCAAGGCATCCGACGGCGTATACTTCAAGAACTCCGCCGGACACCGCACCTGGTACCGCTTCTATGAAATTGACACCAACCTGCCAATCTTCTGCGACCGTGACGGTATCATGAAACATGACATTATGGAAATCGGCACCGAACGCCGCCACGGCTATGCCTGGGCCGGCGATTGGGCAAAGAAGCTTCTTCCTGCTTACGACAAGTACGGTTATGTTACCGGAACCATTACGGCTACCGTTTCAAATGCAAAAGCTGCAACTACAGACGGTAAAACGTTGGAAAACGGAGCAACCTATACGATAGGACAATAAGAAAAATCATATCGGTCTAAACCCGCTCAACGCTAACGGTTTTGACCGATATGATTTTTTTATTTGTCCTATATCTATGTTGTCTTGTTCTGCAAAGGTTGATATGTTGGCAAGTCAGTTTCCGGTACATACGTTACAAACGCTAAGTGTGTCCTCTTCCACCCGAAACCACACTTCCTGCGCTCCAAATTTCATCTTGTACACCCGTTCCGGGTCATTTTGATATTGTGGGCGGGGATCCTGGGAAAGAAGCTCTATGAGGCCCTGGCGCTTTTCTGCGGGCACTTCTGCCAGCAGTTCTTCCGGAAACTCTACCGTAAGGGTGCCTTCCTTTTGATTCAATGCAAATCCGTCCTTTGCTTCCGGATGGCTGTCTACATAGGCAAGGTATGGCTTTACATCAAAGATTGGGGTGCCGTCAAGCAAGTCTGCACCGGACACGTAGAGCACCGGTCCCAGCGTTTTGTCCATCTCAAGCTTTTCCAATTTTACGGAACTCATACCCACGGAATTTGGGCGGAACGGGGAACGGGTGGCAAATACACCGACTCTGGTGTTTCCGCCAAGGCGCGGTGGGCGCACCGTTGGGGACCACTCCTCTCCCCGGTCCGCCTCAGAAAAATGCCACAACAGCCAAAGGTGAGAATATCCTTCGATTCCCCGAAAAGCATCCGGATTCCGGTACTCCGGCTCAAACACGATTCTTGAAACCAAAGATTCCACCAGACCGCTTTGTCTCGGAATGCCAAACTTTTCTTTATAATCGTTTTCAATATGCGCAATCACACGAAATTCAACGGTTTTCATAAAAAATCCCCTTTCGGAAGTTGCCATTATTATAACATGTAATCATACTATCGGCAAACCCCGAAAGAGGATTTTCTTTTACTTATCCTGAACTACTTTATTTAGCTGTTCCGATAATCCCTTAATTTGCTCTACAATATTTGCCAGGCTTTCCGTTCCTGCCGTATTTTCCTGGGTTGCCGCAGATACCTGCTCCACCGCATTACAGTTTTCCTGGGTATTGCTACTGATTTGCTGCATACGCTCTGCCACTTCGTTACTCTTTTCCCGGATTACCTCTGCCGCCTTAGCAATCTCATGAATCTGTCCAATCAGTTCCTCATTGGAAGAAGTAATCATAGTCGCAGAATCATTTGCTTTACTGATACTTTCCATGCCGGCCTTGGCGTTCTTCGCATTGGTTCCCATGGCAACCACCGCATCTTCCGTATTTCTTACTACCTCATTAACAATAGTACCGATATTTTCTACCGCACGCTTAGTCTGTTCGGAAAGCTTCTGGATTTCCTCTGCCACCACGGCAAAGCCTCTACCCTGCTCTCCGGCTCTTGCTGCCTCAATGGAAGCATTCAGTGCCAGAATATTGGTCTGGTTGGAAATTCCGGTAATAGTCTGTACAATGCCGATAATTTCCTTGGATTCTTCACCCAGGGTGCGGATGATTTCTTCGCAGGTTTCCGTGCTCTTATTAATCTGCTCCATGTTCTCGGTAGCCGCATTCATCAGCTTTTGATTTTCCTTTGTATTCTGTCCGATGCGGTCAGTAAGCTGTGCCGTACGGTGATTCATTTCGCTCAATTCGCTAAGCTGTGTGCTAATATCCTGGATTCTGTCATCCGCATATTCCACAGCACCGGTATTTTCCATGGAACCGGTGAGTAAGCGCTCTGCTTCCTCGGCGATACTCTGGTTTGCTTTCAAGGAACTTTCCGAAATTTCAGAAAGCTGGGATACCGTGTTATACAGTACGGCAGATGTTTTGGATGCATTATCCTTCATCAGCTTCATACGGTCAAACATTTCCTTCTGCTCTTCAGCACCCAACAGGTTGGAAAGCAAGGAAGCGGTTCTGCTGCAAAGCATGGTGAAAATAGCTGCCACTGCAATAATTACCAGGGCTCTTGGTGCAACACCAAAAATTAACATTCCGTGTACATCCGTAAAATTATCATCCAAGGTAGTCTGCATAAAATATGCCAAAACCTGTCCGATAGATACACCGATTACAGTAAGAATCGTTGCAGTAATATTCAGTTTCTTAGAAAAATAGAGACTGGCAATGGCAATCGGATATACATACATTGCCACCACATGCCAAGTCAGAGTGATACTAAGTAATGTAATGAATACTGCCGCGCAAAGTACATAAATATACTTAATTATCCAATGCTCCAACTTTAAAAAATTACTCAGTACCGTCGGAACCAACAATAATACGCTTCCGCCAATGTACGCAAACAGCATGACATCCGGCTTTACTTCAAATATTCCAATTACATTCAAAATATAAATCAACGTAAAAATAAAGAATGAAACTCTCATTACCTTTGCCACTATCAAATTGGCCTCTTTTTCATTTTGCTTCAGTAAACTCATATAATCCTCCTTGTTTTCCGAAGGAAAATGCCCGCCCGCCGAATGCGGGCAGAGGATTTATCCTCCCTTAGTTTTTATTGATTGAACTCTTTATGTACTGCCTCTACTTTATCACGGATATCTAAAAAGACCTCCGCCAGCACCGGGTCGAAATCCTGCCCACTGCCCTCTTCAATAATTCCGAAACACTTTTCCAGTGGCATGGCATCCCGGTAGCAGCGCTTTTCCGATACCGCATCAAACACATCCGCAATGGCCATAATCCGGGCACACAACGGAATTTCTTTTCGGGTCAAACCTTCCGGATATCCCCGACCGTTCCACTTTTCATGATGATATCTCGCCACCTGATAAGCCATTTCGGCATACTGCTCATTGCCAAGATGACCAAAGGTTTCCTGCACAATTCTGCCGCCATGTTCCGCATGCAGCTTCATTTGTGCAAATTCTTCTTCCGTGAGACGCCCCGGCTTCTGCAAAATCACATCGGGAACGGCAACCTTGCCGATATCGTGCATTGGCGCTGCCAAGTAAAGATTTCTTACATAATCCTTCGTCAGCACTTCTTTATAATATCCTCTGCGTCTTAGTTCTTCCGCCAGTAAACGCACATACATGGTGGTACGCTTGATGTGTCCGCCGGTACTGCCGTCCTTGTTTTCCACCAGGGTTGCAAATCCCATGGTCATTTCCTCGTGATATCTGGCGAGCTCCAGAACCGAAGGATTTTCCTGATTGATATATACGCCCAGAATAATCAATGTCACACACAGACTGGAAAGCAGTGCCTGTGGATGTAACATCTGATATGCGGTGATTCCCGCCAGCAACAACAGGTACGTAAAAATACTAATCCGCTTATGTTTTTCAATATATCTCCATCTACTGAAAAAAATAACAATGCTTGCAACGATATAAATTGCCGCCATGGCAAAGCAGGTATATGCCGATATCCCCATGGAGTAATTGCTGACTTCTCCCTCGATATATTCCAGATTTGGTATATTTACTACTACCACAACAATATTAATTATCAAAGGGCAATACATTAGAAGAATACCGCTTTTCTTTTTCGGCAGTCCTGCCGTTATAGACAACATATACACAAACAGCCGGAAAATAAACAGGTCCAGTCCCACCAGAAAACACAGGTGAAATATCATATTTGCTGTCCCGTTTACCATGTCCATACGGTTTACGGTATAGGCTGTCAATCCATCGAACAGCACACTGAAAATTCCCACTGCAAGTAAGGCATCAAACATGGAAAGACTGGTTTTTCTCCCGTACCGCTTGCATTCTTTCAAGTAAACAAACAGGATGTATAATATTACAAACATACACCCGATTTGCAGTTTACAATGTTCCAATTATTCTCATTCCTCCTTTGTTCTCCCACATAAAAAAGCAGAGCTAATAAACCTTCATTTTCTGCATAAATTTATTGGCTCTGCGTCTTTGCGTCACTGCGTCTTTGCGTCTGGCTCTGATTTATTCACTTTCCTTGTACATCACAATTACATATTCATTGTCCTGAAACCCATTCTTACGATAGAAGTTTGGTGCAGGAGCATATTTATTAGTCTCCAACGTAAGTCCTGCCAACCCCTTTTCTTTCACATAAGTTTCCACTGCCTGAAGAAGTAAAGTCCCGCAGCCCTGCCTCTGCAGTTCCGGTTTCACAAACATTTCTTCAATGAAGACCTCGCTGTTGTTCCACCATACTTTTTCCCTGGCAAAAATACCGCCAAGAAGTTCTCCGTTTTCTTCCAAAACATATCCCACAAACTTTTTTGCTTCAAAGAAGTCGGTCAGATATTCCACAGCAATTTCTTTTGTCCATCGGCACTGCCACATCTCATTGTTATAAACACTGCACAGAATATCTGCGCACGCCGGGATATCTTCCCGTAATGTTTCTCTAATGTTCATAATACTCCTTTTTTCTCTTGTTTGCAATTATTTTAAGCATTCTAACTGCTGAATTTTTCCGATCAATCTGGCTTTTAAGGACACCATCCACTCCGGTGCATTCGGAACTTCTTCCGCAATGCACCGAACCAGCCTTGCATAAGAAAACAAATCACAAAACCGACGCATTAAACGGCACTTTGGTTCATAGTCCGGTTCCAACGCTTTTTCACTTTCATAGCCTTGCAAGAAATACTTCTTCGCCTGCTCGAAAGCATCTCCTTCTAACTCTTCCGAAAGGGAATCCAGCACCTGCTCAATATCCACCAGGAAAAAGTGATACATACCGTCTTCGAAATCAATTACCTGACAGCTATTGTCCTCCTCTTTGTAAAACACATTGTCCGGTTCAAAATCGTAATGTACCAGACCGAAGGCTTCTTTCGTCTGCTTAAGTTTTGACAGCTCCTGTTCTACTGCTTCTGCTTCTTTCTGCATTTTCTCCAATGGAAGACCTTTTTCCGGATACTGATTTTGATACTCTGCAAGGGATTTCTTTACCCATGCCAATGCGTCCACGTAGGACCACTTTCTGTTCTCCGGCTGATAATCCATAGAAAGATTATGCAACCGTCCCAATGCCTTACCGTAAGCAGTCATAATTTCTTCCCGGTAATCCGTGTCCTCGATAGAGATTCCGGCTACTCCTTCAAATACACTGGCGTAATAACCGCCCCATTTTGTATTTAAGGTTAACATCAGTTCTCCGTTTTTCGCTGCCACCGGCTTCATAGCCCCATAGCCTGCATTGCCTAAATATTGCAGAAATTCCAGCTCTCCCACCAGATTTTCTTTCTGCTTTTCCTCTATCGGTGCCAATCGCAAAAAATGTCTTTTTCCCCGGATAGAAAACGGATACACCGCATTGGAAGAAATACGGAAGTACTTCAAATATTCGTCAAGCGTATCCTCATCGTGTTCCCAGTTTGTTAAAACCAGCTTTGCCAGCTCAAAATTTTCAAATAAGTATTTTAATTTAAGCATAAAGTCCTTTCTTCTTATCCTTCTAAGCCATACAGTTTTCTACAATAAATTCTGCTCATTTCGTTATAAACATCCATTCGGCTTTCTATATAGGAGAAACCGTATTTTTCATACAGTCCGATATGATCAGTTGCCAAATACACCTTATCAAATCCCTGTTCTTTTGCCTTGTTACAAGCATAATCAATAACCACACCGCTATATCTTTGACCACGGTATTCTTGTGATGTAAACACAAATCCTATCCACGGAAAAAGACTATCGTCATCTATGCAGTCCTTCCGTGTCAATGTGCAGAATGCCACAACGTTTTCTTCCTCCACCATAAGGAACAGATTGCCCTCACCAAGGACTTCATGAAATTTATCCTGTTCCAGCAAATTGGCAAGAAATTTAGCAGCGCTCCAGTCACAGGCACGGATTTTGTCAATCCATTGTTTTTGTTCGATGATGTTATGTAAATTTAATAGTTGCATTTCCTAAGTTTCTCTCCTAACATTATAAATTATCACGCAGCCACTGCTCAACTATCGCTCCATCTTCCTCCCCCATGAAAGGATGTTCACTGTTTTCCGATACTGTTAATACACAATTAAATTTATTGGCAAAGTTCTTCACAATTTCTAACGACTGTAGGTTATCTTTTCTGGCAAAAAGAATACCGGTTGGCACATCCCATTTTTGAACAGGATGCTCTTTCACATACTGATAGTAATCCCAAGTCATAAGGTCAATCGGTGTGTCAATTTCCTTTTCTTGTGCGAGCCGTTCTTCCGATATTTCAAACCATATCATCATCTGCTTAATCAAATACTCCATATCTAAAATAGGGGATTGAAAAAGACACTTCTTTATCTCCCTGGTATGATAGGCATTCAGGCAAAAATATGCACCCAAGCTGCATGCGTACAGTGATACTTCTTTCCAGTTTGCAAAAACATAATCACCTATTGCGGTAAGATCCCGTATTCCGTTCCAGATATCACACCGCTTGTCCTCATTTTGGCGTTCCCCATGCCCGGGTAAATCAAAACTTATTGTCTGATACCCTCTTTGTTCTGTAATTATTGCAATCCCTTCAGCAGATTCCTTGGAAGACATTTTTCCGTGTACACACAAATATACTTTATCTGATTTTTCTCCCCACACAAGGGTAGGGATATGGTTAATTTCGATTCTTGTTCTTTTCACAGAATTACTCCCTCAAAATTAGAATTCACTTAAATATAAATTCCCAAAAAAGACGTTATTTTTCCATAAGTATACTCGCCCTCAATCAATCCAAATTCAGGGTCGTAATATTTATTGTCATATAACAAAGTCCAATGTGTGTAGCCCTCGTTTGCATGCACCGTCAAAATAGAGCATTTATATGGCGTGGGATTTTTCTTCGAGATACGAGTATTTCTTTCCGCGTGTTTTACACCATAAAAATCTAATATCTCCATTAATTGCCCTATACTTGTTGGTCCGCTTGTTTTCATATCTTTGATTACTTCTTCTATAGTTTTTCCTGTAATCATCGAAATGCATGCTTGACCGCAAGTTTCAGAAGTTGGTTGTAATATCAAGTCCATACTTTTATACCTCTAATGTTTCCGCAAAAACCCGCTTCAAAACTTCCACAGGTATTTCCTGTTTTACATAGAGTTGCAGCATTCCCTTAGGAGTGATTTTATAATCTGCCAGTTCATCCGTATGCTGCAGTACCGCCCGGGCTTCGATGTTAATATGATCTTTAAACGGAATCAGTCTCACAAAATCTTCACCAACATTATAGGTTGGCAGCTTCGCCCACAAGGTTTCCTCCGGTTCACAGGAAACACTCTCAAAAATCAGCTGTCTTAACTTATAGAATCTATCCACAATCTCATCCGGATATTTTTTTAAATACTCTTTTACCTGCTCATTCATTTTCTAAGCACTCCTTCGTCAATCCTTCTGGTCACACTACACGTATACGGTTCGAAATACTTCGGCCAAAAATGCCGGGCTGTCGGATTAAAGCTTTCGTAGTCCACGCCAAGGTACTGATAGCCTTCCTTTTGAAGTACTTCTATCGTATAATTGATAAGATTCTGATAAATCAGCCGTCCACGATATTCCGGCATACAAAATGCTCCGCAAATATTTTTCACCAATGGCAGCTCTGTCACAAAGGTTTCGGCCTTATCACAGATTTCCACAAATGCAACCGGCAACTCCTTATCCTTTGCCACAAAAATACGGCTGCCGTTGTTTTCACGATTCACAATCCACTCTTCAAATTCCTTGTCTGTGGTGTACATAAAACAACAGCTTTCTCCCATATGTTTACTCAGTTCCCGTCTTAATTCCCGGACCTGCTTCGCTTCGCCCAGGGGCAGTTCCGCAAAAGAAATTCCTTTCGCAGGCATTATATCCGGAATCAATTCCATCCTGCGTATTGCATCCGAACAACGATGTCCAAAGCCGTTATGAAAATATGCACTGATGGCTTCTGCGTCATGAGCATACAAAGCAATGCCATGATACAAAACGCCCTGATTCACCAGTAATTCTGCTATCTTCTGATACATCATCCCATAGATTCTTGCACGGTTTTCCTTGACGCATCCATGTGCGTGAATCGGAGTAAATGTTCCTTTCACATTGGAATCAAACGCACCATCCCAAGGATTGTAGCAGCCAAGAAAACCAACCATGGTATCTCCTTCAAAGGCAGCCACCCCAAATTCATTTTGTGCAAAACATTCTAACTCCGGCAGTTTTGTTACTTCCGGCAACGTATTTACCTTACTGCATTCTTCCCAATAATTATCTAATGCCAATTGCTCTGCCTCTATTAAATGCTCTTTTTCTAACTTTACTATTTTTAAAATATCCGTTTCCTCCACAAAAATCAACTTCTAAATGGCTTATTAAAAGATCCTATTTCAATCAAATTTCCTTCAGGGTCCGCAATATAACAGGTTCTTTGTCCCCAAGGCTCTGTTTCCGGTTCCAATACAGAAACGGCTCCCTTATTGATTGCTTTTTCATATTCCGCATCTACTTCTTCAAAGGTATCCACATACAAAGCAATTTCCGTATGACCATTGAGTCCTTTTATATACTCATATTTACGACTTGTCATTTTTTCAAAGTCTTTTCTTCCGTACAAAAGAAATAAGGTATCATCCTTTATCAAATACACATTAGATGTATCTTCACCTTCTTTTATTTCAAAGCCTAAAACATCTCTGTAAAAGCGAATCATCACAGGCATATCCTCTACAAATAGACCAAAACCATCCAGTCTCACTTTATAACCACCTCACATTTAAAACTCATACTTTGTTCCGTTACTAAACAAAATTCCATCTGTTAATTCCAGTTTCAGAATAACAGTATTCGGATCCTCTTCATTGGTGTGTCCATTGCTATACCAGGACGCAAATGCTGTTCTTAGCCGGTCCGCCATCTCCTGATTGCTCTCTAACTTAATATGTCCTAAGTTCTCTGCAAGAGCATGTCCCGAAAACCACTCTCCGCTGATTGCAACTGTGGCGTTTTTTTCTATCTGTTTCATCTTGTTAGACAAAGCATAGGTGATGGTATAAAAACTGTCCTCATAGAAAATGGCATCAATGGTCCGCACCCATGGAATTCCTTTCTCATCCACAGTTGCCAGTGCCATCAAAGAATCCTTGCCAAATCTTTCACTCAATATTTCTATGTACTTTTCCATTCCGAACACCTCCATAAACTCAACTTACCGTCTCTTATACAGCACCAACTCCGGCTCTGCCCCGTTTTCACCGTAAGTGCATACCAAAAGAAAATCCATGCAGGCAACAATGCCGAAGCAACGTCCTTCTCCCAGTTCACACCCCAGCTGATTTCCAAGATAGATACTGTTGTCATCCAAAAACTTCACTGTCTGACCATTCGGTAGGGTATACTCCAAATTCACAAAGCTTCCGTTCAACGCATACAGTTCTTTTACTTCCGGCATTCCCGGAATATGTAATTCATTAAATTCCGAAATCAACTGCTGCTTAAATTCCTGATACTTCTCTTTTCCTCCAACATTAACATACTCTGCAATAAAGCACTGCTTTCCAAAAGGACAGCCCTTGGTTTCCAAGCAGCCTTCGCAAGTATCTTTCATCATGCATTCGGCGCAATCAGCACCACAAATTGAGTTATTCATCATCGTTTTTATTTCCTCCAAAGTTTTTTCTTCCACCTGTGCATTTTCACATCTTTTTACGAGAAACTGTCCGTTTTGCAAGCCGGAGAATTGAAAGTATAAATTCTGGGATGCAAAGGTCTCAAACAAACGGTTTTCTTCGTATTTTGTTGTAAAAATCCTATTACCATATGCTTCAAAAAGATATGGATATGTGGTGTACATACGCACATCCACCCGTTCGTCAAGACTCTTTAACAGCATCGGAAAAGTACCGGAACAGCCGGATTCCACTACTATAATTTTCTTCTCTGTAATTTTTCCCAACATAGAATTCAAACATTGTTGCACACCCGGATAATTTTTCAACGTATTTCTGATATCAGGTAATACTACCTCACAAAAATCCTCAAAACTACCGCACTTTTCTTCCTCCAGTGCTTTTATGACAGACGCCCGGATTTCATCATCTACATACAGTTTTCCGGTCAGATGTTCCAACGTCTTCCTGCCCAAAAGCCACGGATACACAGCGTTTCTTTCCTTTGCACGATAATACACATAAGGCAGTAATGTATCCCGAAGCAGAAAAACATATGCCGTATCTTCTTCATAGCCAATCCATTCGCAAAAGCGACGCAAGTCCTGCAAAAATGATTCCTTACTGTCTGCTGTTACCTGATTTGCCTGTGCCATTATAGTATCCAATGCCTGCACTAGTTCTAAAGTCTCCTCGCTGTACTGTAACTGCTCCTCTGCCACTTTTTTCTTACCAATACCAAATGGCTCTGCACCATTTTTCTGCAGATACTTCTTAAGTCGTGACACTCCCTGATATGTTTTTTCTAAAGTCTCGTTCAGTTCTGTATAGCCTTCGTCCAGCAAATCGTCCAGCATTTTCAGCAATTGTTTCGCCTTATAAACTGATTCTGCTGTCGCAGCTTCCTGTTCCAATTGTCGTAATTCTCTTTCATAATAGCTAAGACTAAATGAAATAAAGCCCATGCCGTTTCCTTCCTCTACGCATTATAATACATGTCATAAACCACGTATCCACCGATGCCGTCTAAAGACCCTTCATAGGTTTCCTGACACATCATACAACGGGGCTCTGTCATCGGATAACCGCTGGTTGGAAAAATATTGTATTCCGAGGAAGTCTTAAACCCAACTTTATTATAAAAATTGAAGTTCCCTTCCACTGTAATTCCTTTATAGTCAAGCTCCTTTACCCGTTCAATACCAAGGCGCAGCATAGTGCTTCCTACACCCTTGCGAAGATAATCCGCATGTACCGACACCGGTGCCAGCATCACAATTTCCGTATCCTTTGCTCCGCTATGTCCGCCTTCTTTTGTTGATGACAACGGGAACCTGGAAAACAAAAAATGTCCCACAATTTTCCCGTCCAATTCCGCCACAAAAGACAGTTCTGGGATGTAATACTCCGAATCTCTGATTTCTTCCACCAATGCAATAATATCGGTGCCGTCGGAATAATCGGTGCCCTCTTTAAAAGAACGTAAAATCAAAGACACAATCTCTTTGTAATCCTTATGTTCCTCCGGACGAATGGTTATATCGTTTCGCATACGCCTAATTTCCTTTCAAACTAAATTCTAACTGAATATCCCTTGGATCTTCCTCATATAACCTCTGGTTTCTCTCCGCTGCCGGTACACAACCAAGCTTTTTATAAAAGGCAATCGTATTTTCTGAAGAACCGGCACACAAGAACAGCTTCTCTGCTCCATACTCTTTTGCCTGCTTCGCACACATCATAAAGAGTGTCTTTCCGATACCCTTACCACGCTGCCCCCGAGATACAAAAAGCTGGTCTAATAGGGCGTACTTATCCTGTTTTCCAAAGAGTTCTTTATCTACTGTTCCATAACCAATCAGCGTTTCATCCTCAAAACAGCCAAAGGCAGTGCCACCGTTCTTCAGTGTTTCCTTGAAACGGCTCAGATGCCAGTCAAATCCGTTTGGAAGTTCCTTGTCGGTCCAGTTGATTTCCACCAGTCTATATTCTCCTGTTGCCTCATCAATACGCCAGACATTTTTTATGTAGTGTGTAGCATCGATTTCTGCAATACGGTCGGCTTCTTCTAACTTTAGTTTTCGATATTCCTCCATTTTTCTATACCTTTTTCTTCTTTCTAAGTACAATTCCAACCACAATCAGCAAGATTCCCAGCACATACGTTGGCCAGTAAATATAGGAATACAAAATCAGCCAGTCTCCCAACTTCCAGGATTCAATCATCGTATGATATACCCCTAAAATAAAAGGTAAAATCAGCGGAAGAATGCCGATTCCAATTAATAGTTTCCACAAATGCTTCTTCATATCGGACACCTCCTTGTCCTATCAGATGCTTTTACTGCAACTGTTCCACAACTCTCTTAGCAAACTGCTTTGCTCCTTCCACAACCTCCGCTGTTTGGAAGGATGCCAGATTATCCTCATCCTGCACAGAATACATACCGATGTACTCTAAATTGGAATGCTTGCAAAGCCGCTCCACACCCATCTCAAACGGATCGGTAGCATAGGCACCGTCATATCCGTGGGTTGCAATAATACCAACCTTTTTGCCCTTCCACAGGCAGCCTTCGGCGCTACCGTAGTACTTGTTAAAACCGTAGTGACGGTCCAAAATTGCCTTCATCTTTGTGGTACAGTACCAGGCAAAAATCGGTGTTGCCAGAATGATACAATCCGCCCACAGCATTTCTTCTGCAATTGCTGGCATATCATCCTTCTGGGCACAACCGTATTCCCCTGCCACCTCCTGGCAGGCATAGCATTCCTTGCAAGGCAGAATTGTCTTCTTTTCCAGTTCTATGTACTTAACCTCAGCTCCATTCTTTGTAAGTTCCTCCATAAACGGCTTGCAAAGCTCCGCTGTATTTCCGTGAAGTCTCGGACTTCCCATTAAAACTAATACTTTCATGTTGTTATCCTCTTTTTTTGAATATGATTTCTCTTGCTATTTTTGTTGTCAAAACATCCCCGTATTTTTCAAACCACCGCATCAATTTTGTAGAAAACTTAGCTTGCTGTAAGTAAATGTAACGGTTAGCCGCATCGGATTCATAGTACTGACCATAATAATCACACACCGCAATCTGGTAATAAAACAGCGGAACCATGTTCAATAAATCATACTCCGTCAGTACAGCATAGTTGCAATACTCCTTTACATACCGTACAAACTCTTCCATATCAATTTGCCCATCCCTGCAGGATGGTGCTGCATACACATAGGAACGCACAATTTCCCACACCACCGGATGCACACAGGCCGTAGTCCAGTCAATGATTGCATTGATTTTGTTCTTGTCACAGAGTAATTGACTGATAAAATAATCTCCATGGGTGCTTTGGCAGGTCAACTGCTTTAAATCGAAGGTATACTTCGGAAACCGCTGCATCAGTTCCATACGGTACTGCAAATCTTCCACAGCTTCTGCTTCTTCTTCCTTCTGCGCAATTTTCAACGATTCCCTGTAAGACACGGCAGCCCGCTCTGGCGTCATAAATTTGAAAAAACCTTCGCCGATACCCGTCGGCAAACCTTCATAATGTTTCAATGCAGTATGAAATTTGCCGAGCATAGCCGCAGACTCAGTTAACAGCCATTCCGGTGCCTCATGCCAGTCGTACATAGTTCCTTCCACAAATTTCTGCACATGAAATATTCTACCTTGCTCATCTGCAGACACATACTGTCCCGCTTTATTCTTTATAAACTGACATACCGGAATTCCCTGCTCCAGCAAAAAATCGCAAAGCTTCGGTTCCAGTTCCGGATTATTAATACTGCTTTCACTTGGAAATTTCACCACATACTTACTATCCTCGCAGGTAACGAACCAGGTATCGGAACCGGCACCTACGGAAGATTTTATTGCTTCAGTAGCCTTCAACCCATAACTGTCATATAAAATTTTTGTAATACAATCAACTGTACTACTCATATTTTTCTCCTTCAAAAACACTTTCCTTAAACAAAAAAACGCAAAGCAAACTATCTCCTGAAACTTAAGATAATTGGCTCTGCGTCTTTGCGTCCGGCTCTTTAATAACGGTCATTGTTAATTTGTCTATTTCTATCAAAGTTTCATTTTTGCACTTCGGGCAAAACAACGGGAACTGCTTTAGTACCGTGTCCTCCCGCACCTTATTTCTTGTTTTATTTCCACACACCGGGCATTTTACCCATTCTGTTTTTACTTCCATAATCTCTCCTCTTTTCCCTTAAGCCACTACGGTTTCTCCTGCTTATTTACCGGTATCGTATGGAACGTTCCCGACTTAATCAGCATCAATGTTCCCTGAAAGCTTACACTTAAAATTTCCGAGATTTCCTCCATCGCGAAATGACATACCTTATTTGCCACCAACGCACAAATGCTGAAGGTATGCAGCCACGTCATTTTAAACAGCAGCTCTGCATCCTTGCGGTCCAGTCCGTAATCCCGCTGCATGATTTGAACGCACACTTCCACCGTGTCCCCAAGCCCTACCACCATTTCTTCATAGGACTGGCTCTCTTCCCGCTCCCGCATATAAATCAACTGAAACAGCTTAGGCTCCCGCATGGCAAACTCAATCATTTTCATGCCCACGTATTTAAACGCCGGCGTAAAATTAAGGGCATCGCTGACGCAGCTTTCAAACTCCTTTAATGCCAGTGCCCGAACCTCCTGTTGCACTTCCTCCATATTTTTAAACGCCGTAAAAATAGGCGAGGAAGACGTACCCAGCTTCTTGCCAAGTTCTCTGGCAACCACCGACTCGATTCCTTTTTCCCTGGCCATTTCGAAGGCAGCCTGAATGATTTCTTCTCTTGTAAATTTTGTTTTTGGCGGCATAGCTTATTCTCCCTTTAAAACTCTTGTTACGTAACATATGTTTTATTATATACCCAGTCCTTTCCACTGTCAATAAAATGTTCATATACTTTTATTTTAATCGCGCCAAAAACGCCAGATTAGCCCGGTGAATCATTTCCATTACTTCCTCTTTTGCGGAAAAACCACCTTGAGTTACCACATAAGAAGTAACACCATGAACATACATTTGCAAATCTATCATATGCTTAAGAGCATCTTCTACAGAAACCTCATACTCTTTCTGAAGCATTCCGATGGCTTTTTCATAATTATCCGCACGAAGATGAGTTGTCAGCTCATTCATTTTTCTTCCGTCCACATCACTCATGTAAAAATACCGGTACAAATTAGGATAATCAAAAGCCAAAGTGATATATCCATAAGCGATATCCTCCAGTTGCTCCGACACATGTTCGCTTTTTATACCACAAAAAATCCTTCCTAGAAAACGGACACAATAATCCAAAAGTTCGGTCTTTAATCCTTCCATACTACCAAAATGCCAGGCAATAGGCTGGGTGGAACAACCGATTTCTTTTGCCAGAGCTTTAATATTGATAGAAGCATATCCTTCCATTACCAACATTCGAAATGCAGCATCTAAAATGATTTCCTTGGAGATTTGTGTTTTTCTTGCCATGAAGCATCCTCCTTTTGCCAAAACTATTAGTTCTATTAATATTATATAAACCACTTTATATAAACGCTTTTATATATTAATACCAAAGAGAACAGAAGTCAATACTAACTTCTGTTCTCCATTGTTAATTCTTTTTAATTCAGGCTTCCTTCGCCGCCCATCATTTTTGTCATTTCCTCGATTCTGTCGATAGGAAACGGCGGATGACCGATTGGTTTCATGGCAATTGACATCAGCTTCATCGGGTTATCATCAGCAGCCACCCGGTTAGAGCTGAAACTTCCGCACATTTTACAGCGGTGAATAATAGCCCACTCGCCTTTGTTACGCACCCATACCGCCACCGGTTCCATATGTCCGCCGCAGTCCGATTCCCGGTCGCCCGGTTCAATATCCACATGCAGACTGTAAAGACAGTTTGGACAGTGATTTCTGTGGTCGCTTCCTGCACCCTCCGGTACTACGGTCCGTCCGCAGTTTTTACAGGTAAAGGTTTCATTACACGGGTGGGTCTTATAATAGTGCTTGTCATATTGCTTCCGTTTGTTTTCTCTGTTCATTTTTGAATCCTCCGTCTGTTTTCTGTGAGGATTCATATTCGCGCAGGATTCCCCGGATGCGTTTCTCCGAAAGATAAAACTCCCTGCTTAAAGTTTCCACTGTTACGCCTGCATTGTAGCGCTCCACAATGGTTTGATTCCGTTTTGCCAGACGTTCTCTTGTGCCGCTTTTTTCACCCCAGGAAAATGAATTTTCACCTTTTCTCGGAATGTACAAAAGCTTTCCGTCCACATGCTTCTGGATTTCCTCCACCAAGTACTTTGGCAAAACTTCCTCCGCTTTCACATAGCTCATATGCTTCCTCCTAATACTGTTTAGGACGCAATGGCTATTACAGATTTAGTTTTTTTTGCAATAGCCATCGCTATCGTGCAATTAATCTCGCTTTCAACATATAGTCAAATCCAACCTTTCTATTTTTTCTTTTATCATAACACAGAGCAGGTTTGCTCTTCAATCTCGTTTTTAAATAGAATCAACTTTGGGCGATATGCAAGTTACCACACAAAAGGTACCAGTCTGTACTTTACCTTTTTCTTGTACTCCTTATAACCCGACAAGCCTTCTTCCAACACCTTTTCCTCATTTCCGATGCGGGCAATAATGGCGACAGGATACAAAAGCATCACCGCAAACGCAATCCAGGACCCAAGAACTAACGGAATGGCAAGGAACAAGAAAATGGTCGCGGTATACATCGGATGACGGATGACACCGTACAGTCCGGTATCAATGACCTTCTGGTTTTCCTGCACCTCTACTGTTCTGGAAAGATATGCATTCTCCCGCATAACCTCTCCGTACATACCATAAGAAGCCAGTAAAACAATTGCAGCAACCGTTACCAGCCAAGCAGGTACGTTGGTCCAGCCAAAGCGGAAGTCTAATCCCGCCAGCACAAAGGAACCAATAAACATCAGTCCCGAAGCTGCCACGACACCTTTCTGTGTAGATTCTTTCTCTTTACTTTGCAGACGTTTTTCCAAAAGTTCCGGTGCTTTAAAAAATAGCACAATACCTAAAATCAGCATTGGTATAAACAATAAACCTAAAAACAGCCAGGCATTAGGATAATTCCAAGTTCCGGCAGGTAGAAAAAGCACCAGTCCCATAAGAACAAGTCCTGCCAAAAATTTGGTTAGTGCACTGATAAGTAATTGTTTCTTTGTCATATGTAATTCTCCCCCTTTCGTTAAGAACATTGTAACCCTGCCGGACAAAAATATCAATTCTATTTATTTTTCGTTGAATTTTACGAAAGATATGTTATAATATTCTTAGCATATTTTATCTTAAAAGGAGGTATCCCATGCCAAATATTGTACCGGTTTCTGATTTACGTAACTATCCGGAGGTTCTTCGGAATGTTACCAAAGAACAGCCTGTTTATCTCACCAAAAACGGTAGAGGCAGTTATGTTTTAATGGATATCGAAGAATACGAAAAAACACAAGCTACACTCTATCTTCTCAATAACCTTATCAAAGGCAAAAAATCCGGAGAGGAAAAGGGATGGGTATCCTCTACTGATGTAAGGGCTCATTTCCGTGCAAAAGCCAATGAAGTATAATATTAACTACTCTCCTAAGGCACTTCAAGACCTAGACGAAATTTGGGACTACATCTCCAAGGAACTCTCTAATCCTGAAGCCACCAAACATGTTGTTACCTCCATTTTAGACGCTGTTGATGTTCTCGGTGAATTTCCAGAGTCCGGTGCCCCATTGGAACCGCATATCAACCTGGATTCTCCTTATCGCTTTGTCACAGCAGGTAACTACATTGCGTTTTCCCGTTTCGAAGAGAATACTGTTTATGTGGATCGTGTTTTATATCAAAAAAGAAATTATACAAAGCTGCTTTCGTTATAGTGTGTAATTAAAAAGGAGGTTCATACAAACCTCCTTTTTTCATTTACAGTTTTTCAATCGGCAACCACAGCTCTACATAACTCTCTCCCATGTCCTCTTCACATGGTGGTCCATACATCTCGATATTATAATTTCCACCCAGTTTATACTCCTTGCAATTTGGCAGCCACTCCCGCCACATTTTTGTATTAGTGTCCTGCAAGGTTTTCTGTTTACATGGGAACACTGCCCAGGTTCCTGCCGGTAACGTTCTTGTTTCATAGCCTTCCGGCACTTCTTTCCATGGCTGATAAAGGTCTGCAATCAGATAATCGAAATATCTTCCGTCGGAATCGATGCAAAGCCCAAACATACCGCAGACAATTTTTCCGCCACCATCATTAAAATGCTCCATCCAATACTCCGGAATTTCCTGATAGGACGTTTCATTATCAAACTGGCGTTTTCTTCCCATTACCGTAAATGCTGCTTTTTCCACAATTTTATATTCCATCATCGTTCCACCCTCCAGTGATAAACTAATTCGGACCGGGGCAAAGTCCCGAAGCTTTGCTCCTTTTTCCTTTGCTGCAGAAGGAGTCACACCATGAAACTTTGTGAATGCCCTGGCAAAGCTGTCCGGTGAATCATATCCATACTTGACCGCAACATCGATAACCTTTACCTCTTTCGCTGCCAGTTCTTTCGCCGCTAAAGTCATTCTGCGATTGCGGATATATTCACCTACACTTATGCCACACAAGGCTGAAAAAATACGCTGAAAATGAAACTCCGACACATAGGCTTTTTCCGCCACATCCCGCACCTTGATTTCCTCCGTCAGATTTTCCTCTATGTAAGCAATTGCGCTTTGCAGATTTTCCATCCAGTTCATAGCTAGTCCTCCTTGTTTCCTTTACACCGGTGTAACCTCGTTAACGATGATACTATAATACCATAGTACTTCTACAAGTACCCGACTTTTTCTGCTTTCCTTTATCAGATAAAAAGATAAGCCCCTACCGCAAGGCAGGGGCCAAAATATACACTATAAAGGATTAGTAGAGTGGATGCTTATCAGTTAAAGTCTTAACCAGAGCCTTAACCTCTTCCGCTGCTGCTTCCTTCTTGGAAACCGCAAGGTAAATTGCTTCTGCCACTACATCCATGTCTGCTACTTCGAAGCCACGGGTAGTAACTGCTGCTGTACCAAGACGGATACCGCTGGTTACGAATGGGGAAGTAGGGTCATTTGGAATGGCATTCTTGTTACATGTGATGTTAACCGCATCCAGTAACTTTTCGGTTTCCTTACCGGTAACACCCATGCTCTGTAAATCAACCAGCATTAAGTGGTTGTCGGTACCGCCGGATACTAAGTTGAATCCGCGCTTTACGAGACCGTCAGCTAGAGCTGCTGCATTCTTTACTACATTCTGTGCGTAGGTCTTGAACTCAGGCTGGAGGGCTTCCTTAAAGCACACTGCCTTTGCAGCGATAACATGCATTAAAGGGCCACCCTGAATACCCGGGAATACGCACTTGTTTAACTTATGTTCTTCTGCGAACTCTGCAGAGGAAAGGATGAGACCGCCTCTTGGTCCGCGTAATGTCTTATGTGTTGTAGATGTTACTACATGTGCATGTGGGAATGGGGATGGATGAGAACCACCTGCAACCAGACCTGCGATATGAGCCATATCTACCATAAGGAATGCGCCAACCTCATCTGCGATTTCACGGAAACGCTTGAAATCAATGGTTCTTGCATAGGCACTGGCACCTGCAATAATCATCTTCGGCTTTGCTTCCTTTGCGATGCGGAGAACTTCATCGTAGTCGATGAAACCGTCATCATTTACACCGTAAGGTACAATATTGAAATAGGAACCGGAGAAGTTAACTGGGCTGCCATGAGAAAGATGACCGCCATGTGCAAGATTCATACCAAGCACAGTATCGCCCGGCTGAAGCAGTGCAAAGAATACCGCCATATTAGCCTGTGCGCCGGAGTGTGGCTGAACGTTTGCATAGGTGCAACCGTAAATTTCCTTTACACGCTCAATAGCAAGATTTTCTACTACATCAACGAACTCACATCCGCCGTAGTAACGCTTACCAGGATATCCTTCTGCGTACTTATTGGTTAATGGGCTGCCCATAGCTGCCATAACAGCCTTACTTACAAAGTTTTCAGATGCAATCAGTTCAATATGGTCCTTCTGTCTGCCCAGCTCTAAGTCCATAGCCGCGGCAACTTCCGGATCGAAACACTTTACTTCATCAAATGAATACATGTTAATCCTCCTTGTTCTCTTTCCTAAGTTACTTTTTGAATTTATCACTGCATTGCAGTAAATAATCAAAACGATTATATCACATCATTTTCGAAATTACAAGCCCCAACCTGCTATATTTTGTAATACTGCATCACTGCCTGTAATGTTACTTTATCCCGGAATTCATTGGTTTCCGGATAATAAATCATGTTGATACAGATATTGTTTTCTCTGCCCTGAAACAGCCTGTCCAAGGCGTCCTTCCCGAACCTCTCTGCTATCTCCTGCTCAAATGCCGGGATATCACCGAAGTACATTACTTCAAACTGCTTACCATATTCATTTTCAGCCATTAGCTTTAACACATTTGAATTTTTACCAAGGATTCTGGCATGAAGCAACTTTAAATTTCGTTCTGCAAACAGCGGCTTTTCATTGCCTACACCAAACGGTTCCAACAGCTTTAGTTCACTGATTACCCGCTCCGTCACCAGCCCAAACGGCAAAATCACATCAATGGAAACCTTTTCCGTTAAATCATCCTCTGTTAACCTGCTGTTTTCCACCAGACGACGCTGAAACTCTGCCAAATTTTCCTTTGGCAATGACATTCCCGCTGCCTTTGGATGCCCTCCAAACTTGGTCAGTAAATCCTGTACTTCGCACAGTTTTTCATACATATGATAGCCGTCAATGGAACGTCCGGAGCCTTTGATTCCATCCTCCGCATCGGTTAATATAATGGTAGGACGGTAAAATGCCTCCCGGATTCTGCCTGCAATAATACCTGCCAGACTTTCATGACACTCCGGAAGATAAATCACCAGTACATTCTCAAGCTTGCCACCTGCCAGAACCTGGCGCTTTGCTTCCTCCACGCCCTTTGCCGTCATATCTTTTCTGGTACGGTTTAGTTCTGTTATTTCCTGTGCCTGTGCGGCTGCTTCCTCCGGATTTTCACACAGCAGTAAGCGAAGCCCCTTAACTGCCACATCCAGACGTCCGGAAGCATTTAAGCATGGTCCCAACACAAATCCCATGTGATATGCGCCCACCGCTTCTTTACTAATCTGATTAGCATCCATTAATGCATTGATGCCGATGTCTTTGCTTTCCCGAAGGAGTTTCAGTCCCATTGCCACCATGGTGCGGTTTTCTCCGCGAAGCTCCATCACATCACATACTGTTGCCGTCGCTGCATACGGTATCATAGCTTTTAATAATTCACCGGGAAGCCCCGTCTGCTCTGCCAGGCAGTACATTACCTTGTAAGCCACCACCGCACCGCAAATACCGGTCATCGGAGTAGTTTCACCCTCCTGCTTCGGATTGACAATAATGTCTGCCTCCGGCATGGTTTTTACTAACCCATCTGCTGTTTCCAACAGAGGAATTTCATGGTGGTCGGTCAAAACTACTGTAATACCGGCTTCCTTCGCCAGATGTATCGGCTCCATTGCCGCAATGCCGTTATCACAGGTGACAATCATATCCACACCCGCTTCGATACACTCTTGTACCATATCCTCATTTAAGCCGTACCCGTCCTTAATACGGTCCGGAATGCGGTAATCCACATTTGCTCCTGCTGCTGTCATACAGCGGTACAAAATGTAAACCGACATGATACCGTCCACATCATAATCACCGATAATACGGATTTTTTTACCCTGCTGAATTCCTTTAGCAATCATCTCTGCCGCTGCTTCTGCATTTTTCAAAAGCTTCGGATCCGGCAGACACGAAAAAGAAGGATGCAGATATGCATCCCTCTCCTGTTTTGTTGTAAGGCCACGGTTTACAAGGAGACGGGCTGTTACTTCCGTAATGCCCTGCTCCCTGCAAATTTCCGCAAAATTATCTTTTTTATTCTTGACTGTCCAATATTGTTTCATTGTTATCGCTCGTTTTTCCTAATTTTTTCGCTTTGCGCTTTGCACACTTTTTCTTAATAACAACTACAGCAACTACGATTACCACAGCCCAAAATGCCAAATACGGAAGATTAATCACAAACCATACCAGGAAATCCTGTGCTCCTTCGGAGATTTCATACATGGTGTTTTTCCAGCCATTGCTGATACGCTCCCACAGGGTTTCCGGTGCCTTTTCCTGCACTCTGGTCACTTCATATACATAAATGCGTACAGTGCTGTATGTAATTTTATCGTCATAGGTTCTGAGTCTGGACTGGAAGCTTTCGATGTTATATCTTACTTCACTTAACCGCTGCTCCAGCTTAATAATATACTCCAGGTCATCTGCCTTTTCCAAAAGAGCCAAAAGACGTTCCTGCTCGATCTGTAAGGTCTTGATGCGGGCTTCTGTATCTACATAGCTAAGGGTTACATCCTCTTCGCCAACGGTTTTGTTTGTTACGGTTGCAATGCCTTCCACACCAGCTAAAAAGAAGTTTAAGTTTGCCTCCGGAACACGGATGGTATAGTTTGCACTCTTTCTGCCGCCGTAATAATCAGTACCGGAAACATCTGCATACTGAAGATATGCACCGCTTTCCGCAATTTTTGCATCAAGGGCTGTCTGGAATGCATCAAAATCCAGTGTCTGCAGATTCAAATTAGCAGTTTTTATCACTTTTCTGGTAGTTACAGCTGCTTGAGCTTCAGAGCTTGCAGGGGCGGAAGACTCCAGCTTCGGACTCTCTACGATGCTGTCCGCCATGCCGTACTCGGCCTTCATATTAAAGTCCGTCGATTCTTCCGTAACTGCATCAAAGGATACCCCCGTATCCCAAGCACCTCCGGTATTCTGGGTATAAACATGTTCCATTTCATACGCCATGTCGTTGGATGCTTTTGCTCCGCAAGCAGTCAGACCCAATAACATTATACCACATAATCCGATTGCCGCCACCTTTTTTGTTCCATTTCTAAATTTTCTCATATACGTCTCCTCCATTCTTTCTTTTTCAGAATTTCGTTCTAAAAAACAGCAGACAGTGTAACACCGGCTGCTGTTTTACTGTTTCACCTATTAAGACGCAAAGTTTCATAAAAAGGTTTCACAAAAATTATTTTTTTATTCTTCGTACAGAAAACTTCCTTCCGGATAGTTGCCGCCGGAATGCCACAGGAACCAGCTGGCATATCCGTTATCGTAGGTTCCGCGTATTTCTTCCCTGATTTGGCTTGCAGTATAATTGAAGCCGGCCAGCCATGGACGACATTCCGCATAAGTTTTCTGCTGCAACGGAAGCACGCTTAACTTTTCTACGGATTTTTTCATCTCGCCGTATACCAGATTATACGGTTCCTTCTTCGGATTTTCAATACCATTCCAGCCCTTTGCATAATGGTCCGGATAAACCATCGGACAGATATAATCCAGATATCTGGACATTTCCACATAGTCCTGACCTACTCTTGCGGAGTCTTCACCGCTTCGTATAATAACGCCGTATACGGATGCACTGACATAAACACCTAATGGTTTTAATCTGTCACATGCATATTTTGTAAACGCAGTGATAATCTGTCTTGTGTTCAATTCATCGGAATCATATCCAAAGTCAACCAGATACTCAAAGTTGTAATCTTCTTTTCCTTCTGTCAGCTTTTTACTAATTAATCTGCTGGTGGAAAAACGGATATAGTCGAAACAAATTTCATCAAATCCATCCAACGCCGCCTGTTCCGCAACATCGATGATATATTTCCATGTATCGCGGTTATATGGATTCATCCAGGTTTCGCCGTCTCTGTCTACAAACAAAGAACCATCTTTGTTATAAAGCATATATTCCGGATGAAGTTCCTTTGCTACCAGGTCTTTGAAGCAAACCACACGGGCGATGGTATAAATGCCATTCTCCTTCAAGGTCTTTAAAAGACCTTTCATGTCGCTGTAGGAATTGCTGCAAATATATTCGCCACCCAGACCCATCTGATAGGTAATTTTACCGCTGTCATGCTTTACGTCAATGACTACCGCATTCATTTCGGTTGTCTTTGCAAGCTCCAGCCACTTGTTTAAGGTATTTTTATTTTCTAACGATAAACCTACATACGCTCCCTTTACATTTACCTTTGTACGGTTATCCTCCCAGCCGATGAGATAATTATCATCCCATGCAGGAGTCGGGGTCGGAGTTGGGGTACAAGGAAGTCCTGTTTCCGGTGATGTCGGTACCGGAGTTGGGGTATTGGTCGGCGTTGGTGTTGGTGTTACCGTCGGAGTTGGTGACGGAGTCGGGGTTGGCACCGGGGTTGGAGTTCCCGGAACCGGAGTAGGAGTAGGAACTCCCGGCAGGTCATTGATATTTTTTTGGGAAACCTTAAATGCCAATACACCAAAAATAACTGCAAGGATTATTACAATAAGAATACCGCAAACCGTACCGAGACTCGGCCCTCTTCTTCTGCGTCGTCCCCTGCGGCCGCCGTAATCTACATACATTCCTCGATTTCTTGCCATTAATTCTTGCCTTTCTTACACTACTGATTACTTACCGCAGCAGAACTTATACTTCTTGCCGGAGCCACATGGGCACGGATCGTTTCTGCCAATTTTCTTTTCTTTTACAACAGTACCGGACTTCTTCTGCTCCTTGTAAAGCTCTTTTCTTCTTTCTTCGGTAAGAAGCTCATCCCACTGAGGAAGCTCATAAAGCCAGTCTGCTCTTGCATCTACCATGTTCTTGTAAAGAAGCTCTAAATCAAACTCCAAGGAAACCTCAGTATCCTCTTCCATGGTTTCGATTGGATTTGGGGTTACTAAGCTGTCATTGATACCGTCTAAGAAACCGGTCATAAGGAATGTATCGATTTCATACTTATCTGCCAATTCCTTAACGGTGCCCTTTACCACTTCCTTCGGATTCTCAAGAAGCTTTTCATAGATGCCCTTTTCCACAGCAAAATAATTGCCCCAGAACATCTGACCCTCTCTTGTATTCATATCTTTTGCATACGCAGTGTTGCGCCAATTTTCTAACATAGCCATAGTATATTCTTCCTTTCTTTTGCTCTGTATATTCTTTTGCATACTTAAGATAACAGATTTTGTGTACTCTGTAAATAGGCTTTATTCCTTGTTTCCATATTTTTCTTCGATTTCTTTTGCAATATCCTCCGGCTTTTCACCCGCTTTGATACGCTTGTTAATTTTACGCATTTCAGAAGCAGACATGCCATCCTTAGGATGTGCCAGTTCATACATTCTCAGGAACGACCAAAGAATGATTGGCACCATAATGGTAAGCACAATACTTGCCATGAAAAGTCCCATGGTTTCCGGTCTGGCAAAGATTGCTGCCACAATAGTAAGCAGATACATTACCGCAATTACACCGATACCAATCCAGGCTGCAATTCGTTTTCCCATAGTATTCCTCCTTATTTATTTTCTGTTGCTTCATCTTTTATTTTTTGTAACCATGCTTTTTGAACCGCTTCATAGCCCTGTTCAGAACACTCATAAAACGTTGTGCCTTGTAAAGCCTCCGGCAAATATGGCTGTCCGGAATAATGGTTTTTATAAGAATGGGAGTACTGGTATCCCAGTCCGTGTCCTAATTTATGGGCGCTCTTATAGTGGGCATCCTGCAAATACGGCGGTATCGGATCGGTACGGCGTTGCTGTACCAGTTCCATCGCCTTATCAATAGCGCAGATAGCTGAATTGCTCTTTGGTGCGCAAGCCACATAAGTTGCCGCCTGGGCAAGTACAATTCTTGCCTCCGGCATACCGAGCCGTTCTACTGCCTGGGCTGCACTGGTTGCCACCACCAAAGCATTCGGGTCAGCATTGGAGACATCCTCTGCCGCACATATCATGATACGTCTTGCAATAAACGCTACCTCTTCCCCGGCTGCCAACATTCTGGCTAAATAATACACAGCCGCATCCGGGTCGGAGCCCCGCATACTCTTAATAAAGGCAGAAATGGTGTCATAATGATTATCCCCATCTTTATCATAGCGTAACACTCTTTTTTGAATACATTCCTCGGCTGTTTCCAACGTGATATGTATGATACCGTCTTCGGACCGCTCTGTTGTGAGCACTCCCAATTCGATAGCATTTAATGCAGAGCGGGCGTCTCCGTTGGACATATCCGCCAGGAAATCTAACGCTTCTTCGGTAATATCCGCATTATAAGAGCCAAGGCCCTTTTCTTTGTCGGTTACTGCCCTAAGAATCAGCTGCTTAATATCTTCCTTTTGCAGGGATTTCAGTTCAAAAATAACCGAACGGGAAATCAAAGCCCCATTCACCTCAAAATAAGGATTTTCGGTAGTTGCTCCGATTAAAATCACCGTTCCGTCCTCTACAAACGGAAGCAGATAATCCTGCTGACCTTTATTAAACCGGTGAATCTCATCTACAAACAAAATGGTACGCTTGCCATACATACCCAGACGCTCTTTTGCACCATTAATTACCTCTTCCATATCCTTTTTTCCGGCAGAAGTAGCATTAATCTGGGTAAACTCTGCACTGGTCGTATTGGCAATCACTTTTGCCAGCGTAGTTTTTCCGGTGCCGGGCGGTCCGTAAAAAATAACAGAACTGATTTTGTCCGCCTTGATAGCCCGGTACAACAGCTTATCTTTACCGATAATATGCTGTTGCCCTACCACCTCTTCCAGGGTAGTCGGCCTAAGTCTTGACGCTAACGGCGATTCCTTTTCTTTTTTTACTTCATTCATGTATTGAAACAAATCCATAAATTATAATTCCTTAACCTGTTTTCTTTTAACCGGATTACTCCTCGAACAGTAACACTTCACCGTCATTATCGGCAAACCACAGTTCGCCCTCTTCTTCTATTTCTGCCCGTCCGGCGGTAGCTTCCGTAACTTTTTTAATAAAGCCCTCCTGCTCCGACGGGGTTACCATAACCCGTGCGGTCACCACATCCGTGTAGTCGGTGGACAACATGGTATATCCGTTTGTTGCTACAATATACTGAAGTTTTCCGATGCCATTATAGTCAGTAACAATGCGGATTTTCTTGCCGTATTGTTTGGTGATTACCACACTGTTATTCAGTCCTTCTTTTACTGCTGCCTGATACGCCCGTACCAAACCACCGGTTCCGAGAAGTATTCCTCCGAAATATCTGGTGACTACCACACAAACATTGTGGATTCCTTCATTTAACAGTACATCCAGCATCGGCCGTCCCGCGGTTTTTTGCGGTTCTCCGTCGTCACTGCAACGCTCCAATTCATGATTCAGTCCTATGGTATAAGCCGAACAGTTATGTCTGGCATCCCAGTATTTTTTCTTGGTGGCTTCAATAAACTGTAATGCAGTTTCCTCATCCTCACAGGGAATGACGGTAGCAATAAACCTGGATTTCTTTTCAATTATCTCACCGGTACCGCCTTCATAGACGGTTTTATACTGTTTATCCAAGAAAACCTCCCTTATCGCTATACAAAGCAATTATGATCTTTATCGTAAGTAAATCCTGCTGCCTCAAGCTTTTCCACCAGCTGCTCTTTATTAATATCCATATCTTCACACAAGGCATCCAAACCGGAATAGTAATCCCGAAGTTTTAAATTTATGAAACTATATAACATAACCGGGTCATTTGGCAGTGTCATATGCTTTCTCCTTTTCTTTACATCGTAACTTTTATTGTACCATACTCACGGTAAAAAGTCCATTTTTTCGTTTAAATTATAGAAATACGTTCATACTTTTATTAATGAAATACTTTTGTAATAAAATCTACACAGTCTTTTCATTGAATAATGATTTGAATTCTGTTATACTACATAATGGATAAATACGAAAATATTACCTGCATATATATTTAACACAAAGTGAGGGACATCTATGGATTACAGTAAAACTTCCGTAAACAAAAAAATACGGCAATTAAAAACGACCACGACACGTCTATCCAGTAAAGTAAACGTATCAGCATACCGTTTACTTCTGGTGTTTATTGTATTTCTTTGCGTTGTGGGAGCCATGGCCGCTTTCGGCACACTGGAAGGACTCATCTCCTCCGCTCCCGACATCAGCAACATTAACATGGTACCAACCGGTTATACCACAAAGTTTTATTACAGTGACGGCACCCTTGCCCAAACTCTGGTCGGTGCCGGCGGTAACCGTGAATATGTCACCATTGATGAAATTCCGGTAGATGTGCAAAATGCTTTTATCGCCATCGAAGACGAACGTTTCCGTGA
>JAZSFC010000010.1:0-28096 GCA_045531955.1 Lachnospiraceae bacterium | reverse complement strand
CGGATCAGCTTCAACAGGATATAGTGCTTCTACGTCAAACGAGCTACCGTCCATGGGATTACCAAGTCCATCTAAAACCTTACCCAACAAATGCGGTCCGACTTTAACACTATGTACAGTGTTAAGATTTTCAACCATACTTCCTATCCCAATACCATCCAAAGGCTCAAATGGCATCAATAGCAAACGACCATCAGAAAATCCGATTACTTCTGCAATCACCTGACTTTTACGGTCAGTTGATATAATCCGGCACAAATCATTGGTGTTTGCCTGAGGACCAATTGATTCTACTGTAAGTCCTACAACCTTGCTTACCTTTCCCATACAATTGACAAAGGACTTATCAAGCAATTGTTTGTATTTTTCTAAACTGACCATGATAACCCCTTTCTGTCATTCTATTCATTCGCACGTTTCAACATCCATCAAAAAATCCCTGCCAAAAGTTTCAAATCTGTTAAAAGATTTTTCAATTGAACGTCCAGACTGCAATCAACAATCCTCGTATCCGTTTCTATCGTACATTGCATACTTTGCAGCATCGGATCTACAAGAATTTCAATTCTGCTTTCCGGCAATGCAGCAGCCAATTCCTGCTTTTTACTATTCAAAAACTCATAATCTGCCTTTGAAACCCGGATAATAAAACTACTACAGTCTTCCACCCCTAACAAGCCACGGCGAATCAAATGCAGAATCACCTCTCGTTTTTCTTCTACGATCACACCGGTCAGATTTTGAACCAGCCCGCTAATCAGTTCAATCAAATCCGGTTCCAGATTCTTAATTTTCTGCTCGTAATCCGCATCTTGCTGTTCTGACTTCTGCAACAGTTCTATTCGCAATCCTTCCAGCTCTTGCAACGCCTGCGCCTTACCTTCCTGATATCCCAGTGCCTGTGCCTCATTTAAAATACGTGACCGTTCTTCTTCCGCACTTTGTGCCGTAGAGCTCACCAAATTTTGACACTCCTCTTCCGCTTGTAGTCTAAGAAGGCGGCATTCTTCCTCTGCCGCCTCTCTTAACTGTTTTAGCTCAGCTTCCAGCTTGCTCTTCGCATTATTGCAATACTCCTCAATCTCCCCTTCATCCTGCGGAAAAATCATCCCTGAATCATCCGTAAGAAAATATGTTTCTTGTAGCTCCTGCTCTGTATCATCAATCTCTTTGAATTTCGGAAGGCTCTCAATATACAAACGTTGAAATTCTTCCGCACGCTGGTTCATATCAATTTCTTTCTTCTCTTCCGTATAGCGGATATTGTAAGATTTAATTACATTAGACAACGATCTCGTCACCTCCGCCTCTTGAGATAATGATTTCACCAGTATCCTCAAGTTTACGTATAATATTAACAATCTTCTGCTGCGCTTCTTCAACGTCTTTCATTCGTACCGGACCCATATATTCCATATCTTCTCGTATCATAACAGCAAGACGTTTCGACATGTTGTTGAAGATAACTTCCTGAACTTCTTCGTTCGTAGATTTAAGCGCAACTGCAAGTTCGTTATTATCAACTTCACGAAGCACACGCTGGATGGAACGGTCGTCCAAAGTAAGAATATCTTCGAATACGAACATCTTCTTGCGGATTTCGTCGGCAAGTTCCGGCTCGTCGATTTCCAAGGTTTCCATGATATGCTTTTCTGTACCACGGTCTACAGTATTTAAAATTTCTACGATAGCATCCACACCACCGGCCAAAGTGTAATCCTGGTTTGCCAGGGAAGAAAGCTTTCGTTCCAACACACGTTCCACCTCTTTAATAACATCCGGCGAAGTACGGTCCATCTGCGCAATACGCTTTGCAACATCTGCCTGCTTATCCTGCGGCAGCTGGGAAATGATGGTAGAAGCCTGTCCTGTGGATAAATAAGACAAAATAAGTGCAATTGTCTGTGGATGTTCTTCCTGGATAAAGTTTAAAATCTGGGAAGCATCGATTTTTCGGATAAACTCGAACGGACGAACCTGCAGGGATGCGGTAAGCTTTCCGATAACTTCCATTGCTTTTTCCGCGCCGAGTGCTTTTTCCAAAAGGTCTTTCGCATAGCCGATACCGCCTTCTGCAATATACTGCTGTGCAAGACAAACCTCGTAAAATTCATCCAATACCTCTTCCTTTAAAGACTGGCTTACACTACGGGTATTTGCAATTTCCAATGTTAACTGCTCTATTTCATCTTCCTTTAAATGTTTAAATACGTTAGACGCTTTATCAGGGCCTAATGTAATTAACAATATCGCCGCTTTTTGAACGCCGTTTAAATCACCAATTTTTACAGCCATACTTTCACCCCTTGTGTATTAATAATCCCAATCCTCATTTAACCAGTTACGTAAAAGCTGGGCAACTGCTTCCGGATTTTCTTCGAAGAACTTTTCGATCATCTTTCTTGTTTCGGACTGCTCGCTGAATTCTACATCCTCTAAGGATTGGTTTTCCTTTGTGGTAGCAAGCAACTGTTCTACGGATAATTCCGGTTCCAGCTCGGTTACTTCTACCGGAGCCATGCCACGGAAGATTACAAAGAGAAGGAACCCGATTAAAATAACTGCTAATAAAATTTGTAAATAGAATGTCCAGTCTCTTGCAACTTCTTCCCTTGCAATATAGTTATAAATATCGTATGTTACCAATTCCACATTTTCTTCTGAAATACCGGTAGCCTTTGCAATGATGGAAACAAGTTCTTCCTTAGTTTCCGTACGTACAGGACCCGGATTCTGTGCTACATATTCTTCAAATGTAATGTCGTCTAAAATGCCGAGAATCTCTAAATCCTCTTCTTTGATATCAATTACACGGCTTGCTGTTACGGCAATGGAGGATTCCTCCACATTGATTGTACCGCTTGCATATACCGTTTCCGTAATTTTTGAACTGGACTGGTAAAATCTGTCTTCTGTATGGGTTTCATATGTACCGTCGCTGTTTTGGGTAATATAATAATCCACTTCATCGTTAGAGTCGGTTCCCGGAATGTCTCCATACCCATGTTCACCTTCACTGGAAGTTTCATGTTCTTCTACCAAAACACCGTGTATTTCACCTTCCAACGGGAAATACTCGGTAAATAATTCTTTTACTTTGTCATAATTAATTGACAAATAAGGTGCAACATTTACATCCGTGTAATTGTTCATAAGTATCGCACCCTCTACCTGGTCAATATAAACTTCTCTCATTTTTTCAGATAACACCAAAGTATCCGTAAAATCAATTTCTTCTTCGTCTTCAATTACACCACCGTTAAAAAGCATGGTACCTTCATCGTCAACAATAGTAATATCATCAATGTTCGGATTACCAACCGCACGGGAAATTGCCCACGCAATACCTTCCGCTGAAGACTTTTTAAAATCATCATTTGTTATAAGCACAACACTGATTGGAATGGTTTTACTGCTTGTAAGGATGGAATTTGAAGTATCCTTTGGAATATAGTTTATAGTAGCATCTACAATTCCCGGATAATACTTTACAAGATATGCTTCCAAATCAGATACAACATACAAATGATTTTTAAGCAGACGTTCTCCGTTGGTGGTTGTAAGCTCATTATCTAACAGGTTCTCAAGTCCGAATCCCTGATCTACCATATCACTGACAGAAACCGTCATAATAGCATCCATATACATTTCTTCATCTACCATAACAGTCAGATTGTCAGATGCCAGTTTTGTTTCAATGGCACTTTCTTTTAAAAGAGACACCACCTGACTGGCAGTTTTGGTATCTTCAAACGTGCCTAATTCCGTATATTTGGTTCTGCCAAGTATTGCAACTAACACCGCAATCAATACTATCACTACCGATATCGCCGCAATAATAATAGTTTTTTGCTTACTGGTCCACTTATTCCAATATTCTAAAAATTTTTTCGGAAGTTCTTTTAATCTCTCCTGCATGATATTGCTCCTTTATGCTGCCCGTACCTTCCCCCGCAGCTAAATTTTAAAATGCATTTGCATCTTTAGAACTGAATTGCCATAATTTCCTGATATGCCTGTGTTACCGCATTTTTTATTGCCACGGTATATTGCAGGGAAATATTGGCCTTTTGCTGTGCCACCAGCAAATCTGTCACGCTGTCATTTAATCCAAGCATATATTCTAATTCTGCCTGTTCTGCCGCATTGGTAGCTTCTTCTGTTTCCTGAAGCAGTCCCATCGCCGAATTTAACAGGGCTTCAAAGGTTTCGGTATTTGCTCCGGTCAACTTTTTACTGTCTTCCGTCAGCAGGTTGTCAAATAAAGACACACCCTGAATGGATGAAATATTCATTTAGACTCTCCTTATTTTGTACATGTATTATTTACCAAGCTCCAGACCCTTTAATGCCATATTCTTTGTTGCATTAAAAGCCGTTACGTTAGCTTCATAAGAACGGCTGGCATCAATCAAATTGGTCATTTCGGTTACGGTATTTACATTCGGATATGTTACGTATCCGTCCTCATCCGCATCCGGATGTCCCGGCTCATAAACTTTTTTCATAGATGCAACATGATCCTCTGCAATAGCAGAAATCTTTACACCGGAACCGATTTGCGGATTATAGGACAATCCTGTTTTCTGGGCAGTAAGATAAGACTCAAAATTACGGTTATTCATGGAACGCTCCGCGAATACCACGGTCTGTCTTCTGTAAGGGTCTCCGTTTTCATCTCTGGTTGTATTTACATTTGCCACATTCTGGGCAATAATATCCATTCTGGTACGCTGGGCTGTCATGCCGCTTGCACTGATATTTAGACTGGTCATTAAAGACATACAAATCCTCCTTTGTTTTCCGAAGGAAAATGCCCTCCCGCTTATGCGGGCAGAGGATTTATCCTCCTTTGTTAACTCTTACTTACTGGCGTACAAGCACGGATTTCAAACGGTTAAATTCATGTGTCATGGAATCCAGTAATGCATAATATTTTATCTGGTTGTCTGCCAGATATGCCTGCTCAGTATCAATATCTACATTGTTTCCGTCGTAACGGTAACTTAACGTGGAATATTCCGTATAAACTCTCGGATTTAAAGAAGCAAGATTCAGATTTGCTACCTTTTTATCCATATTTCTTGTATGTAAAGATGTATCTGATAAGGCTTCGGAAAGCAGGGATTCGAAATTCAAATCCTTTCTTTTATAATCCGGTGTATCTACATTTGCAATATTATTGGCAATGATTTCGTTTTTTGTCCAGCTTGCCCCGGCTGCTTTATTTAATACATTTATGTAGTTGTATGCATCTGATCCGATCATATCTGTTCATCCTTTCTACAGCATATTACAAAGTATCATATTCTATTATACTATCTTTTAGCGAAAACACAAGATTTATTTCTGTTTTTCCAAAAAATTAGGAGAAAAACACTACAGTTTGTGGTTTGTTTTTCAAGCGACCACTTCATAAATTTACATTTTTGTCTGGATTTAAGAAGTCATTGCCGCACAAAAAAAGGATGTCCCTATGAACATCCTTTTTCTTTTTATCATCCATGTCTTATATTTAATTTAAATTTATTACAGCTTTTTAAGTTCTTCAAAAACCACATCGTTTAGAACCTTAATGTAAGTTCCCTTCATACCGGAAGAACGGGATTCAATAACACCGGCACTTTCAAACTTTCTTAATGCATTTACAATCACAGAACGGGTAATTCCAACCCTGTCCGCAATTTTACTTGCAACAAGAATACCTTCATTTCCTTCCAGTTCCTCAAAAATATGTGTGATTGCTTCCAATTCAGAGAAGGACAATGTGCTGATAGCGGAACGTACAATCTGAACCTTACGGTTTTCTTCTGCATTTTCTTCATTTACGGAACGCATCATTTCAAGACCGACTACTGTAGTACCGTACTCACTTAAAATGATATCGTCAATGGAATAAGGTTTGCCTGCTTTATAAATAAATAATGTGCCAAGTCTTTCTCCTGCAATATCAATCGGATTAATAATTGCCTGATAGTTATCTACTCCTTCGAATTCGAATCCCAAAGTAGCTAAATTAACATTTTCCTTAGTGGAAAGTATGTTTAACAAACGCTCATTTAAAACGCTGTCAATATGTCCGCCTACCGAATCCTGAATCAGTTCTTTAATCGGCACAATATCCGTACGGTTTTTGATACCGAGTACCTTTCCTTTTTTACTGATAACCAGAATATTAGACTCTAATATTTCACTTAATACAAGGCAGATGTCATTAAACACCACTTTATGTGAATTGTTATTGTGCAATAACTTATTTATCTTCCTTGTCTTATCTAATAATTGTACGCTCATGGCAGCCTCCTTCCAGAATTGATTGACAATTCCCTCTAAAACTAACTATACCACGAACTTCTCATATTCGCAAGCAAATTATTTGATTTTTTAATTATTTTTAGACAAAAGATTACTTTGCAGGTTTCTGCCAGGACATGTAGCTGCATTCAGGATTATTTTCGCATCCGTAATACTTACGACCCTTTTTTGTTTTGCGAATAACTATTTCCTTACCGCACTCCGGACATGACATACCTATTTTTTCCAGATACTGCTTGGTATTTCTGCATTCCGGGAAACCGGGACATGCCAGGAACTTACCGTGAGGACCGTACTTAATTACCATGTTCCGGCCGCATTCTTCACATTCTACATCACTAACCTCATCCTCAATTTTAACATTTTCCAGTTTTTTAGCAGCGTCCTGTACTGCCTGCTCCAAATCAGGATAAAAATTCCGGATAATGGTCTTCCATTGGATTTCCCCTTCTTCTATACTATCCAAAAGAGTCTCCATATTGGCAGTAAAGCTTGTGTCCACAATTGTCGGGAAGGCCTGTTTCATGATGTTATTAACCGCTTCACCCAATTCTGTCACATACAAGTTTTTATTTTCTTTCACTACATAATGACGGGCAAGAATCGTTGTAATTGTCGGCGCATAAGTACTTGGGCGTCCGATACCGAGTTCTTCCATGGTACGTACCAGAGAAGCTTCCGTAAAATGTGGTGCCGGCTGGGTAAAATGCTGTTCACCGGAAAGTTCAGAAAGTGTTAATACCGAATCTTTCGTAAGCTTTGCTACTACCGACTGGCTCTTTTCCTCCTCTTCTTCCTCATCCACAGCATACATACTCATAAAACCGCCAAATACCATCTTGGATGCAGCTGCGGTAAAACGATATTTACCGGCATCCAGCTTTACGGAAACAGTTTCATACTTTGCAGGTTGCATACGGCTCGCCACAAAACGTTTCCAAATCAATTGATATAAACGATACAAGTCTCTTGCAAGGGAATCTTTTACCTGTACAGGAGTAATCGTAACATCGGTTGGACGGATTGCTTCGTGAGCATCCTGTATTTTCTTCCCGCTTGCTGCTTCCTTCACCTGTTCCGCTTCCATCTCTTTTCCGTAATTTTCAGAAATAAACGCACGTACAGACGCATCTGCTTCTTCGGAAACACGGGTAGAGTCTGTTCTCAGATAGGAAATCAACGCAATGGTGCCATATCCCTTTACTTCCACACCTTCATATAACTGCTGAGCAAGACGCATTGTCTTCTGGGTGGAGAAGTTTAGCAGCTTGGAAGCCTCCTGCTGCAGGGTACTTGTTGTAAACGGAAGTGGCGCCTTTCTCTGACGCTCTCCTTTTTTTATTTCAGAAACGGTAAACGGCTTGCCTTCAATTTCTTTTTTTATTTTGGCAACCTCTGTTTCGCTTTCCACAGACATTTTTTTATCGCCAATACCGTAAAACTTTGCATCAAAAGGCTTTTTTTCTTTATCTGCCATAATAGATGCCGTAAGGCTCCAATATTCCTGCGGTACAAATGCATTAATTTCTTCTTCCCTGTCGCAAATCAGGCGAAGTGCCACAGACTGAACACGGCCGGCGCTAAGTCCTCTTTTTACTTTTTCCCATAAAACAGGACTGATACGGTAACCTACCACACGGTCTAAAATTCGTCTGGTCTGCTGTGCATCTACCAGGTTAAGATCAATATCGCGGGCCTGCTTAATAGAATTTTTCACAGCATTTTTTGTAATTTCATTGAAAGTTATACGGCTGGTAGTCTTTGGATCCAGTTTCAACGTATGGAACAGATGCCAGGAAATAGCTTCTCCTTCACGGTCCGGGTCAGTTGCAAGATAAACTTTATCTGCCTTCTTTACTTCTTTACGAAGCTTTGAAAGAACATCTCCTTTTCCACGGATAGTAATATACTTCGGTTCATAATCATTTTCCACATCAATGCCCATCTGGCTCTTAGGGAGGTCTCTTACGTGTCCGTTGGAGGCAACCACCTCATAATTGCTTCCCAGATATTTTTTAATTGTAGGTGCTTTTGCTGCAGATTCTACAATAACAAGATATTTTGCCATATACCTTCACTCCTTTAAAAATCACTTAACTCTGTATGATAAAATAGTTCTTCATCGGTTGTTTTATATAGTGTTTCATTTCCATATCAAAGAGTAATCCGGAAAGTTCCGGTAAAGATATCCCGGTTTCTTCCTGAAGCTCTTCCATATGTTTCGGACGTAAACTCAGACAAGCATACACTATTTTTTCTCTACTTGCAAGTAATTTTTTTTCGAAACAATGTTTTTTTACTGTTTTTTTCGAAAAAAGCATCGGAAACTTTTCACAAAAGCCCTGCAAAATATCCTCCGGCTCCCTTACCAGATACGCACCTTCCTGAATCAGCCGGTTTGTTCCTTCCGTAAGTTTTTCATAAATCCGGCCGGGAACCGCATAAACTTCTTTACCCTGTTCCAGAGCATAGGAAACCGTAATCAGGGAACCGCTGTTTTCTCTTGCCTCCACAACAAAAATCGCATCGGAAAGGCCGGAAATAATCCGGTTCCGTTTCGGAAAATTCCAAGATACAGGAGCTGTTCCCGGTAACTCTTCAGATATTACGCCGCCTCTTTCTTTCAAACAGGCATACAACAATTTATGTTCTTTCGGATAACAGACATCCACTCCGCTGCCTAACACAGCATATGCACTTCCCGGTTCATTTATGGCTGCACGCCCTGCCGCACCGTCAATTCCTCTTGCCATACCACTGACAATTTGTATACCGGCTGATGCAAGCTGACCTGAAAAACTTGACGCAATCTCTTCTCCGTAAACACTGCAGTTTCTTGCACCGATTACAGCCAGGGAAGGCATTTCTTCCTCAGGTAGTTTTCCGTAATAATAAAGCATATACGGAGGCAGAAAAATATGTTTTAACCTTTCAGGATAATTTTCCGATTCGAGACAAACCATAAAAATCCCCATTTCTTTTGCCGTTTCATAGGACCGTTTTAATTCTTCTCTTTGTTTTTCGTCTTCCAAAGCTGTAATAATCTGATTTCTTCTATTCTCCTGTTGTTCCGTTTCGTTACTAGGCAGCTCGAGAAGTTCTTCTGTCTCACCTCTCAGTGACGCCTCATACCATTGACTAACTCCCGGACAAATTCTTAAAAGCTCTTCTTTTTCTTTTTGGCTGATTCCCGACAGACCATGGAACCAATGCCAATATTGTTCCCGCTCTAACTGTTCGGTCATACTTCCATCCTCCAATATTTTTTTCCGACATTACAATAACTGTATGCTTCCGTCAAATGCTGTTTTTTTATTTCGTTGCTTCCTTCCAAATCCGCTATTGTTCTAGCCAATTTCAAAATCCGGTAATATCTTCTTGTACTGAATTCATTTTTTTGAAAGATTAAATGCAGTACCTGTTCTGCCTCTTTATCAAAAGTACAAAATTCTTCTACTTCTCTTTTACCCATTTCTGAATTCAACTGTATTTTTTTCTTTTCAAATCTTTTTTTCTGTATTTTTCTTGCCTGAACCACTTTTTCCCTAATATATTCTGATGTTTCAGAACTTTCTTTATTTCTTATTTTTTCATATTCTACCGGAAATACTTCTATCATCATATCAATACGGTCCAAAATCGGTTGACTGATTTTTCCGATATAACGCCTGATCTGCTGAGGAGAGCAATTACATTTTGTTCTGTCCGGAAAATACCCGCAAGGGCACGGATTCATAGCAGAAATCAACTGAAAAGCCGCTGGATATGTATATGTCGCCTGTAATCTGGATACCGTAACCCTATGGTCTTCCAAAGGCTGTCTAAGTGTTTCCAACACTTCCGGTTTAAATTCCGTAAACTCATCCAAAAACAAAACACCATGGTGACACAGACTTACCAGTCCCGGAGAGGCATTCCTGCCTCCTCCCAATAAAGCAGACGATGTTGTAGCATGATGAGGCGCCTGAAACGGTCGTTTCACCACATATTCCATATCATTCTTCAGTTTGCCCGAAATACTATAAATATTGGATAAATCAATTACCTCCTCAAAAGATAACTCAGGAAGCAGGGATGGCATGCATTTGGCAAGTGCTGTTTTCCCACTGCCCGGTGGTCCTATCATCAGAAGATGATGTCCGCCTGCTGCAGCAATCATTAGTGCACGTTTAGCCGCCGTCTGCCCGATAATATCCTTAAAATCAAATTCAGATTGTTTGTCTTTTTCTCTTTGAATCCGTTTTAGAATCATCGGACTCATCGGTATTTCTGGTTCCTTAGTTATGTTTCCCAGCAAGAAATCCACTACTTCTTTCAGACTGTTCATTCCATATACCGGCACATCATCCTGCAAAGCAGCCTCAACTATATTTCCGTCCGGTACAATCATACGCTGAAAACCTTCCGCGGCAGCAAGTCTCGTCATAGGAAGAATCCCAGGTACCTTATTCAGTTTTCCATCCAGGCTCAATTCGCCCGCAAAAATACAATTATTGATTTGTTCTTCCGGAATATAGCCGAATGCGGCAAGAATTGATATTGCAGTTGCAAGATCAAAAGAAGTCCCCTCTTTGCGTATATCTGCCGGGGATAAGTTAATAGTGATATGCTTTGGCGGAAGCCGGAACCCGGAATTTTCTATTGCAACCCGCACGCGGTCTTTTGCTTCTTTCACTTCAGAAGCAAGTGCCCCCACCATTTGCAGTTGTGGAAGACCGTTTCTTACATCAGTTTCCACCTGGACCTTTGCTGCCTCCATTCCACAAAGAACAGCACTATAGGTTTTACAAAACATATTTCTCCTTTCTCATCTCTCCCAAAACGAAAAGGTATATTATTACCATAGCACAACACACACGTTGCGTCAATACATTGATATAAAAAACCTGCATAGCACGGAACAACCATTCCAACTATGCAGGAATTTTTTACTTATCTAAAATCTTTTTAATTTCGCTCATGAAGGTATTAACATCCTTAAATTCACGATATACAGAAGCAAATCTTACATAGGCTACCGGATCTAAATCACGAAGCTTTTCCATAACGATCTGACCGATTGTGCTGCTTGGAATCTCTTTTTCTTCCATATTAAATACAGTATTTTCAACTTCATCTACTAAATTATTAATCTGGTCTACAGAAATCGGACGCTTATGGCAGGAACGGTATACACCTGCTTCGATTTTGGAACGGTCATAGGATTCCCGGTTATTATCCTTCTTAATAACTACTAACGGAATTGCTTCCACCTTTTCATATGTGGTAAAACGCTTAGAACACTCATCACACTGACGTCTTCTCCGGATGGACGAACCATCATCAGCCGGTCTTGAATCAATTACCCTCGTGTTTTCTTTCCCACAAAACGGACATTTCATTTTCTTATCCTCCCTCTTCTGTGCTTTGTTATTTCCGCATAAAATAATATTACCACACCATTTGAGGTTATTTATGCGAAATGATTGTCTGGAAGACTCCATCCGAATTTGTAAACTCCGTCAAAAAGAAGTCATCAATTTACGGGATGGAGAACGAATCGGTTTTGTAGGTGACATTGAATTCAACTTAAAAACCGGTTGCATTGAACGTCTGATTATTCCCGGTCCCTGTAAGATTTGGGGAATCCTTGGGCGGGAACAGGAATATATCATTCCGTGGCGTTGTGTGTGCCGTATCGGATATGATATTATTCTGGTAGACGTAGATATCAATTGTGTTACAGCAAAGTGTGACTGTCCGCTTTAGGCCTGTTTATAACAGTTACGGATATAATCACAGGATGCTTTTACGTTTTCCGGAGTGGATGCCTCCAGTAAAATGTTAATAAAAGGCTTTTTTTCCTTTAAAATACCAAGAAAATGCGGAATATTAAACCGGCCTTCGCCAACAGTAACCTTTTCATATACGATACTTCCGTCTTCTTTTACAATATAGTCTTTGATATGAATGGCATCTATTTCATTTCCCAACACATCAAAGGCTTCTTCCACAATTTTTTCATGCTGTTTTTCATTTTCAGCATTTAACAAATTGATTGGATCAAGAATCACACGGAGATTCGGGGAATTTACCGCATCCAGAACTGCTCTGGTGCGCTCCACATTGCACATAATATGCTTATACACCGGTTCGATACCGATACAAACACCCATTTTTTCCGCATATTCCACAATTCTCTTCAGATTTTCAATAAAAATATGCAACGCCTTTTCTGTATGGTTTTCCGGAGTAAATTTATATTCTGTATTCACAGCTCCGGTTTCCGTACCTACCATACCGCATTCCAAAAATTTAGCAAAACGAATATGATGCATATAAGAATCCACAATTTGTTTTAATTGTTTTTCATCCGGATTTGCCAAATTTTTATAACATCCCAGCACACTGACCGATACCCGGTTCTGTTCAAACACTTTCTTCATGTAATCCGCCATACCGGAAGTCATAGCCGCACTGCTAATATTAAAATCACGGATGGCTTTTGCCAACGCCAGCTGGGTACAACAAAATCCGGCATCAGAAATACTTTTTACCAATTCATCAAAAGGTGCTTTGGGCATATCATGCCCACGCACACCTAAACGTAATGTATCCATACTAATATCCTTCTGTTTAGAATAATCCGGTGATATTTCCGTCAACAACATCAATTGCTTCTGCAGCCGGAACCTTTGGCAAACCCGGCATCTGGATAATGGTACCTGTAATTGCTACCAGGAATCCTGCACCGGCATTGATATATGCCTCGCGAATATTGATGTTAAAGCCTTCCGGACGTCCGAGAAGCTTTGGATCATCAGACAGGGAATACTGATTCTTTGCCAAACAAACCGGAACGTTCTTAAATCCAAGCTCTTCAAGTTTTTTAATTGCCTTTAAGGCCGCAGGATCATAGGTAACGGAAGCCGCACCGTAAATTTCCTTTGCTACGGTTTCAATCTTTTCGGTTAAGCTTACTTCATCTTCATAAAGAACCTTAAAATCAGATGTTTTATTTTCTAAAGTATCTAAAATACAATTTGCCAGCTCGATACCGCCTTCGCCGCCCTTTTCCCATACTTCGGAAAGAGCAAAGGTACAGCCTCTGGCTTCACAAAATTCCTTAACAAAGGCAAGTTCTGCATCGGAGTCTGTCATAAACCGGTTTAAAGTAACAATAACCGGAACCTGATATTTCTGAAGGTTTTCGATGTGCTTTTCCAAGTTTACGATACCCTTCTTTAATGCATCTAAGTTCTCTGCTGCAAGCTCTGTTTTTGGTACACCGCCGTTATACTTTAACGCACGTACGGTAGCGACCAGAACAACCGCATCCGGTTTTAATCCGGCCATACGACACTTAATATCAAAGAATTTTTCTGCACCGAGATCTGCACCAAAGCCGGCTTCGGTAATAACGTAATCTGCCAGTTTTAATGCCGCCTTTGTAGCACGGATACTGTTGCAGCCATGGGCAATGTTTGCAAACGGACCACCATGTACAATGGCCGGTGTATGCTCTAATGTCTGGATTAAGTTTGGCTGCAAGGCGTCCTTCAGCAATGCTGCCATAGAACCTACTGCCTTTAAATCCGCAGCAGTAACAGGTTCCCCGGCATAGGTATATGCAACAATAATTTTAGAAAGACGGTTCTTTAAGTCATCCATATCTTCTGCAAGACATAAAATCGCCATAATTTCTGTAGCAACAGAAATTACGAAATGATCTTCCCTGACTACACCGTCTGACTTTTTACCAAGCCCAACGGTAATGTTTCTTAAAGAACGGTCATTCATATCAAGACATCTTTTCCAAACAATCTGCTTTGGATCAATATTTAAAGCATTTCCCTGGAAAATATGGTTATCTAACATTGCAGCAAGTAAATTATTAGCGGAGGTAATTGCATGGAAATCGCCTGTAAAATGCAGGTTTAAGTCTTCCATAGGAACAACCTGGGCATATCCGCCGCCGGACGCACCACCCTTAATACCGAAACATGGTCCAAGGGAAGGCTCACGAAGTGCTAAAACTGCTTTTTTCCCAAGACGTCCGAATGCCTCACCAATACCGATGGAGGTAGTGGTTTTTCCTTCTCCCGCAGGGGTTGGATTAATTGCGGTAACTAAAACCAATTTACCATTCGGATTATTCTTGGTTTTTTCCATTAATTCTTCAGAAATTTTAGCCTTGTACTTTCCGTAAAGTTCTAAATCATCCTCGCAAATTCCAAGGAGTGCTGCCACTTCTTTGATTGGCTTTAAGGTAGCTTCCTGTGCAATCTGAATATCTGTTTTCATCAGAATCCTCCATTTCGTATTTAATGAGTACATTTTATTCTATATCTTGTAGTATAACAGACTCTACAAAAAAACTCAAGCAAATTACTGACCGCCCGACAAATAGTTTTCAAATTCTTCTGCCGTCATTAAAATCTTACGAGGCTTTGTACCTTCCTCCGGTCCAACGACTCCTGCTTCCGACAGCTGGTCCATAATTCTGGCTGCCCGGTTAAAGCCGATTTTATATACTCTTTGCAGCATACCGATGGATGCTTTATCTTTTTCGATAATGAACCTTCCGGCTTCCGCAAAATATTCGTCCTTGCCGTTATCGTTGGAAACAGCTGCAGAAGATCCTCCCTGAGTTTCCATAGTGACACCGCTTGCAATTTTCTTTGAAATTTCATCATTATATCCGACAATTCCAGGATTTTGTCCTTTCAGGAATTCTACCACGCTGTTGACTTCCTTGTCAGAAACAAAGGCGCCTTGAATACGTACCGGTTTCGGATAACCGGACGGATAGAACAACATATCACCCTTACCAAGCAGTTTTTCTGCTCCGACAGAGTCCAGAATAGTTCTGGAGTCCACACCGGAAGAAACCGCAAACGCCACACGGGATGGCACATTCGCTTTAATCAAACCGGTAATGACATTCACCGACGGACGCTGGGTTGCAATAATCAGGTGAATACCGGCCGCTCTTGCTAACTGCGCCAGACGACAGATGGCATCTTCAACTTCACCGGGAGCAACCATCATAAGATCCGCAAGCTCGTCCACAATAATGACAATCTGTGGCATTGTCTGGAATTTTTCGTCCGTATGTCCTTCCTTTTCCGCTTCTTCAATTCTTGCATTATAGCCCTTTAAATCACGTACACCGAGTGCAGCGAACTTTTCGTAACGTTCCATCATTTCCGCTACTGCCCAATTTAGTGCCGCTGACGCCTTTTTAGGGTCGGTAACTACAGGAATTAATAAATGCGGAATACCGTTGTACACGCTAAGTTCAACTACCTTAGGGTCAACCATAATAAGCTTTACATCATTCGGATGAGCCTTATACAGTATGCTCATGATAATTGTGTTAATACATACGGATTTACCGGAACCGGTAGCACCCGCAATAAGCACATGGGGCATTTTTGCAATATCTGCCACAATATTTTGTCCGCCAATGTCTTTACCAACGGTAAACGCAATATTAGAAGAATGATTTACAAATTCCGGTGATTCTATCAGTTCTCTGAGAAGCACTGCCGTATTTTCCTTGTTCGGAACTTCAATACCAACGGCCGCCTTGCCCGGAATCGGAGCTTCGATTCGGACATCCGCTGCTGCAAGATTTAATTTGATATCATCCGCCAAACCGGTAATCTTACTTACCTTAACACCCTGTTCCGGTTGCAGTTCATATCTTGTAACCGACGGACCTCGGCTCACGTTGTTAATGGTAACACGAACACCAAAGCTCTCCAGGGTATTCTTTAATTTATCTGCAGTCTGGATAAGTTCTTCTTCAGAATTTCCGGATGACTTATGCACCGGACGGGACAACAGCTCAATTGGCGGAAATTGATATTCCGGAAGTTTTTCTTCCTGGGAAGCTTCTGCTTCTTCCGCTACCTTTGCAATATCTTCCGCTGTGGCCTTATTTGCTGCCTTAATCTCTTCCAGTTCCTTCTTTTCTTCAGCCGGTGTTTTAGGGGTTCCTACACCATACGCAGCATGGGCAAACGCTTCCTTTGCCTTAGGATTCTCCGGTTGGCGTTTGTCCTGTAATGATGCTTCCGAAAAGCTTGGTTCAAACGGCTCTTCTGCCTTTTTTGATTCTACTGCCACAGGGGTTACCTGAATCACCGGTGCAGGCTTACGGATTGGTGTAACTTCACGGATTGGCGAAACTTCACGGATGGACGAACTCTGGCCGGCACGGTCAAATTTTTTACGGAGTTCTTCTTCATAAATGCTGTTTACAGTATCCATCGTATCCTTGGACGGTTGGAAATTTCCGGTATAAATCAATTCTTCGGTTTCTTTGTCAAGTAAAACCTGTTCTTTCATGCCCGAAGTATGTTCGGTAGCTGCCGGTTCTTCTTTTCCGGCCGGTGCTGTTTTGGAAAAACCACCAAAGAAATTGCGTTCCAACACTTTTTTCGGAGTCTCTTCCTTTTTTTCTTCATTTGGAAGCAGAAAGCTTTGGGCTTTACTGCGGTTTGCCTGGTCTTCTCTAATAGCGCGAAGTTGTTCTTCTCTCTGAATCAGCTGCTCTTCCCTCAGAATACGCTGTTCTTCTTTGTATACCTGACGTTCTTCCGCACGAATTTTATGTAATTCTTTTTGCTTTTCCATCTCTTTGCCGCTTACTTCCGCAAGCAATGCAAACAATGCTTTTCCTGTTAAAACCATAAGACAAAGAATTGCCAAAGCAATCAGCACAACATAACTGCCCACTTTGCCGAATAAAGGAATTAATAGCCAGCAAACAGCACCGCCTAACAAACCGCCTCCGGTTTTATTTTGCGCACAGAGTTTGTAATACTCCAAAAACTCTACATTCGCAGTCTCACCCAGTACCAGCTGCAATACAGCCGCAATAACAACAAATAAACCGACGGATGCTGCCAGCTTTACAATATATCTTTTATTTTCTTTCTTGTTTGCAAGATAAAATGCAATTCCAAAAAACAGAAAAAACGGAATCAGATATGCCAATATGCCAAATAATCCGAAGGTAATCTGATTAATTACCTCTCCGACTTTTCCGCTTAAACTAAAATTACTTAAAAACAACAAAATAGAAACTACAAGAGTAATCAACAGCACCAGTTCATTATTTAATTCCGGCACTAATTCTTCTTTCACAACTGGTTTTGCCGTTGCCGACTTAGTTTTTGGTGCATGCTTTGTTGCAGACTTTTTAGATTGCACAGAAGTTTTTGTAGTACTTGTTTTTTTTGCTGTAGTAGTCTTTTTAGCTCCGCTTGATGCTTTTTGGGAGTTTTTTGATTTATTAGCCGCCATTTCTACAGACCTTTCTGCTTATTTTCTCTCTTTTAAATACTCTTCAAACACTTTAACTAAAGCAGGATCAAACTGGCTTCCTGCAAATTTATGTAATTCTTCCATCGCATGTTCTACCGAAACAGCTCCCTTATAAAGCTGGTCATTAACCATGACATCATAAGCATCTGCAATCGCATGAATTCTGGATATTAAAGGAATTTCATCTCCGGCAAGACCATACGGATAACCGCTTCCGTCATAATTTTCATGATGGTATAATACTAAATCCGAAATATCATATTCCAGCTGCATATTGGAAACAATCTGATGACCTGCAATGGAATGCAGTTTTACAATGTCAAGTTCATCTCTTGTAATCAGTGCTGCACGGCTCCATACTTCTTCTCTTGTTTTTACTCTTCCTATGTCGTGATAGGTACATAACAAATCAAGCTTTTGCTTGTCTGCAACATCCAGTCCGAGCTTTTCTGCCATACCTGCCGCTAATGTCTTAATACGGTTTACGTGATCCAAAGATTCATACTCATTCCGGAAATATTCGTCCGTCAATGCCATGGTCATTTCTCTTCTTTGTTCCACTCCGTATTTTCCTTTTTTCAGAAGTAAATCCATTGCTGCATATTTAATATATTCTTCGGTGGATACAGCAGTGTTTTCTCTTCTTGCAATACCAAAATTAAGAAAAACAGGAACATTTTCCAAACCACGCTTTTTTAATTTACGAGCAGCAGTAGAAAGATATAAAAGCATCTGCTCTTCTGTAATATTTCTTGCAACAATTGTCGTACAATCATCATCTGCATAAGAAATCAGAGTGTCTTCCGGAAGCACATCACGAAGTTCTTCTGACATTTTGGATATGACACCGTTCGTAATGTTTTTATCATAAAAAGAGTTTAACAGTTTTAATCCTGCTATATTGCAAATAGCAACAATATATTCACCCGGTTCAGAATCCCATTCGGCAAGCTTGTTTGCAAAAACTCTACTCGTGTAGAATCCCGTGAGCTGATCATAAGCAGACATATTTTCCAACGCATTATACATCATTTTTTGCTTGGTAATGTCTTTAAATGAATATACTCTACCCATAAATCCTTTACGGGTACTGTGAATCTGCTGAACAGTAAAATGATAGCTGATGGTTGCGTAATCTTTTTGCAACACAACTTCCCGGTTGATTTTTGGATTCGGTTCTTCTTCATACGTCAGCTGTAGAATGTTGGTTTCAAAGTATTCCCGTGTCATTACTTCTTCATCTTTTTTACTCAGACAAAATTTTTCCGCAGCTTCCTGATTAAAATCCGCCAATAAATCTTTTTTGTCAAAAAACAAAACCGGTTCCTGTAATGTGTCTGCCAAAAGATATCTTGCACGTTTCCGCAACAACTCGTTCATACTTTCCTCCCCGGGATCCATCCCTTTTTTGCAGCTATTTCCAATAGCCTGATTTTACTTAATACAAGCAAATGCCTGTTCTAAATCTTCCAGAATATCTGCCAAATCTTCAATGCCGATAGACATTCTTACCAAATCTGCGCTTACGCCTGCTGCAATCAGCTGTTCATCCGTAAGCTGACGATGTGTTGTACTTGCAGGATGCAACACGCTGGTTCTTGCATCTGCCACATGAACCACGATAGCAGCCAGCTTTAAGCTGTCCATAAACTTCATAGCAGTTTCTCTGCCGCCTTTTACTCCAAAAGCAATAACGCCGCTGGTACCGGCAGGAAGATACTTAGAAGCAAGTGCATTATATTTATTGCTTTCTAATCCCGGATAATTTACCCAGGACACATTTTCATTCTTTTCCAACCACTTTGCAACGGCAAGTGCATTCGCACTATGGCGCTCCATACGAAGATGCAGTGTTTCTAAGCCAAGATTTAAATAAAATGCATTTTGAGGAGCAGGTGTGGAGCCTAAGTCTCTCATTAACTGTACTCTTGCTTTTGTAATATAAGCCGCTTTTCCGCAATCTCTGGTATAAACCATTCCGTGGTAAGACTCATCCGGTATGGAAAGACCCGGGAACTTGCCGTTGTCCCAATTAAAGTTACCACTATCGACAATTACACCGCCAAGAGCAGTTGCATGGCCATCAAGGTACTTAGAAGTAGAATGTACCACGATATCTGCACCGAATTCGAACGGACGGCAAAGCATCGGGGTAGCAAAGGTATTATCCACAATAAGCGGAATACCGTTAGCATGAGCAACCTTAGCAAATTTCTCAATATCACATACTACTAAGGACGGATTAGATAACGTTTCTGTAAAAATTAACTTGGTGTTCTCTTTTACTTCCTTCTGTAAATCTTCAGCAGAGATATCCGGATCAACGAAAGTTACATCAATACCGAACTTTTTAAAGGTAACGGAAAACAGATTCATTGTGCCGCCGTAAATTGCTGCGGTGGAAATCATGTGGTCACCTGCTTCGCAAATATTCATAACAGAAATTAAAGATGCTGCCTGTCCGGAGGAAGTGCACATCGCACCGATACCGCCTTCTAACATAGCAATCTTCTTTTCTACAACATCTACCGTTGGATTTGCAATTCTGGTGTAGAAAAATCCGTCTTCCTCTAAGTCAAACAGCTTACCAACGGTTTCGCTGCTGTCATACTTATATGTAGTGCTTTGACAAATTGGTGTAACTCTTGGTTCACCGTTTTTTGGTTCGTATCCACCCTGGACACACATTGTATTTTTTCTCATGTTAAATCCTCCCGATTTTCCTTTTTATTCTCCTTAAAAATCAATTTATGGGAGAAGTGCATACACTTCCCCACATTAAATTTATCTATTTACTATTGTAAAGTATCACACTTTTATAGTCAAGTAAAAATCTCTGATTTTATGCTACTTTAACGCCATTTTTTCTTCACTTTTTCCGCTTCTTTTCCAATGTCTCCTACTAAACATACCCCTGCTTTTGACAAATCAAAATATTTTTCGCCGAACATGCGGATATCCTCTGCGGAAACACCGGAAAGCTTCTCCAAAGTTTCGTCTAATGTCACAATTCTTCCATGCATAAGTAATGCCTTGGCGTTACGTTCCATACGGTTTCTTGCACTTTCACTACCCATAATCATTTCAATACGAAGCTGGGTATACAGACTATCCAATTCTTCTTTAGAAATGGCCTTCCGTGAAAACTCTGTTAGGATTTCATCCAGTTTAGCATATACTTTCATGGCATTAATCGGATTGACAATTACATCAATATGAAACAACCCGGCATAGCGGTACAAACTGGAGTAGGAATATACAGAGTATGCAAGCCCCAGTTCCTCTCTTACCTGTTGGAACAGATAAGAATTATTACTTCCGCCAAGTAATGCGTTGGCCATAATCTGCACATGGCGCTCCTCATCCCGCTCATCCATAGTGGAAAACGCCAAATTCATGTAAAGCTGTTCCACATCTTTTTTCCGTTCGCATAGGCAACGGGTAAACTGCGGGACTGTATCAGCATCCGTATTTGCATTTTTTCCGGTTCCAAACCGCGGAATTGCTGCAAAATAACGGTTCAAATTCGAAATAACCTCTTGTCCTTCAAAATTTCCCGCAATGGAAATTACCATGTTGCTTCCGCAATAATGGAGCTTCATGTAGTCCACAATCTGCTCCCTTGTCATAGCGGAAACCACGTTCTTTTCCCCGGAAATAATATATCCTAACGCATGATTCTTCCAAACATTTTTCTGAAGCAGCTCATGCACCAGGTCCTCCGGAGAATCGTCGTACATATCAATTTCTTCTAAAATAACTCCAAGTTCTTTCTGGAGCGGTTCTTCTTCAAAGGTGGAATTTTGTAACATATCTCCCACCAGTTCCATCATCTTTGGCAGATATTCCGTTAAGGTTACCCCGTAGAATGCGGTACATTCCTTACCGGTAAAAGCATTTAACTGATCACCGATGGCAGAAATTTCGTCCGCCAGCTGCTTGGCACTTCTGGTTTTTGTGCCTTTAAATAAGCAGTGCTCAATCACATGGGAAATACCGTTATTATCTTCTGTTTCATTGACGGAGCCTACTTTTACCCATACACCGAAGGATACTGTCCGTAAATGATTCATCGGTTCCAATACAACCCGTATTCCGTTTTCAAGTTCCAAGGTTTTAATCATAATAAATTCCTTACACAAAATTATTCATGCATAATCTCTTATGCCTTAATAAGCAGAAAGGGCTGTTGCAATTGCTTACAACAGCCCCTGAAAAACTCAAATTACTTTACATCCTTAATACTGAAGGATACTCTGCCCATCTTGTCCTTGCCAAGGCAAACAGCCTTAACAACATCACCAAGGGTGAGTACATCTTCTACACGGTCAATTCTTTCCTTGGAAACCTTGGAAATATGAACCATAGCTTCCTTGCCAGGAGCGAACTCAAGGAAAGCACCAAATTCCTTAATGCTTACAACCTTACCTTCTAATACCTGACCTTCTTCGAAGTCAGTTACAATAATCTGGATTAACTTAACAGCCTTATCCATTGCTGCAGCGTCTGTACCGCATACGGAAACTGCACCGTCATCAGTAATGTCAATCTTAACGCCGGTCTGCTCGATAATAGCGTTGATGGTCTTACCTCTCTGACCAACAACTTCACCAATCTTAGCAGGGTCAATCTGAATCTGGATAATCTTTGGAGCGTAAGGACCAACTTCAGGTCTTGGCTCGGAAATCGCTGGCTTCATGCAAGTGTCCATGATAAACATTCTTGCTTCACGGCAACGTGCGATAGCGCCTTCTACGATAGGTCTGGTTAAACCATGGATCTTAATATCCATCTGGATAGCTGTGATGCCGTCTTCTGTACCGGTTACCTTAAAGTCCATATCGCCGAAGAAGTCTTCAAGACCCTGGATGTCGGTTAAGAGGATGTAATCATCATCTGTTTCACCGGTAACCAGACCACAGGAAATACCTGCAACCATCTTCTTGATTGGAACGCCGGCAGCCATTAAGGACATACAGGATGCACAGGTGGATGCCATGGAGGTAGAACCGTTGGACTCGAAAGTCTCGGATACGGTACGGATTGCATATGGGAATTCCTCTTCGCTTGGAAGAACCGGAATTAATGCTCTTTCAGCTAATGCACCATGACCGATTTCACGACGGCCAGGACCTCTGGAAACCTTTGTTTCACCTACAGAGTATGCAGGGAAGTTATAGTGGTGCATATATCTCTTGGAAGTCTCGAACTCGTCAAGACCATCTAATCTCTGTGCCTCGGAAAGAGGAGCCAGAGTAGTTACGTTACAAATCTGTGTCTGTCCTCTGGTGAACATTGCAGAACCATGTACTCTTGGTACAATGTCTACTTCTGCAGCCAGTGGTCGGATCTGTGTAATAGCACGGCCGTCCGGACGCTTCTGATCCTTTAAGATCATCTTACGAACGGTCTTCTTTTCATACTGGTAAACAGCCTCATCGATAAGTGGAAGCCACTCTTCGTTTTCAGCAAATGCTTCTGTTAACTTGTCCTTTAATTCACGGATTCTGTCTTCACGAACCTGCTTCTGCTCTGCAAACATAACAACTTCCATCTCTGCAGGAGGAACGATTTCGCGGATAGCTGCGAATAATTCTTCAGGAATTGCACAACTGGTGTACTCGTGCTTTGCCTTACCGCATTCAGCAACAATCTTGTCGATGAACTCGATAACCTGCTGGTTTACAGCGTGAGCAGCATAGATAGCTTCAATCATCTTTGCTTCAGGAATTTCGTTAGCGCCGGCTTCAATCATGATAACCTTGTCTCTTGTGGAAGCAACGGTTAACTTTAAGTCGGAAACCGCATTCTGGGATGCGTTTGGATTGAATACGAACTCGCCGTTAATCATACCAACCTGTGTAGTTGCACATGGGCCGTCAAATGGGATGTCGGAAATTGCTACTGCAATTGCAGAACCGAGCATAGCAGTGAGTTCCGGGCTGCACTCCGGATCTACGGACATAACCATGTTGTTGATGGTAACGTCGTTTCTGTAGTCCTTAGGGAATAAAGGACGCATCGGACGGTCGATAACACGGGAAGTAAGGATTGCATTTTCGGATGCCTTACCTTCTCTTCTTGTGAAACCGCCAGGGATTTTACCTACGGAATATAACTTTTCTTCGTACTCTACGGAAAGAGGGAAGAAATCAATGCCATCACGTGGCTTTTCGGATGCTGTTGCTGTAGAAAGAACAACAGTATCGCCATAGTGCATGAATGCTGCACCGTTTGCCTGAGCTGCAACACGACCCACATCTACAGTGAGGGTTCTGCCGGCAAGTTCCATGGAAAAACTCTTGTAACTCATGTTTAACTCTCCTTAAAAAATTATATTTACGGAGCCGCCGAAACAACTGAAGAGTATACTGCAAAGCATTGGTACTGTAATATATTCTTCAGAAGTCTCGGGACAGCGCCCCGCATTTAGGCATAGTACACCCATCTTTATAATTATACACTATCTTTTCTAAAAAAGCTAGTGTTTTTTTAATAATTACTTTCTGCCTCTTTTTTATCCGGAAACAACGCTTCTTCCGCATCCAGTTCTGCATTAGGACGAAGAAACAATGCCCTTGATACCCGGAAACGAATATTTAAATTAGGCGTTACATCCTTCTTGGGCATACCATAAGAACAGGGTTTGCCACCGGTCGGGTCTCCAATAATTGTTGCTATTCCGTTGTCCTTTAATGTTACCGCGAAGGTTCTTGCGCTGCTGAAGGTCGTGTTAGAAATACGGCAGTATATTTTTTGGGGAAACAACAAGTCTTTTCTCTGTTTGGTTACAACAGTATCCCTGCTTGTCACACATACCGGGCTGCCGGCAGAATAATCTACCATTTCATACCTACGATAGGTTTCTGCATGGGTAAAATGAATAAATTCATCGATTACCTGGGAATTTCCGCCCATGTTTTCACTTAAATCCAGTTCCAGGGCAGATAATTTCTTTTCATTACATACTTCTGCTATTTTTTGCAAAGTCTGCTTATATTCCTCGTTGTAAATACACTCCCGCAGATGCAGAATCATCCTATCTTCTGCTATTTCATAATCGATAAATGGCTTTTGTGAAAAATCCAAAAAGCCATCGTATCTTACCAAAGAACACTGTTTTTCTACACATTCACCGTTTACAGAAAAAGTAATCGTATAGAATTCCTTTTTTCCAAACAGAAGTTCCAAATTCATTGCACTAAACAGATGATAGTTTTTGTATGGATACTCCGTTGTTCTGCTTTTTACAAGATATGTATTTTCGTGAGGAATTTTGGTTTCTGCAAAGGAAAGCAGTTCAGAAACCGGTCTGCCCTCTACAGAAATAATTTCTGTTCCGGCGGGTATATTCCTATAATTATCCATTAAAATCAAACGCTCTTTCTGCCATTTGCACGGAATATTTAAACACAAATCCTCTGTAGCATACGGTAATTCGATATTTGTGTGACCATCCTGAAAGAACATGGTTACTTTTGTTAAGGCGTCTATCAAGGAATTATAATCTATGATAGTGTGCTCCACCTTCTGAACAAGATTGCAAAACTGCTCTCTTTTATCCAAATCAAATAATAACGGGTGGCTTCCTAATGCTTTTTGCACATAGATAAAATCATCTAAAAAAATATGGTTACTCATTTTTATTCCTCAACATTACTAAACTTGAACTTTACTTACAACAAAATAATAAAATAGACTATGATGGAACATAGAATGGGGATACGCTTATTATAGCATATCCCCAAAAAGACTCAACCATATTTATTTAAAAGAAACCTGCTTACTTTCCACCTTGCCTAAGCTGCTGTTTGCCGGGGATGGCTCCGACATACTGAAATACATTTTTGCCGCTTTTGTGGTGCCAAAATACTGATTGGAACCACTGTTCTGCACCTTATTAAACGCCTCACGGAACATGGCATTGTGGGCTTCTTCGCGATTTAAAAGAAAATCAATAGTCTCTCTGACGCACTTATCGTTAATCTGACGGTACAGATACTCATATACCACCTTGGCACGCTGCTCGGAAGCTATGTTAGATAATAAATCCGCACATAAATCTCCTGTGACGGAAACATAATCGCCGGTCCAGGAATAGCCGGACGCATTGATAAGACCGGGATTTAAACCCATAAGAACATGGGTCTGGATTTCTCCCGCCGGCACACTTGCCGCATTCACATCGTGACCGTTTAACAGGTTGATGGTCTGTGCTACCATTTCCATGTGGCTAAGCTCCTCTGCCGCAATATCCAAAAACAAGTCCTTGATTTCAGGGTCCTTAATGCGAAAACTTTGTGACATATACTGCATAGCCGCCTTTAACTCACCGTTAGCACCTCCAAGCTGCTCCTGCAATAATGCAGCATACTGTGGATTCGGACGCTCTACATTGACTGGGTGAAATAGCTGTTTGTCGTGTTTAAACATGGTAACTACCTCTCTTTCTTTTTGGTGATAGTATTGCCATGTTTTGTTTTGGGCATACAGCATTTTCTATTTACAATTTCATCTCCATATACCTTCTGATACACTGAAAGCCAACCGCTTCGTAAAACTCCCTGGCTTCCGGGTTAAACTCCCATACATCCAGCTCTATTTGGGAGAACCCCTTTTCTTTTGCGTGTTCTTTCATGAATTCTATCAATTCCGTTGCCACGCCCTGACGATGAAAGGCTTTATCTACGCCAAACTCACCCACATGGTAGAAATGTCTTTCAAAGCGGTACGGTGATTCCGGCATATCGATGTAATCTACGCAGGCAAAACCGCAAATGATACCGTTCCGCTCTGCCACCAAAATATCCTTGTTTTCTGCCTCTATACATTCTTTCGCATGGTTCTGTAACTCTTCATTCCAACCTGCCTTAAAATGATCCGGGCGTCCGTTAACATGCAAATCATTTACCTGCTTTCTAAGCTCATTTACTCTCTCTAAATCTTCTATTGTTGCTAATCTTATCATCGTTACGTCTTCCTTTTCTTATTCATCTTCTTAGTTTCTACTCTGGTAGAACTATATATACACTTACTTTTTCTCCACTACAATCAGCGGTATTTCCATTTCTTCCTTGGTAAGTCCGGCATGAACCCCAATAAACTTTTCTTTTTCTTCCTGCGTATTAAATATGGATAAATCCCCGGTTGCCACCGCCAAATAATCACCAAGCATGCCATCGAACTGTGGATGCTCATTGCCCGGGCCGAACAACTTCTGTTTTTTTACTTCTTCCTGGGAAAGCAGTAAAAAAGTATCGTTAAATTCCTTGTTAAATTCACTTACGAACTGTTCATGATAACCGTCTTTAATAAACAAATTCAATGCTCTCGGTTCAATAGACGGCATCCGTTCTAAACACTCCATAATCTTCGGATAATCTAAAATGCATGCATTTTTACCATCGATATGTCCATGGTCTGCAGTAATAATAAGCAAGGTGTCTTCCAGTGTTTCAGCCAATGCTTCCACCTTTTTTTCCAAGGTTCTGATTACTTCAACAGAATCTTTGCAAAAACAGCCCTTACGGTGCATGGTATGATCCGGCTCGTTACAATAAGCATAAATATATTTCTTACCGTCCTTTTTGCACAAATCACCGATACGCTCCAATACTGCATCAAAATCCCCGGGATTCGGATAAGAAAAAGGTGTGGAATAATACGCCTGGCCGCCTGCTTTTTGAATTTGTGAAACAATATTTTCGTAGCCGCAATAGGTTCCTGCCACATGATAATCTGCAGCCGGTTCTTCCGTGCCCTGCTTTACGTTTAAAAACACGGTAACATTTTCATCCACTGTCGGATAGTAACAATCCCAGCCAAGCCAGGCGTGCTCTGCCGGATATTTACCGGAGTCCACGGAGGTTGTAGATGCCACAGTGGTTGGCGGAAATACGGAGCTGTAACTATGCGCTAAATGACTTCTGAAAAAGCCGCTCTTTTTCAGGTTCTTTTCCATTACTGATATTCCCATGCCATCCAACAATAACACCACAATATTCTTATAGTTTTTCGCAAATAACTCCTTACAAACGGCTAAGCCTTTTGTTTCTCCTGTATCTACACCAAATTCCTGCAGTACCGATGCTGCCAGGTTTACAATACAGTTTTCATAATCCGGATATTTTATCATAATCATCCACCTCTTTCAGTATCAATGAATTGCCTCTAAACGCACGAAGAGCACCGTACTATATGTCGGTGCTCTTATCATTTCAATAATTCTATATCTGTTCCAATGAATTATTCCCTTGATTTATGCACGACATATAAGACCTATCCGCCTTACACCGTGCATTTACTGCCCGGCTACCGGCTAATACGTCTATAATACATGTACATATTGTTGTTGAGGTTTAACTTCTGATTCATTGTAATCTCCTTGTTGTTACTAAATTTTCTGTATTTTACTACTTCTTCCCTTCGTTGTCAATCACTTTTTACATATTATCGTACTTGTCTT
>JAZSFC010000037.1:0-31211 GCA_045531955.1 Lachnospiraceae bacterium | reverse complement strand
TGTATAACAATCGCAGCATCCAAAAGGCCGGCGATGCGCTGTTCATTCACAGAAACACGATTAACTACCGATTGAAGAAAATCGAAGAACTCACCGGCCTGTCCCTGAATGCCCCCGAAAGTGACCTGCATCTGCTGCTTTCCTGCATGGTTCTTCGAACACTCAGCGAAATCAGTTCCACCGATTCCTCCGCTCTGCCCGGCAGCACACCCACCGGCAAAATACCTCTCGGTTCAGAAAAAACAGAATAATTGTTTTATGCAGCGCAAAGCCCACCGGCCTGCGCTGCATTTTATTTTTCCACCCATCAGGTTGTCTCCCTGTTCTGTTCTTTGCGCATCATTCTTCTGACGCGATTGATATGCCGCTCAAAATCACCGTTATTTATCAATTCCGCGATCACATATTGTTCAAACACCGGTACCGTACAGGAATAAAAGCCCAGCTTTTCTTCAAACTTCGAAAGAAGCGATTCCGGCAATGCCAGATAGCCCACTCGCATGGATGGAGCAATTGTTTCCGAAAATGTATTTAAGTAAATAACCGAAGCATCTTTTGACATGGAATAAACCGTATCATCGTTTTTCATGGATACGGTAAGCTCCGCGGCATAATTATCTTCTATAATGTAGGCGTTCCGTTGTTTTGCCCACTGCAAATATTCCAGACGTTTGGAAACATCTGCCGTAATGCCGCTCGGATAACTGTTAAACGGTGTAATATGCAGCACACTTGCTTCCGTTCGGTTTAACTCTGAGGTTTTAATGCCATCCTGTCCCATACTTAACATATCACAGCTGACTCCATTTGCCTCATAAACTTGTTTTATTTTATTATAAGAAGGATTCTCCAATCCAAAGATACGTTCCTTGCCAAGCAGCTGTACAATCAAACTGTACAAATATTCTGCTCCGGAACCTATGATTATCTGCTCCGGTCTTACATTCATTCCGTTACTTCGTTTTAAATATGCTGCAATCGCGGCACGTAGTTCCTCACACCCATGATTCGGCGACTTTACCAGAATACTGTCACCATAATCCAGCAATACCTTTCTCATTGTTTTTGAAAGCACAGAGAACGGGAAAGTGTTTTTTTCTTTCACAGAATGGTTCTCATGTGATTCCGTTCCAATTTCCAACGTTGTATAATTTGCCTCTGCATGATTTCCGTCTGAAACTGATACAAAATCACTATCCTTATACACCGCAAAATAACCGCTCCGCTGTCTTCCTTCCAAATATCCTTCTTCACAAAGGATTTCATAAGCATGCTGTACTGTAATCACACTAACTCCGGTATCTTCAGCCAAGATTCGTTTGGAAGGCATTTTTGCACCATAAGAAAACACACCTGTCACAATATCATGCTTGATGCATTCGTACAGTTGTAGATAAGCAGGTTTGTTGTTTTCCGGATAGATATGGTAATTCATATTATTCTCCAAAATAATTAATAGCTGTCTTTTTATCTTCCTTTAATTGCCGTATTAATTGTTCAACAGAAGCAAATTTTTGCTCCGGACGGACAAAATGTAATAGTTCTGTTTTTGCTTGTTTTTCATATAAATCTTCATTACAAGCAAATAAATGGGTTTCTACGCCATAAATAATTTCTTCCTGTACCGTAGGCTTACATCCGACATTGGCAATACCGTAGTATTCTTTATTTTCTACCGTAACCTTGGCACAGTATACACCAAGTCGCGGCAATATCTTTCCTTCCGGAATTGCCTGATTGATAGTTGGTACCCCTATGGTATGTCCAAGATTTCGTCCATGGATGATTTTTCCTGAAATCTGATACGGAATACCAAGCATGGCTGTCACATCTTCCATTTCTCCGTTTACGATGCAGTCACGGATTCTGGAGCTGCTGATTTCTGCTCCCTTGAACATTCGCTTGTCCACTGCTTTAAAAAGAATTTCATGTTTTTCTGCCAATGTTTCAAGTAAGGCAACATTTCCCCGTCTGCCTTTACCAAAACGGAAATCTGCACCGACAAATAACTCTTTTACATGCATCGTTTTAACTAATATTTCTTCAACAAATTCCTCCGGTTCCATGGAAGCTGTTTTTTCATGAAACGGAAATAGTACATATCGTTCAATTCCTAAATCGGCCAGAACCTGTTCTTTTTCTTCCTCAACAAGAATTGATGTGACTGTTTCTTTTCTAAGCACTTGGGATGGAAATCTATCAAAGGTAAATACAGTCGGAACGCAACCATTTTTTTTTGCCATTAACACATTCTCCATTAACATCCTGTGGCCTAAATGAACCCCATCAAATTTGCCGAGAGTAATTGAAGACTTATTCCATTTTACTTTTGTAATGTCTTTAATTATTTCCATACTACGTACCCTTACTCATTTACAAAAACATTTTTACCGGATTGAATTTTTTTCCGATCTTTTCATATAATCCAAGAAATTGTCCCGTACTGTCATAAGCACGATACCAATTTGTCGGGAATTCAGTTGTTACCGATTCAATAGTTGCATTTGTTTTATTTTCTACATATGTAGAATCTTGTTTACTAATCATGTCACAATTCTGTTCCATGATAGGATTGCCGTTTAATAATAACTTGTCCCACTCAGACTTCATCCTGAATGCTTTGCACTCCGCAAAAACCTGCTCAACAGTAACAATATGTTCTTCCAAGGCTCCTGCATCCCTCAAGGCTTCCACCTCAGATAATTTGAAACTGTTTTCCAAGTAGCTGTTTCCGGAACGGGTCCGTAACAAGCTCTTCATACAGGCACAAGTCCCGAGTTTCTTACCGATATCCCGGCATAAACTACGGATATAGGTACCTTTGCCACAGACTACTGTAAGTTCTGCTTCTGATAAATATCCGTCAGCATTTGTTACTACCGAATGAAGAATAATATCATGGATGACGATTGGACGGCTTTTCCGTTCAATCACTTTACCTTCCCTGGCAAGTTCGTATAATTTTTTTCCTTCTACTTTTATGGCAGAATACATCGGCGGAATCTGCTCCTGTTCACCCAGAAACATTGGTAATACCGCACGAAGCTCTGTTTCACCGGTCTCAACCGGTAATTCCTCTATAATTTCTCCGGTCATATCCTCGGTATCTGTAGCAATACCAAAATGCATAACCACCCGATATTCTTTGATTTTATCCGTAAGCATGTCGCAAAGGCGTGTTGCGGTGCCAAGACACACAGGTAAAACACCTTCCGCTTCTGGGTCTAAGGTTCCGGTATGACCGATTTTTTTCATTTTTAATATTCCACGGAGCTTAGCCACCACATCATGGGAGGTAAAGCCCTTTTCTTTATATATATTCAAAATTCCATTCATAGGAAATTCTCCTTCTTGTATAAACTTACGGAAAATGTAAGTTTTTAAGAAAGCTACAGCTGTAAAACATAGCATTCTACAGCTGTAGCATTTCTTTTTTCCCTTCAGAGCTGCCTGGTGCTGCTCCCTTAATCATTCATAAGCAAAGCCCGGACTACCATTCAAAATCCTCTGCTTCTTCTTCCTCTTCCCTCTCAGGAATTTTTGCAATTTCCTCATCAATCAGTCTAGACATGCGGACACCATATTCTATAGACTGGTCCACTGTGAAGAATAACTGCGGAGTATTGCGAAGATTTAAGCTCTTCGCAAGCTTGCCGCGCAGGAAAGGCGCTGCACTTTTTAAGCCCTTGACAGCATCCGCCTGTGCCTGCTCATCACCGAGAACACTAACATAAATCTTTGCTGTCTTTAAATCCGGAGCAACCTCACATGCAACAATCGATGTCATAAGAGGATTTACCCGCGGGTCTTTCAGTTCGGTACGAATCAAAACAGAAAGTTCTTTCATTACTTCCTGATTGATCCGTGTATTTTTTACACTGTTCTTTCTCATTTTCTAGGCACCTCAACCATCATATATAACTCAACCTGGTCAAATTCCTGAAGATCATTGAACTTTTCAAATACCAGACCACATTCGTAACCTGTTGCAACTTCCTTCACATCGTCCTTGAAACGCTTTAAGGATGCTAACGGACCATCATAAATCTGGGTTCCTTCTCTTGTGATTCTTGCCTTACAGCCACGGACAATCTTACCATCCATTACGTAAGAACCTGCAATTACGCCGACACCGGATGCCTTAAATGTCTGACGAACTTCCGCATGACCAATAATCTTTTCTTCATATTCAGGGTCAAGCATACCCTTCATGGCAGCTTCCACATCTTCAATTGCCTGGTAGATAACACGGTACAGTCTCAGGTCTACTTTTTCACGTTCTGCAGTTTCCTTTGCGGTATTATCCGGTTTTACATTAAAACCGATGATAATTGCATTGGATGCACTTGCAAGGGTAACATCAGATTCGTAAATTGCACCAACACCGCCATGAATGACGCGTACTGCAACTTCTTCGTTGGAAAGCTTTACCAAGCTCTGTTTTACTGCTTCTACAGAACCCTGAACGTCTGCCTTAACAATAATATTTAATTCCTTAATGTTACCGGCCTGAATCTGTGAGAACAGACCGTCTAAGGACAATCTTGCCTTGGTATCTGCAATGAGCTGTTCCTTACTCTGTGCTACGAATGCTTCTGCAATGGTTCTTGCTTCTTTTTCGTTTTCTGTAGCCAGGAAAACTTCACCTGCATCCGGAACACCGTTTAAACCAAGGATTTCTACAGGAGTAGAAGGTGTTGCTTCCTTTACACGACGTCCCTTATCATCCATCATGGCACGAACTTTACCATAGGCAGCACCGATAGCAATAGTGTCACCAACTTTAAGGGTACCCTTCTGAACCAGAATGGTAGCAACCGGACCACGTCCCTTATCTAACTGTGCTTCAATAACGATACCTCTTGCTTTTCTGTTAGGATTTGCCTTATATTCAGCAACCTCAGCAGTTAAGAGAATCATTTCCAGAAGTTTATCAATACCTTCCTTAGTATGTGCGGAAACCGGAACAAATATTGTGTCACCGCCCCAGTCTTCTGCAATCAGACCATGCTCGGTTAATTCCTGCTTTACACGCTCCACATTGGCAGCAGGCTTATCAATCTTGTTTACCGCAACAATAATTTCAATACCTGCAGCCTTTGCATGGCTGATAGCCTCTACTGTCTGAGGCATAACACCGTCGTCTGCTGCAACTACTAAAATAGCGATATCGGTGGACTTAGCACCACGCATACGCATTGCTGTGAAAGCTTCATGACCCGGAGTATCCAGGAAAGTAATCTTTTCGCCGTTTGCTTCTACCATATAAGCACCGATGTGCTGGGTAATACCGCCTGCTTCTCTTGCGGTTACGCTGGTAGAACGGATTGCATCGAGTAAGGAAGTCTTACCATGGTCAACGTGACCCATAACGCAGACAACCGGAGGTCTGGTAACCATGGTTGCTTCGTCTTCTTCATCTTCCTTAAGAAGCTCTTCTACCACATTTACTTTAACTTCTTTTTCCGCAATAATTTCGTATTCTAATGCGATTTCTTCTGCTTCTTCAAAAGAAAGCTCCTGATTGATGGAAACCATCTTACCTGCCAAGAATAACTTCTTAACAATGGCAGCAGCCGGCTGCTTCATTTTATCAGCCAATTCCTTTAAGGTAAGGGATTCCGGAATAATGATGGTCTTGATTTCGTCTTCCTTCTTCTCTTCCTTTACAACAACAGGCTTAATGAAAGCACCCTTTCTGTTTGGATCCTTCTTGCCGCCCTTCTTGTTTTCAAAATCATCCTCATAATCTTTCTTTTTAACGCGATCTTTATCCTTGTCACGGTTGGAATAAGCTGCTGCTCTTTGTTCCTTAGTCAGCTCATTGGCAAAATCACTCTTAATGGAGCTCTTTTCGCTACCCTTGTATCCGCCACGGGACTGTGGTCTTCTGTCATTGCTGTCAGAATCCTTATCCTTGTCAAAGAACTTATCTTTTCCATAACCACCCTGGTTTCCACCTTGTGGTCTCTGATTAAAAGGTCTGTCGCCCTGTGGTCTTCTGTCGCCGTTAAAAGGTCTGTCACCCTGTGGTCTTCTGTCGCCATTATACGGTCTGTCACCCTGTGGCCTGTCACCCATCGGACGTCTTTCACCATTATATGGTCTGTCGCCCTGTGGTCTTCTGTCACCGTTATACGGTCTGTCACCCTGTGGTCTGTCACCCACCGGACGTCTTTCACCATTATATGGTCTGTCGCCCTGTGGACGCATCGGACGGTCGCCCTGTGGTCTGTCACCCATTGGACGTCTCTCACCATTGTATGGGCGGTCACCCTGTGGACGCATCTGACGGTCACCCTGTGGTCTGTCACCCATTGGACGTCTCTCGCCATTATACGGTCTGTCGCCCTGCGGACGCATTGGACGGTCGCCCTGTGGGCCTCCCATCGGACGTCTCTCACCATTGAATGGACGGTCACCCTGACCCTGTGGACGCATCGGACGGTCGCCCTGTGGACGGTCACCCTGACCCGCCGGACGATTTACCGGACGGTCTGTACTCATTGGTGGACGTCTCATTTCACCCTGACCCTGTGGGCGTATTGGACGGTCGCTCTGTGCAGCCGGTCGTGCCTGTGGAGCAGCCTGTGCCGGTGCTGCAGGCTTTGCAACAGGCTTTTCTGCAGGTGCTGCCTTTTTACCAAACTTACCTCTGACCATATCAATTTCTTTATCTTCAATATTGCTTGCATGGCTCTTTACAGCGCTGCCGTTCTCAATAAGATATGCTACCACATCTTTACTTTGAACATCCAGCTCTTTTGCCAGCTCATATACTTTCATTTTTGCCATTTATTTACCTCCGTTATTGCACCTGACTTAAACTCTCTATTTTTTTCTTAATTGCATTTGCAAACCCCTCATCTAAAATTGCCAGGGAAGCTCTGAATTCTTTTCCGATTGCATGACCAAGTTCTTCTTTACTTCCGAGATTAATAACCGGAACATTATAAAAAGTACATTTGTCATGAAAAAGCTTTTTTGTATTATCAGAAGCATCCTCTGCAACAATAACCAGATACGCTGTTTTGTCTTTCACTGCGGTTTCTGTCTGAAATTCACCACTGGCGATTCGTCCTGCACGGGCTGCCAGACCAAACATGGAAAGAATTTTTTTATCTGTCTTATTATTCAACAGTAATCAACTCCTTTTCCAGGGTTTCATATATTTCGTCAGGAATCTTTACCTGAAGGGAACGTTCCAAACCTTTGGTTTTTCTTGCCTGTTTAAAGCACTCCAAAGAATTACAAAGATATGCTCCTCTTCCGTTTTTCTTTCCGGTTTTATCTAAAACGATTTCCGCTTCCGTTGTTTTTAATACACGAATCAACTCTTTTTTCGGCTTCATTTCATTGCAACCGGTACATTTTCTTAATGGAATTTTCTTTTCAGCCATAGTTCTACTTGCCTCCGGATTGTTTGATTACTGCTCTTCGTAACCTTCCTCCCACTGACCTTCATATTCTTCGGAATACTCACCATCGTACTCTCCGTCATATTCGCCGTCATATTCTTCGTCATATTCGCCGTCATATTCGCCGTCCCATGATTCATCGTACTGGTCATCTTCCCAATTTCCATCTTCATACTGGTCATCTTCCCAATTATCGTTTTCATACTGATTATTCTCGTACTGATCCTGGTAATAAGTACCGGCCTGGGATTCAGACTTAATATCAATCTTATAACCGGTAAGTCTTGCAGCAAGTCTTGCATTCTGTCCTTCACGGCCGATAGCAAGGGAAAGCTGATAATCAGGAACAATAACCCTTGCGCTCTTTTCTTCCGGATCAACCTCAACGGAAACAACCTTAGCAGGGCTAAGTGCATTTTCAATCAGAGTTGCAGGATCCTCGCTCCAGTTAATAATATCAATTTTTTCGCCACGGAGTTCATCTACAATGGCATTTACTCTGGCACCGTTAACACCTACACATGCACCTACCGGATCAACGTTAGGGTCGTTGGAATAAACTGCCATCTTTGTTCTGGCACCTGCTTCTCTGGAAATGCTCTTAATTTCTACGGTGCCGTCTTTTACTTCGGTAACTTCTGCTTCAAAAAGTCTCTTTACTAATTCCGGATGAGTTCTGGAAACGGTAATTCTAGGTCCTCTGGTAGTATCCTCAACCTTAAGTACATATAACTTTACACGTTCTGTAGGACGGAAGTATTCGCCCTTAATCTGCTCGTTTTCGGTAAGAATGGCATCTGCTTTACCAAGATTGATGCAGATGTTATTGCCCTGATATCTCTGAACAATACCGGTAACAATATCTCTTTCCTTTGTGAAATAAGTATTATACAGTGCTTTTCTTTCTTCTTCACGAATCTTCTGTACAACTACCTGCTTTGCTTTCTGTGCTGCAATACGACCGAAATTCTTTGGTGTTACTTCAATTTTGATGATATCACCTACAGCCATTTTCTTTCTTGGGTACTTTAGCTTAGCTTCGCCAAGAGTAATCTGAAGCACATCATCCTCTACTTCTTCTACGATTTCCTTTTCAGCATACACATTAAAAGCACCGGTTTCTCTGTTAATCTGCACCTTAATGTTATCTGCCTTGCCATACTGGTTCTTACATGCAGCAAGAAGAGAATTTTCAATTGCTTCTAACAGGATTTCTTTGCTGATATCCTTTTCCTTCTCAATCTGATTTAAAGCCTCCAGTAATTCTTTGTTTGCGTTCATTTTCTTTCATTTTCCTCCTTGTATACGACTTTTTTCTATGACAACCGGGCATAACCCGTTGTTATCCGTTACTTAAAAATGTACGACAAGTCTGACACTTGCAATATTGCTTCTTTCAAATTCAAATTCGTTTTCCTGTTCATCGCTGATGACAATTACTTCATCGGTAAAACTTTCCAGATAGCCGGTAAATTCTTTCTGCTTATTAATTGCCTTAAACAGTTTAATTTCTACCTCTTCACCGATGCTCTTTTCAAAATGCTTATCTTTTTTTAAAGCACGGCCAAGCCCCGGAGAACTGACCTCTAAAATATAAGCATCCGGAATAAAATCCTTTTCATCCAGCAAATCACTTAAACGGCGGCTTACCAGTTCACAGTCATTGATATTAATACCGCCTTCCTTATCAATGAATGCACGTAAGTAAAAAGTGCCTGCTTCCTTTACAAACTCCACATCGTAGAGTTCAAAATTGTTTTCCTTTAAAATTGGTTCTAACAGTTTTTCCGTTTTCTGTTCATATTCTTCTCTTTTTGCCATAATTTAAAGTGATTCCCCCGTTTCATGGCAGAACAATATTCCTGTTCTTAAACATGAATTAAGAGTGGGCTTGCACCCACTCTTAATCTTAGTCTTTATGTTACATATAAATTATAGCACCGTTTTCTTAAAAAAACAAGTGCTTTTTCAACGATTTCCCTTGAATTTATGCGGTTTTCAGCGTTTTTACATAAAAAAACTTCCGGAAAAGCTCGTACTTTTCCGGAAGTCACCATGTATTATTTAATTTGTTTTAACCTCTGTAATAGTTAATCAGACATCCCTTGGTAATGATATCTCTTTCATCATCGGTCAAATCACCAAGTTTTAAGGTAAACTTCTGCATACCCTTATTTACCACATATGCTTCAATTTCGGACTTCTTATCAGCAATGGCTGTTTTGATGTCCTTAACTAAAATATAGTCATCCAGTTCAAACGGCAAATCACCATCAAATAAGAATGGAAGCATACCCCAGTTAATCAAATTGGAACGGTATCTCTTGGTTGCATACTCTCTTGCAATGTTAGCCAAACCGCCAAGTACCTTCTGGCAGCTTGCTGCCTGCTCTCTGGCAGAGCCGTCACCAGGCTTGGTTGCATACACAAGACTACCGATTTCTACCTCTAACGGATTTAAAGCAAACTCTTTTTCAACCTGTGTAAGTACATCCTTCACCTCAGGATAAGCTGCATAGATATCTTCTGCACTCTTTGCTTCCCAACGGGTCTTTTCTGCTTTCTGAATTTGCTTTGCTCGTCCAACGTAAGCAGGATCCTTTCTGGACAGTGTGTACTCAGCAAGACCAAGCGGATTGGAACGGTAAGAGGATGTCTCACCGGATGGAATCAGCTCGTCTGTTGTGGTAACCGGGTCGTGGATAACGGAAGCTACCTTAAGGAGCATATTATCGCCCAGCGCTGCCATCTTTGGCCAGTCTACAATACCCGGACCAAATTTAATCTCTACGGACGGGTCTGCCTTGCCAACACCGTTATATACTCTGTTATCGTAAATAGTGGAATCAAAGAAGTACTTTGGCTTCTTAAATTCTACATCTACGTGTTCAGCGGAAGTTAAGTAACCCTGGTTTGCTGCTGTTGCTGCGATGGAACGCGCATCCATTAGCGCAACGGAAGCAATCTGACCATTGGTAATCTTAGAACCTTCTCTGTTCGGGAAGTTTCTTGTGGAGTGACGGATACTTAAGCCCTTATTGGATGGAACATCACCTGCACCGAAGCATGGTCCACAGAATGCGGTACGTACGGTTGCACCTGTCTGCATTAAGTCAGCAATGGTACCGTTCTTAACAAGTTCCATGAATACCGGCTGGGAGGCTGGATATACGCTCAAGGAGAATTCATCGTTTCCGATATATTTACCGCGTAAAATATCAGCTGCCGCACAGATATTTTCAAAACCGCCGCCGGCACAACCTGCAATTACACCCTGCTCTACATATAACTTTCCATTTCTTACCTTGTCCTTTAAGGTGTAAGAAACATTGTTATTGTCAAGACTCACCAAAGCCTTCTTTTCTACTTCATCCAAAATATCGTAAAGATTTGCATTTAATTCATCGATGGTGTAAACGTTACTTGGATGGAACGGCATAGCAATCATTGGCTTAATTGCAGCTAAATCTACTTCTACCAAACCATCGTAGTAAACAACTTCCGGAAGGGTTAATTCCGCAAAGTCTTCTTTTCTGTTATGAATTTCATAAAATTCCTTTACTTTATCATCGGTTACCCAGATAGAGGACAGACAGGTAGTTTCTGTTGTCATAACATCCACACCGATACGCTCATCAACAGTAAGGTTTGCAACACCGTCACCAAAGAATTCCATTACTTTATTATTTACATAACCGTTAGCAAATACTGCGCCGATAATAGCAAGGGCAATATCCTGAGGGCCTACACCGCGGCGTGGCTTACCGGTTAAATGAATACCTACAATCTTAGGCATTTTAATATCGTAAGTTTTGCAAAGCAGCTGCTTAACAAGCTCCGGACCGCCTTCACCAATTGCCATGGTACCAAGAGCACCGTAGCGGGTATGGCTGTCAGAACCAAGAATCATCTTACCGCCACCTGCCAGCATTTCTCTTGCAAACTGGTGAATAACTGCCTGATGAGGTGGAACATAAACACCACCGTACTTCTTTGCACAGGAAAGGCCAAACATGTGGTCATCTTCATTAATTGTACCGCCTACGGCGCAAAGGCTGTTATGGCAGTTGGTAAGAACATAAGGAACCGGAAATTTTTCCAGTCCGCTGGCTCTTGCTGTCTGGATAATACCAACGAAAGTAATATCATGAGAAGTAAGCTTATCAAATTTAATTTTTAACTGCTCCATATTGCCGGAAGTATTATGTGCTGCAAGAATCTGATAGCCGAGGCTGTTCTTTTTGCATTCTTCTGCATTTGGAAGCTGCTCCATATATTTTTTATACTCTGCAGAGATGTTTTCTTCGGCAACTACCTGATTACCGTTAAAAACATATGCACCTTTGTCAAATAACTGAATCATTGTTCTTTCCTCCAACTTGTTTTTCGATTTAACTCATTAACGTGTGAACTTATTGTACACGATTATACTAAATAATGCAAGTCATATTTTCCCTTTTCCAAAAATAAAGAGAACAGAATGTTGCTTCTGTTCTCTGCTATGTATTATTTTGCTGTTTTTAAAAGGAAACTTAACTGAATTTCATAGTCCTGATACAGTAACGGCACTTTGATAACCGCCATTTCAGGAGAAGATAAAATTGCACTACCAACCAACAGAGTCGGAGGAGTAATATCAATCAAAATATTATTGTTAGAAAGTAATGTTGCCGCATTACCCATCATCATATTGCCAAGTTCACTTAACGCGCTTTTTGCCATGTCATCAAGTACGTCTACCGGCATACCCATCATCATACGGGACGCAACATCCTTTGCAGTTTCAGTACCCATAACCATACACACCTGACCTGTAATTTCTCCGGTAACACCAAGCATTATAAATAAAGGCTCACCACTAACGTAAAAATCATCTTTTGTGATTGGACCAAATTGTATATCTACGTTACATACCTGCTGCAAAACCTGCTTTGCAGACATTAAAAACGGATTCAAATGTTCTGCTTTAATCGCCGCCATTTTTCTTCCTCCTTGTTGCTTTACCTTTAAAATCATTTGAATATAAATATTATGATATCAGAAATCATAAAAACTTTCAATAGATTTTCAAAATTTATAAAATTTTAGCGCTGTGTAAACAAATACATTCCAACACCGGCTGCAATAGTAATATTAAGCGAATCTACTTCCTCTGATTGCGGAATAATTATACTTGTTCCCTTTTGTAAATAGGAATCATCCAGTCCTGTTGCTTCATTACCGAATACCAAAGAAAATAATTCCGGTTTTGGACAACTGTTTACTGTCAGCTGACGTTTTGCATTTAACATAAAGCAAAATATTTCGTGCTTTCTGTATGCTGCTTCGTATTCATCAAAACTCGAAAAATATTGACAGTTAATGCGGAACAACGCTCCCATGGATGCCCGGATTGTCTTTGGATGAAATACATCCACTCCCGGACTGATAATAGCCAGATTTTTAATTCCGAATCCGATAGCTGTACGGATAATAGTTCCCATATTACCCATGTTACTCGGATTCACCAATACGATATGTGATTTATCTTGTTGAAGAATATCTCGATATTTTTTAAATATACCTATAACAAAACAGTTTTCTTTATCACTTAATTTATTAATAATTTTGTCTTGGCGATATATCGGAATTCCATACGGTTTTGCTAATTTTTCAATTGTTTCCACATCAGTAAAAGTACTATGCACATAAACTTCCATCACTTCCGATGGTCTGGTTTTTAAAAGTTCAATTGTCGGAAATGCACCTAACGTATAAGAGTATTCCGCATCCTTTTTGTATGTCTTAATTTCCATACTGTCTGATTACCCTTCCTGTTGAAGTTTTCTTGCTTCTTCCTTTAAGTTATCCATGATAGCAGCAACCTCTTCCACGCTTTCCAAATTAAGATTACATGCTTCCAGTGTTTCCTCAGAACGTGCAGTAACCTCTTCTGTAATGGAAGATACTTGTCCGATGCGCTCTTCTATCTGAATATTTTCAGCAGTAACTACATCTACTGCATTCTTTAAATTATTTGCTTCAATAATAATTCCCTTGGTACTGTTATATATTTTTTCAAAATTTTCCGCTGTAGCACCAACATATTGATTTTGAACCTGGCTGCTTTCTAACAACAAGCTCATGGCATTTGTTGTTTCTTCAATAGATTTTACAATATTTTTGATAAGCTCGGTAATATCTCCTGCTGCATCATTGGTCTGGTCGGAAAGACTGGAAATTTCAGAGGCAACCACACCAAATCCACGACCGGCTTCTCCTGCTCTTGCTGCTTCAATGGATGCATTTAAAGCAAGAAGGCCTGTCTGTTCTGCTACATTGGTGATTAATCCCATGATTTCCTGCATACGGTCAGCATATTCTTTTAAACCGGTTACTTTTTCCGTAACAAGAACACCGGTAGTCTCGGAAGTTTTTACCTGCTGCATCAGCTCTTCCATGGTTTTTCTTCCCTGTTCCAAATTTGTTTGTGCCTGCAGGCTTTCATTAAGAATTGTATTTGTAGATACTTCTACACCTTTAATATGATTTCCGATGCGCTCTGTACTGCTTGCCTGCTCTTCCATTGCCGCAGAAGCATCATTCGCGCCGTTGGTCAAGTCATTCATAGCGTAACTGGTTTGTCCAATAGCTTCTTTTAAATGCTCGGTTTCCACTACAACATTTTCAATATTTGCAGAAATTGCAGATGCAACCTCTAATGTGGTTGCCAACAATTTTTCTGACTGATCTTTTTCTGTATTTGCCTTTTCTACATGGGCTGAATTAATAAGTGCAATCTTTTTCACTGCCATAACAATAAATACAAAGGTAAGTATCAGGCAGGCGAAGATAATTTCTGTATTTGTGATTTCTTCTGCTGACAATCCGGAAGTAACTGCCGTATAAACTACTTTTGCAATATTAATTAGCAAGGCTGCTATTCCAAGACTAATCAGAAGCTGCATGTCAATATATACAACCAACATTACAAACGCAACAATAACATAACAGAAGGTCAGATTTGTTGAGGATGTAAACATGACATAACCGTATAATAACATAAAGCCAATACCTAAAACACGACGGATATTTTTAGAATCTTTTTGCTTAGAATAAATCAGCTGTGCAATAATACAAGGAAGCACACAAAGTGCCGCAACAACAGCATAGGATAACGGTGTTCTGGCACCTTTTATAAGTTCAACAGCATAAGCCAAAGCAAGTACTGCATTCATAATATAAATACCGATCATAGCTGTTTTGTTAGTACTCTGATCTGCATATTTTTTTACGGATAAATCAAAATTTATCTTTTGCATAAACTACCTCCCAAATACCCTCTTTCATATTTTATTATACTATTTTTTTCCTGCTATAGTCAACCATAATACTTTCATAATGTAAAATTTTTATGTGGTGTTACATCATTGCAAAACCGCCCTGCCTTTGCTATAATAATTCTATTAAAAATAAGTTTGAGGATATCTTAATGAAAATAAAAATCTTAGTTGCTACACATAAAGAATATCGTATGCCAGAGGATTCCATTTATCTTCCGATTCATGTCGGAAAAGCTATTTCCTCTGTTTCCCTACCATGGATTGGTGATGACAGCGGGGATAATATTTCCTCGAAAAATAAGAACTATTGTGAACTGACTGCCCTCTACTGGGCATGGAAAAATCTTGATGCGGATGTTATTGGTCTGGCGCATTACCGCAGACATTTTGTTCTCCGCAAACCGGGAATGTTTTGTAAAGAAAAATTCAACCAGGTATTAAAGTCTACAGAAGTAGAACCATTATTTCAAAATACTTCTGTTATTTTGCCGAAACCACGTAATTATTTTATTGAAACAAACTATTCTCAGTTTATTCATGCCCATCCGGAAGAAAGCTTAAAACTTACAGAAAAAATACTTACAGAAAAGTATCCGGATTACCTGCCTTCGTATGAGCAGGTCATGACCCGTACAAAAGCGCACCGGTTTAATATGTTTCTAATGAAACAAGAGCTCTTTCATGATTACTGCCAATGGTTATTCGACATTTTGTTTGAACTGGAAAAAAATCTGGATATTTCTTCTTATAGCGACTATAACCAGCGGATTTTCGGTTTTATCAGCGAACGCTTATTAGACGTCTTTATTGAAGCCAACCGCATTTCTTATCAGGAACTTCCGGTTCTGTTTATGGAACAGGAACATTGGATAAAAAAAGGTACTGCCTTTTTAAAACGAAAATTTTTTCACTAATAAATAAACAAGCACCGGATACGAATGCCCGGTGCTTGTTATTCTCTACGATGCTAATCGTTCTAAATATTCTGCTTTTGGTAACGGTTTGGAAAAATAATATCCCTGAATTACATCACAACCACTGTTCTTTAAATAAATATATTGTTCTTCGGTTTCTACACCTTCCGCTACAACAGGAAGTTTTAATTGTTTTGCAAGATTTAGCACACACTGTATAATACTTCTGCCTTTTTCATCCGCATAGTCATCAATAAAACTCTTGTCCAGCTTCATAACATCAATTGGAACAGTGTGCAGCATCATAAGGGAGGAATATCCGGTTCCAAAATCGTCCATAAGAATACGGAAACCAAAATTTCTTAATTTTTCCAATGTAGCACGGAATAAATTAATGTCTTCAAATAAAGCACTTTCCGTAATTTCCAGTTCAACCAATCTTGGCGGAATATTAAGCTCTGTTATATACCTGCAATAATCATCCGCAAAGTTTTTATCATACAGCAGTTGTCTGGAAACGTTAACCGATACCGGAACCGGTTCCAGTCCTTCTTCAAACAGCTTCTTTTGCATATCACAAACTAACCGGAACATTTCTTTATCCAGATTACGTACAAAACCATTGTTTTCTGCCAATGGAATAAACATTCCCGGAGGAATAACTTTTCCTTCGGAAGTAATCCAACGGATTAGTGCTTCTGCTCCGCATATTTTTCCGGTTGCCGCATCAAATTTTGGCTGAAGATATGGAACAAATTCATGTTTTTTCAAAGCATTTTCCATTTCATCTGCCATATGCTTATTTTGATACTTTTTATCACGGAAACCGGCATCATAATATGCAATGATAGAATCTTCATTTTGCTTGATAGTTTCATGGGCAGTTCTTGCTTTATTCATCATATCATAAATGCCCTCTTCCGGATCCTGTACTTCATATATTCCCATGGATGGACGGAGCATATTGGCAAATTTAGCATTATCATGCAATGTCTGAACAAAATAACTGATGCTCTTTTCGAATTCTTCCTGCTCTTCATAAAAAAACATAACACAGAACTGGTCTGAACTGTTTCTTCCTATGATTCCTTTGTCTCCGATGCAGTTATTTATCATTGCATAAACACGACGGATAGTGTCTACACTCTCTTCATGACCGTATAAGGTAGAAACAAGATTAAAATTGTCGATATCCAGAAAAACAAATGCAGCTTTTCGGTTACCGAGCTTTTTTAACTGAGCTTTACAGTCTATTCGGAATTTTTCATAGCTTCGTCCGCCGGTCAGGTTATCTACATATAGGGCATCTTTTAATAATTTGTTTTTCTCCTTCATGGCATGACTTATACTGAGAATAACAAAAATTGCAACGCCGGAAATAGCAATACAATATACCATAACCCCGGTCATTACAGCCACTTTTGTACTTTCCGCCACATTTTTTGGCACAAGGCTGAATACATACCAGTCACTGATATTTAATTTTTTATAATAGGCGAATAAATCTTCCTTCTTTTCGCGGTCTACTTCCAAAAAGCCTTCTCCCTGGTCTTCCAAGGAAGATCTTAAAGACACGGCATCTTTTTTCTGATGCTGCTCAATGTAACTAAAAATATTTGAAACACTGCTTAATGCATTTTCATGATGAGAGTTAATAATAATATTACCTTTGCTGTCAATAATATAAGTATAACCTTCTCCGTCAAAAAATGAAGCAGCAAGAAGATTTTCAAAAGTTTCACTACGGTAAACCGCTGACATTACACCAAGAATAGTATCGGTTCCGTTTTGATATACCGGAAGAGAATAAATATTAACAGGCTCACCGTCAGTAACATCCGTAATTACCGTAGTAAGTAACCTTTCTCCCCGTAAGGCCTGTTCAAAATTGTCCACACCGGTCAAATCCATTTGCGCGTCATCTGTTGCAAGGGTTTCTCCGTCCGGAAAAGAAAAAGCAATACGTTTCATATCATAGCGTTCTGCTGTGGAAATAAGACGTTGCATAGCAAGCGCCGGATCATCTTCAAAAGAAGTAGCCATACGCACTGCAAGTCCTTCCAGCATAAGCATATCACTCATATACTGCCGTTCTATCATTTCTGCACACAGACCGGCAGAATCTTTCATGGTATGTTCAATATGTTTGCCAAGCTGTTTGCCTATTAATCCGGAAAATACAAGTGTTGCGGGCAATACACATAACAACATAATGTATGAAAAAATTTCAAATATATTTTTAATTTTTCTTTTCTTTTCCATAACAAGTCCCTCGCCCTACATTTTGCAAAAAACAAGCCCTGTATATTGGCTTATTATTTTACACTTTATCTAATTGTACATCAAAATGAACTTTTTATCAATACATTGTAACAATTTACATAAAAATTAATATATTATCACTATCAATATAATTGAGGTGAATTTTATGGACAATTTTTTCCCGAATCAAAATTGTAACTGTCCTCCGCAAAACGATATCACTGTTGGTGTGATTTTAAATATCAATCGTCAGAACCGGAGTTTTACTACCATCAGTAACGGAAATCCCTTTTCCATCATCCAGTTTAATGTTCCGACAAATGCTTTTATTTTTGACCGTTTTGGTCGACCAATGGATTTTAACCGTTTGACTCCGGGCATGCGTGTCTGGATTCGACATGCTAATTTTATGACCTACAGCATACCTCCGCAGACAACTGCTTATGAAATCCGGGTAAGATAATTTTAAAAGGAGTAACTCCCGTACTACAGGGAATTACTCCTTTCTTTTACTTGTTTTTCTTTTTGAAAATAAAGCTTCGGAATAAAATAATATTCATAATAATAAAGAATCCGATTACAATCAATAACGTAAATACCGGCTGTCTTGGTGCCAGTGTAGCAAGAAGCATTAACGGAAAACCGAATACAATTGCCGGAAAGTTCTGGTACACCATGTTATCGGATGCCGGACTCTTGAAATCCCCGTCGATTTCCCTGAGAAGAATAATGCCCGTGCTGGCTGTACCGGTTAACATACCGTACATGGTAAGAAACTGCTCTTCCACATAATCCTTAAACAACGCTTTTGCGACAATACGGTTGTAAATGTAAGTAACCACCGCACCGGTCAAACCCATAATCAATAAAATTCCCCAGTACTTTTCCAAAATACTCAGACGGATTGCTGCAATACCGGCTACAACCATAATATCAAAAAAGAAATTGCTGGCGCGGGTCATAAGAAAATTATTGGTATACTCTTTCTTTACAATATTTTTCTTCCGTAAGAAATTCAATACTGCTTTAAATAATGTGGCAGTTAAAACACCAAGTAAAAAGTTAAATCCGAAAATTACGGATTTCATGCCTGGAAGCAAAGAACCCAGTGCATTCATCAGCAAATAGGAAACCATATATGCCGAAACAATCAGCGCAATCTGGATCGTCATTTTATCAATACTCTCCTGCATCGGAATTTCATTTTCATTTTGAATCTCCTCTGCGTGTAATGCACGTTCTTTAATATCACTAAGTTTGATGACACCACGTTTTTTCTGGATATTTAAGTGAATTACACCACCGAGGCTGGCACTTAAAAAGCCAAGAGCCGCCACAGCAAGTCCAAAACTCTTACCGCCGACAAAACCGTATTCCTGCTCATAAATATTACCATAGTTCATAGCCTGACCGGTACCCTGTCCGTATCCAAAAGGAAGAATCATACCCGCCGCTTCAAAGAAATCATCCAGCACCAGAGCTGCAATCAAAGAAATTGCCAAACCAAAAATTCCCTGCAACAGATAGCTGGATACCGTGGTAACACCGGTATTAAAAATTTCTATTGTTCTTTGCTTTGTCAGTTTACCTTCGGAGGATTTGAAGGTAGAAGCAATAAATCCAAGAGCAAGGGTATGATAAGTAATCATTTCTAAAGTCATCATACCATTTCCGCCAAAAAATGCTGCGTCGAATAAGGTTTCTTTTGTAATCAAACGATAAATTCCGGATACAATCAGAAGCAGACATCCGCCTAAAACAGAAGTTGGTATCAAAGAAGCCTGAAGCAACGGAATCGACTTCTTTAACACATTACCTGCCAACAGACTAATCAGTAATGCTGCAATAATATTCAATGTGCCCCAGACACTATAATCCCAAAAATTGTTCATCTGTTTCTCCTTTGCTGATGTTTTTATAATGATAATACATATTCACATACTTCAAAGCATTAAAACGTTTGTCGCTCTTTAACTGATAAATTTTTCGGTCATGATAAATATTCAACTTATTTCTGCCAAGAACCGACACTGCAGAAATTTCTTCGAACGGCAAATTCATACTGTTTTCCTTGCCTTCATCTATCACAATTCGGTTGCCGTACAGCTTGATTTCTGCTTCCGCTTTTATCAGTTCTTTCCGCTTATAAACAATAACCTCCGATACTCTTGCCTTATCTGTATACATCGGAGTTACCGAATACTTTTCCAAATCCAGTGCACATACAAACTTTTTCTGTGCATCGTACCACTCGGTAATAAAACGGTAAGGGAACTCAAAACCCACACCGGAAAGTGTTTTGTCTTCCCCGTAAGTAATCTTGCGATGACATTGTTTACATTCTACTTCATTGCCATTGCTTTCAAACTCAGATAATCCGCAATATGGACACACATACATGGCACGTTCCAGATATTCTGCTTTTTTTGCAGATTTAAAAATGGAATCTGCCACACCTTCGTTTACATATAACCCTTCTTCAATGGCTGCAAACAACTCATCATTGGACATAGTGGCATATTCTTCCGGTTCAATCACCCGGGCTACGTAAGAACGCATTTTACCTTTACGGGTTTTATCGCTCCAACGGGGCTGAACGCCATAACCGCCTTCAATTCGGTATAACGCAATCGGAAGCTTGATTTTTTTCGCCAGTGTTGCAATAGATGTCGCAATATACTCGGTTTTTCCGCTGTATGTACGGTTGCCTTCCGGCGCGATTGCCAGGGAACCACCCTCTTTCGCAATGCGGATACAATTCATAACCGCAGCAACATCAGTAGCCTGCTTCTTAATCGGAATCGGCTCAACCAAATAGCGGATTACACTGGATACAAAACCATTGGAAAACAAATCCTCTGACGCCACATAGTAAATCGGCTGCCGAAAAGCAAGACCAACAAAAAACTGATCGAAAGCAGTCTGATGATTATATAAAATCAAATAAGGACGCTTCTGTTCTTCCTTAAATTTTTCGATTTTTATTCCATACATTATCATGGCAATCGGCTTAATAAATATTGCCAGACAACGTCTTACTACCGTATGACGGAATTTAATCCATTTTGTTTTTTTCTTACGTTTCTTTTTCTTGTTTTCTTTTTCCATAACAAACTCCAATATAAAAAATGTCATTTTCAGTATAATACTAAAAATGACATTTTTCAAACTTATTTTACATTTTATTGAGAATAAATTAAGATTAATTTGAGATGAATTTGAGGTTCTTCTCTCTTAAGACGTATAATGCCAAATGGATGTGTCTCCCGCCGGATTCCTCTTTGAAATATTGTTAAGAATGCGATACAGCGTCATACGGGAGCATCCAAGTTCTTTTGCAACATCCGTTTTAGACATTGTCTTAAGCATTTCCATCAGCTCTTCCACCGTACATTTCCCGTATTTATCATATTTTTCTTCAAAGTCGGCTTTTCTTCCGGCATGACGAGTCGTTGCAGACCGATATTTCTCTTCGTTTAGTTTCATTACCACAAAGTCATAACCAATGCCGTTTTCCGTATTTTTCTTTCTTGTAATTTCCAGTGAAATTCCAATTTTTTCAAGTTTATCTGCAAAGAATGCCAATTCATCCAGAGAAGTCTCATTTAATTCACCGGCGGTAAAAGAAACTACTCCCTTAAGCTTTTTATTATCAGTTATTTGCAAACGTTTATTCAAATCAATTTTCTCGTCCATCCGTCCATTTTCCTTCGGCTTTATATTCCTACATCTAACTATAACACCTCTTTGCTTTTTCAGCAATATTTAATCTTTGCCGGAATATACCGACTCTTTTTCATGGTCTATAACTATTCGGAATCCGCTCGCAAAGCTCGCTACTTCCTCATAGACGGCTGGCGCGGTATAGAAAATTTTCGGAGGCTATAGACACTTACTTGGTGTGTGCAGCTCTGCTTTTATACTAACGTGCAAAGAAACTCCCGCCGGAGACATTTAAGGGTTGCCTCGTACTTCTCCGGTTTCTTTTTGAGAAGGTAGTCTGCGGTAGCCTTTTAGCAGTTGTTTGAGGAGGCAGACAGGGAGATATGGTACATGAAATTGTGCGAAGCACATTTAGAAAAAGACGATGGTCGTCTCTGGAAAACATGTTTTCCGAGAGCGACTACCGCCTTTTTCTAAAACCACGTCCTACGGACGCATTCATGTACCATATTCCCTGTCTTGCTTGCCTCCGAGTTCTGTAAAAGGCTTGACCGCAGGCGTAAGCTTTGAATAAAAGAAACCGGCAAGAAGTCCGAAGGCGACAGCTTACGTCTACCGGCGTGAGTTTCTTTGCACAATATAAAAGGAGCTGCACACCCGAAAGTATACAGCTCCGAAAATTTTCTTATACCGCTTGTAGCTAAACTACATGCCCATCTGCTTTGCAACTTCTTCTGCAAAGTTTTCTTCCTTCTTTTCGATACCTTCGCCGGTTTCGAAACGAACAAATCTCTTAACAGCAAGTGCACAGCCTTCAGCCTTAGCTACGGACTCAATGTACTTACCAACTGTCATTTCGCCATCCTTAACGTATACCTGGTCAACTAAGCAGATTTCCTTGAGCTGCTTGTTGATACGGCCGTTAATCATGCCATCGATAACCTTTTCAGGCTTCTGGGATTCCTTAGGATCGTTCATGATCTGAGCCTTAAGGATTTCCTTTTCATGCTCGATGTAGTCTGCGGAAACTTCAGACTTATCAACATACTTAGGATTCATAGCTGCAATCTGCATTGCTACGTCCTTAGCACAAGTCTTAGTAGCTTCTGTGCAAGCACCTTCGAACTCAACTAAGATAGCGATTCTGCCGTTTGCATGGATGTAGGATTCAACGAAACCGTTTGCTGCAACGAACTTTTCGAATCTTCTGATGTTCATGTTTTCACCGATAACAGCGATCTGAGCAGCGAGCTCTTCCTTAACAGTCTTGGATGGATCTAACTCCCAAGCTTCTGCTAAGAATGCATCGATGTCTGTTGCGTTAGTCTTAGCTGCCTGAGCTGCAACTTCTGCAACGTAGCCACGGAACTTGTCGTTCTTTGCAACGAAGTCTGTTTCGGAGTTAACTTCTACGATGGAAGCAACCTGGTTGTCTGCGGAAACGTTAGTAGCACAGATACCTTCTGCTGCAATTCTGTCAGCCTTCTTAGCTGCCTTTGCAAGACCCTTTTCTCTTAATAATTCTACTGCCTTATCCATATCGCCGTCAGCTTCTGCAAGAGCCTTCTTACAGTCCATAACACCAGCGCCTGTCATCTGTCTTAACTTCATAGCGTCCTTTGCGGATACTTCTGCCATAATAATGTCCTCCTTATGTTTTCTTTTTAATCTCAATAATCCTCTGCCGCTTGGGCAGAGGATTTTAGTTTCAGTTCAAACTTAGGAATTACTCAGCATCTGCTTCTGTAGCTTCTACAGGAGCATCAACAAGCTCTTCACCCTGGTTAGCTTCGATAACAGCGTCTGCCATCTTAGCAACGATTAACTTAACGGCACGGATAGCGTCGTCGTTACCTGGGATTACGAAATCTAATTCTTCTGGGTCACAGTTAGTATCTGCGATACCGATGAGTGGAATACCAAGTGCGTGTGCTTCCTGTACACAGATTCTTTCCTTCTTAGGGTCAACAACGAAGATTGCATCAGGAACCTTCTTCATGTTCTTGATACCGCCAAGGTTCTTTTCTAACTTATCCCATTCCTTCTTGATTTCGATAACTTCCTTCTTAGGAAGAACATCGAATGTACCGTCTTCAGACATCTTTTCAATAGCCTTTAATCTTGCGATTCTGGACTGGATTGTCTTGAAGTTGGTAAGCATACCACCAAGCCATCTTTCGTTAACGTAGAACATACCGCAACGCTCTGCTTCGGACTTTACGGAATCCTGAGCCTGCTTCTTTGTACCAACGAAAAGAACAGTACCACCGTTTGCTGCAATATCCTTGATTGCATAGTAAGCTTCGTCAACCTTACCTACGGACTTCTGAAGGTCGATGATGTAGATACCATTTCTTTCTGTGTAGATGTATGGAGCCATCTTAGGGTTCCATCTTCTTGTCTGATGACCAAAATGTACACCAGCTTCTAATAACTGCTTCATAGAAATAACGCTCATGTTTTTTACCTCCAATGGTTAAATTCTTCCGCATACTTCTTATTGCGTACAGACCGGATAATACGCGGTTCCGTAATACCGTTTTCTCCGGCACCCTGTCCGTAATCGGTATGCGTGATTTGTCATGGACACTATTGCCCACGCACACGTTTTACATATTATCATATGTTAGTAAATAATGCAAGTACTTTTTTTCAAAAAAATGGCATCAAAACATTATTTTGCTTTGATGCCATACTGCTATCTTCCGGTTAATATCTTTGAAATTTCTTTCAGGGACATGTCGCTGGATAATTGAAATGTTCCGACATTGATATAGTCAGCCAGGTTATTCTTTATTAAATAATCCTTCAGCTTATCTCCATCTTTTACTATACCGGCTTTTTCAATTTTTTCACATACAACAGTAGCTGTATTGCCACGCTCTACCACAATGGTTGCTGTTTTAACGTCAGACTCCGGCTTCTTCGTAGGCGTTGGTTCCGGTGTTGGCGTTACTGTTGGCTCAGGTGTTGGTGTTGCTGTGGGTTCCGGCGTTGGTGTAGAGGTAGATTCCGGCGTTGGTGTAGCATCCGGAGTCGGTGCTGCTTCTAATGTCGGAGTCGGTGTATTTGATGGTTCCGGTACAGGAGTATCCGTAACAGTAAGTACCGGAGCCTTTGTTGGAGAAGGAGTATCGTTTTCCAACAATTCTTTTAACCCTATGGACGATTCCTGCTCCACCGTTTTGCTATATCCAAGCTTTTCTGCCCGTTTTATAATCTCTTCTTCAGACATTTCTGACGGTCCGACAAAAATAAATACCAATGCGGTAATCAAAATACCGAATCCAAGACCTCTTAAATAATACTTTTGTTTCATGTTTAATCATCCTGTTATATATTTATGCACCATAAAGGTCAACAATCAGTTTTACTTCACCTTGGCCCATTCCCATTGCTTTTGAAATTTCCAAAACACTCTTGCCTTGCTTGTGAAGTTTTAAAACCTCTTCCTGGCGACGGTCTGCCTGCATAAGCTCGGCAAATTCCAATTGTCCGTCTTCCTGGTTCTCAACGGCTTTCACCGGAACTGCTGTTTTAGTAGGTTCCGCCTTTACCGTTGTTTTTGTTGTACTTCTTTTTGTTTCCGTCTTTTTTACTTTTTCCGAAGAAGTTGATTTCGGCTCATCACTTTTTTGTATGGAAGCCTTCATTTGCTTTGTCAGTTTAATAATATCACCGACAACTTCCTGCATTTCCTGTTTTTCTTTATCGAACTGCTGTACCGTCTGTTTGATTTCATCTTCCTTTTTATTTAACATATCATAAAGGAAGACCACTTCTTTATGATTCGCATCGATTTTTTCTAAAATCTGCGTAGAAAAATCATTGACCGACATAATTTTTTCATTTGAAATTTTACTTAAATAATCGTCTGTCCGGACAACTGCATCTTCAGATTTTTCTTCCATAATGTGTTCCGCATATTTTTTTAATTCCTGCTTTTGTACTTCCAGAGCTTCATCCGAAAGCAAAAGGTCAGCGTCGGATTTTTTTTCTTTACCACCCACAAAACAACTGGCAATTAAAATTCCGACGCCTAAAAGAACAAATATAAGTTCTACCGGTGACATACTGTTCCCCCACTAAATTGTTATCTCAAATGTACAACCGTACATTTTTTTTCTGTCTTCTTTTTCCTGTTCTTCCTTTTTCTTACGTTCTTTTTCCTGCTGTTCATAGGCATTATTTCCTTTTTCTTTAGCATCGTATTTGAAAGGAGTTTCGTCTTTTTGGTCAGTTTTTTCCGTACGTTGCATTTTTTGTTCGTTTTTTTGTTGCACGGTAACTGCAATTTGCGCCTGCTGGGCATTTTCTTTTTGCATTTGTGCTGTACGGAACAACGAAGCCTCTTGGGATTTTGGCACCATAGCTAATGCTTCATAAGGTGTAATTGCCATAAAAAACGCCTCCTTTCATATACATTGAACTTTCTACATATAGCTTTCCATTTTTACATCGCCCTGAACCTTAGCAAACCGGCAATAAGAAGTTTCATTTTTAACGTAATAAACAGCATTGGAAATAGTTAACTTAACACCCGGATGTGCCGTACTGCTTACTTTGACAATACCACCCTCATAGCTGTCGATGGTTTCTTTTAAAACCTTCATACGTTCTATAATTTCTTCTTCATATTTCTCCATACGTTCTTTTGCAGCATTTGCCTGCTTAAATTGCAAAAGTTTATCCGGCGGAAGTTTTTCGCCAAGCTTGATTCTTTTTGCCAGAGCCATCAGAACCTGCATGTTCTTTTCCTGCTCGACTTTAATATTCTCCTGTTCTTTACCAAGCTCATGATATTCTGTGATAATGGCAGGCTCAATACCAACCTCGATATTTGTCATGGTACCCATGGCCGAACCGATTGTCTTGGCTGAAACCATGGTGCCGGATCGGATATTTCCTCCGGTAATAAAGCCTTTTTTACCGTCTACAGTGATATCTCCTTTGGCAGACACATTGCTGTGCATAATTGCATCTGCAGAAACATAACCTCCCGCTTCTACCGTTGCACTTTCAATAAACCTGGAAATAACATTTCCGTTGGCTTTTAAAACACCACGGTCCATGCCCTGGATACCACGTTTTAAAATGATATGTCCGCCGGCACGTAAATTAGCACCTTCAACTACACCTTCTACTACAATATCACCTTTTGCAATAATACTAAAACCGGCTAAAACATTACCATGTACAAGAACGTTGCCTTCGTATTCAATGTCGCCGGTGGAGGTATCTACATTTGCCGGTACTTCATACATATTAGAAACAAAAACCTGCTCGCCCTCCACGGTTGCATGACCGTTTACTTCAGAATATGCTTTTAAGCCGTCTTCGGAAAGCTTAATGTTCTTTCCTACACGGAGTATTTTCTGTTTCACCTTTACCGGACGAAGTAATCCGCCACATACATCAATACCCGGTTTACCCTGCACTGCAGGTTTTAATTCTGCAAGTAAATCACCCGCAGAAACCGTACTAATCATATCCAAATGATGGAAGTCGACACTACCGTCTTCATTTACTCTTGGTTTCTGTGTTAAATCCGTATTAAAGAAGAATGTTATTTCTGCATCGGAACCTTCCACCTGTTTTGTTGCCTCAGCAAGAATTAATGTTTCTTCGTATTGTCTGTTATTTAAAAATTCAGAAATCGTTGCTTCCGCAACACCATATTTTACACCATTTCTTACCATTTCAGAAACAATATCGTCCCTGTCTAACAGATGTCCGCCTTCTGTCGGAGGATAAAAACGTCCTTTGACGCTGAGACGGTCTGCCATGATGGTAACAATCACTGTTTCATTTACCGGAGCAATCTGCTCTTTTTTTATCAATACTTCACGGACAGATAATAATGGTTTCTTTAACTCTTCTCTTACGACAACCTTTTCATATCCTCCCGGAATTACTTTATCCAAATAGGATTCCACCTCATCAATAATAAGGTTTCTTCCGCCTTCCACCGGTGGATACAGCGTAAGAAATGTACCATTAGGACGTACACTTAATTTTACGTATGCGTTCTTTGCCATTATTTCCTCCTAAAAAAATAGTTCAATATTTGCTCCTAATTTTAACCGGAGCTTTTGAATTGCCTTTGTATGTAGCTGCGAAATTCGTGACTCAGAAACTTCCAGTATCGCACTGATTTCTTTCAAGGTCAATTCTTCGTAATAATACAACAAAATTACCTTCTTCTCTTTTTCTGTAAGAGATTCCAGTGTTTCTAACAAAATCTGTCTGATTTCCTGTTTTTCGTAAATCTGTTCCGGCTGGTGATATTCTTCCGCACCATCCGAAATAGAACTGATTCCGCCTTCATTTCCCTGTTCCATGTAATCATCCAGGGAAATCAAACCTGCAGCCTTTGTCTGATTCTGCCATGAATCCAACTCATCCACAGAAATTTCAAGTTCTGCCGCAATTTCTTCATCTGTAGCAAAGCGACCGGTTTCTGCTTCAATTTTATTATATGCCGCATCGATTCTCTTCTGTTTTTGACGGACGGTACGCGGCAGCCAGTCCATTTTTCTGATTTGATCTAATATAGAGCCTCTGATTCGTAAAGATGCATATGTCTCAAATTTAACACCCTTACCGTAATCAAACTTATCAATTGCATCAATCAAACCAAACGTCCCGTAGCCAACCAAATCATCATACTCTACGTTGTGACCGAGATACATGCTTAATTTACCAGCAACAATCTTAACGAGACCGGCATATTCGATTATTATTTTTTCGCGCAGTTCTGCACTAGGTTTTTTTGAAAATTCCAGCCAAAGCTTTTCTTTATCTTCTAAATTCATAAGCCTTCGACCATGCCTTTCTCCATACTAACTGTTACAACGTGAATTCTTCATCAGTTTCCGTTGTTGTCATTTTCTTTTCTGCAAGTTCTTCTTTCTCTGCAAGTTCCTTCTGCTTCGCTTCATATTCTTCCTGGGCAAGCAATGCGGCCCGTTTTTCTGCATCATGATTGATAGATACGATAATCTTTTTAATAATCAGACCGATTATATAAAATACAATCAATGTTGCCAGAACAAGAATCAGTGTATGAAGTAAAGTAAATTTATACACAATACATGCTATACTAATAATGGAACCTGCTGATAACATAATTATCAAAGGGATATTTTTTCCTTCTTCCATGAGTACCCCCTCCTACTAACTTAAATTTTATACGGTGTTTTTCCAACAGATTTTACTAATAATTCTCCTGTTTCCGGATAAAATTCAATGGTTCTACCTGAATTTTTGCCGGTATCTTCGGCAATAATCGGTATCTGCAGTTCTTTCAGTTTATTTTTGGTTGCTTCCACATTACGGTCTCCGACACGCAACATATCATTATCTGATTTAAAAGCAAACATTTGAGCCCCACCGGCAATTTTTGCAACAAGATTTCTTCTGACAGCACCTAATGCAAGTACCTGTTTCAGTAAATCTTCAATACCGGTATCCGCAAATTTTGCCCTATTTTCATTGTTTTTTATTTTCGTGCTGTCCGGAAGCATAACATGAACCATGCCGCATACCTTTTTAGTTGGATCATATATTACAACTCCAACACAGGAACCAAGCCCCAGTGTGGTAATTGCGTCAGGTGGCAAACATACATTTAGCTCCGCCATTCCGATTTTGATCATATTTCCCATGTTATTATCATCCTATACCAAGCGAAGCCATAATTGCATCATAGGAAGCCATTGTAGGAATCAGTAAGAAATATCCACCGATTTCATTTGCTGCATCCTCACCAAATTCAGCTTCAATCATTAGTGCTTTATCTCCAAGCTTTCCGAATTCGATTGCAGGTACGCTTAAAATTGCACCGGCCATATCCATAGCCATGTACGGTACACTCGCCTGAATGGTCAGTCTTGTTAAATCAGACAGGGAAGAAAGATACGCGCCTGTAATTATGTTTCCGATTTCCTGTAAACAGGACATCTGCATTTCGTCTAAGGATCCGTTTCTGTCTACTTCCATAAACATCAACTTTTCAATCAGATTATATGCAGCCTCAATTTTCATGATAAACATCATCATGCCTTCCACATCCTCAGAGAGTGTAAGAAGAATACCTACAACAATCGTTTCTTCACCGCCTACAGCCTGTGGAAGCTCATTAAAATTTAGTAATGCCGCCTTTGGAACTTTAATATCTACTTTCTGGTTCAACATTTTTGCCAGTGCGGTGGCCGCATTGCCGGAACCGATATTACCAATTTCACGTAGTACGTCAAATTGCATCTCATTTATAACCTGAACTTCTGCCATTTCATCGTTCCTTTCCTACTATTACATTGAACCAACACAAGCCCGCCCGTTTTTGCCGGGCAGGCTGTGTATGTTACCTATAACTTTATGCGTTTTCAGCTTCTTTTTCCAGGAAGATTTCACCGATGTTTAATATGGAAATCAGTCTGTCTTCATGCTTTCCTACACCGGAAAGATAAGCAGTACGCTCATCATTGATATCTCTTGCAACCTTATCAATCATATCGTTGCTTAAAGTTAATACTTCCTTAACCGCATCAACAATAATGCCGACGGAAGCCTGTGCATCCGGCTTAATGATTAAAATTCTTGTTTTATTGGTGTATTCTTCTTCTTCAAAATCAAACTTTAAGCGAAGGCTCATAACCGGAATAACCTCACCACGCAGATTGATAACACCTTTAAAGAAATTTTGCGCCTTTGGCACTCTGGTAATTCTCTGCATTCTTACAATGTTATCAATATACTGAATATCAATTCCGTATTGTTCATTGCCAAGTTCAACAACAATATACTGTTTAGAATCCATTGTGGATACATTCTCTGCCATAATCATCTACCTCCTAAACTAAAGTGTTTACGTCAAGAATTAAGGCAACTTCACCATCACCAAGAATGGTAGCACCACTGATCATCTTGCTGTTATTGATGTACTTGCCGATGGACTTAATAACGATTTCCTGCTGACCGATTAAATTATCAACAACAAATCCGGCAAGCTTATCACCCTTAGTTACGATAACAACGGTTAAGTTTTCATCTTTTGCCTTTACGGATTCCACATCAAGAACCTCATTAAGACGGATTAACGGAATAACCGTACCTCGGAGATTGATAACTTCCTTTGTCTGAACATATTTTACATCAGAAACAGGAATATCCTCGATGGTCTGAATACTTCCAAGCGGAATTGCATATTTTTCTGTTCCGAGTTCTACCATGAGGGACTGGATAATTGCCAGTGTTAATGGTAAACGGATAATAAAGTTACTGCCCTGTCCTAATACAGTACGTACTTCTACGTCACCGCCAAGGCTTTCAATCTTAGTTTTAACTACGTCAAGACCCACACCACGTCCGGATACATCGGAAATCTTTTCTGCAGTGGAGAAGCTTGGACGGAATAACAGGTCGATAATTTCCTTATCGGACATTGCTTCGCCCTGTTCTGCGGTAATGGTACCCTTTGCGATGGCCTTCTGCTTAATCTTTTCAGCATCGATACCTTTACCATCATCTTTAACTTCGATAACAACGTTGTTACCTTCCTGGAATGCATTTAAGATAACAGAACCTGTTTCCGGCTTTCCGAGGGCAGCTCTTTCTGCATTGCTTTCCAG
>JAZSFC010000052.1:0-41924 GCA_045531955.1 Lachnospiraceae bacterium | reverse complement strand
ATTCTCCCACAAGCTGTTCTAACAAATCATTCATGGTAACAATTCCGGTCATTCCACCATATTCATCCAATACAATGGCCATGGAATGATGCCCCTTTCTCATGTTTTTAAATAACCTGTCAGCCTTTACCGTATCCGGTACAAAATATGGAGGTTTTACTGCCTTTTGCAAAATATTTTCCTTACTTTTATCCTCCATGCGAAAGTAATCCTTGGCATTTAAAATTCCTACAATCCGATCAGCTGTTCCGTCACACACAGGATATAGCGTATGTCTGCTACTATAGATAATATCTTTCCAGTCTTCCCCGGAGTCATTTAAATCCACCATCATTACATCTGTTCTGTGGGTAATAATCTCCTGGGCGGAAAGATCATCAAATTCAAACACATTCTGGATAAATTCACGCTCCGCGTCATCGATGGTACCCTTTTCACTGCCCACATCTACCATCATGCGGATTTCTTCTTCACTGACTTCGTCATCCTTTGCATTCGGGTCGATGCCGAGCAGCCGCAGACATCCGTTGGTGGAAACAGTGAGCAGACTCACTAAAGGTTTAAACAGTGCAGCAATGGTACTGATGATACCGGACATGCCAAGAGCAAGGGATTCCGCCTTGCGCATGGCCACCTGTTTTGGAACCAATTCGCCAAACACCAACGTAAAGAACGATAAAATAATAGTAATCAGAATAACCGCAACGGAATCTAATACTTCCACAGAAATTTCCGTTACGCCCAGGCTTACCACCCAGTCTACCAGCACGCCGGAAAAGTTTTCTGCCGCAAACGCCGAACCTAAAAACCCGGACAATGTAATCGCTACCTGAATAGTTGCTAAAAACCGCGCAGGTTCACTGGTTAAGCGCGCAAGCCGTATCGCCCTCTTGTCACCCTCCGCTGCCATATGGGCAAGCTTTGCATCGTTCATGGAAATAACCGCAATCTCCGCGCAGGCAAAAAATGCATTTAAAGCAATCAATACTACCTGTAATAAAATCATAAGTCCTATAGAATCCATAAATTCTCCTTTTCTATGTACGTCACCTTACAGTGATCTGTTTACATGCCTGTTCTCCGTATAACATAATAACAGATTATTCCGTTCTCTTCCACTGTTTTTTTCTATTTTAACTGATGCTTTACCGTTGCTTTTCCCTCCCGGAAATGCTATTATGAACAAAGAAAATAACCCACAAACGGAGGTTGCAATGATAAAACTGATTTACTGCAATAAGTCTGTACTCGACTACCATAGTCTTGCCGCATATTTTAAAGAACACGGTCAAACCGTCACCTGTTTACCCGTAAATGAGCTGACACCGGATACGCTGAGCGGAACTAAAGTTTTAATTAATGCCATGGATATATACTATCCTGAAGAACAGCTGCCTCTGTTAACAGAATTTTTCCATCGGGGCGGCCACATACTTAATCTGAGCCCTGCTCCGTTTACCGTAAGCCTGGAAACCGGACAAACCAATCACCGGGCACTCCGTAGCTTCACCGTTGTGGACGATTTCCACAATATTGACGGCAGCAGCACCACTGTATCCACCTGGTACGGCAGCAAAGAACAGCTTTCCCTAACCGGCCTTTACGGCGGCGTTTATCATATGTGCGAACGCGTAAACGGTGCAAACAGACGGATTGCCTATTTTGAGCATCTGATGGATGCCTTTGATGAAGAGGGGGCGCTTTTAGCAGCAGCCATTCTTCGCATTGTTACCCACAAAATGGGTTCCATGACTCTTTGTAATTTTGACTTGTCCGCCGCACTCCGGCAGAAAAATACTGCCGGCTTTATTCTAAATGCCCTGTACCGCACAGTAGAAAAATGTCTGGCCGGCACTGCACTCCTTACAGTAGATGCGGAAGTTTCCCGTTTTACTCCGCAGGAGACGAAAAACATTCATATCAGCGTTGCTCCTCTCACAATAAACGCGGACACACCATCCGAGCTGCATGTTTCTGTTTACAAGGAAGCCGACGAGGGAAGCATCTCCGTATACAACATCCGGGAATCCGTTACCCTGCCTTATGAAACTTGCATTGTTCCGGAATTGTCCGAATCCGGCCTGTATAAAATTGAAGCTGCAGTAACTGTACAAAACAATGCCGGTTCTCCTGTTATTATCACCTCCTGTACTACCGGTATTTTGGTGTTATCCGACGAAGAACTGATTGCCGGCGTACAAGAGTTTTCACCGTTAGCAATTGACGAATCCGTCTCCACAGACTACTGTGTGCAAAACAACGAAATCACTGCCATTCTCGGTACCACCTATTTTGTTACCGATGTTTACCGGGAATGCTTTTATCACATGAATGCCTGGCTCTGTAACAAAGAAATGCAGCAGCTGAAAGCAGACGGTTTCAACGTACTCCGCACCGGCAACTGGTATTTTATTCCTGAATTTTATAATGCGGATGGCAGCATCGGCAGACGGGGCCGCAGAGCCATGGAAACCTACTTCTATCTGGCTGCCAAGCAGGGATTTACCGTACAATTTGCCCTGGGCACCGTCTTATTAAACCAGTGGGACACTTCCCGTTCCCCGATTCACGATGCCGGAATGCGCAAACAATGTATGACCTTAATCCGTTCCTTTGCGGACAATTTTAAGGACTTCAAAAACGTACAAATGGATATTGTAAACGAACCGTCCTATTCCAACCGTGGTGCCTGGTCACCGGGAAAACCGGATTTAGATGCGGTTGAACTTTCAAACTACAAAGAATGGTTAAAAAGGAAGTACCGTACTATTCAAAATCTTCGTACCGCCTGGGGCGAAACTGCATTAGTTCTTGCTTCCTTTGATGATGTTACCATGCCGGAAAATCATCTGTTCGGCCGTGGGCTTGCCCGCACCGAGCAACGCATGAACCACGTTATGTTAAATGATTTCTTTTGCTTTGCACGGGAAGAGTTTTCCGGTTGGACTAGCGAAATCCGCAGTATTGTAAAAGAACTGGCTCCGGAAATGATTGTAATTATGGGCCGCGACGAAACCATGCGTATTCCGGAACAGCAGACTGAAGTTCTTGCCGGAAACATCGACATGGTATGCTGGCACCAGTGGAATTACAATTCCGATATTTTTACCGAATACCTGATGAACCGGGTGCGTGGAAAAATTTGTGTTGCTCAGGAGCTTGGCATGTACAAGTTTGATGACATCCGCTCCGGCAAGCGCCACACCGATGAAGAAATGACAGACAAGTTAAACAACAAACTGCTCTGCGCCTTTGGAAATTTTGTACAATGGCAATCTCACGACGACCCGTTTATGTGGGAGCTCAGCGAAAATTCTCTGGGCATTTACCGTGCTGATTACTCTCCGACACCGTCCCTACAGGCCACACGGGAGCTGGTACGTGCAGAACGGAATATGCAACACTTAATGAAGCATCGTAACTATGATTCGGTAAACATTTGTACCGTATACGGCACTTCCTATCACTATAGCGCGGAGCATCCGTTTGCGCTGCAGGGCATCAGAAACTTTACTTCCGCACTGTTCCACGAACTGAAAGAACCGTCTGATTTTTTACCGGAGCATCTGTTCCGTAAGGAATACAGATCTGCCATCGGAACACCAAAGCTGATTATTCTTCCGGGCATGCAGATGCTTTCCATGGAAACATGGCAGGAATTGCTCACCTATGTTGCCTCCGGTACTACCTTGCTCATCAATGGCTGTATTGATAAAAACAACTGTTTTGGTGCCGAAGCAAAAATTGGTGTTTTAGATAAAAACTATTCCACAAGAAATTTGCGGGATTTTGAAAAAATCATCATTGATGATAAAGAATATGTTCTTGATTTCCGTAGAATGACCGGCTACGCCGATGTCTCTAATTTACTGGATTGCGGAAACAGCACAGGTATTCAGGAATACAGTGTCGGAAACGGAACTATCCTGTACTGTCCGTATCCTCTGGAATTATCCGTAAACACCGAAGCCATGGCGGCCTGCTACCGCTATGCCATCAGAAAGGCGGGTGCCGCAAACACGATGTACCGTGTTAACAAAGGAACTCCGGCTATCCTGTTAAACGCAGTTTCCTACGAAAGCTGCACAGTTTATACCTTGTTAAATGAAGGTCCGAAAGATACCGTTTCTTTTACCGATTTGCGCAGCGGTGTTACCTTCACTGTAACTCCGGATTCCATTTGCAGTGGTAAGCTCTGGGTAAATGAAAAAGGGGAAATTTTGCAAACTTACGGAAAACTAACCGTTACCGCAAGCTAAAATCCCCCCTGCCAATTACTTTACAAATGAGTTTTGATATACCTTGGCCACTTCTTCGGAGGTGGCCAAATTTTCTGAAAATGCACTGGCACTGCCTGCTGCCAGACCCATGTGAAAGGCATACTCATAGTTCTTTCTTTCCAGCCATCCGGCAAGAAATCCTGCTACCATGGAGTCTCCCGCGCCTACGGAATTTATCACAACTCCTTCCGGAGCTTTACTTAAATACACTCTTCCCGTTTCATCTGCCAAAACAGCGCCCAGGCCGCCCATAGACACCAGCACGTTGCGTGCCCCCTGTTCCTGAAGCTTCTTCGCATAAGGCACCGCTTCCTCCCTCGTGTTAATTGTTACATGAAACAATTCGCCAAGTTCATGGTGATTTGGCTTAATCAAAAACGGATGATACGGCAAAACATTTTTCAGCAAGTCCTTTGTGGCATCCACAACGATAAGCGGTCCCCCGCTTATTTCTTCTGCTGCTTTTTCCTTATTACTTAACTTCTTCATAATATCGCTGTAAATAGTAGCCGGCATGGAAGAAGGGATGCTTCCTGCCAATACAAGAACATCCTCTTTTTGTAAACCTTCCAGGCGGTCCAGTAATTGCTTTATCCGCGCTGCAGGAATTTGGGGTCCCATACCGTTTATCTCTGTTCCGTCCACATTACGCACTTTCATATTAATTCTGGAGCACCCGTTCTCTAATTTCTGAAACTCCGTCCGTACACCGGTTTCTGCTACTCTTTTTTCAATTTCATCTCCCACAAATCCGGCAAGAAAACCAAGGGCAGTTGTTTCAAATCCTAAGTTCTTTACTACAAATGATACATTTAATCCTTTTCCCCCGGGCAGCATCTGTTCAAAAGAAGTGCGGTTCGTTGCTCCCAGCGTAAGGTCTTTTACCTCCACAATATAGTCTAATGATGGATTTAAAGTAACTGTATATATCATATATTAATTCTCCTCTCCGGACAGTATGTAAAAGGCTGTTTCCGTCAGTTTTCTTTTCTCACATTATATCTTTTTTTGTCTTAAAATACAACCCTCGTCCCATTCCGGAACCTCCAAATTCCTTGACATCTTCTGCTTTTCCATGTATACTGGAAATTGACATAAATTCACAGGAATTTTCATACTTTTTATCATTATGGGGTTTCATAAAATCAAATTAAAAGACAGGAGAACGCACTTATGGTAGAATACATATTGGGCAATTATCTGGTAGAAACCGGTAAAATTACCAAAGAACAATTAGCGCAAACTCTGGCAGACCAGGACACTGTCCGTGTAAAACTTGGTCTCATTGCTGTAGCAGAGGGTATGATGACCTTAGAACAGACTGCAGAAGTAAACCGCCTGCAGGCATTAATGGACCAGCGTTTTGGCGACATTGCCGTACAGAAGGGCTACCTCACCGACGAGCAGGTAGGCAAGCTGTTAAAGAAGCAGGGCAATGCCTATCTAACCTTCATTCAAACAATGGTAGACAGCCAGCTCCTTGATATGGAAGATGTAGAACTGGTTGTTAACACGTTCCGTCTTATCAACGGATACAGCAATTCCGAAATGGAAGATTTAAAGAGTGACGAAACCGAACGTATTGTTCCTCTTTTCCTTCCTGAAGAAGCAAAGCAATTTGCAGATATTATTTCAACTGCAATTAAAACATTAATCCGATTAATCGACAGACATATTTATATCGGAAAAGCAGAATTCACTACTTCTTTTCCTCAAAAGGATATGGTAAGCCAGTCCTTGCAGGGAGAAAACGGTCTGATTTCCTGTCTCTCCGAGGGTAACGGTGCCCTGTTGCAGGTATGTTCCAAATATGCCAAAGAAGAATTCGAACAGCTGGATTTAGATTCCTTAGATGCTGCCGGCGAATTACTCAACTGTATCAATGGTCTTTATGCTTCCGGTTTAAGCCGGGACGGTAAGTTCTTAGAACTGATGCCACCGGACTACAGTGATGTAACCGCACAGGCAAAAACAGAAATCTGTAAGGTTCCTGTTTTCATTGACGACAAGAAATTCTATTTTACAGTAGCAGAGCTTGCATAGGAGGAAAAAATTATGGCAACAGTTTTAATGGTAGATGACTCCAGAACTTCCAGAAAAATGTTACGTGCCGTGTTGGAGCGCGGCGGCTTTGAAATTATCGGAGAAGCAACCAATGGCGAAGAAGGATACATCAAATATAAAGAGTTAAAGCCGGATGTGGTTACCATGGATATTACCATGCCTACCATGGACGGAATTGAATCCTTAACACTAATTAAACATGTGGACGAAAATGCCAAGGTGGTTATGATTACCGCTGCCGGCCAGAAAGAAAAAATGGTAGAAGCATTAAAGCGGGGAGCGGAAGAATTTATTACAAAACCGTTTGATGATAATGAAGTTCTCAACACTCTGAATAAAGTGGTTGGCAAATAAGTTTTTGAGGGAATGTTATACAAAAGCATTCCCTCTTTTTTTTGTAAATTTATATAAATTTTCTCTTGCCAATTTCACATTAACGTGGTAAAGTAAGCATAGCAAAAAATTACAAGCAAATTATTCTAACAGAAAGTGAGCCAAAACCCTATGAAAAAAGCATATAAGGATTTGACCAAAAACGAATTATTAACCGTTAAAGCTGCATTAGAAGAAGAATACAAGACCATGGAAGCAAAGGGTCTGAACCTGAATATGGCCCGCGGTAAACCGGGATTTTCCCAGCTTGCCCTTTCCATGCCTATGTTAGATGTTATCAACAGCGAATCCGATATGAGAACCGTGCTTGGTAACGATACACGTAACTATGGTGACTTAGACGGCATCGGAGAATGCCGCCGCCTTATGGCAGATATGATGGATGTTCAGAAAGACAACGTGGTTGTCTGCGGTAACTCCAGCTTAAACATCATGTACGACACCGTTTCCCGCTCCATGACCAAGGGTGTTAACGGCTCTACTCCATGGTGTAAGTTAGACAAAGTTAAATTCCTTTGCCCGGTTCCCGGTTATGACAGACATTTTAAAATTACCGAATACTTCGGTATTGAAATGATTAACATTCCGATGGATGAAAACGGTCCGGATATGGACATGGTAGAACAGTATGTAAATAACGACCCTGCAGTTAAAGGTATTTGGTGCGTTCCGAAATACTCCAATCCAACCGGCAGTTCTTACTCCGACGAAACCGTAAAGCGTTTCGCTAATTTAAAGCCTGCCGCAGAAGACTTCCGTATCTTCTGGGACAACGCTTACTGCATCCATCATTTATATGATGACATTCAGGATGAAATTTTAAATATTTTGGAAGAGTGTGAAAAGGCAGGCAACCCTGACATGGTTTACATCTTCTCTTCCACATCCAAAATCAGTTTCCCTGGTTCCGGTGTGTCCGCAGTGGCATCCTCCAAGGCAAACATTGACTTTATCGAAAGCCAGATGACCATTCAGACTATCGGCCATGATAAAATTAACCAGTTAAGACATTCCAGATTTTTCAAGGATATCAACGGATTAAAGGCTCATATGAAGCTGCATGCCGACCTGCTTCGTCCAAAGTTTGAAGCAGTGCTGAATACACTGGAAGAAGAACTTTCCGGCTTAGAAATCGGTAGCTGGATTAAGCCTCGGGGTGGTTACTTTATTTCTTTTGATACCATGCCAGGCTGTGCCAAGGCTGTGGTAGCCAAGTGTAAGGCTCTCGGCGTGGTACTCACAGGTGCCGGCGCAACCTATCCATACGGCAAAGATCCGGAAGATAAGAACATTCGTATTGCTCCATCCTTCCCAACACCGGAAGAAATGTTAGAAGCATCCAAAGTGTTTGCTCTGTGCGTAAAGCTGGCAAGTGTAGAAAAATTACTTGCTGAAATGTAATCAATACATACCGCATACCGGAGAATGCATTCTGCGTTCTCCGGTTAATTTTTTTGAGGAGGAGAATAATTTATGGAAACAAAACGTGACACCTTTTCCGGCAAGCTGGGCTTTGTCTTTGCAGCAGCCGGCTCTGCAGTCGGTCTCGGTAATCTTTGGAGATTCCCATACCTGGCTGCAAAATACGGCGGAGGTATTTTTATTCTGGTTTACTTAGTCCTTGCCGTTACATTGGGATTTACCTTAATGATTACAGAAATCGCCATCGGACGCAAAACCGGTCTAAGTGCTGCAGGCGCTTTTCAAAAGCTGGACAAGCGTTTTGGCTTTGTGGGTGCTCTCGGTTGCGTGGTTCCGTTTATCATTACACCATACTACTGTGTTATCGGCGGTTGGGTCGTCAAATACCTGGTAACTTTTATTACCGGTCAGGTTGGTCAGGCTGCTACAGATAATTATTTTAGTGACTTTATTGCAAAACCGGCAGAACCTGTGATATGGTTTGCAATTTATGTCATTCTTACTGCTGCCGTTGTAATCATCGGCGTACAAAAAGGAATCGAAAAAGCCAGCACAATATTAATGCCTATTCTGGTAGTTTTAATCCTTGTTATCTGCGGTTTTTGCGTCACCAGACCGGGTGCCTTAGAAGGTATAAAATATTACTTACTTCCGGACTTTAGTGCATTTTCTGCTACCACCATTCTGGCTGCCATGGGACAGCTATTCTATTCCATGTCCCTTGCCATGGGTATTATGATTACCTATGGCTCCTATATGAAGAAGGATACTGACCTTCGTGGTTCTGTCCGTCATATCGAATTATTTGATACCTTGGTTGCTTTCCTGGCGGGTCTTATGATTGTACCGTCCGTGTTTGTGTTCTCCGGCGGCAGCGAGGAAGCTTTAAACAAGGGACCGTCCTTAATGTTTGTTACTTTGCCTAAGGTATTCGAAAGCATGAAATTTGGTGGTTTCATCGGGGCTGCATTCTTTATTTTAGTACTGTTTGCTGCCCTGACCTCTTCCATTTCCCTGTTGGAAACCAATGTTTCCATCGTATGCGATAAGCTTCACTGGAGCAGAAAAAAAGCAACCGCTGTTGTTACTCTCTATATCCTTGCCTTAGGTGCACTGGTTTCCCTCGGTTTCGGTCCTTTAGACTTTGTAAAGATTCTAGGCCTTGGGCTGCTTGATTTCTTTGATTTCTTAAGTAACAGCGTATTAATGCCGATTGTAGCTTTACTTACCTGTATTTGCATCGGTTACTTTGTAAAACCACAGGTGATTTGTGATGAAGTAGAGTTAAACAGACCGTTTAAGGAAAAGAAGTTCTATATTGCCATGTTAAAATATGTTGCACCTATCTGCCTGATTCTGATTCTGATTTTTGCAGTTTCTGAAGCAATGGGCTGGATTAAGGTCTGATTCCAAATATTAAGGCGTGCAGAATTTGAACTCCGCACGCCTTTCTTTTTTTGCTATTCCGTTATCTTCCACTGCTTCTTTTTTTCACACTGTATTTCACAAGTCAGACAAAAAATGTTCGGATGTTGCATTACAAGAACTTTCCTTCCACCGTTGGCCAGATTCCAATACTCCGCTCCATGTCCGGAATCTGTTTTAAGAAATTGCGAGTTCCCGCCGGATTCCTTTGTTTTGGTGTTGCTCCGGCTTTTTCCCTCGTCTGTCAACGGTACACCCTCCAAGGAAAAGTCATTGTCTAACTCCTCCTTTTTCTGCTTCTTAGGTGCTTTTTCTTCTTCCTTTTGCTGCCCCAAGCCGTTCTCCAGCATTTGCCGCAACATGGCTTCCACCACTTTTGCCTCTTCCAGAATTTCTTCCCATTCCTTTTTCCTTTTGGAATAAGGTTCGCTCTGTTCCTCTTCTTGTGAACAATCACTTCGTTCTTCGTAATCAGAAATTGTGTCTTCCATACTTCCTTCCATGGCAAGCTCAAGCCCCGTGGTTAGCTCTGCCAGCCATTCTTCGAAGGAACTGTCCCAATCGGGATTATTTCCTGCCGCATACAGATACAGGGAATTTTTGTATCCGGCCTGCACTCCTCCCAGTGCCATTTGGGTCTCCTTTCTGCGGTTCCGCGGTCCCTGCCCGGAACCGCCCACTCTCCTTCCCTGTCTGAGTGGTTATGTCGTTTTAGGCAGCAGCTTCTTACGATGCGGCGTTTTCTCCGTGGTAAAAAAACAGCGTTATAGCTCCGGAATCCTTCCGGAATTATAACGCCATCCATGCATCCTGATTTCTTACTGCCTGTTACATTTATCGGCATAAGTTTTGGGCAAATTAATATATCATTTATTGTAATTCATCCAATGTCTTTAAGTATGCAGGAAAAAATTCTTCGAAGAATACTGCCACTTCTTCCAATTCCATAGCATCAATGGATTTTTTTGTCATTTTTTTTGCATTGGCAAATTCTGTATTACCTGCTTTTTCTTCCTCCACACATTTAATGAGTGCAGAAATTTTGTCCGCCGCTTTTACCAGTTTCCAAAGATACGCGTCCTTTTCCTGGGCAAAGAATAAGTCTTCGTATTCTTCCCGTATATCATCCGGCAACATGGCCAGAAGCTGAATCGCCGCCAGATCTTCGATTTCTTTAAAAGTATCACGCATTTCATCGCTGTAATATTTGATTGGGGTTGGCATATCTCCTGTAATAATTTCCGTAGAGTCATGATAAATTCCGATAAGTGCCGCTTTGTCTGCATCCAATTCTTTACCAAAACGTACTCTGCCGATAACAGCCAGCAGATGGACAATCATTGCCACCTCCAGGGAATGCTCACTAATGTTTTCTTTGGTAGAATTACGCATTAATGCCCAACGGTCGATGTATTTCATGCGGGACAGCATTGCCCCAAAGCTATAACTTTTTTTCTTTCCTGCCATAATCATTCCTCTTTTCATTGCATGTAGCATGCGATGCTATTACTTCTTTTCCAACATTCTCTTTACATATTTTCCGGTATAGGACTGCGGCATATCGGCCACCTCTTCCGGTGTACCCTTAGCAATTACCGTGCCGCCCTTGTCACCGCCTTCCGGTCCGATATCAATAATATAGTCTGCAGTCTTAATGACGTCCAGATTGTGTTCAATAACCAGAACCGTGTTGCCGCCGTCTGCCAGACGCTGCAGAATCTCGATAAGTTTGCTTACATCTTCAAAATGCAGGCCGGTGGTAGGCTCATCTAAAATATAGATGGTTTTTCCGGTGCTGCGACGTGCAAGCTCCGTTGCCAACTTAATACGCTGCGCTTCGCCACCGGACAAAGAAGTGGATGGGTGACCCAGTTTCAAATAAGACAGACCTACATCATTCAAAGTTTCTATTTTCCGGCGGATTGTAGGTACATTTTCAAAGAAATGTACAGCTTCTTCGATGGTCATATCAAGCACATCAAAGATGGACTTACCTTTGTATTTTACTTCCAAAGTCTCACGATTATAGCGCTTGCCTTCGCAAACCTCACACGGAACATAAACGTCCGGCAGGAAGTTCATCTCAATTTTGATGATACCGTCACCGCTGCAGGCTTCGCACCGGCCGCCCTTAACATTAAAGCTAAAACGTCCTTTGCTGTAGCCCTTCATTTTTGCATCTGAAGTAGAAGCAAACAAATCACGGATAAGATCAAATACGCCGGTATAGGTGGCCGGATTAGAGCGGGGAGTTCTGCCGATTGGAGACTGGTCGATGTCAATAACCTTGTCCAATTGCTCGATGCCCAGCATTTCATCATATTTACCCGGAATGGTTCTTGCCCTGTTTAATTTCTTTGCTAACGTTTTATATACAATTTCATTTACAAGGGAACTCTTACCGGAACCGGATACACCGGTAACACAGCAGAATACTCCCAAAGGAATATCTACATCAATGTTTTTTAAGTTGTTTTCTTTTGCACCCTTTACCGTAAGCCATCCGGTAGGTGTTCTGCGCTTACTTGGCACCGGAATATATTTTTTACCGCTTAAATACTGGCCGGTTAAAGAATCCGGGCATGCCATGATTTCTGCCGGAGTACCCGCCATAACGATTTCACCGCCATGGGCACCGGCACCAGGACCGATATCTACCAGATAATCTGCTGCCAGCATGGTATCTTCGTCATGTTCTACCACAATAAGGGTATTGCCCAAATCACGGAGCCGTTTTAATGCTCCCAGTAATTTGTCGTTATCTCTTTGGTGTAAACCGATACTTGGTTCATCCAAAATGTATGCCACACCCACCAGGCCGGAACCGATTTGGGTTGCCAGACGGATACGCTGTGCCTCACCGCCGGACAGGGAACCTGCCGCACGGGATAAGGTTAAGTAGTCCAGGCCAACATCAATTAAAAAGCGGGTTCTGGCTTTAATCTCTTTTAAAATCATATCACCAATCTGGGCTTGCATCGGCGTCAGTTCCAGATTGCTCATAAACTCATACAAATCGCGAACCGGAAAATCGGTTACTTCGGAAATATTTTTTCCGCCTACCGTAACACCCAGTACTTCTCTGCGCAGACGACGACCTCCGCATAAGGTACACGGAGTGCTGGTCATAAAGCTTTCGTATTCCTGCTTGGAGGAATCGGAATAGGTTTCGCGATAACGGCGCTCCACATTTTTAATCAGTCCTTCAAACGCCACATCATATACACCGGTACCTCGTTGGCCGGTATAATGCACCTTAACGGAAACACCGTTGGTACCGTGAATCAACATATGGCGGATTTCTTCCGGCAAATCGCAGTACGGAGTATCTAAACTGAAATTGTAGTGCTTCGCCAATGCAGTTAATAGAGAACCGGAAAAACTGGACGGATCACCGGAAGACTGCCAACCCATCACAGCAATAGCCCCCTGCTTTAAGCTTAACGAAGTATCCGGAATCATGAGTTCTTCCGAAAATTCCATTTTGATACCGATACCATGACAATCCGGACAGGCGCCGAAAGGATTGTTGAAAGAAAATGCTCTCGGTTCCAATTCTTCAATGCTGATACCGCAATCCGGGCAGGAAAAATTCTGGCTCATGGTGATTTCTTCTGCCGGCGTAGTTTCATCACCGATATATTCCACAATAACGAGACCGTCGCTTAAGTTTAAGACATTATCTAAAGAATCGGAAAGACGCTGCTCAATTCCGGCGCGGACCATTAAACGGTCTACTACAATTTCGATATTGTGCTTGTTATTTTTTTCTAATTTGATTTCTTCTGTTAATTCATACAGATTTCCGTCTACGCGGACACGTACATAACCTGCTTTTTTTGCCTGTTCAAACACCTTGACATGCTCACCCTTACGCCCACGCACTACCGGCGCCAAAAGCTGGAACTTAGTCCGTTCCGGACGACGCATGATTTCGTCCACCATTTGGTCAACGGTCTGCTTTTTGATTTCACGGCCACACTTTGGACAATGCGGAATACCGATACGGGCATATAACAAACGGAAGTAGTCATAAATTTCCGTTACGGTACCAACTGTGGAACGAGGGTTACGGTTGGTAGATTTTTGGTCGATAGAAATTGCCGGTGACAGGCCTTCAATGCTTTCTACATTCGGTTTTTCCATCTGACCAAGGAACTGTCTGGCATAAGAGGACAGTGACTCCATGTAACGGCGCTGACCCTCGGCATAAATAGTATCGAATGCCAGGGAGGATTTACCGGAACCGGAAAGACCGGTAAGCACTACAAACTGGTCTCTCGGGATGTCGATACTGATTCCTTTTAAGTTATGTTCCTTTGCGCCTCTGATTTTGATAAAGTTCTTTTTTTCTGACATATTCTTATTCCTTGCGCGTTATGCAGTACACGTACATAAGCCTTTCTTTTACAAAATTATTTATTCCAGATTTAATAATTCTTTCTTCAGTTCCACGATACGGTCACGCAGCTCGGCTGCCTTTTCGAAATTTAAGTCTGCCGCTGCTGTATGCATATCCTTGGTCATCTTCTTAATAACAGCTTCCAGTTCCTTCTTGGACATGGATTCCGCATCCTTATCCAGCTTATAGGTCTGATTTTCTGCTTTCTTGGAAATGCTGATCAGATCACGGACCGCCTTCTTAATGGTAGTTGGCGTAATGCCGTGTTCTTCATTATATTTGTGCTGAATTTCACGGCGTCGTTCCGTTTCCGTAATAGCTTTGTGCATGGAATCAGTCATGGTGTCGGCATACATGATGACGTGACCGTTTTCATTGCGGGCCGCACGACCAATGGTCTGGATTAACGAGGTTTCCGAACGCAGGAAGCCTTCTTTATCAGCGTCTAAAATTGCCACCAGACTGACTTCAGGGATATCAAGACCTTCTCGCAGCAGGTTAATACCTACCAACACATCAAATACATCCATGCGCATATCACGAATGATTTCAGAACGTTCCAGTGTATCTATATCGGAATGCAGGTATTTGACCCGAATGCCTACTTCACGAAGATAATCGGTTAAATCTTCTGCCATACGCTTAGTAAGAGTAGTTACCAGCACCTTACGCTTTTGCTCTACCACCTTACGGATTTCACCAAGCAGGTCATCAATTTGGCCGGCGGTCGGACGGACATCTACCATCGGATCTAACAGGCCGGTCGGTCTGATAATCTGCTCCGCACGAAGCAGCTCGTGCTCGCTCTCATACACAGACGGAGTGGCAGACACAAACAGCATCTGGCTGATATGGCTCTCAAATTCCTGAAAATTAAGCGGGCGGTTATCTTTTGCAGACGGCAAACGGAAGCCGTAGTCCACCAGAGTGGATTTTCTTGACTGGTCTCCGGCATACATGCCTCGTATTTGCGGAATAGTAATGTGGCTTTCATCTACAATAATCAGAAAATCGTCCGGGAAATAGTCTAATAATGTATTTGGCGGGTCCCCCGGTTTTAAGCGGGACAAATGCATGGAATAGTTTTCAATACCGGAACAAAAGCCGGTTTCGCGGAGCATTTCCATATCAAAGTTGGTTCGCTCGGAAATACGCTGTGCTTCTAACAGCTTATCCTCACTCTTGAAATATTTGACACGTTCATGCATTTCTGCTTCGATATCGGCCAAAGCCGCGTTCATGGTTTCCTGTGCCACAACATAGTGAGACGCGGGAAAAATTACCATATGCTCCAGAGAACACTTAATTTCACCGGTGAGCACATCTATTTCTGTAATACGGTCTACCTCATCACCGAAAAATTCCACACGAATGGCGGTGTCGGCACTGGATATCGGGAAGATTTCCACCACATCACCCCGGACACGGAAGGTTCCGCGTTTGAAGTCCATATCATTTCGGGTATACTGGATTTCTACCAAGCGTTTTAGTACCTCGTCCCGTTCTTTTATCATACCCGGGCGAAGATTTACCGTCATGCTCTGATAGTCAATAGGGCTGCCCAGACCGTAAATACAGGACACACTGGCCACAATGATAACATCCTTGCGCTCGCTTAAGGCTGCTGTGGCAGAATGGCGCAGTTTGTCGATTTCATCATTGATGGAAGAATCTTTTTCTATATACGTGTCTGTGGACGGCACATAAGCTTCCGGCTGGTAATAGTCGTAATAGGACACAAAATACTCGACTGCATTCTCAGGGAAGAATTCTTTGAATTCACCATAGAGTTGGGCTGCCAAGGTCTTATTGTGAGCAATTATCAAGGTCGGTTTATTAATTTTAGATATAACATTCGCCATGGTAAAGGTTTTACCGGAGCCGGTTACACCAAGCAACGTTTGGAACATATTGCCCTCTTCAAAGCCCTTTACCAAAGCATCGATTGCCTGGGGCTGGTCGCCGGTAGGCTGAAATTCACTATGAAGTTTAAAACATGCCTGTTCGTCCTGCATGGAAGCACCTCCGAGTTGTAATTAAATCTTCTTTTAATATTTCTCATCTATTTTCTAGCATTATGCGCTTAGTAACATAGTTCTTTACTTTGTCCAGTACGGTTTCTGGTCTTTATGACTGTATGCCTTTAATCGTTCCCGGAATGAAGCAATTTTCACACCGTATTCCGATTTTTGTGTTTCGGTAAGTTCTCCTGCCTCAGCCATTTCATGAAAGCGCTGCTCCAGTTCTTTAAAAGCAGACTGTGCCGCATCTTTATAATTGTTTTGCATATTCATAGTTATTTCCGCAATAATACGTTCTAATTCCTTTGCAGACTTTGCTTTTTTGAAAAAACCAAACATAGCGCCTCCTAATCGAAAATTTGTTCTGTTTTCAGTATACCACTTTTTCTCGAAAAGTAAAGCCTTAAATCCATTTCCTTTACTTAAAAATCAGCAATACATGGGCAGTTCCTCCCCATTTTTTCAAAGAAACCATAACACACTTTATGCTATGATTGGATTGTAGCAGTTTATATTAACTCAAGCAACTATGTAAGGGGAATACTTATGAAAAAGATAACATTATTTCTTTTGACCGCAGTAGCAGCCACTCTTTCTGCCTGTGGTCAAAATCCTGAAACAGCCACTGTTCATACTGATGCGCCAACACTCACTTCTGCTCCGGTTCCTACCCAAACTCCGGAGCCAACAGCAACTCCCCGGCCGACCAATACTCCAAAACCTACAGTAACACCAAAGCCAACCAGTACACCAACCCCTACTCCGGCAGTCAGCTACGAACGCGCACGTACTTATCCGGATAACACATATCAAAAAATGCCATCCGATTATTTCAGCAACACCTGGGCGCCAAAGGGGACTATTGTCGAGTTTACCTATGACACAAAAAATCATAGCTCTGATGATGGAAAAATTTATCAAAAATCTGCTCTGGTATACTTACCTCCGTGTTACGACGAAAACGACACTGCGACCCGCTATAATATCATGTACATCATGCACGGCGGTGGCGACTCTCCGAAATATTATCTTGGAAATCCGGGTGAAAGCTACAGCCGCATCGCCCGTATGATGGACAGTATGATTGAAAAAGGAGAAATGGAACCTCTAATTGTCTGTGTTGCCACCTACTATACTGAGTATACCGGCGATGCCACAAAGAACTGTCTTAATTTTCATTTAGAGCTTATGAACGATTTGGTTCCTGCCATCGAGTCCACCTATCATACCTATGCCAAGGATACATCGCCGGAAGAACTGACAGCTACCAGAACCCACCGCGCGTTTTCCGGCTTTTCCATGGGTGCCGTCACTACCTGGTCCGTTTTTGAAAACTGCCTGGATGAATTTGCCTACTTCATGCCAATCAGCGGCGATTGCTGGGCAATGGGGACTACTAACGGTAAAAGTTTACGCACCGCACAGCACTTAGAAGAAAAAGTAATCGAGCAGGGCTGGACCGCCGAAGATTTCTTCATTTACTCCGGCTGTGGAGAAAACGATATGGCAGAACCGAATCTGACACCGCAAATCAAAATGATGAAGATTCAAAAGAACACCTTCCTCTACTGTGAAAACTTTGCCCACGGAAACTTATACGAATGTATTTACCCAAGGGGCGGTCACGATGTAAATACCGTGGCAGCGGTTATGTATAATGGATTGCCAAAAATGTTCCATTAATAAAATCTCCTTCTTGCAACCAAAAAGAGCAGTTCATTTTGAACTGCTCTTTTTATTAATTCCCTTTATTTTACTGCACATCTGCCACACCGTTTACAGTATAGTTAATCATCTGAACCGCCTCTGCTTCCATCAGACGTGCCCAGCCCTCAATATGAATCTTGATTGCCTGTACATTCACTTCGTTACCTTCGGCAAATTCAAAGTATGTCAACACCTTGCCCGCGGTATCCAGTGTTCCCAGGGAAACCCAGTTTCCGTCCTCTGTCTGATAAGAAAGTGTATAAGATGCCGGTGCCCTGTCAGAAGTTAACATATCATCCGGAACTACGCCATCGCTATTATCATCCACAGAACGCTGCATACCGGAAAGTATGATACCGGTCATCGGGTACGCCTTGGTAAAAGTAATGGTCATATTACTGCCTACATCTGCAATAAATCCATTCTGGTTCTTCGGATGACCGATCCGGTTACCGTCTGCAGTCTTTGCAGGATTGGAACTTGGACGGTCCGGATTATTTCCACCGGTAGTATAGGTCTTTTCCGCCTCCAATGTCCAGTTCATATAGGTGTGCAATTCCACTTCATTTAAAGCCGTTACAGAGCCATAGAAAGTAAATCTCCACTTACTGCCCTTGTAGGCTTCCGTGCCCTGGAAATACACCTTGCTTCCGCTTACCGGTGTGCCGGACTCAGAATATACCTTCGTCCAATTTACTCCGTCTTCGGAAACTTCAAGTTCATAACTGTATATTTTAGTTAAATTACCGGATAATACAAAGTAATCCGCATAAGCAATTTCACCCAGATCCAAGGTCAGTGTCGGATTCCCCTTTTCCGGTTCCCAGGCACTGGATGCCTTACGGTCCACCGCTTTTTTAGCATTTTCTGCATCGCCTCCGGTACTTTCTACCTTTAACGGACGACCCTGCGTATCATCAAACATCTCCGCCATCACGGAATAAATCATTGCCACTTCGGTTACTGTAACTTCTATTTCATAATAACCCGGAAGCAGTCTGACCGGCGTTTCGTTATTTACCGTTCCTTCTTCATTTTTAAGAGTGAACTCCAGAGGCGCGCAGTCTCCTGCCTGTACTGTAACAACAGCACCCTGTTCCGAAGAACCGGTTACACCGAAGACATAATCCGATTCTTCCGTTACCGTTACACCGTAAACATAAGTCATGCCCGGTACTGCTGCCAGAATGCCGTCAGTTACCGTTGCCCCAGTATTAAGGCAATCCTTTGCCAACACACTTCCCGGTAAGTACTTAATATCCTCTGCCTGATAACAAACAAGTGCCTGCTGGGCAACCTCACCCAGACCTGCATAGTAGCTCTGTTCCGGTCCCGCAAAGGAAGCTTTTGGTGCAGAATTTCCGCTTACCAGCACCAGTTTCTGAAGCATTACATTCTGATCCATACCGTAAATACGGATAGTATTCACACCTTCCTTTAGTCCCACGTTTCCTAAACTCATGGTATGACCGGCCAGAAGAATATTCATGTTCCATCCATGACTGTCTCCGGCAATGTAACCGCCATCCAGCGTATTTACCTTCTTAAGCATGCCGTCATTTACCTGAATGCCGATATTTAAATGATTACCCTCATCAAAAGAAATATTATTACTCTGTCCGAAGAATCCGGTGATGCGGTATTCGCCCGTCGGTTCTCCGTCAGGGATATAAACCTGATACTCTACCCAAGGGCCGGTTCCGATTTCATAGTCATCGGTATATACTGGGAACATCTTTAAGGTAGCCCCTGTCTTTCCGTAGTTTTCCATAACCTGCCATTGGGTACCGTCAGCAGATGCTCCTTTATCGGTATACTTATCTGCCACGACAGAAACCATTCCGTTCAGCACAAAGGCTGTCTTCTCATGGATATCCGCAGGCACATCCACAACCTTTGCGGCAACATCGACAGTAACTGTCTGACCGCCGCTGGTAACCTTAAAGCTACCCTTTGTATCCTTGGTAATCTTTTGCCAATCTACCGACACCCCAAGCACACGGCTCACATAAAAACCATCCTTTGTTTCACCATCGATAATTACCCAGTCAGGCACATCAGTAATTTCATAGGAAAGATAGTCTCCTCCGCCATTACTGAGTGTCAACGAATAAGCTTCCTTGTTCAGGTTATAGAAAGAAGGCATGGATACTGTCCCGGAGGAATAACCCTTTTCAACACCTTCCACATCAACAATCAACTGACTGCCCACAGTGGCTTCCACATAGGCAGGAATAATTTCCATACTGGATTCGTGATTCCAGCTGTTGTACGCCATATGGGCATGAGCGCGCAATCCGGCAACCTTTTCCCCGTTACCCGGAGCAGATACCATCATGCGGTACCACTTGTCTTTACCGTTTAACTCCCCACCAAGGGTATTATATGTGGCAGTAAGGGCACGATCGACATCCAGCGCCTCTTCCACCAGTTTTCCGTATACGTTTGCCAGCATACTTCCCCGCTTTGCATACTGCTGGTTTAATGCCATATACATCCACAATTTATTTAGATTTGCCGTTGCAGCAGCCGGATAATATACCAGCTCATAATAAGCATCATACAGCTCCGTATTTTCAAATCTTGCCAGATATTTATCTGCCAGTTCTTCCAGCTCGATTGCTTCCTTCAAGTGTCTTTGTACTTCGTTGTAATTTAATACACTGTAGGTATCTGCGAATAAGCTTTCCGGTTTCACCGCACCGTTCATATCGGTATATCCGGTGAGAATATCGGCAATTTCAGCTACTTCTTCCTCACTTAAATTACCGGCAGCAAACTGTTGTCTTACCCAGTTCTTTGTATATTCTTCCACACTATTAGGATTACTGCTTCCGTAAGTCTCAAAATCGTAAGCAAGATCCAGGAAATAGGTCATCGGAAGTTCCATCGGCTTTAAGTCACCTACGTTTACAATCCAGGCGTCATCCACACCGTACTCATATGCGGTAGTCATATTATCCCAGGTACGCTGCAGCGGCATGGTGTTTATCCACATGGATGTCTTAGGACCGCCTACATAGTCGAAGTGATAATACAAACCGTAGTTGTAATCATCCTTTTCCCCGTATTCGCCTAAGGTACGTAAATAGCCGTTGTTATCTTCACAGAACATCACAATGTTGTTGGTATCCGCTCCGAGCATTTCCTGCACTACCGGGTCTTTTCTGAGCGCAAAGCTGTCATCAGCCTTGCTTGGATTATTTCGGTTACCGCCGTACCAGCAGGTTTCCACTTCCTTATACAGGCACAAAAGCCTTGTAGTATCTCCCTGGTTGAACTTCTGCAAAATAGAATCCTGCTTTACTAAAATATCCTTTAACATCTGGGCATTTTCTGCCAGAGTAAGCTTCTTTCCGCTGGCATCTGTCAGCGCAGTATCATTTTCCCCGCGCATGCCGACAGTATATAAGTTATTAGAAAAATTACCGTTTCTCGCAATAGAATCGCTCCAGAAGTTGGATATATTTTCCACATTCTGATAGTAGTTCCATGCGCCGGATTTAGCACCCGGTTCTTCTCCCTGAGAATAGTACGTTCCTTTAAATCTTCCCCATTCTGCACCGGCACGGGCCATCGGTTCATGGTGGGAAGCACCTATCATAACGCCGTAAAAGTCTGCCAGCACCGCATTGGCAAGATACATCGGATATGAGCCTTCTCCCAGGCAGCCATCCTCTGTACCGCCCTTAACTTCCGGCACCTTTTCACCGTAAAGACGGTTAATATTCTGCACCCGGTATTCCTTTACATCATTCGGATAACTGTCAATGTGCATCACGCCGTTTAACATATAGTGATACTCTTTTTCCAGTTCCGTGAACTTTCCTTCTACACCTTCCATACCGTCCAAATTAAAGGAATTGGACCACATGGCAGGCCATAAATAGTTGCCCTTTAAACGGAGCATCAGTTCAAACACATGGCTGTAGAACATGTAGTTCAGGCCGCCGAAATGACTATCTGCAAAACCGTCCAGGGCAGGGTTTTCATCATTTAAGAAAAAGCCTCTGTAATTAACGGAAGGACGCTTGGATGTAACTTCAAGTTCCGCTGCATCAAAGGATAACACATCCTGATGCGCCGGCTTTGCATCTGCCCACCAAATCCATGGGCTTACACCACACAGATCCTGGGTAATATGGAATAACCCATAGATGGTACCACGCTTGTCTGCACCGGCCACAATCACCTTGGTCTTATCTCCGTCCTTCTTTACCTGAATCTGATAGCGTTCAAAATCTGCAGATTTAAAGTCCTCGTTACTTGGTGTAATTTCCCAGGTAAGCCCTTCTTTGCTAATGATTTCTTCATCCACCAGACCTGCAATAATCATGACACCTTCTACCGGCTCAATATTGGTTACCAAAGGTCTTTGTCCGGTAACCGCCTCCACATCGCCTGCCACCGCATCGGCAATCAGGCGGAGTCCTGCAAAGGCAGGTCCATCCGCAGCAATATAAACCGGTGCGGCGCCTGTCTTATCTGCCAGAACAACCTCATCCCCCACCGGATTTTCCGGTACGAACACTGCAATTACCGGTGTCGGTGTTGGCTCTGCCGGTTCTTCTGTTGGTGCAACCGTTGGCTCAGCTGTCGGTTCAACCGTTGGCGTTGGTGCAACCGTCGGCATACTCTCCTCTACCGGTTTATTGGTTGGTGTGGCATTCCCCTCTGTTCCTTTATCCGCAGGCGAAGCACATCCGGACAGCATGCACAGCACCAAAACCAGGCAAAGAAAGCGTTTCTTTCCTCGTTTCATTGTAATACCTCCTCCTATAGTTATAATGATTTATTTTCCGTTTTGCACCATTATACCAACTAAGGAGATATTCTTTCACGTCATTTATTTTCTTTTTATGCCCAATTATTGCGGTAAAGTAATAAACGGAGCCACAGGAAGTCCGTTTGCGCCGAATAAGGTTACTTGCGCATAATCAATCCACATATACCGCGCCGCCACCGGAGCACTTACATTTTCACTGCTGAGCACCACAGAGCTGCCTCTTACTTCTGCCTTTGCAGGTACAAACTTCCCGTCCGGGCCGGCAACTTCAAAGTTCTTTATTTCTTCTCCCTTTACCGTAAAACCATGTTCCGCATGGTAAAAACTTATCAGAAGTTCAGAACCGTTCACCGCAAGTGTCCGGAAAATCGGACCATACACTTCTTCTTCCGAACCGATTCCAAACACATGATACAATGCCTGAATCGCAAGTCTTCTTGCTACTTCTGTTTTATGTACCGGATGAATATTGTTGTACTCACCACACTCCAATGCCACTGCAATTCCCGTTACCACACCTTCCAAGTGCAAGCGCATCTGAGCTTCTCTGATAGCACACCACTTATCCATCACTTTATCCCCGTCATAATGATGAATCGGAAGCTGCACACATAAAAACGGAAGCTTTTCATCCCTGAAATCTCTTCTCCATGTTTCAATCATGCTGCCAAACAAGTGATAATAGGCATCCGGACGGTGGTCATCACTTTCTCCCTGATAATAAATCACACCGCCAAGCGTGTATGGAACCACACGTTTTAACATACATTCATACAACCCCGCCGGGCGGAATTCGTGCTTCGGTCCCATTGGTCCCGGCCATTTAGCCTCACCTACTGCTGCCAATGCTTCTTCCCAGGTGGAAGTAGGATTTGCCGCATAGTAGGCATCCATTCTCGGCTGCCAGTCTGCCTGATAATCAAAATAATCGATTCTCTCTTTTTCGTATTCTGCCGGATTCTGTGTTTCTAACAGTTTCTCATATTCTTCCCAGTAGATTTTGGTATCCTCATGCCTTAAAATGCTGTCCTTATCCTGCCACGCAGAAGCAGAAGTACCTCCCCAGTTACAGCCGATAATTCCGACCGTAACCCCCAATTCCTTTGCTAAACGCTCCGCAAAATAAAATCCCACGGCAGACCAGGTGTCCTTTTCTTCGTCATCAGGAAGCATCCAATGATTTTCCTGTTCCACCCGGTAAAAATAATCATCTATAAAAGGCACCTGCTGTACCTGATAGTAGCGCACATCCGAATCCGCCATACGTGCCAGGGCAACGGCACCGTCTGCATCCTGCTTTAACATATATTCCATGTTGGACTGGCCTCCTGCCAACCACACTTCTCCAATCATAACGTCCTCAAAGTGTTGGTACACCTTTCCTTCGGAAACTACCTCCAGCACATAGGGACCACCTGCTTCCATGGCAGGCAACGTCACTTCCCAGGAATTCCCCCTGGTTACGGTTTTTGCCGCAGCTCCGTTTAACTCCACCTTAATTTCTGTTCCGTGGCTTGCCGTTCCCCACACCCTGATTTCTTTTTTTCTTTGTAATACGCAATGATCAGAAAACACTGCTGCACAATGGATATTTTTTCTCATTTTTCTTCTCCGGCGCGTTGGTGTGCCGTCTCCTCTCTCTGTAATGCTCTTTGTTTTATCATACTTCATTTTTCTGATTTTGGTACAGCAAAAATCAGACATCTTCCCCACGTTTTTTCTTTAGTGCTGCCACATTATTGTCTACCTGTGCTTTATGCAGCGGATACCAGAACCAAAGAATCAAAGCCAACAGCAAAAAGCCTGCTGCTGGTACCAGTGTCGAAATATTAAAAATGCCGAGAGTCACCGATGGTTCAAATGCCGTTGCATCACTGTATCCGATCCAGGTTAACAGTCCTCCGGAAACACCTGCGGCCGCTGCCTGCCCCAATTTTCTTGCAAAAGAGTAAAGTGCATAAACAGAACCATCCTCCCGGATGCCGTTTCTAAGCTCCGAATAATCGATAACATCCGTAATCAGGGACCAGTTTACCATAGAAAACATTCCAAGTCCCAACCAGCACAAGGTCATGAATGCCACATAGACCCACACATTGTCCGGACGGATAAGGAAAATGGCAAAGCATACTACTGCAGCCAGCAGATTGGATGCCACACTGATTTCTGCCTTACCGAATCTGCCTGCCAGAGGCTTAGCCAGCCCTGCCGCAATAAACATGGCAAACACCATGGTAATGGTGGAAGCAGATTGTGCCGTTGCATTCCTGTAAAAATTCGGATACACATAATTTGCCATTGACTGCATGGTGAGCTGCGCCAGCAACATTACTACCGATGCCGCAATAATTGAAATCAGTGCCCGGTTATTTACTGCATTTTTTAACATGGTAAATACACTGTTATTTTCCCGTTTCTGCACTACCTTTTCAGAAAATTTCACCCGTTCTGTAGTCAACACATAGCACAGCAGATAGCAGCCTACCGCCAACACGGAAAACACACCGGCAATAAAAGTAAAGCTTCCGCCATCCAGTACAATGTTCCCAAAAGCATCTGATTTATATGCTAACATCGGTACTCCCGCGCCGATAATCAAACCCGCTAAGGTTCCGCCGATGCTTCGATACGTAGATAAGGACTGCCGGTCTCCCGGTTCCGCGGATACTGCAGAGGCCATGGAGCCATACGGAATATTGATGGACGTGTAAAATACCGAGCCCCAGAGAATATAAGTTACAAACAGCCAGCTTATCTTAAACCACATCGGCATATCTGCAAAGGCGCTTTGATAAATCAAAAACGATGCAATCGCTACCGGACCGCACATCCTAAGAATCCAGGGCTTAAATTTTCCCGCTGCCGTTGCTCCGGCCCTGTCACAAATACGCCCCATTGCCACATCCGTAAAAGCATCTGCAAAGCGTGCAATCATCATAACCACACCAACCACCGCCGCAGACACCCCCATAACATCTGTGTAAAATTTCAATAGAAAGCTGGAAGATAAAATAAAAGTAAAATCATTTCCGAAATCTCCAAAGAGATATCCCAATTTGTCTCTCCAGCCAAAAACTCTTTCTTCTTTTTTTCTCTTTTTTTCCATCACAACCATTTGTCCACCTTTCTATGGAATTTTATTTGCATACAAGTAGTATCCCGCATATTTCATTTTTTGTTCGGTTTCCCTACATTTTATTCCATTTATTTTTTTCTTTTATGCAATTTTAACAAAAAAAATGACCTTTTTTTTCATTTTACGCTGATATTCTTGTATACAAGTTATTGACCTTTTGCCAATTTCGTCTTATAATAGATATTGTGGGAATCACCCATTACACAAAGGAGAATAACCATGGACAAAAAAAATCATACAGGTACCTATCAGCAGGTATACCGCCAATTAAGAAATGAAATACTACATTTGGAGCTTCCTCCGGGAACCTCCATCGGCGAAATTGAAACCGCCGCCCGTTTCCAAACTTCCCGTACCCCGGTCCGGGACGCTTTCAAAATTTTGGAAATTGAAGGCTTGCTGGAAATCAAACCTCACATCGGCACTTTTGTTTCCCTGATTGATTTGCGCACGGTTTCCGACATCCTCTATATGAGATGTACATTGGAACAATCCATTTTCCGTGAACTCGCTAAAAACCTTAACAAATCCCAGGAATACAAAATCTGCCTGCTTCTGCAAAAACAAAAGGAACTGCTGGAATCCGATATCCCGCTGGAAGAAATGGCCCGTACCTTTATTGTGTACGATAATGAATTTCATTATTCACTGTATGAACTGGCCGGCCGCAAAAATATATCTCTGTTTTACGCTGCGGTCAATTCCCAGTACGAGCGTTTCCGTACATTTATTAATCTGGCCGGCAAAAACGAGTTACAACGTCTCTATAACGAGCACGAACAAATCTGGAACTGTATTGTAAATAAAGATTTGGAAGCACTGGACGACCATATCAGTCATCACCTGTATGACGGTTTTAACTCCAGCATGAAGGTTATCCGGGATTATCCGGACTATTTCACCACAAGCGAATAAAAACTACAAATAAAAAAGAGAAAAGGAGATTCACATGAGACAGATTATCAATTTTAATGCGAAATGGGCATTCACAAAAAATGCCGATGCAGTACCAACCACCTTGCCTGAAAAGTGGGATTTCGTTAACATTCCTCATTCCTGGAATGCCATCGACGGTCAGGACGGCGATGCCGACTATTACCGCGGTGTCTGTTACTACGCAAAGAAGCTTTCCAAGCTTGATTTACCGGAAGCTGACCAGTACTACTTAGAATTCCGCGGCACCAACTCCTCTGCGGATGTTTACGTAAACGGCAAGCACTTAGGACATCATGACGGCGGTTACTCCACCTGGAGAGTTAACATAACCAGCGTTTTAGAAGCAGAAAACCTGGTAGTTGTTGCAGTAGATAACAGAGCAAACAACACTGTTTACCCACAGAACGCTGACTTCACCTTCTACGGCGGTATGTACCGTGACGTCAACATCCTTGCAGTAAACAATTCCCACTTTGACCTTGACTACTACGGAGGACCTGGTCTTGCAATTACTCCTATTGTTAAGGGTGAAGATGCAGAAGTTACCGTAGAAGCGTTCCTTACTAACGCTAAGGCAGGCCAGAAGTTGGTTTACAAATTAAAGAGACCTTGCGGATGTCTTGTTGCAGAAACTACCGTAGATGCAACAGAAACCAAAGTTACATTAAATATTGAAAAGGCTCATTTATGGCATGGTCGTAAAGACCCATACCTTTACACTGCAGAAATTTCCCTGATAGATGGCGAGGAAGTTCTCGACGCTGTTTCCGCAAGATTTGGCTGCCGTACCTACAAGATTGATCCGGAAGAGGGCTTCATCTTAAATGGCGAATCCTATCCTCTGCGCGGTGTATCCCGTCATCAGGACAGATGGGGCATCGGTAACGCACTGCTTCCTGAACATCACAAAGAAGATATGGAGTACATCTACGAAGTAGGTGCAACTACCATCCGTCTTGCACACTATCAGCATGACCAGTACTTCTATGATTTATGTGACGAATACGGTATGGTTATCTGGGCAGAAATTCCTTACATCTCCACCCATATGCCGGGCGGCCGTGAGAACACCATCTCCCAGATGAAGGAACTCATCACCCAGAACTATAACCACCCATCCATCGTTGTTTGGGGCTTATCCAACGAAATCACCATGGGTGGCGCAGCCGATCCGGACCTGTTAGAAAATCATCATATTTTAAACGACCTTTGCCACGAAATGGATCCAACCAGACTTACTACCATGGCCTGCGTTTCCATGTGTGACATGGACGAAGAATATGTTCACATTCCGGATACCGTTTCCTACAACCACTATTTCGGCTGGTACGGTGGTGATACTTCCATGAATGGTCCTTGGTTTGATAAGTTCCACGAGAAATATCCAAACCAGCCAATCGGTTGTTCTGAGTATGGTTGTGAAGCTCTCAACTGGCACACCTCCAATCCGGAGCAGGGTGACTACACCGAAGAATACCAGGCATATTACCATGAAGAGTTAATCAAGCAGTTATTTACCAGAAAGTATATGTGGGCTACCCACGTTTGGAACATGTTCGACTTCGGTGCCGACGCAAGAAACGAGGGCGGCGAGAACGGTCAGAACCACAAGGGCTTAATGACCTTCGACAGAAAGTACAAGAAGGATTCCTTCTACGCTTATAAGGCATGGCTCCGTGACCCTGCAGAAGCTCCTTTCGTACACCTTTGCGGCAAGAGATACGTAGACCGTGTAGAAGATGTTACCAAGGTTACCGTTTACTCCAACTTACCTGAGGTTGAACTCTTTGCTAACGGCAAGAGCCTTGGCAAGCAGACCAGCGACGTTCACTTCTTCTACTTCGACGTTCCAAACGTTGGCAAGACAGAATTAGTTGCCGTTGCAGGTAACTGCAAGGATTCCGGTGTTATTAACAAGGTGGACAAGTTTAATGAAGCATACCGCTTAGTAGAAAAAGGTGCCGTTCTTAACTGGTTCGACATTACCGCACCGGAAGGCTACTTCTCCTTAAACGACAAGCTCTCCGATATTATGCAGAATCCTGCCGGCAAGGCTTTCTTCATGCAAATGATGGGCTCCATGACCGGCGGCATGATGGGTGGCGACAGAACCCCTGCCGAAATGATGGCGCAGGCAGACGGCATGATGGCAATGCTGGGAAGCTTTACCGTTCTCCGTATGGTTGGTCTGATGGGCGCAGCCGGTGTGAAGATGACCAAAGAACAGCTTCTTGCCCTTAACGCAGAACTTAACAAAATTCAGAAATAGCTTCTTTTTTATCATTAAAGAAACATAAGAAAAAAGGATATCATTCCTGACCCGCTCACCGCTGACGGTCTTGGAACGATATCCTTTTTTCTTATGTTTCATATATGCTGAAATGAAGTATTTCTGAAAGCTTGTTAAATTTATAAGTTGAGGTAAGTTACTTCTTGATACTTATTTTCTGCGTTCCGGCCAAGAAGCTGTTTTAAGTGGTTGTTTACATTCTGCTATAATACTGATATACTGTCTTTAAGTTTAAGAAGCAAGGAGGAATTCTATTATGTCCAAAAATAAAATCAGCAAAATACTGGCTACAGTAATGATATATTCTCTTCTGGTAATGACAGGATGCGGACAAAGCACCACAGGCACTACTGAACCTACCACATTACCGCAGGAAACCGAAGCTCCGGTCCCTACCAATGCTCCCGCAGATAACGCCATTTCCGATAATACCCCTGTGTCAACAGAAAAACCGTTTTCGGGCGAAGAATGGAAGTCCAATCTCGGCACCATTGACTTATCAAATCTGCGTGTTTCCGGCACCGGTATCACCGTAGACGGTGCCACTATCCGTATTACCGGCGGCGGTGATTTTACCGTAACCGGAACTTTGGAAAACGGAAAAATTGTTATTTCCACCACTGAGAGGGTAAAATTACGTCTTTCCGGCGCATCCATTTCCTGCAATAATGACTCTGCTATTTTTGTTGAGCAGGCAGACAAAGCGTTTATTACCATGGAGAACGGAACCACAAACACCATCACCTCCAAGGGTACCGAAGAAGCTGCCATATATTCCAAAGATGATTTAGAAATTAAAGGCAACGGCACCTTAACAATCATCTCCCAGCTGAGTCACGGTATCAAAGCCTCCGACGATTTAAACATTGAAAACGGAACCCTGATTATCACTGCAGCCAGAGACGGTATCCACACCAATGAAACCTGTGATATCAGCGGCGGCACCCTTACCATCACTGCAGCCAAGGACGGCATCGAAAGCGAAGAAAATCTTATTATCCGCGGTGGTAACATCACCATCACTGCAAAAAAGCAGGCATATACCGCTTTGGCAGAAACCGACATCGATGAGTCCAAAGCAACTATTACTATCCGATAAACCGAATATTTACGATACCCGCTTTGCCGGGTTGTAAACCATAAAAAAAGTAACCGTGTCAGACCCGCTTATGGTCTTGTCACGGTTACTTTTTTATGTCATTTTTAATATTTATGCATCCACCTCATCATAATACTCTTCCAATTCTTTCCGGCATTTTAAGAAAATTTTACCCAACTCCGGATCAAAATGAGTACCGAGAGACTCTTCAATGATTTTAAACGCCTCGTCATAGGTGTATTTTTCTTTATAGCATCGTTTACTCACCAATGCATCAAACACATCGGCCAGCGCCATAATACGCGCTTCCAACGGTATCTCGCTGCCGGACAGACCTTCCGGATAGCCTTTGCCGTTCCACTTTTCATGATGGTAACGGGCCATATTTTTTGCCACATCCAGGAAAGAATCATCTTCCACACCATTTAATGCTTTTTCTACAATTTTGGCTCCGACCGCGGCATGAACCTTCATCAGTTGGAACTCATCTTCCGTAAACCGCCCCGGTTTTTTCAGGATGTAATCTTCCACCGCAATCTTTCCAAGATCGTGCATCGGGGCTGCCTTAATGACATTTTCCACATAATGCTTTGTCATATGAAATTCGGCACTTTCATTTTCCAATTCATCCATAAAAATGCGGACTGCTTCACTGGTCCGTTTTACATGACCGCCGGTACTGTTATCACGGCTTTCTACAATATCAGAGATACCGATAATAATACGGTCCTGCATTTCCTGTATATGCTCCAGCTTTGCTTCTACTTCGCCTTCCAACTGGGCATTGTAATCGGAAATCAGACTTAAATACTTTTGTTGGTTGGTATCATCAAAAATTTCTACCAGGTAACCGGATTGTTTGCCAAAAAGACCATTATTTATCGGTCGCCAGGTACATTTTAGATTTCGTCCGTTTTGCACAATGTATAATGGGTCTTTACTTCCTGTAATCACACTGGAAGTAAGCCATGCAACCGATTTTGCAATTACCATATTGCCCTGTGGATCAATCGGTTTGTCCACCTTAACATGAGTTACATCCGGGAAATGTACTTTCAACATCGGACTACAGCCAAGGTAATTCAGCTTCATGTCAAAAACCATGTAAGCATAATCTTCCTGGGTATTAATGGAGCCTGCAATGCTTTCGGAAACATCGTATTTCCCGATACGGTAAATAAGCACAAGCAAAATGAACTCATCCAGTATATATCCGATACATACCCAGTCCACCACATGATTTGCATACTTTTCAAAAAAGTAAACACCTATGGTAACCAATTCCAAAGTTATCAAAGACCAAAGAGTTTTATAGGACAAATTCTTTTTTCTGCATATTGCAAAATACATCAGGGTTATTACTGCCAACGCAAAAAACACTACGGATATTTCGTATAGAATACGACACGGTCCGGATGTTGTCACCAGAATACCTATTCCACCTTGAACTACCAGCTCATAGCTTGCATAAAACAATTTACAGCCCAGGCTGGAGCTCCACACCAGACAAAAAACAATTACATTATAGGTCAGCATCAAAAGGCTAATCCATTTCTTAATTGGTATCTGGCATAATTCCGACATACAAAGTAAGAAGCAATACGGCAAAAAGCATGCTCCGAAATACGTCAAAATATTTCCCATCAATGCCACATCTGCATTTGCCGCATTTGCCATAGTAACATAACCAAAGCATGAAATACTAATCAGCGCAAAAAAAGTTACATAGTAAAAACAGCGCTGCCGTTTTACAACCACGGACAAAAATACAATATTCAAAACAGATAGCGCAAATAATGTGAAATAAACTGCATTTGCCATAGTGTCACTCCTCTTCCCTTATCCTGCCTTGATTATAAACTATTTTCGAAAATCGGGCAAGCAAAAACCGCTCTTCCACACGGAAAAAGCGGTTTTCATCTATGCTTTATGCAGTATACTTCTTTAAGGTTGCACGGATTGCGCCTTCACCAGCAATCAACTCAGTGAAATACTTGCAAACTAACTCTGCAAGACCTGCTTCATAAAGATTTACACCAAAGATTTTTGCATTTTCAAGTACAGGTTTAATCTTTGCCTCGACATCAGTATCGCCAAGCTTGATGTCTGCCACATATGGACATACAGTATCAAGCAATGGATCCGGACTTAATTCAAACTTGTTTCCTTCATCATCCACAGCCATGAGGTATCTTAACCAGCCGGCAAATACAAGAGGGATAAGTTTTAAATCTGCTACGTTCTTGTCAGGAGAAGCAATGTAATTCTTGATGGTTTCGCCAAAACGGATTGCTAACTTCTGGGAAGTATCGGTAGCAATTCTCTGCGGAGTATCCGGCATGAATGGGTTAGGAATACGAACCTTAAGTACGGTATCGATAAATTCCTTAGGGTCAAGCACGCCCGGATTTACTACTACCGGAAGACCTTCGACATAACCGATGGTTTCTACCAGCTTTACAAGCTCTGCATCCTTCATTTCTTCGGAAATCTTGTCATAACCAAGGAGACAGCCGTAAACAGCCAATGCGGTATGAAGAGGATTTAAGCAGGTGCAAACCTTCATCTTCTCTACCTTATCTACGGTTTCACGGTCAGTGAACATTAAACCGCCCTTTTCAAGAGCAGGTCTGCCATTCGGGAACCAGTCTTCGATAACCAGATATTCACACTCTTCTGCGTTTACAAAAGGAGCTACGTAGGTGTTCTTAGAAGTGATAACAGGCTCTAAACCTTCGATACCATCCTTCTTTAAGATTTCTTCTACGGAAGCATCCGGTCTTGGTGTAATCTTATCAATCATAGACCAAGGGAAAGACACCTTATTTCTATCGTTAATATAACCTAAGAATCCGGCTTCTGCGGTGCCGTTTTCGGTCCACTTTTCTGCAAATGCCTTGATAGCAGCATATAACTTATCACCGTTATGAGAGCAGTTATCCATACTTACCATAGCAATTGGTGTAGCACCGTTTAAGAAACGTGTGTACAGTAAGGATGCCACCTTACCGATGTAGCTTGCAGGCTTGTTTGGACCTGCCGCAAAGTCTGCCTCTACTGCAGGAAGTAATTCGCCCTTACCGTTCACCAGGCTGTAACCCTTTTCAGTAATAGTGAAGGATACCATCTGCAGGGACTTCTTAGTGAAAATTTCTTTTAGTCGGTCATATTCTGCCGCATTTTCAGAATCCAAAATACAAGATTCTACTACACTTCCTACTACAGTCTTCTCAATATTACCGTCTGCCTTTAAAGTAACTAAAATAGTATAATCATCATGCGGACGGTTCATCTTCTCTACGATTTCATAGTCAAAACCTTCCGCTACAATAAGGCCTTTGTCAAAGGAACCGTCATTTAACAGATTCTGCATTACGTTTGCCTGAAACGCACGGAAAATATTACCGGCACCAAAATGAATCCAGAATGGATTTTCCTTAGTTGCCTTGGTTACTGCTTCGCGGTCAAACTTAGGAAGAGCATATCCCGCTGCTTCCCACTGCGCCTTATTTTCTAAACCACTCTTACTTAAAATCATCTAACTAATCCTCCTATAACACAAGAACATAATATGACGTTTTGCCGTAAACCATCAGCTTTTGGACTTTACAATATCCAAGTGTCCGACATCTCAAACTACGGTTGTACAAACAGTACGGACAAGCATCTTTTTTGCTTGTTCCGGGCTGGGTGTACAACTGTTGGAGGAGTCAGGCGGACACGGATATCGTAAGGGCAAAAGCTATTTTTACACAAACGTCAAATTACTTTCTTGTGGAACTCTTTTCAATTGCTTCCCAAAGGCCATTAAGATAAGTTGCACCAAGGGCTCTGTCATACAGACCGTAACCAGGCATAGCAACTTCATCCCAAATCATACGGCCGTGGTCAGGACGGATTGGGCCGGTAAAGCCGATATCATAAAGAGCCTTCATGATTTCGTACATATCAAAGGTACCGTCTGCGGAAAGATGTGCTGCTTCTTCGAAGTCGGTCGGACTGTTAAACTTTAAGTTACGAACATGCGCAAAATGAATTCTTCCCTTTAAAGAACGAATCATGTCAGGAAGGTCGTTATCTAAGTTGGTACCATAAGAACCGGAACAGAAGGTAACACCGTTATGAGGGTTGTCCACCATCTGCATCATACGAAGAATGTTCTTCTTGTTGATGATGATTCTCGGAAGACCGAATACACTCCATGCAGGATCGTCCGGATGAATTGCCATGTTGATGTCGTACTTGTCACAAACCGGCATAATCTTCTCAAGGAAGTACTTTAAGTTCTCAAATAACTTTTCGTCGGTAACGTCCTTATACTCTTCAAACAGTTCTTTTACTCTTGCCATACGCTCCGGCTCCCAACCCGGCATAACGGTGCCGTTCATGTCACCTGCGATGGATTCAAACATAGCTTCCGGATTGATAGCATCAACTGCTTCCTGCGTATATGCAAGAACTGTGGAACCGTCCGGTCTCATACGAGCCAGTTCAGTACGTGTCCAGTCAAATACCGGCATGAAATTGTAGCATACCAGATGAATGTCTTCTTTACCTAAATTTTCTAATGTTTCAATATAGTTAGCAATATACTGCTCTCTTTCCGGAGCACCTGTCTTGATAGCATCGTGAATATTTACGCTTTCGATACCTGCCACACGAAGACCTGCAGCCTCTACTTCATCCTTCATGGCACGGATGCGCTCTCTGCTCCAAACTTCACCAGGAGCTGTATCATACAAAGTGGTGATAACCCCATGCACACCAGGAATCTGTCTAATCTGCTTTAATGTTACTGTGTCAAACTTAGAACCATACCATCTTAATGTCATTTCCATAAGTAAATACCCTCGCTTTCGTTTGCTTTTACAATATTATTTTTTCTTGTAAAGTGCCGGAATATTCGTATTCCGACCACTTGTATACATGTTAACCGAAATCAAAAAAAATTACCATTGGCAGTTTTGTTGTGGACATTGCAAAAGTTGCGGTTTTGTGGTAGGATGAGTTTGTAAATTTTATTTTCTTGATTGGAATTTGCATTATGATTTTTCTTCTTTCTGCTAATGCTGAAAGCAGAAAACTCAGAATACAAATGCAGCCAAAAAAAGAAAAATATAATCATTTAAATCATACCGCCACAAAACCTTGAGACGACCCATCGAACACTTCCTGCAAAAGAATATTTCAAAAGCATTGAAGAGGGGATTTCCATGAAAAAATACCTACGTACTACTTTCAGTCCGCGACAATATATGTTGTCCAAGGACTTTGAAATTTATTACTATGATGATACCCATATGTCCAAGCAGAAAAACCACACCCACGATTATTATGAATTCTATTTTTTTCTGGGTGGGGAAGCAGACATAGAGATTAGCGGAGTCCGCTATAACCTACATCCAGGAGACATGGTTTTAATTCCGCCACTGGTAAAACATCACATTGAACTAAAAAACGAGGAGCTGCCTTACCAACGTATCGTCTTCTGGATTACAAGAGACTATTGTAACCAGTTGATGCAGCTTTCTTCCGACTACGGATACCTGATGCAACATGTCTCCATTACCAAGCAGTATGTATATCATTACGATGTCATTGCCTTTAATACCATTAAATCAAAGGTATTTCAGATTCTGGAAGAAATCCATTTTGACCGTTTTGGTAAAGAAGCCAAGATTTTGCTCTGCATCAACGACTTATTACTGCACGTCAACCGGACCGTCTACGAACAGGAACATCCGGCAACGCAAAAAGAAGAACAAAGTCTGTATCAAAATCTGATTTCCTTTATTGAAGGTCATCTGGAAGAGGACTTATCCCTGGAACGGTTATCCAATGAGTTTTATGTGAACAAGTACCACATTGCCCATGTATTTAAGGAAAACTTGGGAATGTCCGTACATCAATATATTATGAAAAAGCGGCTGGAGCAATGCCGGGACGCCATCCTCAGTAATGCAGATATTATGGAAGCATCCTTACGCTGCGGGTTCAGTGATTATTCCAGCTTTTACCGGGCGTTCAAAAAAGAATATGGTTTGTCCCCGAAAGAATATAAAGAATTATTGGCAAGAGGAGATATGAAAGCATGACATTTCAAACCTTAAAACGTTTCCTGCCGGCAATTATCTTTTTCGTGTTGTTTGCCGCATGTGGCAAGCCGGAACCTCAAACAATTTCTCCGGCGCAAATAACGGAACCTGCTCCGGCATTCACCGCAGCACCGATTCCGACGAATACACCAACGCCGACTCCGACGAGCACACCGACGCCGACTCCGACAAATACACCGACGCCAACTCCGACTCCCGCAGTTCCGGAAGGCTTGCCGGAATTAACCTACCGTAAAAATACAATTTTAGAAGAGCCTCTTCTTTCCTCAGAACAGGAAGCAACTCGCCATCTGTTCCAAATGGCATTGGACGGTTACTATAAATTCGGCCTTTTTGTAAAGGATCTTTCCATGCTTCGTCCTCTAAAGGACTACTTGGATCTGTATCCAGAAATTCTTTCTCTGGAAGCAGAAAGTCTGACTCAGTACCACAACGGATACTATTTACGTTTTTCCGACTTAACATCAACGCAGACCGACCTAGCCCTCCGTTATGCAGTACGGACGGGAGATACTTCCTTTTTATCCGATACCGAGCTGCTTACTTATGAAAAACTTTATCTCATTGCGGATGAGTTGCAATTGACTTCGCTTTCGGATATTGAAGCTGTTACAGCCGCCCATGATTATATTGTATCAAATACGTCCTACGATACAGCTACCGCTGTCTCCGGTTCCGGAGGACCGTCCCACAGTGCTGCAGGCACATTGCTAAACGGTACGGCTGTCTGCTCCGGATATGCTTCCACCTTCCAGCTTCTGATGATGATAGCAGATATTCCTTGTGAATATGTATGGAATGATCTTCATGCATGGAATCTGGTTCAACTGGATGGTAACTGGTATCACATGGACGTTACCTGGGACGATCCGGCTCCTGACCGGTCCGGTTTTGTTATCTACACTCACTTTCTGATGACGGATTCCGACCTTGCCAGTTTAGAAGACCATGCAGATTGGTCCTGCGAATGCGGAATGCCTCATAATTGTGATGATACATCATACCGCTTATATCCTTATACCGGTTTTTTCTGTAATAACATCACAGAAGCCACTGAATTAATTCTTGCCCAGAAGGAACAGAATACCATCTTGTTGGTATACCCTGCAGACGGTTCCCTTACCGAAAGCTCTCTTTTGGAACTGGTCTATCGCACTTTGAATTTTTCCGGTGAGATGACCTATTATCCGGCAGAATCTCTGGGAACTACCCATTATTTGTTACAAATAATCGCAAAATAAACCAAAGGAGGAATCTATGGAATTTAGTTATTACTTAAAAAAGCAGTTCGAATTGCATCCCTCCATGCAGATGCAGGATCTTGTAAAAATGTGCTATCAGGCCGTTTTCGGTGCCGAACATATGCTTCTGGATATCGAGAAAGCAAAACAATATTTCTACCGCGAATATGAAGCAACACCTGCTTCTCACGACATTCCGCTGTATGAACCAATTTCCGAAGATTTCTGCCGCGTCAATCTTGGTGCCTGGAAAGCCCGGGGATTTCATCCGGAAGAACTGTTTGAGTTGTTTGTTGCTACCGCCGGCTTCCATACAGAAGGAACCCGGACAGCATTGAACAACTGCGCAAAATCCGCCGAGAAACTGATTGCCAAAAATATTTTTCCTTTCTCTCTGGACGAGTGGAAAGAGTTTTATGTGGCATATAAAAATAACGGCATGCATCCTGTACATCACAGTGATGCATACCGTCAGGCAGAGCATCCTGCCTACCGTTTAATACGAAAAAGCCTGTTACATGCTGATATCAGCTAAACCCAAAAGGAAGATGGCGTCCCATCTTCCTTTTTTTATATCTGAAATGCCGTTATTCCTGCGTATACCGCATTATCTCCCAGTTCGTTTTCAATTCGCAAAAGTTGATTATATTTTGCCACTCTCTCCGAACGGCTTGGGGCTCCGGTTTTAATCTGTCCCATATTTAACGCCACTGCCAAATCCGCAATGGTAGTGTCCTCCGTTTCACCGGAACGGTGGGAGGAAATGGCAGTGTATCCCGCTGCATGTGCCATCTTTATTGCCTCCAAGGTTTCAGATACTGTGCCGATTTGGTTTAACTTAATTAGTATACTGTTGCCGCATTTGTTTTCAATGCCCTTCTTTAAACGTTCTGTATTTGTTACAAACAGGTCATCTCCTACCAACTGCACCTTTTTTCCAAGTACTCCGGTAAGCATCTTCCAACCTTCCCAGTCTTCTTCATCCAAGGCATCTTCAATAGAAATAATCGGATATTTTTCCACCAAATGCATCCAATGGGCAATCAGCTTTTCAGAGGTATATTTTGTACCTGCCTTCGGGAGTATATATTCCCCTTTCTTTTCTCCTTTCCACTCACTGGCTGCCGCATCTATGGCAATCATAAAATCTTTATCTTTTCCGGCTTCATAACCGGCTTGTTTGATTGCCTCCAAAATATATCTGATTGCTTCCTCATCATTGGTCAAATTCGGAGCAAAGCCTCCCTCATCCCCAACAGAGGTAGCCAGTCCTTTTGATTTTAATAAAGCTGACAACATATGAAATACCTCTGCACACCACCTTAAAGCTTCTTCGAAGTTTCCTGCCCCTATCGGCATTATCATGAACTCCTGTACATCCAAATTATTTGCCGCATGAGCTCCGCCATTTAAAATATTCATCATCGGCACCGGAAGACGGTTACCGGAAATTCCGCCAAGAAAGCGGTACAACGGAAGTCCCATAGCAGTCGCCGCTGCTCTTGTCGTTGCAATGGATACTGCAAGAATGGCGTTGGCACCAAGCTTGGATTTATCCTTGGTTCCGTCTGCCTCTATCATAGCCTTATCTACTGCATAAATGTCGGAAGCATCCATACCCACAATAGCCTTTGCAATCTTTGTATTGATGTTCTCCACAGCCTTGGTTACGCCCTTACCCAGGTATCTCTTCTTATCGCCGTCGCGAAGCTCCAGTGCCTCAAACTCCCCCGTGGAAGCTCCGCTTGGTGCGGTACCTCTTGCCACAGTTCCGTCAGCCAGTGTTACCTCTGCCTCTACTGTCGGGTTGCCGCGGGAATCTAAAATTTCCCGGCCGATTACTTTTTCAATTTCTAAGTAGTTCATGCTATCTCTCCTTTTTGCAAACTTTTACATATATGATAGAATTTTCCTATCCTGTCTAACAGTATGCCCATCAGGAGAAAAAATAAACTCCGACAGAATATTATTTCTGTCAGAGTTTACATTTTCATCTATTTTAAATTTTACTCTGCCTTCTTAAAGCCGAAGCACATCGGAATCAGGAACATCAGCAATACAATACCTACAATGCCGACTAAAATGCCCCAAAGCATCATTCCTTCAAACACCATAACCATGCACATACCAAGACCGAATACTAAAGTTGCAAATACACCGTAAAGAGTCTTTAACACAACCTTTGCACTTGGAAGCTTAATCTTTTTACCGGACTGCTTGCAGTGCACAATCAAGGTTACCAAAAGAACAAGCGCACCTACAGCCGTAAAAACAACACCTGCAGTAAACATGTTCCACTCAGGAAGCAGGCACATACACATACCGAGAGAGAATAACAAACCGCCTACCACGCCTAACACTAACTTAATAAAATTTTTCTTTTCCATTTTGAAATCTCCTTTTTTCATATGTTGAGTTTATATTATCAAAGCTTTGTTTCCGCTTTGCTAATGACTTGTTTCTGAAATATTAAAATTTATCCTTCCAGCTCTTCTGTCAGCGCCAAAATCTGCGGCGCAATCTTCTTTCTTTGCTCCTCTGTTACTTTTCTAAAAATCGGATAGGCCGGTGCAAGCACCGCAATGCCGACTACGCCAATCACAATCCCTAAAACAAAATGTGCCGCAGCACCTGTCATGATAATGCTCATTCCAATGCCTAACAATAGGGTTCCAATGGTTCCAATAATTACACTGTACATGGTGCCCTTCTGCTCTGCACTGCGGTCTAATTTGCGCAGTGTTTCCATTTTGTCCTCTTCCTTCGGAAGATATTTCTTCTTAATTTCTTCGATTTCCTTTTGCTTTCTTGCAGAGTATTCAAATTCAAAGAAATTTTCCTTTTTTACATCCTGCATACGTTTTCTGACTCTCTTTCTAACTTGTTTTTGTGTATCATCTTATGGCCTTATTCTAACAGGGGGTTATTTTCGAATTGTTGGGGAAATGTTTACAAATTATTAAAAATAAAAATTATTGCAGATTTACAACAGAAAGTTTCTGAGATAGAATATGTAATAAGAATAACAAATATTGACGCGTATTATCTCGTCAGAACGGAGGCTGTTATGGCAAACATTTACACATCGGCAGACCAGTTAATTGGTAACACACCACTTCTGGAACTTACACATATAGAAAAGGAATTTGGGTTAAAAGCAAAGCTTTTGGCAAAATTAGAGTATTTAAATCCGGCCGGTTCCATCAAAGACCGGGTAGCTAAAGCAATGATTGAAGATGCAGAAAAGAGCGGTAAACTTACCAAGGATTCCGTTATCATCGAGCCAACCTCCGGTAACACCGGCATTGGTCTGGCTATGGTTGCCACGGCAAAAGGCTACCGCACTATCATCGTTATGCCGGATACCATGTCCGAGGAACGTCGTAAACTGATTGCTGCCTACGGTGCAGAACTGGTACTTACCGACGGCAAAAAGGGTATGGCAGGAGCCATCGAAAGGGCAGAGGAACTGGCAAAAGAATTACCGGGCGGTCTTGTAGCAGGACAGTTTGTAAACCCGGTCAATCCTAAGGCCCACTACCATTCCACCGGTCCGGAAATTTATAAAGATACCGATGGTAAAATCGATATTTTGGTAGCTACTGTCGGCACCGGCGGAACCATTACCGGTACCGGAGAATATTTAAAAGCCCAAAAGCCGGAAGTTAAAGTCGTAGCTGTAGAACCGGCTTCCTCCCCTGTTCTCTCCGGAGGTCAGGCCGGAGCCCACAAGATTCAGGGAATCGGCGCAGGATTTATTCCTGAGATTTTAAATACAAACGTTTACGATGAAATCATACAGGTAGAAAATGATGCGGCTTTTGAGGGCGGCAGATGGATTGGAAAAAAAGAGGGCATTCTCGTCGGTATTTCCTCCGGTGCAGCACTTTATGCCGCCATTGAAGTTGCAAAGCGGGAAGAAAATGCCGGTAAAACTATTGTTGTCATTCTGCCGGATTCCGGTGACCGGTATCTTTCCACCGAACTTTATTAATAAAACTTAAGGGCGTAGCAGTGAATTAATTTCAAAAAACAGTACAGATTTCACAAGAAGTCTGTACTGTTTTTTCTACTTTTGAGACAATTCCTCCGTCAACTCCAGAATCTTCGGTGCCGCCTTTTCTCTCTGCTTCTTTAGTACAATGCGGTACACCGGAAGCGCCAGCGCAATGCCAACCATTCCGATTACTCCGGTAATAATTCCCGGTACGTACATGGCCACTTCAAAAGCCAAAATCAGGCTCATTCCGGTGCCAAAAATCAGGGTTCCGATGACTCCCACCACAATAGACCAGAGGGTTGCTGTCAGCTCCACGCTGCGGTCCAGGCGCTTTAACTCCTCCAGTTTGCTCAGTTCCTTTGCTTTTTCCTCCCGGGGAAGATATTTCTTTTTTATAGCATCCACTTCCTCCTGCTGTTTCGCAGAATAGTTATATTCGAATACTTTTTTCTCTTCCATCCTCATTCTCCCATCTTTTTTATTTCTTTATTTGCCCGAAGTACCATCCAGACTGCCAGACCAAAAATCAGTAAGCAGACTGTTGATCCGGTAATTGCATTCATAAGCTTTGCGAAGTTTTCCTGTCAAGTCGGATCGTAGCCATGT